>NZ_CAJJWO010000030.1 GCF_905196875.1 uncultured Parabacteroides sp. | reverse complement strand
TTGTGAACTGCTTGATAGTTCCTGTTTGATTGTACTTTTCATCTATTTTACCGACGCATTCTAATACTTCGTTTATATTTTTCATGCTTCAAATTTTTTAATATATTTGTAACCATTATGGCTGAAATAAATAAATCAAGAACAATTCGTCCTTCCAGTAGACTGGAAACTTCTACATCGTATAAAATCAATGTAGAAAATATATCAGTAAATGATACTCTTGTTGTGACTATTGACCATGAAAGCGAATCTTTTAAAAAGGTTTATCATTTTTCAGGCAAGCAACTTCAAGGACGTAGATCAATCCATTTTAAAATAGATGGTGAGGATATTATTTGGAGTTCTGTGACTCCTGAATAATCCCTTTTTTAATTATTAGTTATCAAAGCCTTAAGTCCTTTAGGGAACTTTCCGCCAGATGTCACAAAATCAGATCGTCTAACCTTTAATGCGCTCCTGAGAGAATCTATCTGTTCTTTAGGTAGTATTTTTTTCAAAGTCCGGTATCTGCCTTTTAAGTCGCAATAATATAGGCATTTCATATCTTCAAAAACCTGACGCTTCAAAGAATAGGAAAGTCCATGTTGCTGAAGGAGATCAATTGCATTTTGTACAGGATTTTTACCATCCATCGACTCGTTCACCGACAACAACCTCTTTTTTATATCGGAAACTTCTATTTCGGTAGAAGATTTCACCTTGAATTTCTCATCGATATTATCACGACCTACAGCGTCAATAATGATTCTTTCCGCTTCCCGCCTGGTGCAACCAATTAGGAATTGTATATCTGCGCTAGTTACTTTCATAATTCAACTATTGTTAAATTCGTGAAGTTTGCACCAATTCGATTTTCCAACAGCGAAACCTCCAGTGCCACACCGGAGATTGGTGTCTTTAAAATACTTCGGATCCCACTCAAGAGGTTTCTTCTCGAATGTAAAATTTACGCAGTTACTACAACAAGGAGCATCTTTTCTAAATCCCTGTTTTTCTTTGTTTTCACTTTGCTTGCTCATGTTATTTTTTAATGTTGTATTTGACTATATCGACAATGAAAAGACTACACTTTCTAATTCCAGTAGACCGGTTAATTTTCAGGATAGAACAGGCGCAAATAAAATTAATCACATGCCCTGCGTGCTTACAGTATCGACAGTTAGGCTTTATATCAATGTTTTGCGGCGATATCATAGGCCTTTCTCTTTTCTTATTCGTTTTACTTCAGCCTTGTAATAGGTTATCTTTTCTTGATAATCAGCAGTAGTCCATTTCTCTGATGATCGCTTTGTGGCTTCTAGTTCTTCCAGAACCTTAACACCATGCTTCTCAATAATAGCCCGTTTGTATTTATCAAGATTTCCACGGAGACCAATATTACATGATGAACACTGCGGGTTACAGTTCCTATCATCGTATCTTGCTCCGATATGACGGCGATCGATATAGTGCCCGTTCTGAATCGCTTGCCAACGCCACATGGAGCCGCAGGTGATGCAGCGGCAAAATCCGTTATCATTCGCATCCCGAAGGCGGATGTACTCCGAGAATATCTGATCCAGTCTTTGTTGTAAGATAGGGATCGTGAGTCGTTTAGGTTTTACTTCGTTCATTTTTCTCTGATTTTTACCCCATGCACCTGAAGCATGAGTTTTCGTTTAATAATGTAGACTGGATTCGCACGGGTGATAGGTGATTTTACATCTTCAACGATGAAAGATTCGTTTTCGACGTAGGTAAAATCTGCAATGTAAAAGCAGGCTTGTTCAATGCATTTCTTTTTACCGTTTACTATCTCATATTGAGAGGGGATTAATTCAAAGCGAACTTGTTCTTGTAACCCAGAGATATGTCCGGCTCTCTGTAATAGTCTCAGTTCGTCAGCCCGATGCTTTTCTTTCTTACTGTCGTAACCGGATGTCTTTTGGCTATGATATTTACTTACCATCTTCTGTTGCTTCTTTGGTTTATTAAACACAGGCCTATGTAAATAACAGCCATGACCGCCAGGATAGGTACCAGAATAGAAAGAACGGATACGCACCCGTCAATGAATTTTAGAATATTCATATAGATTGGATTTATGTTAGGAAGAAAAGTCGATTGGTGGGCGGATAAGTAATCAAACTACACCGCCCCGGCATTTATGTGTAAGCAAGTCGTATCACGACGATTGTCTTTCGTGTTCGTAAGGTATCCCGACAATTTCGGCTAATTCACAGACTAAATCTATAGCATCAATATTACATTCATCATTCTGTGCAGCATGTTCAGCCGAATGGCAATGATGTTCTACCATCCACTTGTATACGGAGCTACAAACCCGATCTTGTTGCTCTTTTGTGTAGCCATGCTCCGATAAAGGTTTTATGTCTTTAATATCAATAACAATGCCGCGACAAAATAATTCACAATCTTCATCAATATTAAATGTCGCATGTGGAATATCAGAGGTAATAAGCCATGAAGCTTCCAACTCCTTAGGGCACCATACAGCGTGAACCATGTTAGATTCTTTTCCCGCAAGAGAATTAATGAAACCTATATTTCTTACATTCATTTCAATAACTTCAATGCCATTCCCTTGTCTGTCAAGTCTGAAGCTTTTTCCGTCCCATCCTCCGTACTGGTCACTTGCTTCGCCTGCAAAAATAACACCGTCGTCAGAGTAGCCAAATATGGCTATTAGACCACTCTCTTTTGCCAGCTTTTCTTCATCTGGGGAGATCTCATTTCCGTACTCTCTACCATTTAGCAGGCAGGCTAATTCTTCTTTTGTCATTTTACACCTCCAATTCTTCAATTAATAATTGTCCACATCCCATAAACCAAATCTGTGCTGCCGGGGATCGTTGCAGCAAGGCCATCTCAATAGCGGCTTCTTTGTACCGGCTATTGTCATATCCTGCTTTCTGCCTGATAAAAGACTGCGTTCGCGTTATTAGGTCTGCGTCTCCAGTCTTCGGATCTCGGATAATTATACTTTTCGCTTCCAGCATTCTATCCTCAATAGATTTATTATCATCAACGATCGCTTTCTCTATCTCCATTTTGCTCAGATCGTCAGCTCGTTTGCCGACTTCGGCATTAAATGGGAAAACGTCCATAATCTGAGTGTCCGTTACCGATGCGATCGTGTAGTCGGCCATAGTACCTTTCATTCCTTCTTCCAGAACGGCAATAGCTTCTTTCAGCGTACATGCCTGTGCTAGCATTTGTGCTGCTGTTTTCTTTTCTGCACCACTCTTTTCATCAAGCGTGATAAAGTATACTTTAATTTTATAGAAACGGTCGCCATTTTCATTGAAGAACAACTCTGAAAGACGTGCGCGTTTAATGTCTGTAACAGTAAATTCACCGGAAATGAACGGGCGTATTTCTTCGATGATACGTGCTTCTGCTTCCGTGAAGGAGAGAGCATCGACCAGGTAAGGTTCTGTTACTTTCTTTTGCATTCCATTCTCCAGTATTTTTTCAAAGGAGACTTTACATTCAAACCAACTGTGCATATTATTTACATTTAATCGTTAATATCTACCGGGTGAAGCTCTTTTGTATTCCATTCCGGTTGCTTCATTGCTATCAGTCCACGGTTCCCAGCTTCTGCATAAGCATCATAACCGGGATATTTACCCGTCTCTAGACAGTCGGATACGGTTTGTAGAGCTTGATGGTATTTGTATTTACCTATTTCAATATCTTCTCCATCCCATACAAGAGCAGCAACACCATACGGAGGTATTGTCTGTACCATGATCGTAATCACGCAATTAAAATCTCTTCTGGTTACTGCACTAGCAATCTCGCAATACATACCCTCAGATAGTTCGTAATTGAGTTTTGCCGATTGGTAAGTGAAATGACCTATACTTTCTGCGCGAGTACTTTTAACAGAAATAATCGTATTTGCACCAATATTTTCTTCAAATTGCATGGCATCCGGCCGGATGCGTTGGCGAAGATTATAGACAGGATCTTCGTAGTAGATAGAGGTTTCACGCTTACTACGTTTTAGCAATTCCGGGAACAAGCCATCTCCATATCGCCGATAATTAAAATAGACTATATCAATTATCAGTTTGTCGGTTTCAGATACAGAGGAAAAACCGGATGAAACTTTTAGGGCTGCGTAATACTGTCGAAGACCATCCATTTTATCTAAATCAAAACCGGCTTTTATTATCGTTTCTTTGACTTCTTCACTCGTGGAAACCTCGTCTTCTTCGGCTTCATACAATTTATCTTCCCAGAAAGCAATCAATGATTTTACACCGTCTTTTGTGTTTAGCTTATATCCCGGTTCAATCACTACCCGTTCAAATTTGCGAGGTTCAAGAATTGCTTGATGAATAAATTCGCCTAAAACAAAGTAGCTTTTTGTTTTTTCGTAAGCTTCTAGCTGATCTTTCCATCCACTGTTCAGTTGATAGAAAAGATGAAGAGGGGATTTAATTGCCTCTTTCAAGGCTCCGGAATTAATATAATCTTTAGCCGCCAGATATTTCGACATATCTTCTTTAATCACAAATCCATTTCTACGCAAAGAGTCAGAGTATATATGCACTGCATTTTCGCGTGTAGAAAGAAACGAGGCTATTAGATCCGGTGTAGCGTATTCGTTCAATGGACGGGTATAATCAATGCTCTTCATTACATTTCCGACCTCTGAGAAAGAAGAGAGGGATTGAAAATTCAATCCCTCTGCCAAATAACTAAGATCTTCCATTACCCCAAAATTGAAACATCAAAAAGCATGGTACTCCCTTCTACTGTTTTGTTTGCTTTTTTTCCCTTATACATTATCATAAGAGGAGTTTGTTCCGGTAAAGGTCTTATCGCATCAACCAACACTTTTTGGCCTGATAGAAACACTTCCGATGGTGTAACAAATACGCCACATGCTATAGCTTCCCCCTGATCATTAGGAATATCTTTGATTCCCATATAATAACAACGAACAGGCTTATCTTTTAGTGCAGCCCAATCATCCGCGGATCGGTATTTTGTAGTAAGACTGAACTTACTATCCATTGATTCTAATTTACCAATCTGCTCAGTGTTAGGGATGAATAATGTTACCTGTTGTCCAGCAACCTGATTTAATACATTTGATTCCATAATTCTTAATTATAAAGTAAATACTAAGATTTTGCTAGTCTCCGGGAATCGAACCCGGCCCAGTCTCGCTTGACAAGGAGAAAACATTCAGACCACCCCGGACAATCCGGTTAAGCAACTTATTAATAAACAGCCTTCACAGGTTAGTTAAATTCATTCTCTTTCAGCCATGACTCGAAGTCATCACGGTTGATAATTACGTTTCGTCCTTTCTTCACACAACGTAGTGAACCATTCTTAAGAGCGTTGGCCACCTTTCGGCGGGAACCAGCTTCACGTTCTGCCTCTGATCGGTTCATTGTTGGTTTAAGGACACCGATCGTCCTGAGAGTGGTACGAACCGTTTCTGTGATAAGTCTTTTTGATTTACTCTCTGCGTATTGTTCTGCAATATCCAATACCTCTAAAGGAGAGTACATTCTGTTTTCTAATGTCATGCTACTAATGGTATATCGCGCCCTCTCACCCTGGTTCGGGATCGGGCAACAAGTTCTACATTTACATTCGATCGTGTCCGGATTCTTTGCCGGCGCATTTCAAAGTGACTATCCAGGATCAGGATAAGAAGAAGACAACAAGCGACTGCCGACCGTGCAACTGGCGAAAAGTCAAAGGTCAACCGGATACCGGATAACCGTTCGGCCAATTTCAAAGCCAACTCCCTCCCATTCCGGACACCTAAAATTAAGAATGCCGTTTGAAGCTGATTATTTATAGTGCTTACAGCTCTTTTCTTTAGACCGGCAATCTCTTTCTTCTCATACCCTGCTGCGTACATTTGTGCGGTAATATCGCATTCAGGTGTTAGTTCGGTGAATACTTCCATAATCGTGTGTGTATTGAGAATTAGAGGTTCCTTACGACCAAAACCTTCCCTTTCTTGGTTCTGCCATCTATGCTAAACATAAGATCGTCAGGATTACAAGCCCCTCTTGCTCTTGCCGTTGTATTAGCTGTGGTTACAACTCGGCAAATCTTCACATACTGACTAGCCGGGAACTCTGCCTTTTTACCAGGTTTAAGAGATTCAATCTTCAATCTTTCTTCACTTTTTCTCATAGGATTATTGTATTTCAAATTAGATGTGGACGGTGCCGGAATCGAACCGGCATCACACAGGCCTGTGCCTGCTAACCAATTACACCAACCGACCATTTGCACGTCTTTCCGTGCTGCCATCGGTGTTGCACCCGAACCACTCGATCACCCATGAGCTTACGCTGGGGTATGCCTAAACATACATCTCTGTCTTTCCAGAGTGCCAACATCATGAACCGCCATGTCGTCACCGTCACCTGCCACATGATTTTGTGGAAATCCACCTCGATAAATACTCTTTGGACTCATTTCGGATTTACCATACCCTTTTTATCTACTACTCCATCGGCTTTCCTATCTTCAGACAGACCCGACACCCGTCCTCGATTCGGATGGAGTGGTGCGTTCATTGATACAAGACTGTGGTGGTAGCAGGATTCGAACCTGCACGGGTTATCATCCCTATGTGTCATTGCTGATGACTGCGACATTCATATTACGTCTACCAATTCCGCCATACCACCGTTTGCCGGGACTTTCACCCGGCTGCTTTTCACGCTAAACACAAAACGAATTAAACAACTTCGAAAAGGGCTTTTATAACCGATATTTTCTTTTCAGCCAATATCCTACCCGTTTCTTCTCGATTTTTCCAATCCCGATAGAGTTCAAGGTCTTTTTTCGCACCTTCAAGTTCTTTATTCAGAGACGACACCAATTCAATTAGTTCGTCTTTTGTCATTTCTTCAATGCCTTTAGTTTCCATGTATTCAATATTTATTATTACCTGATTGCCTAATCTCTTCTTTTAGAGTGTCCATGTTATCATTAATGTAAGCCTGGACTTCTGCATTACATTTGTTGTTATCGTAAAGCCACATTAGATATGTAGCTGGAACATTTGCCATTTTTTCGCCTTTATATTTTCCCCATGGCATCGGAGAATTATCATCAAGTCCCATCTTTATTTCTTTAGCCAATATGTACAATTTTAAACCGTCCTCCCTTTCAAACGTTTCAATCAAATGAGTTCTGTTATTCAAACTTTTTCGAATCGATTCAATATCTCTGCCGAAAACAGGTATGTACTTCATGTTTTTTATGTTATGAACATTGTAAATAAACCGAACATCCGTCAGTGCTGACACAATTAACAGAGAATTGCGTCCAAGAATTTTCCCAGCATTTTGTTCCAGGCGCGACTTGTACAGCTACATCAATCCTTCCTACGTGAGAATCCCTTAATTCTTCAAGTTGTGCTATAAGCTCATCAAGACTCATATCTTTCATACTTCAATTATTTTTTTAATGGTAATTACCAATTCGTATAGCAAACCCTACACACCGAAACCGATCCAATAAAGAATAGGATGTGAAAGGGATTATAGAAGATGCCGACAAAGCATATCACAGCGAACAAAGCCATCACAACACAGATTACAGCCTGGATCGGTGATTCAAACTGTATTGAGTCAATTATCTTTTTCATAAGCCAGCTGTTTTAAAATGTCCTTCAATGATTTATTGTCACGCTGCATCTTTTTGATTTCGTCTAAAGCCTTCAGTTCTTTCAGTCGTTTGAGTGAATAAATCTTCTGACTACGACTGTTGGTTCCGGCTCTTCTCCAAGTAAGAGCACCTATCGCGCACTGGTGAGCAAGCCACTTTCTACCGTATTTCAGTTTTATTGCTTGTGACTCAGAAACCTCGTCAGACGTTGGATCGTTAGATACAATATATTCGCTTACTGTCTCTCTAGCGGTAACGCGAATAATCTCTAGTAATTGATGAATATCTATTTCCATAAGCGTTAGTTTTATTTGCGCCCGGCAACCGATCCGATCGGCAACATCACGCATTATGCCGGGCTATATCATAAAGTAGCATTCGATAGACCGCTAACGAACCGGGACAAGTCAACCGGATATCACGGACACGATAATAATACCCAATGCTACCAACCTTATTACCTTCATTAATAAGTTAGATTAAATCCTTTCGTTTCAACCCCATTTCTGCGGGTACTAAGGTGTAAGCAAGTGAAAGAACTAACAGAGTGAATGTGCCGGATATTCACTACGCCGGCACACCCGGCCTTAATAGGCAGTTATGAAGTTTTCTACTTTGAATGATCTGAATCCGTTCGCATCTACATCGAAGTATCGAACCGTCTTGAAGTTTTCTGATCCAGTCCCTTTGATAAGGTTCTGAACGTCTTTGAGAGTACCTTTAGCCTTGCGAAGTGATCCGTCTGCCTTCTCGTAAGCAAAGGTTACAACGCCCTTGTGCATCTGTCTTGTTAAGCGGTACAAAGCCCAAGTGCGAGAAAGACATACTGCGAATGCTTTACCGGTAGCTGTCATTAGCTCGTAAGCCATGCAAAATATTTTGTGTCTGAAATTCGTTTTCATAATCGTGTGTGTGTTTATGTGTTAGTAATCGTATTCGGGTTCGTAAATCTCAGGGGTGAGATATTCAACTTCTTTTTCGAGAGCTTCTATATCTTCAGAGATGCTTTTCACGATCTCAGACTTGCTATCTACATTATATATATAGCAGGCTTTTTCGTCTGTCATTGCTTCAATCTCTGCAAGTTCTGCTTTCGAACTATTGAGTTCTGCAAGTGCTGTTTCATAATTTCGTGCCATAACCGTGAATTTTAATGCGTTTATACTATATGACAATTGGATAAAAATGGCTTTCTTTGTGGGGTCATTAAATATCTAATTGTTTGATGATGCAAATATACTACAATATTACAGCATTACAATCAACAATAATGCAATATTGATGTATTTAATATTATTTAACTACAATATTAAAGCATGGCTATTTCGGAAAACAACTCGGATCGGATTAACTTGGCTCTTAACTTACTGAAAGAAACAAAGTTATCAAATTATGCAATCGCAAAGGATACGCATATTTCGCAAAGTACACTAGGTAACTATAAAAATGGGAAGACTAGTCCGACTCCTGCAAACGCCGAAATATTACTGCAATATTTTAGTAAAGAAGAAGAACCTAGTATTAATAAAACGGTTGAAGCAATTCCTTTAGCCCTTGATCACATTATATACGTGCCATTAGTAAATCAATATGCACATGCCGGTTATTTATGCGGCTATGCAGACGCAGAATACATAGAATCTTTACCTAAAATACCTTTTATTATAGACCAGGAAGCAAAAGGACATTATATTGCTTTTGAGGTGAAAGGTGACAGTATGGATGATGGAACTGACGAAGCCTACAAAGAGGGCGATCGTCTATTATGTAGGGAAATACAAAGAAATTTGTGGAGAGATTCAAAGTTGCATATTAGAAAATGGGATTTTGTTATTGTTCATAAGGAAGGTGTCCTCGTAAAGAGAATTGTCGATCACGATGTTGAGAATTGCACCATCACGATACACTCCTTGAATAGTTTCTATCCTGACCGCGTTTTGCATTTAGCTGATGTACGACAAATATTCAATGTAATCGAGATGAGTCGTCCAAGAAGGAGGTAAGATTAAATCATCTAATATACTAGTTATTAATATCTCTAATACTAATTATCATGGGCATTTTCTTTAGAAAAAGCGTCAAAATAGCTCCTGGAGTAAGGTTGAACTTTGGGAAGAGAGGAACTAGCGTTTCCATCGGGTCGCGTGGTGCTAAAGTCAACTTTAGTAAGAAGGGAACTTATCTCAATACGAGTATTCCTGGTACTGGGATTTATATGAGAGAAAAGATATCAGGGAGTAAAGCTAATCAAAGATATGTGTCAAACAAACAATCCGATATAGAGGCTATCAACAAAAACCCTTTACGTTTTAGTATTATCTTCATTTGCTTGTTATTAGCCGTTGCTGTACCGGTAGTAGGTGGAGGCTCTTGGTGGTTTTTCCCAGGTTTCTTTATTGGTGGAATTATTCTTGGTTGTCTTATACCATCTAAAAAAGAGGATAGTTTAGAAAACAACATACCTCCATCAACACTGATAAACAAACCTCTAGATATATTAAAAGAAGAAGTAGCAAATAAACTTGAAGAACCAATTAATCCCCCATCTAATATAGACCCCTTGTTTAAGTTGGCGGCAAGATTAGTTGTTGCGGAGCAGAAAGGCTCAACCTCCCTTATTCAACGTAAATTTGAAATTGGTTATAATCGAGCTGGATATTTGATGGATCAACTTGAAGCTGTTGGTGTTGTGGGATCAACCGAGGGAAATAGAGCAAGATTGGTACTTATCAAGACAGAATACGATCTTGAAATGCTATTAAGCAGCATTAACTACAATGAAGACATTGTATTAAGAAAAAGCTATATTGAAAATGAAGCACATGATAAATTAAATATGCCTTCAATAGATCAGCCATTAGAAAAAGAGCATTTTTCCGTTGGTCATGCTGACGTAAGCAGACTTGATCCATTATTCGAAGAAGCTGCTCGATTAATCGTTATCCAGCAACAAGGTTCAACATCGCTTATCCAACGTAAGTTTGCGATTGGTTATAATCGTGCTGGGCGATTGATGGATCAGTTAGAAGCCACTGGTATTGTCAGTCCTTTCGAGGGGAGCAAGGCAAGAGAAGTTCTTATAAAGAATGAACATGATCTTGAAAATATATTGAACCGTATTGATATTGTTGAATGCGAAAACAAAGAAAATGAATTTGACAGTTCTGCTGTAGATCAAGCTATCATAGATACCGAAAACTCCTCTCGATTAATTCATATCGGTCAATCTTTAGAAAAAGAAGGAATGATAGATGAAGCAATAGCTGTTTATGAAAAGAGTATTTTATCTAAGTTACCAGCGACAATACCCTACGATCGTTTAATGGTTCTCTATCGTAAAAAGAAGGATTATGTAAATGAAATCCGGATAATTAAAGACGCCATATCTGTTTTCATGGCTGAAAACGAAAGAAGGGCCGGACGTGTAATTGAAGGTGATTCGTCTCTCTATAACGAAGTCATGCAAGCTTTAGAAACAAATGAAAGTATCAGATACGATGATGGGAAATGGGCGTTTGTTCAATACAATGTCATGGATTATATAACAAGACTCGAAAAGGCTAAAAAGTTAAACGAAAAATCAAAGAAACAAACTAAATCAGAGATAAATGAATAAATTTTTACTACTATTCGCAGTTTCAATCGTATTTACTAGCTGTGATAACGCCGATTCATCTAACGGATCAGGAGACAAAACCCTTTTATTAGAGAAAAAGAAAATCGAATGTTCATTTGAAGAATATTCAGACCGTGTCTTTGTAAAGACAAACGTAGACTTCGACCTAGACACAGAGAATTACTGTTCTTGGATTGATTACAAATCAAGAGAAGATTCTGTATTTATAGATATAGATAAGAATTGGTCTACAGATGCACGGTCATGTAATCTTATTCTTACCAATGACTTGTATAACCTTTCTGACACCTTAACTGTCTTACAAGAAGGCTATAAATCGAATGGGAATAGTGGAGGTTCCTCGGATAATGGAGGTAACTCTAGTGGAGGTAATGACAATAACGGTTCTGGCAATAATAATTCCAATGGAAACAATTCGGGAAGCAACGGCTCAAACAATGGTAATTCAGGTGGAAATATTAACAATGGAGGTTCTTCTGTTTCACGCCAATGCGCAGCTTATACAAAAAAAGGAAAACGCTGTAAAAGGACGGCTTCAAAAGGTAGTATCTACTGTTGGCAACACAAATAAAAACAAACTAAATAAAGAATAAAATGAAAAAAGAATTTTTAGCCATTATCATGTTGGCTATGTTGTTTGCCTGTAAAAATGAAGAGAAAACAAAAGTCACAGCCATTCAGCTAGATAAGACAGAACTAACCTTAAAAATTGGAGAAGAATACACATTCAAGGTAAATCAGATACCAGAAAACGCTTCAACTCCGACATATATTTGGCGTGCAGATAAATTGTCATCTTCTCCATATGACGGGGAGGTTGTATTTGTATCCCAGGATGGACACATTACAGCGATTTATGAAGGCGAGACAGTATTAACAGTAGAAGCTTTCTATCCCGATGAAAGTTCTGACATTAAAGCCACATGTAAAATAATAGTTAAGCCAGTCAACGCAGAAAGTATAAAACTAAACAAAAATAATATAACCTTAGATATACACGAGTCAGAAGGTCTCTATTATACAATCACTCCAGAAAACACCACACATAAAGAGGTTGAATGGAAGTCTGATAACCCAAAAGTTGTAAACGTTGACAATACAGGCTTTATCCAACCTCTTTCATCTGGTAGCGCAAATATTATAGTAAAAATTAAAAATACAGAAATAAGTGATACATGCAATATTATAGTCAATCCAATTAAAGTCGAAGCAATAGGGCTAAATCACTCCGCATTAGACATTCAAGTAGGCGATAGCGTCTTGCTTATTGCATCATTTCTACCAGATAATGCAACTAATAAAAATATCACATGGTCTTCATCCAATGAAAATATAGCAATTGTTAATCAAAAAGGAAAGGTTATTACAAATACTCCTGGAGAATGTTATATAATCGCCACATCTGAAGATGGGGAACATGAAGCAAAATGTCATCTAATTGTAAAAGATATTCCTTTATCATATATAAAATTAGGAGATTATTCTTATTATATTGAAATTGGTTCTGAAATCAATATTCCTATAAGCTTCTATCCAGAAAATGCGACCAACAAAAAAGTCACATGGACATCTTCTAACCCCAATAGTGTATTTATTGATCAAAATGGTAATGCAAAAGGTATATATCTAGGTTCATCACAAATCACAGTGACTGCAGATGCGGGTATTTCTACATCATGTAGAGTTGATGTATGGGATTTCTGGATGTTTATTGATGAATTTTTTCCATCTTCTTCACTAATAATTAATGGTGCAAATTTATCCGGAACTCTATATGTTGGATTAAAAAATAATAGTACTAAAACTATTGATATAAAAAGTATGAGAATTATGGATATGAATACTTACAAAGATGTAGATAAAATAACAGAATCAAGCAGTTTTGGACTACTTAGACCTGGCGAACATACTAGTATCAAATGTACTCTGAATAATGTATATGATCCTATGTTTATATGGGTATATGACTGTGATGGAAAAGAGCATGATAAAAGATTTCAATATAGAGGGAACAATTAAATCTTTCTCTGCAAACTGTTAAAATCATCCTGATTTGAAACCAATTTGAACTATTGAATAAACTAAATAAAAAAAACTAAAATGTAAATGAGATGAAAAACACTTCTATCGGCATTAGGGTAAAACCTGATTGCGTAATATATTCTATCATTAGAGAAAATGATAATGATAATGAGGTATTAATAGTAGACAAGGTTAATGTTCCTGTAGCCCTAGAAATTCCAGAACAACTAAAGTTTATCCGATGCACTTTATTAGATATAATATATGAAAATCAAGTCAATAAAGCATGTATTCGCATAGCTGAAACTACAGCTCAAAAAATATCTATTGAAAGAGTGAATATAGAAGCTATTATTCAAGAGTTATTTGCTAGTTCCAGCATTGAAAAGTATTACATTGGACAAATATCAAATATATCCGCAAAGCTTGGCATGGCTAGAGAAAACTTCAAAAAGATTATTGACAGCAAGGAATGCGATTTCATTAAAGATTGGAATAATTTCAATAAGGAAGAAAAAGAATCATTATTAGCCTCATTGAGTGCACTAAACATTTAATATCATGAAAAACTGTAAAGTTAGATTAGATTTTACTGAATTAAAAGAGATAGGACAAGAGGGACGTAATTCCAAGGTATTCTTGGCTCATGATAATCAATTAGATGGAGAAATAGTAGTCAAAGAAATAGCCAAAAATCCATCAATGCATCATGATGAGTATTTCAAAGAAGCCCGTTTATTATATGCTCATAATCATAACAACATCGTAAAAGTTAATTATGCTTGTGAAGATGATGATAATATATATGTAGCTATGCCTTTTTATAAGAACGGGTCACTGAAAAAAAGGATTTCAAATGGGAATTATTTAACTGTTAGAGAAGCTGTCCGGTATTCGATACAGTTTTTATCAGGATTAAATCATATCCATTCCAAAGGGTTAATACATTTTGACATCAAACCTGACAATATATTGATATCAGACTCCAATGAAGCTATGTTGTCTGATTTTGGATTAGCTTTATATACTAACGTATATGGTTTTTGTAAATCAAAAGCCGCCTACACTCCACATGTAACACCTGAACAACTATATGACTTACAGCAAACAATAAAAAATGATATATATCAGGCTGGAGTAACTATGTATAGGATGGTAAATGGGAATGAACTTCTTTACCAACAGATTCCAAATACTGGAGATGATTTAAAAACGGGTCAGATGTTAGCAGAAGCAATTGTTAAAGGCAAATTCCCTGACAGAAAATTATATCTACCGCATGTTCCTAAAAAGTTCAAGAAGATAATCAAAAAATGTATAGAGCCAGATCCAAATGATAGATATGACAATACGCTTCAAATAATAAATGAATTAGCTTCCATTGATGAAAATCTAGATATAAGATATGGCAGAGATGCGAGTTGTGAATTTTGGGAAGCTCCTAAAAACGGATATATGTACAAAGTCTGTTTAAATTCAAAAGCTGATAAATTTGATATTAAAGTTTATAAAACTAAAGATGGCAAAACAACAAATTGTACTAGCCAATGTTCTAATAACATAGATAAAACACAAGTAATATCAAAATTAGAGACTATCTTTGCATCACTATGAACAAAAAAGTAGTAAATAAAGCTACGACTCGTGAACAACGTCTTTATCAGAAAGACAAGGATCGAGTAACTGAATATTATAGCAACATCTTCAAAGAAGACATGAAAGCTCCAGATATTCAACTTAATCTTCATGGTTATACAAATCTCAAAAAGTAATAATTCAAGCCTGGAATTTTCCTGGCTTGTTTCCATTATAATCACCCTGATTTGAAACTAATTTGAAAATCATAAAATATTCAGCTGTAACATCCTGTTTATTAACATGATGCAAATTGACCACTAATGACTCTTAATCATTGGGTCGAGGGTTCGAGCCCCTCCCAGGTCACAAAAGAGAAAAGGAGAATAGCATTTATCGGTAAAACGGTGAATGCTGTTTTTGTTTGCTACCCAACGTAACCTTTCCTTCCGCTTAATTCAAATTGTGCCCATGTAATCCAACTTTTAGATTGATTTGTTGTTATATTAATATAACTAAAGGACATTTTTATGAAAACATTCATTATAACTCTAATTGCAATAATAATGACAACAACAATCAACGCACAGCAGAAAAGTTTTTATGACTTCACTGTGAAAACAATCGACGGAAAGGATTTCCCACTTTCCTCTTTAAAAGGGAAGAAAGTATTAGTTGTCAATGTAGCTTCCAAATGTGGCTTCACTCCACAATATGCCAAACTTGAAGAATTATACACCAAATATGAGAAAGATAACTTCATAATAATCGGCTTTCCCGCCAATAACTTCCTCGGACAGGAACCCGGCAGCAACGAAGATATCAAAAAGTTCTGCACATTGAATTACGGAGTCACATTCCCCATGATGGCGAAAATATCCGTTAAAGGAAAGGACATCGCCCCCCTTTACCAGTGGCTCACGCAAAAAAATGAAAACGGTGTAGCCAACGCCAAAGTAGGCTGGAACTTCCACAAATTCCTAATCGATGAAAACGGTAACTGGGTCGCCTCCTACGGCTCGACAACAGATCCGCTATCCGAAAAGATTGTCGACTGGATTGTAGAGTAAGTTATAGAAGTATATTTGCGTTTAAAAACGCAATGTTTTGCTATGCAGGTGGCAGAACTTTTTGCTTATGGTGACCACAAACAAAAGCCGCCCTATTCTCACGAACAGAGCGGTTGTTTGCCCTCTAAAGGGCTTGGGATACAACGTTATTAGATATGAGGATTAACGTTATAGAGTAAAAAGTATGATTTCACCAATTACATTCAAAAAAACGATTCTCACATTTAATTTTTCCAATCTACAATAAAATCTGTTCCCGGTTTGTTACCCTTTTTCGGGGTATCCATTTCAGCGGGAACTTCCCAGTCCGTTATAAAACCACCCGTATAATCCGGCTTGTAACTCGCCTCCTGGTCATCTTTTTTACCTTTGGCAGAGTCTTCACAAGCCCACTCTGGTGAAACACCACGTTTCCGTTTGCCGGAAACCAATACTGATCTTTGTACTCTTTCGCCCCAGCCCGATAGCGGTGGAAAGAATTCGGTTTTAGTAAAAATCATCTCAACTATAATCATTTTTTAAACATTACTCAGCATGGCTGATAACAATCTCAAAAACTTTGATGTAAAGATATCTCCCTGAAACCACTATTTTACTACCATCTTCAACTATTTCAGTTACGATATTTATAAAAGCAGGCCTACTCCGCTGCAAAATCCTCCCAAAAAGACAAAACGACTCCCCGAACCTAAAATTTACTCATTTCATAACAATCTCGTTTTAATATTGCTGAAAACTGCCTATTTTTGGTCACTGGGAAAAACAACCCCAAGCGGCTTCCAACATTTCCCGCACACCCGTTGTTCTATTGATATAAAAATAAATAGTATGAAGAATAAGACACACCAGAAAAGAGTTGCAGCTATACACGACATTTCCGGTTTCGGAAAATGCTCACTGACAGTAGCCTTACCTATTTTATCAGCCGCTGGCATTGAAACATCAGCACTCCCCACAGCTGTCCTCTCCACCCATACCGGAGGGATCAGCGGATATACCTACCGGGATCTTACCGACGACATGCGCCCGATCATGCAACACTGGAAATCGCTCGACATCAAATTCGACGCCATCTATACCGGCTTCCTCGGATCGTTCGAGCAACAAGATATCGTAAAGGAGTTCTTTGATATGTTCAGGACAGACGATAACCTCATCCTGGTCGACCCCGTGATGGGCGACAACGGTGAACTGTATACCATCTTCACCCGCGAGTTCGCCGCCGGAATGAGGTCGGTTTGCGAGAAAGCCGATATCATCGTACCTAACCTGACGGAGGCGGCCCTGCTGCTCGACGAGCCGTTCAACGGTGGTCCTTATACCCACGCCTACATCGAGAACACGCTGCGTAAGTTAGCTGATCTCGGGCCCAAACGGGTAGTACTGACCGGCGTCTTCTTCAAGGAGGACGAACTCGGCGCCGCCACCTACGACCGCGAAACAGACATGATCGAGTACGTTTTCACCCGTAAGATACCCGGCTATTACCACGGTACGGGCGACGTCTTCGCCAGCGCCCTACTTTCGGGTCTGGAAAACGGTTTCAGCCTCACCGAATCGGCTGCTATCGCCGTAAATTTCACGGCGGAAAGTATCCGGCGCACCTATGAAGCCAAGACGGACTACCGCTTCGGTGTTAATTTTGAACAAAGTTTCCCCGACTTTCTAAAAGAACTCAAACTCGTATAAAAGGTTTCGAATTTATTTTTCATCTTTGTGCTCCCATATAATGATTATAAACGTGAAAATCCCTGGATAACGATATGAGTAAAACTAAAATAGCGATCTCCGGTATAGGAGCTGTCGGCGGATATTACGGAGGTTCGCTGGCTGCTTATTACGAAAACTCCGATGAGGTGGACGTTTTCTTTATTGCCCGTGGCGAAAACCTGAAGGCCATCCGCGAAAACGGGTTACAGATCAAGAAGTCGTACCGCCGGATAACCGCCCGTCCGGCACTGGCAACCGACAATCCAGCTGAGATCGGTCCGGTAGATTACCTGCTGTGCTGCACCAAGAGCTACGACCTGGAGGACAACATCCGCCACCTGAGTCCCGTGATCGGACCCGACACCGTGGTAGTGCCCCTGCTCAACGGAGCCGACATCACGGAACGGATACAACAATTACTGCCCAACAACTGTATCTGGAAAGGCTGCGTTTATATCGGTGCGCGGCTGGTTGAACCCGGACGGGTGGAGAAATTCACGCTAAAGGACCGGCTTTTCTTCGGCGACAACGGGGGAGACCGCGCCAAACAGGAGGAGTTCCGCTCCTTACTGCACAACGCCCGCATCCTGGTGACCAACCCGGCCGACATAGACATCGAGATCTGGAAGAAATTCTTTATGATCTCCACCGCCGCCACCATCACCTCTTATTTCAACGAGCCGATAAACGACGTGATCGAGAAGCATAACGATTTCTTTATCACGCTGGGGTATGAATTGAAAAGCATAGCCGAGACCAAAGGGATAGAGTTGCCGGACGACATCGTATTCACGTCAATCCAGTCGCAGAAGATGATGCCGAATGGTTCGACCACCTCCATGCACAGCGACTTCCGCCGCGGAGGGCCTACAGAGATTGAGACACTGACAGGCTACGTCGTACGCGAAGCCGAGAAGGCAGGCCTGCGGGTTCCCACCTACCAGTTCATGTACAAAGGGCTGACGCGGTTCCCTTATCCGGGCAGAAACAGTTGACGTATCTGCAAACAGGCCTACGGCATATATAATAAAGTAAAGGGACTGAAGCTATCCAATCCGGTTGTTCCGGACGATAAGCTTCAGTCCCTTTTCTATTTTCTATCCCCTCCGGTCAGTCCCGGAAGATCGGTATGCCGCCTTTTCGTAGATCGGGCGGCAACCGGTAAGGACGGGATCAGTCCCCGATATACGTTTCCATGAACTTCGCGCCCGGTGCCGGGGAGATCGTAACGACCTGGGTATCGGCGGGCATGAGCACGGTCTGTCCTTGATGGACGAATATCTCGTTGCCTTTGTTGTCGCGAATGGAAGCCTTACCACTCATGCAGATGTAGACGACGAAGGAGTCGAGCTCGGAGAAGTCACGCACCATCATCGTGTCGAGATCCAGCAGGTTGGTGGTGAAGTACTTGCAGTCGGCCAGTTCGACCGTCGCGTTGGTATGGCCCTTGTAGTGTGTACGGTAGTCGGGCAGCAAGGTATAGTCTATCGCATCCTTAGCCAGTTCGGTGTGCAGTTCGCGTCCGTTGCCGTTAGCGTCCTTGCGGTCGTAGTCGTAGATGCGGTAGGTGATGTTGCTGGTCTGCTGTATCTCGGCGATGAAGCAGCCGGCACCGATTGCGTGAACACGTCCGGCGGGCAGGAAGAAAACGTCACCTGGCACTACTTCATAACGTTGCAAAACGTCCATGATAGTGTTATTTTCCACCCGTTTCACGTACTCGTCGGCATCGATCTGCTGAGAGAAACCGGAATAGAGGGCGGCACCTTTGGCTGCATTTATCACATACCACATTTCAGTCTTGCCGAAGGAATTATGACGTTTGCGGGCCAGTTGGTCATCGGGGTGTACCTGGATAGACAAGTCATCACGGGCGTCGATGAACTTGATTAACAGAGGGAATGTCTCGCCGAACTGCTCAATCACTTTCTCTCCGACCAACTGTTTTCCATAGGTACGGATCAGTTCGTCAAGGTTTTTGCCGGCCAGCTCACCGTTTTCCACCACCGAAAAATTACCGTCTACGTGCGAAAGTTCCCAACTCTCACCGATTCCTTCTTCAACCGGTGTGATGCCCTTGAACGGACAGATGTCTGAGCCTCCCCAAAGGATCTTCTTGAGGATAGGCTTGAATGTCATCGGATATAACATAATGTGTTTTTGTTTAATAAATTACTTCTTTACTTTTACTTTTCTCAATACAACAGCACTGCGTGCGGGAATGTAAAGTTTAAGCCATTCTTTTTTCTCTTTTTTATACAATGGGTCAAATTGTGTAAAATGATGTATGGAGTCGTCGGACAAACCGAAGCCACCGAAGCGGGTAGCATCCGTGTTGAGTACCACTTCATACTCACCTACGGGTACGAGGAAGCCATAGTCGGTATACGACTTCGACGGGCTGAAGTTGAACACGAACACGAGGTCTTTACGCATATAGGCCAGGATCTGGTCGCCGTCGCTGTCCCACACCTTCTGTATCGGGGTAGACTGGAAGTTCTTCACGCTGCGGATCAACTCGATCATTTCGCGGTCGAAGTCGCCCAGATAGTGGTACTTCAAATCCATGTTGTCTACGAGCTCCCACTGGCGGCGAGCGTATTTATGCGACCATCCGTTGCCTTCGCGCGGGAAATCGATCCACTCGGGATGCCCGAACTCGTTGCCCATAAAGTTGAGGTAGCCGCCATTAATGGTCGAAGCCGTCACGAGACGTATCATCTTATGAAGCGCGACACCGCGTTCGACCACGAAGTTATGGTCGTCCTTCTGCATGTGCCAATACATTTCCGCATCTATCAGACGGAAAATGATTGTTTTATCTCCTACCAAAGCCTGGTCGTGGCTTTCGGCGTAACTGATTGTCTTTTCGTCGGCGCGGCGGTTGGTCGTCTCCCACCAGATGGAGGAAGGATGCCAGTCCTCGTCTTTCTTTTCCTTAATGGTCTTGATCCAGTAGTCGGGGATGTTCATGGCCATACGGTAGTCGAAGCCATAACCCCCGTCTTCATATTTGGCCGCCAGACCAGGCATGCCGCTTACTTCCTCGGCGATGGTGATGGCGTTTTTGTTGACCTCATGGATCAGTTTGTTGGCAAGTGTCAGGTAAGCGATAGCGTCGCCGTCCTGATGTCCGTTGAAGTAATCGGCGTAGTTGCAGAATGCTTCACCGAGACCATGGCTATAATAGAGCATCGAGGTGACACCGTCGAAGCGGAAACCGTCAAACTTGTACTCCTCAAGCCAGAACTTACAGTTGGAAAGGAGGAAGTGCAGCACTTCATTCTTGCCATAGTCGAAGCAAAGCGAGTCCCAAGCCGGATGTTCGCGGCGCGAACCGCTGAGGAAATACTGGTTGTAGGAACCGTCGAAACGGCCGAGGCCTTCCACTTCGTTCTTCACTGCGTGGCTGTGAACGATATCCATGATGACGGCAATTCCCATGCCGTGTGCGTCGTCTATCAACTGCTTCAGCTCTTCGGGCGTGCCAAAGCGCGACGAGGCGGCGAAGAAACTGCTCACATGGTAGCCGAAAGAGCCATAATAAGGATGTTCTTGGATGGCCATGATCTGGATGGCGTTGTAGCCTTCGTGGGCGATACGGGGCAGAATGTTACGGCGGAACTCATCGTACGAGCCGACTTTCTCCTCGTTGGTAGACATACCGATATGACATTCGTAGATCAACAGCGGGGCGGTATTGGGTTTGAACCGTTTGTTTTTGAAAGTATACGGCGTAGCTGGATTCCAAACCTGCGCACTGAATATCTTGGTGGTGTCGTCCTGTACAACACGGCGTATCCATGCCGGGATGCGTTCGCCGCTTCCTCCGTCCCACTCTACGAGCAGTTTGAAGAGGTCTTCGTGGTGGAGCATATCTTCTCCGAGAGCTATTTCCCAGACGCCGTATCCTTGGCGTTTCATGCTATACCGTTCTTCTTTTTTCCAATCGTTAAACGTACCGATCAGATATATAGCAGTGGCATTCGGGGCCCATTCGCGGAACACCCAGCCTTTGTTGGTCTTGTGCAGGCCGAAGTACAGATAGCCAGAAGCCATTTCCGACAGGGTTTGTTTTCCTTTGTTAGTCAGGCTCTTTTCCTTTTCTATCACGTATTGATACCTTCCTTCTATCGCCTCCTTATAAGGGGCAAGCCAAGGGTCATTCTTTATTAGATTCAGCGACTCCATGATTATTTGAGATTGGTTTAGCGCAAAGATAAAAGAAAAAAACATACCGTATTGATATTACGAGGATATTTCTTAATTTTGCATCAAACCCATGCAATATATGAGTAGAGGAACAAAGAGTATCGCTTTTTACCTGGTGATGATCGTTGTATTCGGTTCGCTGATGTACTTCATCGCCAAGGAAGGAGAAAGCCAGCAGCTTGAAAGCGCCATCACATCGGCCTATGACGCCCCGAAAGACCTGGGGGAAGGTTTCACCGTTTTTTGGGAACTGATGACTCACCATATACAGTCGCCCATCGGCATCCTGCTCTTACAGATCATCACGATCCTGTTGACATGTCGCTTGTTCGGGTGGTTGTTCCAGAAGATAGGGCAGCCTACGGTGATCGGCGAGATCGTGGCCGGTATCGTGCTCGGGCCTTCGGTATTGGGGCATCTGTCACCCGAAGTTTCGGGGTTCCTCTTCCCTATTGAGTCGCTGGCCAACATCACGATCCTTAGCCAGTTCGGGCTAATCCTCTTTATGTTTGCCATCGGGATGGAACTGGATATCACCGAGGTACGAAAAAAGCTGAAGGAGACGATCCTTATAAGTCATACGAGTACCATTGTCCCTTTCTTCTGCGGGATGCTTACTGCCTACTTCGTCTACGACACCTACGCTGATAAAAGCACGCCTTTCCTATCCTTTGCCCTGTTTGTGGGTATCGCCATGAGTATCACCGCCTTTCCTGTGTTGGCACGTATCATACAGGAGAAGGGGTTGACGCGTACGCATCTGGGGACGATCTCGCTCGCCAGCGCGGCCAACGGTGACATCACGGCCTGGTGTTTGCTGGCGGTCGTGATAGCCATCGCGCAGGCGGGGTCGATGCTGAGTGCGATCTACAACATACTCTTCTCGATGATTTACATTGCCTTCATGTTCCTTGCCGTCCGTCCGTTCCTGAAAATGGTGGGACATATCTATCATAATAAAGAAGTGATCGACAAGGGTTTAGTGGCTTTTATGTTCCTCCTGTTGATTATCTCGGCTTACCTAACGGAAATGCTGGGATTACATGCGTTGTTCGGCGCGTTCATCGCGGGGGTAGTGATGCCGAGTAACGTGAAGTTCCGCAAGATCATGACCGAGAAGGTGGAAGACGTCTCGCTGGCATTGTTCCTGCCCTTGTTTTTTGTCTCGACGGGGTTGCGCACAGAAATCGGGCTATTGAACAGTCCGGAGCTGTGGTGGATGTGCGGGGTGTTCATACTCGTTGCCATCATCGGTAAGTTCGGCGGGGCGATGTTTTCCGCCCGTTTCGTCGGGGAGAGCTGGAAAGACAGCCTCTACATCGGAGCGTTAATGAATACGCGCGGGTTGATGGAGCTAGTGGTGCTCACCATCGGCTACGAAATGAAGATACTTCCGCCCTCGATTTTCGTGATGTTGGTGTTGATGACGCTCGTAACAACCTTCATGACCATCCCGCTGGTATCGTTCATAAAGTTCTGCTTCCAGACGCGGGAGAAGATCAAAGAGTACAAGGCGGTGGACGTGGCGGACGGAACTTTCAAGGTCTTGCTCTCGTTCGGACGTGCCGCCAACGGACAGATCATGCTGGACGTGGCCTACCAGATGTTTGCGCACCGCCGTCACCAGGTAGACCTTACGGCGCTCCACCTCACCGTCGGCTCGGATGTGAACCCGCTTCACACCGACAACTTCGAGGAAGTGAGCTTCGGCCCGATCCTTTACGGGGCAAAGAAGCTGGGAGTGAACATCGAAACGCGCTACGAGGTGTCGAACAACGCAGGTCAAGACATCACCGACATCGTCAACACTGAGGGTTTCGACTTCCTCCTCGTCGGCTCGGGCATATCCATGAGCAACCAGCCGGACGACATCGAGGCGAACCGTTACCGCACCTCTTTCTACAACAAGTACTTCAAACGTTTCAAAGCGCCCGAATCGTGGTTCTACCCCGGTGCGCTGCTTAAGGATAAGACGAAGATGTTCATCGGCAAGAGTAATTGCGACGTGGGCGTGTTTGTAAACCGTGGCTTCGTGAAAGCGAGCAACGTGATCGTGGTGATCGACTCCGAGCGCGACCTCTTCCTTCTGGATTATACTTCGACCTTGCTCAAGACGACGCACGGCTCGGTAGGCATCCTCGACCGCAGCAGCTCGACCACGCCGGGCAGCGAAAAAATACAACATGCCATCCACCAGTTCACGGAATCGGTCAAGCAGGCTTCCCTCATCGCCGACAAGGATATGAGTGCGGCCACTTTCAACGGCTACAACTTCATGCTCATCAGCTACGAAAGCTGGAACGACGTCTCCGAACATCGCCGCGAAGCTTTGCAGAAAATGCCGTCCACCTTGATACTCAACCATAAGGAACGAGGGGAGGAATGATGATAGGCTGACAACATCGAAAGCAACAGAAAAAATAAAAAAGACGGAAGGGCGCATGCTATCGGGGAAAAAGGTGCGGGCTCCCGGAAAAAGATATTCGCTACACCTAGCGAGAATCTGCATACCCTTATTTTGAACGCCGGATACAAGGTCTCCCACCCCTCCTCCTCCCCTCAAACGGAAACCCCGAAAACCGCCCACTAAAAGCGTGCAAAATCGCTTGATTATCATAGCAATTGAAAATAATGACGCAATACTTGCAAATATTGTAATTTACAAGTACAAAACTTGTATATTCCGTTCAATCTCAAGCGGTTTTAGCATACAAATATTAATAGTAAGCCTATATCATTAATATTAGCAAAAGAATTAGTTTTTTATAAAGTATAAGTTTATTTTTGCATTGTATTAGTTGTTGAATTACAACTATTAACCGACTTATAAACATTCAAAAAATTAAAATTATGAATGGAATACAATTTCAACAAAAATTATTGAGCTTACAAGAGAATATGATGAATTTCGCTCTTATGCTCACTGCAAACAGGGACGATGCCCAGGATTTACTGCAAGATACAGCACTTAAAGTTTTAGATAATCAGGATAAATTCGTTGACAACGTTAATTTCAAGGGTTGGGTTCTGACCGTTATGCGTAATATTTTCATCAATAACTACCATAAGGTAGTACGCGTACAAACGGTAGTAGACTCTAGCGTAGACCTCTACAACCTGGACGTGGTTAACGACTCCGGTTTCGACTCGCCCGACAAGGCGTACAACATCCAGGAGATCACCAAGGTAATCAACGCCCTGAACGACGACCTGAAGATGCCGTTCTCCATGTTCGTCAGCGGTTACAAGTACAACGAGATAGCCGACAAGCTTAATCTCCCGCTCGGAACAGTCAAAAGCCGTATCTTCTTCGCCCGTCAGGAGCTCCAGAAGAAGTTGCAGGATTTCAGATGATCGAGAGGTAACAAATAAAAAAGGACCGTAGAGGTTTTCTCTACGGTCCTTTTTTTATGGGGATTTACCAATATCAATATCAGAATTTCATCAATTCAGTTTGAACCTAAGCCCGAGCTTAACCCCGAACGACATAACCTTCACTTTGTCAGTCACATTCGAGTTCAGAATGCCGTTGTACGGAATACCTTGTCCGACGATCTTATTCCCTTCCGGATGATAAGACGCTGGGGTCGACAACAATCCCTGATCCTTCTTCTTTTTCATGTTGGTGAAGCCGTAGTCGATATAGCCGCCCAGCAGCAGATCGGTGTCCTCGCCCAGGGCAACCATGAAACCCATTTCGGCCGTTCCGACTACGCCTAATTTCAACTTATTCTTGTCGCTCCAGTCGAGTTCCTTACCCGGGTCGCTGATCGTGCCGAACCCGTGATGAGGCACGGGCGACTCAGATGGCGAACCCACGTCCGAAGGGATATGTGGATAGTAACCCGATATGTTCAATTCGCTCGCCGCGTTACCCTGCACCTTGTATTTGCTTTGGACAGGAATTTGAAGCTTCACACCCAGGCCGGCGTACAATCCCCAGTTTTCCTCTTCCCCGAAATGCGTCTGGTACATCGCCATCAGCGGGATATCCAACAGGAAAGCGGTCTGTTTCTCTTCCAGGCTTTTCAGGCGGACACGCAGCTCGAAGTCGCGCGGATGGCCCGAGAAGTCGTCGTCGTCGGTCATTGTACCCAGTTTCATGTATTTATCATCCGACATATCTCCCCTCAAACGACCTACTGTGGCGTAACGGGAGATTCCTACCCCTGTGGTAACCCCCCAGTGAGGATTGAAGAAATAGCTGTAACGGATATCAACTTCATAACCGAGCTTGCTGTCCCGGTTGCCTTTTTCCTGGAAACCTTCAATCCGATAGTCCAGGTCATAACGGAAGGAAGAAGAGCCCACACCGCCCGAGACGGTGAGGTAAGACGTTTTCGTACGCGTCGTGTCGCGCTGCTCCTGGCGGTACTCACGCTGCTGTTGGTGGCTGTACTGGCCGTATTCCCTGCCCCCCGTTCCCTGCTGGGCGGAAACGGTGGTGGACAGGATGCCGGCGGCAAACAATAGAATGGTTTTATTTATCTTGGAAATCATTGTTGTCATATCTGTTGGTTTATTTTACGATGATTTTATGGGTGGAGGACTTGCCCGTCTCGGTGGTCACCTTCACCACGTAACTTCCCGAAGCCACGTCGGCAGGGATCGTTGTTTCGGTAGTCAGGGTGGTCAGGCGCTCAAGCAGCTGTCCGTTCATGTTGTAGATCTCGATCATGGCCGATTCGGGAGCTTCGCCCGGTGTGCCGAGGCTGACTGTGATCGGCATGTTCTTCTTCACCATCGCCGGATATACCCGGGTGATCGGGAACTGGGTCAGCGTATCGAACGTGATCGGGCAACTCACGACATAGGTATCATCCGCACGGTATGCCTGGATGTAGTAAGTACCCAGCAGCCCCTCCGGTACGGAGTAGTAGATAGAAGTGCCATTCTTGTCGATCTTCTGACCGTCTTTGTACCACTGGAAGCGGACAAACTCGTTATCCTGATTCGTGATGTAGAGGAACTCGTTCCATTTTACCTGGATACGCAGACTGTTTTTACCCACCGTTACCGTGCGGCTGCTCTCCATTCCGCAGTCGCCGTATACATCCACGTAGTAGATACCCTCCTTGTCCGGAGTCAGGGCTACCGTGTAACTATCCGAAGTCGCACCTGGGATGGCCACTTCATTGAAGAACCACTGGTAACTCAGGTTGACACCCGTCGCTTCGACCGACAGGGTGAAGGCATCACCGTCGCAAACGTTCACCGACTGCGGCTGGCGGGTGATGGTGGTTGTCTCCAACACTTCGATGTTGAACGGGTAAACCTCCTCGCGATCCGGTTCGCTCTTCAGACGCACATAAATGTTGGCGTGGTAGATACCTCTCGGGATGCGGTTGGCTACCGGGACAATGATGTATCCCGGAATCAGGTCTTGGTATTCGGTATCGCTGAAACCGGCAGCAATCGCTTCATCCGGGAAACGGACGGCGTACTCGAGCAGATAGTCCGGATTTAGGACACTGACAGGGATTCTGAATTCACCGTCCACGCTACAATACGGTGCCGTTTCGCCCACATAGACCATACCTTCATCGGTGATAACGATGGTATGCTGGTAAGCTGGCTGGTTGTAGTACCGCTCCGTTGCAATGCTTTCACCGTTGTAGAGCGTCAGCTTGTGTACATTATATATATAGGTACCGACAAGCGTATGGGCCTCTCCTTTGTTGAAGGTGTAACGTTCGGTTTTCAGGACAGCTTCGTCCAACGGATAATGATAACCGGCCGGAGTGGCTGTGTACTCTATTTTCCAACTATCGTAAGTGACGTTGTTGAAGCCGACCGGGCGTATCTGCACGTACACCGGCGTTCCTTTGGTGACGGTAGTTGTCGTCAGGTTGTCCACATCCCGAAAGTCCTCGAGCTTGTTGGAGGCAGTGGAGACAGACCATTGCAGCGCGCCGCCAGGACCTGGACCTGGGCCTTCGCCGTCACCGATCACGATCGTGTGGCGATAGGGAGAGTTTGCATAGTCATAAGTCTCGACCGTCTGGTTGCCGTACATGTCATACAGGGTCAGTTTGGTGACGGTGTATATATAAGTTCCCTTTTCGGTATGGGCCTCCCGGTTGTTGAAGTTGTGACGTTCGGTCTTCAGTGTCGGGTTCATGCCATAGTAGTGTTCAGCCGGGGTCACGGTGTATTCGACTGCCCAGCGTTCGAAGTTGATGCCCTCATGTCCGACGGGACGGATCTGAACGAAGACAGGAGTGCCGTAATTCACCGAAGTGATTGACTGGTCGTCCACATCCTTAAAGTAAGGCTGTTCGCTCGTCACGGTGGAGACGGACCATTGTAGGGCCGGATCTTTCACGACCGGTTTGTCCTGGATAACCACCTTATGCGTACAAGATGCGTTCCGGTAGATGTAAGTGGCCACTTCCGCGCCACCTTTATACAGAAGCAGCTTGGTTACATTATAGTAGTAAGTGCCTTCGAGCGTGTGGGCTTCCCCTTTATTGAAGTCATAGCGCAAGGTTTTCCCGATAGCCTCTCCCATCGGATAGTGATAGTCGACCGGGGTGGCGATGTACTCGATCGCCCAAGTGTCGAAGTCGACATGTTCCAAGCCGACCGGGCGGATCTGTACGTAGACAGGCGTTCCGACCATAACGGTCGTCGTGGAATTGTTATCCACATCGCTGAATTCATACGAATCGGCGGTGGTCTTGGAGACAGACCATTGCAGCTTCAACGAGGAATTGGGCTCCCACTGGGCGTAAAGGTCGGTGTTCTCGGTGATAGTAAAGGTCGTTCCGGGCTGGTAGGCTATACCGGTTCCGTCGGCCTTGGTCGTCCATTTCAGGAAGATGTAGTTCGGACGGTTGGGCAGGCTCGTGGCCGGATAGGTGGCAACTGTCGCCGTTTCCGCTTCAACAAGCTGTACATATGTCTGGTCGGGGCTGAAGTTGGAATGATAGGTCAGATCGTATCCGGCATCTCCCCATACAGCGTAAAGGGTGAGGTTGTCTTCTGCATAGGTAAGGCTTTTACCTGCCGTATAGGTAGGATCAGGCTCCGCGGCATTGGCTGTAAGGGCCCATCCCTTGAAGGCTTTGCCGGTGAGGCTGGCTTTCAAGGTGGTTTGTCCATCGACAACGGTTGTCTTACCGTCGATCGTACCGATGGTATAGTAATCGGTCGCCTTGTTTTCGGACGTTGCTTCGTAGTAAACCTCGCCTACATAGTCGATTTGCGGGGTTAAGCCGAAAACGCCTCCGTTGGCATTATACTTCACCCACGACATTTCGATGGCTCCCTGGTCTTTATAATTCTTGAAATTCCGCTGGTCGGTTGTCGGTAAGGTGGCCGAATAGTTGTAGCTGTTGTCAGCAATACCCTCCGGCTTGATGGGGATGGTCTTTACAATTTCATCGTCCACACCGGCTTTTATTCCGGACAGGTTATCGGAGAAGCGGAAGTTCTTGCCTAACACAGCATCTTCAGTATACGCCGGAGTGTTGCCTTTGTCGACATTCAGTACGTTTCTCGTTCCGGCCGCTACAGTCGTCGAATTGGATATATCTTTGTAATTACTCGCGGTGTTCAACACGCCGGATGCATTGTAAACTTTGTTCCCCAAGTACAAACAGCCGTTGTTGGTAAGGCCGGCAACAATACCCCAGCTGCTGTTTCCGCTTAACCCGATCGCCCCGCCGCGCTGTTCGACTTGAGATCTTGAGTCACCGGATACATTACCTACAAAAGTACAGCCCGTAAGAATGTTATTCATGATACTGCTTCCGCCATTTTTGAAAAACTGGATTGCTCCACCGGTCACATTTGCTCCGTTCAGTCCATAGGCCACATTGTTATAAAACGTACAGCTGGTGATGTTGGTGGTCATTCCCTTCGTTCCGGTCACCTGTATCATCATCGCGCCACCGTCGTCATGGGCGAGGTTACTATCGAAGGTCGTTTTATTGATATTCAGGGTAGCTCCGTAAGTGCTACCGCCGGCGTCAATGATATAGATCGCTCCGCCGTCGAAAGTATTCTCTATATTTATCCCTTCTCCATTCGTCTCGTTTTCCTGGAAAAGACATTCGTTTATAGTCATATTACCATAAAAATAATGCATGGCCATAGCACCTCCGCCACCGCCAAACGGGCCGGAAAGGAGACATTTGTTTTTATTCTTCCGGAAAACGGTATTATTGATCACCAGGTCGCCCATAAAGTTTTTAGACGATATAGCACCACACTCGTAACCGGCACCGGTAGCAACATTATTCGCTATAGTGGAGTTTTTGATCGTTATCTTCGAAGTTCCGGCCACCCAAATGGCAGCAGCGCTGTTGACTACCGTATTATCATAAATCCTTGCGTACGAGATAACCGTGGAAGCATTTCCCGAAGTATTGATATTGATGCCCCCTCCCGTGGAATTGTAAAAGTCCATTTTCTCCAGAACCAGCTTACCGTTGGAGGCTGTGTTATTAAACAGGCGGTTATTCACTCCGTCACCATCCATCTTAATATTTCTGATTGTCAGCGTTTTGTCTCCCGTTCCGTTAACGGTGATGCTACTTCCTTTCCATACTTTCCCTTCGCCATCGACAGTGACGTTAACAGTTGGCATCGCCAATGTGGCATTTCCAAATACAAAACTACCTGATAAAGTGATAACCTCCCCTTCGGTAGCTCCCGACACAGCCGTCTGAAGTTCAGCAACCGTACTTACTTCTCGAGCCGTGGTGGACTGAATCGAAAAAAAGGTCATTAACAACAAGAAAAACAAAGGGATGAATGGTTTATACCCATAGTTACATTTGACAGATGTAACATACCTTGCCAGCCGGCAGCCAGCAATCAACAAAGTAATACTTTTACTCATAATTCTAATAAAATAAAGTTCTATAAAATATCTTCAACCCGAAAAAAAAGGGGATCTCATACTCTTCTCCAATAGTTAAAATACACTATTAAATCAGGACAAATTTACTTTTTCCGAACAGTATTTTCCGTTAATTTAAATAGATTAACGTAGCTTTGAAATTCAAAAGGGATATAATATACATTTACACCTATATACTTTACATATCGATCAAACGGAAAGAAAAAAACAAGCCGAATTTTACAGTAATTAACCAATAAACATAAAAAAACCACATATAAAAAAGAGACCGTCCCAAATACTTTGGAACAGTCTCCCGTTAAATAATTTAATTCATAATGAACTAGAACGTCACGTCAATCCCTCCCATAAACACAGCCTTCGGCATCGGGAAGCCATAATTGATCATGTAACGCGTGGCGGTCAGGTTCTCTCCCTTGACGAAGAGATTGAGTCCTTTGTCGCGACTGCCGAACCGGTAGGCGGCACGGGCGTTGAGAACGGTATAATTTTCCTTGACTTCGGAGACTTTCTCGCCGGCAAGTCTCACATAGAGGTCGTATACAGACTGCACATTCGCGTTAAAGGTAAAGCGTCCGGGAGCATAAGTCGCACCCACGTTGAGCTTATGGGCCGGGGCAGCCAAGAGCGGTTTGCTGGTGTGGAGGTAGCTGTAATTCATATCGACGCTGAGGTTTCCGAGGATCTGGTAACGACCCTCGAACTCGATACCTTTGTTGGTGAAGGTTCCGACGTTACGGTTCTTCATCGGATACTGCTGGCCGGGCATCAGGCTTACCGACTCGATCATATTCTTTCCGTCGATAAAGAAAGCCGTCACCTCGCCATACAAGCGTCCGTCAAAGAACGACTGTCCGACAGCAAGTTCGTAATTGAACATGTTTTCCGGTTTCAGTTCATCGTTGGCTGCCCCCCACATATACATCTCGCGGATGTTGGGACTGCGGAAACCTTTCGAGAAGGAAGCACGGATCACATTGCCCTCGAGCGGGCGAAAGGTAAGGCCTGCCTGCGGAACCCATTCGCCCCCGAACACACTGTTATGCTCATAACGTACACCGGCGTTGATACTTAACATATCGAAGAGGTCTTGTTGCATGATGACGTAGCCGGCCACTTCGTTGACCGATTTGTCGATCAGTTCGCCTTTCGGGCCATTGATGCTGTCGTTCCACGCATGTCCACCCCAGTTCTTATAGTCGATACCAGCCGTAAAGGTGTTGCCTTCGACGAGACGAAACGACTGGTAAAGCAGGACACCTGTGTTATGATCATCCGAACGGAAAAGGTATGTGCGGGGTGTTCCGCCGGGCTTGTAGCCATCATTCACTTCGTGATTTCCCCAGTTGTAGAACACACGAAGGGCACCGCTTGTCTTTTCGTGATGGTTTTCGAGCGCAAAAGAGGTCGTACCACGCAACACGTCTACCAGGTAGTCGAGCACCGGTTCGTCGATCGTACCGGGGTTCTGGGTCTTGAACTTGGCCAGACTCAAGTCGCCCGTCACGCGGTAATGCTCGTTAATCTTGTACCCCAGGTTGGCAAAACCATTGGTGATATGGAATTTGGAATTGGACCGATGGCCGTCCGTACGGTCGTGGTTCACGGAAATGAAGCTGCTGAAATTACCGATGTTGTAGCCGTTGTTCACCATATACTTCTGCGTGTTGTAGGAACCGTACATGATACGTGCCTGGGTGCGCCGTCCCTGCTGCTTATGGTGACGGGTGATGATGTTCACCACCCCGCCCATCGCGTTGGAACCGTACATCAACGAGCCTGGGCCACGGATCACTTCCACCCGTTCCACGTCCGAAGCCACATAAGTGTCGGGCAGGGCATGTCCGAAGATACCGGCCCACTGCGGCTGTCCGTCGAAGAGCATCAGCACCTTGTTGCCCTGCCCGACACCACGGATGTTGACCATCCCTGCCGATCCGTCGTTCACCCCGAAGCCGGTGATACCTTTCTGCGTCACAAAAAGTCCGGGGACACGCTGCGAGAGCACCGGAAGCAGGGCCGACTCGCTGCTGGCCTCTATCTCGTCACGGTCGATCACCGAGATGGAAAGCGGGACACTGTTGCGGTTTACCTGTATCTTGTTAGCCGAGATCACGACGCCTTTCAGATTGATCAGGCTGTCTATTCCCAGTGGTTCGATGGGTTCTACCGGTTCAAAGGAGTAGGCAAACGTACTGAACAATAGCCCTAGAATAAGTAAAAATCCTTTCTTCATAATTTAAATTGTATAATATTTGTCATCTGTTCCGCGGCACAAAGTAACACAAATAAACGAAATCGTGTTACTTTTCATGCAAAAAAATATAACTAATCAGCCCGACTCATCACCAGTTTACCGTGTTTAATCCCCTTGATAGCAGTCAGTTTATCCGACAATTCGGTCAAACGGTGGGCAGTTCCCATCACGGTAACGATGTGAAGGCAGAAATTCTGATTGACATAATATTGGGAGGAAGAGAGTATCACATCCCGGTAATCCTGCTGGATACTCACGATCTTTGAAGCAATAGCAGTCTTCTCTTGATCGTACATAATAATAATAGTGCCGGCCACGATGTGATTGCATTGCCATTTCTTCTCGGCCACGTTCTTTTCTATCAGGAAGCGAATGGCCTGTGAGCGGTTCGCAAAGCCATTTTCGTCCACATACTGGTCAAGCGATTCTAACAGGTTGTCTTCAAGGGAGACGCCAAAACGTTTTATCGACATAGATTGCTTCATTTATTTTGAGCGGTAAATATACTATTTTATTACCGATACAAAGATAAAGGAGCCAAAAAGAAATAATGTAATATAAATTACAGTTATTATTACCAATATTACTGTTTTGGTAAATTTTCAGAAATTCCTTCCCGTATCCCACCACAGGCGGGTGCCGCAGTTGTCGGGTCCTGCGAGGGCTTCAACGAGGGCGTTGTACTGCTCGGGGTTGGCAGTTTTGATGCCGACGAAGAAATTGAGCCGACGGGGACCTAGGCGGGTATCGACTGTTCCCTGGCTGTCGTTCACCAGGACGGGAAAGAGGCGTGGATAGCCCGTGCGCCGTTGTTCGGCCCAAGCTTCACAGCCTTCGGGATAGCAGGCAATCCACTTCTGGGTGATGATCTTTTCGAGTTTCTCTTCGGATGAGGCCTTTTCGTCCCAAGCTGGCGTGACACGACTCACGGGGGGGGCGTCGAAGGCGGCATTGAAAGCATCGCGGTAAACTTCCGGCGTACGGGTGTTATGGAGATAAGGGACAACATCGCCGGCACTCCACTGCGCAAAGGAGGCACGAATGCCGTTTTCGTAGCACCACTGCACATTTTCGGTCGACCATCGCCGCAGGGCTGCTTCGGCACGGAGGAACCAGATTTCGGCGGCCGTCATCAGCACTGCGTCGGTCGACTGGGTGATTGTGGTCTTCGAATGCCCGCTATAATTCTTATGGTTGAAGCCCGTCCCCTGGCGGATGCCTTTGTAGGTGCCACCCACTGGAAAGAGTTCGATCCCTTGACCACCGGCAGCCCGGGAGAAGTAGCGCGGCAGGCGGGGGTCCTGATATCCCGTCAGATACGACTCCATATTAGCGTTCATGATCGCCTCGCCCCAAGCTACATTGATCTCGCCCAGGGGGTTATAGTAACCGCTGCCGTTGGTCGACACGGCAATTATATCGTCGTCCTCCTCGAGTAGTCCCCCAGGATCGGACAGAGCTTTACGGGCTTCGGATACGGCCAGCCCGGGGTCGGCCATAGCGATGCGCACGGCCAGCCGGAGGCGCAGGGAGTTAGCGAAACGTATCCAGGTGGCATAGGTGCGTTTACCCACAGGCATGAGTATATCGAACTTGGCGAAGTTCTCCACCTCCGGATGCGCGGCCACGTAGCTGCGGATCATTTCGATACCGGTGTCGAGGTCTTCGAAGAAAGCGCGGTAGGCTTTCGGCTGGGTATCGGGCCTCGATCCGGTCTTCGACCCAAAGTCGGTGTAAATAATGGGCCCGTACAAATCGGAAACACGGTGCATGCTTTCTACTTTTAGGATGCATGCTATTCCGAAAAAGGATGCATACTTTTTTTCGGTCAGTTCCTGCGCCTTCAACACCTCAGGCATGATGTAGCCGTAGGTGTTCTCCCAAAATGTGCCGTTCCAACCGTCCTGCATGTTATAGATGGTGTTACCTCTTCCCTCGATAAAGGGGTTGAAATCGTGGAAATAGCCCGCAAACATATCCGCACCGAGATTCTGCATCACCTGAAACGTCCAGTTCTTTCCCCCGCCCCAGTCGTAGTTAAAGTAGATTCCCTGCTGTACGACTTTCAGTGGAAGTCCGTATTTATTGAATTCCTGTTCCTTCAAATCGTCGGGGAAGCCAGCCCCGTCAGTATTGTACGACTCAAAACTGCCTGTGCAGGCCGCCATGCCCAGCAGACAAGGCAGCAGCGCAAAGGCGATATATTTTGTGTATTTTCGCATCATCATCCGTCAGTGTTAGAAAGTAAGTTTAACATTCAGTCCCAGGCTACGGGTAGTCGGCATACCGAACACGTCCACGCCCTGGTTATCATTCTTTGTAGAAAGCACCGCATCGGGGTCGAAAGGTGCCTGTTTATGCAGAAAAAAGAGGTTGCGACCTACGAACGAGAGTTGCACTTCACGCAGAATTTTCGACTTTTCCAGCAACTTCTCCGGGAAGGTGTAGCCCAGCGAAAGTTCGCGCAAGCGAATGTTCGTCGCGCTATACATATAATATTCCGTGCACCCTGTGCGGCCGCTCACAATGGTATAGAATTTCGACGGGTTGAGGTGAGTGCCTTCCAGGTCGACATAACCTGTATTGCGTGCCTCGCCCGATTCCCAGCTGACACCTTTCTGATCCATATCAGCCTGTGTTTGCGAGAGCACATCACCGCCGAAACGTCCGTCGATCAGAAAATAGAGGTTGAACCTTTTCCAGGTGAAAGAGTTGCCCCAGCCGAGCATAAAGTCGGGGTTGCTGTTGCCAACCTTCTCCGTATTGCCCGAACCTATCACGACAGGTATCTGGTCGCCGTCCACGTCCTTCATATAGAGGATCTCCCCGTTCACATCGCGTTTGAAAGCCTTTCCATAGATGTCGCCCATCGAGCCGCCTTCAACCAGGCGCATGGAGTAGGAAGAAGAAAAGCCCTCGTCACCATAAATAAAAGTCTTCAGGTCGGGATGAAGCGCAATCACCTTGTTGCGGTTGGCCGAAAAGTTGAGCAAGGTCTTCCAGTGGAAGTCGTTTGTCATCACCGGCGTGACACCGAGACTGGCTTCGATACCCTGATTGCGGATGTCCCCGGCATTGACATAATAGTACTTATAGGTCGCACCAGCGGACGAAGGCAGAGTGAAGAGCTGATTCTTCGTGTTGGTCTTATAATAGGTAAAGTCGAAATCGACCCGGTAATTGAAGAATTTCCACTCCGTTCCGACCTCCCAAGATGTACTCATTTCGGGTTTCAGCTCGTCGAAAGGCGCACCTGAGTCGGGCTGGATTGCACCGCCTGCTATGATTTGGTCGTTGCTTCCGGCAATCGGGTTGCTGAGGAACAATGGCAGGTCGTTGCCGACCTTGCTCCACGAACTGCGCAATTTGCCGTAACTAACCCATTCAGGCATCGCAAGTGACTTGTCGAGTATCCAAGAGAGACCGACCGAGGGGTAGAAGAAACTTTTGTAGCGAGTGTAAGCCAGTGTCGACGACCAGTCGTTGCGGGCAGTCAAGTCGACGTAGATGCTTTCCTTCCAGCCTAGCTGCGCGGTGGCGAAGGCAGACTGGATGACGCGCTTTTCGTTGATCTTCTGGTTGATATAGGCGGCGGTCGACATGATAATGTTGGCCACCGTGAAGAGGTTCGGGTAGTAGAGCGAGGCTGTTTTTGAGTCGAGCCTCAGCGAATTGACCGTCTGGCTGTTAATACTTCCCCCGAGGGCCCCGGTCAGAGTGATCTCGTCCCATTTCTTGTTTACCATCGCCATCACGTCGCCATAGTAAAGGTTTTCCGTGTAATTAAGGTCGATGTAACGACCGTTTGCTCCCGCCAGAGCTGGGGCAGTGGAGGCATACATTTTCTGGTCGAACGTGTCGTGTGCATAGTCGGCCGTGCCCCGTGCCTGTAACTTCAACCAGTCCGTTATCTTCAAACTGGCGGTGAAGGAGGCGATAACACGTGTACGTTTGTCGTCGCTCTTTATACGATTTGTCAGCCAGTATGGGTTCTGTTCCATGTCAAGTTCACCATCGGTGTACCAGTTCTGCTCCATCAGGTTGCGTTTGTCGTTGAAGGTTTCGAAACGGGTACGATATTCGTCAATGTCCTCGCCTCGTGGGAAACGGTAGAGGCCCACTAGCGGGTTCATGTAGTAGCCACCCGAAGCGGGACGATCCTTGATGCTCTGTGTCATCAGGTTGACGTTGGCATCGAGCTTAAGATAGTCGTCGAAGAAGCTAGCGGTTTCGCGAAAATTAAGGTTATGTTTCTGCATCTTATTGTGTTCTACAATGCCCCGGGCGGAAGTGTTGGCATAAGAAAAATAAGTCTGCATCTTCTCGTTACCGGTCGTCAGCGAGAGAGAGTTGATAGCGGTCAGGCCGTTGCGGAAGAAGTCGCCCACATTGTCGTAGCCAGGCAAAGCCGATTTCGGTCCCCAACTGGTCTTTGTTTCGCGATCCATGCCATAGTCGTTCTGGAAACGGGGAAGGCTCACAGCATGGTCTACCGTCAGGCTCGACGAGAAAGTGACGCGCTGCACGTCGGCCTTACCTTTCCGGGTAGTGATGAGGATCACGCCGTTGGCGGCCTGCGAACCATATAAGGCTGCGGCGGATGCGCCCTTGAGGATGCTTATGCTCTCGATGTCGTCGGGGTTGAGGTTGGAGATACCGTCACCCCCGTCGCGGTTTCCGGCATCAGCCGTACCTCCAATGGCGGAAACGGCCTGTTCGTTGCTGCTGTTCAACATCGGGACACCGTCGATCACGTACAAGGGCTGGTTATTTCCTGATACGGAACGGTAGCCGCGGATGATGACCCTTGCCGAGCTTCCCAAGCCGAAAGAGGTGCGATTGATCTGCACACCGGCAGTTTTGCCGGCCAATGTCTGGATGAAATTCAGATCCTTCGCCCTCACCAGCTCGTCTCCTGCCACCAGTTGGGTTGCGTACGGCAGGGAAGCTTCCTGCTTGGGAAGGCCTAGGGCGGTAACGACCACTTCGCCCAGCTGCTGTGAGTCTTCGGCGAGTTGGATGTGAAGAGTTTTCTCCCCGCTATACTGAATTTTCTGCGGAAGATAGCCGATATACGAGACCTGGAGGGTGGCTTTTGAGGGCAGGTAGAGCGTGAAACAGCCGTCAAGGTCAGTCACTGTACCCTGATTCGTACCCCGGATCAGGATATTAGCACCTATAATCGGTTCGTCGCTTTTATCCTTTACGGTACCTGTTACACGGCGGGGTGCCTTTTGCTGCATACGGATCACGTCTTCGCGGTGGTTCAATATGATTTGTTGGTTGACAACCGTGTAGACGATGCCGGTATCTTTAAATAAGAGGTGCAAAAGATCGAACAGGTTTTTCCCCTGCAGGTTTTCACTGACAGGCAACGACAAGTCGATCGCGCGCGCGTCATATATAAAGGAATAAGGGGTTTGCTGCTCGATTACATCCAATATTTGGGCCAGATTTTTCCCTGAGACTTCAGTTTTTAACGTAAACTGGTCGTCCCTAACTACTTGGGCATTCACTCCGACACACAAAAGGAGTCCCAACAAAAAGTAGTAAATTTTCATAGTAACGTTATTTATCATGCACTCTATTCTAATCTTATTTCAGGTAAATGTACACAATTATTACACAAATACAACTTTAGCCCATAAAAAAACTCATCTGAAGGCTCCTTCTTCACAGAAAGAGCACTCCAGGTGAGTTTAATATTAATTATGTTGAAATAGTTTCAATACGTATACAACAGCGTTTATTCAGCAGATGTACAGTAGTTTACATTTTTGTCCCACCATAGGTTGGCTGCAACGTTATCCTTACCGCCCAACATTTGGACACCTCTCTGATATTCATCCTTATTCACCAGGCTTTCCTTTACCGGATATTTGATACGTTTGATGAAGTTCTTCGGATCTTTGATATCCTTTGAATAACCTCCGAAAACTGTTTCATCGCGGTAGATAGCTACATCCAAGCGCGGCAGATTCAGCCGGCGTTTGTCGCTCCAACCTTCCCAACTCAAATCGGGAGTACCGGCAATATACTTCTGGGTAATGATCTTTTCAAGGGCAGTGTTGCCTGCTCCGGCCTGATCGTCATACTTGGCGCTTGTTCCGGCCAGATTCTTTTCTGTGGAAGCCAGGTATGCATCAGCTTCACTGCCTACACCCCATTTCTCGAAAGATGACCTTACACCTTCTTCGTATTCGTGTTTGGCGTCACCCGACAGAATGCCACGGGCATACAGTTCAGCTTTCAGGAAGCATACTTCTTCGTAAAGAAATACATCATAGGGGCGTGAGTTGTATTTGGAACCGTCTTTCACCAGGTAACCCAGCTCGGCATAGTTCTTCACCACATATTCGCCCTTGTTCTGTTCTTCCACACGGGCACCATACGGCAGGCCTTGCCAATTACCGCCTGTGATAGAAGGCTGGAAGATTTTCGGAGCACGTGGGTCAACCATTGCGGGATGAACGGAAGATACCGGAATCGCCGGATCGCCGGTCAACGTAGGAGTTGTGTTCTCAACGCCCGCAGGCCATGCAACGCCACCAATGTTGGTAACTAGTTTCTCAAACGATTTCGACATGCTCAACGGACCGCCCCAGGTGATCTGGAACATCACGTAGTTGTAATCCTGTCCCCATGAGCCGTCGGCCTTCGGAGGCATGTAAGCATTCTGGCGAGAACTGCTGATCAGGCCGCCATCGGCATTAATCGCAGCCTGGGCCTGGGCCTTACAAACATCGGGAACCACTTCGGAAACGCGGAGAGCCAGGCGCAAGCGAAGTGAATTAGCGAAGCGTTTCCAGGCGTCGTTGTCGCACTGGTAGACGATATCATTGCTCTTGTCCGTAAAAATACTCTTCGCTGCGGAAGTGAACATCTTCGGTGCTTCGTCGAGTTCGGCGAAATACTCTGTATAGATATCCTCCATCTCACGGTAGGGAGGGTTGGCCTCGGGGTCATCGGATGGTTTTGGGAAAGGCATAGGACCGAACAGGTCAGAAGCCATCGAATGTACATATACACGCCAGATACGTGCGAAGGCAATCGTATTTGCGTAACTATCGGCATCTTCACGGGCTGAGAGGTCACGGATCACAATGTTGAGGGAAGCGAGCTGTTTGAGGTATTGTTCCCAGATAACCAGGTTCCACCCATCGTTCTGAACATAGTTGGCTGTTGACCAACCGCCTCCGTCGACCACCATCTGCGAATACAGGTCTACCTGTAAGGCTTTCAAACGCTGTTCAACATCACCGTCTATGATTTTACCTCCACGAACGGTTCCGAGCAGACGCGGCTCGTTCATATTATAATCGACATCGTTGGTCGGCTTGTTAGGGTTCTCGTTCAACCCCGTCAGATCACAACTGGACACACCCAGCAAAAGAAGTGAACAAGCAGCTAATATCTTAACATTTTTCATAACAATTCTTTTTTAGATTAGTAGATTTTAGAAAGCCACATTCAGATTGAAACCTAAGCTACGCATGGTTGGCATAGAACCGTATTCGATACCCTGTGCATTTCCTGATGTATAAGCAGCTTCCGGGTCGAACCCTTTGGTCTTACTGTAGATCATAAACAGGTTACGGGCCACGAAACTCAGCTTTAATCCTGTGAACGGAGTCTTTGAAAGCATTGACTTCGGCAGGCTATACCCCAGGCTCAGTTCGCGCAGGCGGATGTTGGTTGCATCATACATCCATGCTTCGGTAATACCGGAGATACCGTTCCAGTACTTTTCAGCACTTACCTTCTGTGTATTCTGAGAACCGTCAGCCAGCACACCAGGAATTACCAGACCGTCTTCACGACCGTCGAGCGTCATTTCCAACGAACCGTTCAAACTACCCTGACGGATAGATCCCATGTATACATCGCCTCCCTTACGCATATCGATCATAAAGTTCAAAGAGAAGTTCTTATAAGAGAAAGAGTTGTTCCATCCCAGCATCCAGTCCGGCTGGTTGTTACCCAGTTTCACCATATCTTCCGAACGCAAAGGCACACCTTCGGCACCGATCATTATTTTGCCATTATCGTCACGCTCGTAAGCATATCCGTAAATGTCACCGAAAGCACCGCCTTCATGAGCCACGATTTTCAGGAAAGTAACGGATGCGTCACTCAGGATCTGCTCTTTTGTATCGCTGGTCAGTGAAACCACTTTGTTCTTGTTCTTCGACCAGTTCAGCTGAGTGTCCCAGGTAAAGCCTGTTTCGGTGATCACCGGAGTGGCGTTAAGAGCGATCTCAATACCCTTATTCTCGATATTACCAGCGTTGATCATCTTCTTCTTAAAGCCAGTTGCAGAGGGAACATCGATCTTAAGGATCTGATCCTTTGAATTTTTCTTGTAGTAAGCCAGGTCGATACCTACGCGATTGTTGAAACCTTTCAGTTCAAGACCTAATTCCCAGGAGTTGATCGTTTCGTTTTTCAGGTTGGGATTAGCCATCCAATCCTCGTTATTGGCACTGAAGATACCACCCTTGATATCGTAGCCGATCTTATAATAGTCACGCAACATATACGGATCGGTATCGTTACCAACCTGTGCCCATGATGCACGCAGCTTACCGAAGCTGAGGAAACCTGTGCTACCACCCATCTTATTTATCATCTGAGTAAAGATCCAGCTGGCACCCACTGACGGATAGAAGTAGGAAGCGTTGTCTTTAGGTAAGGTAGACGACCAGTCGTTACGTGCTGTCAGATCCAGATACAGATAATCGTCCCACGACATAGAAGCTGTTGCGTAGATTGAATTGATCTGTTTGCGTGTCTTTTCATACTCGCCACCATGTGTCTTACCGTTTGCGATGGCATGGAAATCGGGAATAATAAATTCGCCGGAATTTTCGGTATAAAGAGCAGTAGAGCGATACATGATATTGCCACCTACTGTACCCACGATGCCGAAACGATCCCAGTTACCTTTGGCACTCAACAGGAAGTCGGAGTTGATCTCGTTGAATTTTTCGGATTTAGCCTGCATACTACCGTTGGTTTCCCAGTATGGTGTGCCTGTTCCGCGAACCCATTCATACTGAACGGTATAGTTATCCATGCCCGAGCGCAGTTTCAGGCTCAACCAATCTGTAAACGTAAAATCCAAAGCGGCGAAACCGATCAGACGGTCTTTTTTATCGTTGTTTGTCATGCGGTAGGCCGACCAAAAAGGGCTTTCAGCATTTGTCTTGTGATCCACTACGAAACCGGCAGCACTACCATCGGCACGTTTCCAGTTGTTGGCCTCATAACCAGAATAATCGGAGAAGCCCACACTACGCGGCATGCCCAGGTAATTCAGGAAGATGTTGTCCGGGTCGGTAGCCAGCTTAATACGATTGTTGGTATGTTGGTTGATATAGTTTACCTTCATGTCGGCAGATAACCATTTAGCCAATTTGACGGTCGAACGCAAATTGATAGAGGTACGGTCAAGGCCACTGTTGGGAACTACGCCTTTATTGTCGAGACGTGTCACACCGGCACGGAAGGTTATATCTTCGGAGCTCTTGCTGATATCGACACTGTTCGTCCAGGAAGTACCGGTACGGAGAAAGTCTTTATACAAATTGTTGTCACGGGCAGCGTAACCGAACGAACCAAGTGCCATTTCCCTTGTAGCCCCATCCATCTTCGGCCCCCAGCTACCATATACATTGTTATCGAAAGTGCCGGCAGCACCCTGTCCGTATACATTCTGAAAAGTTGGGGTCTGCATCGGGTTCTCGGCTGTGAAGTTCAGATTGTAGTTCACGCCTACACCTTTCGACTGGGTACCTTTCTTAGTTGTGATCATCACAACACCGTTACCGGCACGGCTACCATACAGAGCGGCTGCGGCCGGCCCCTTCAGTACAGACATACTTTCGATATCGTCAGGCGAGATATCCGACATACCGGAACCTTTATCCACGTTACCGTTACCATAAAAGTCGTCGGTACCTCCGCTGAAGTTGTCGATAGGCACACCGTCGACTACCACTAACGGCTGATTGTTACCGGCAATAGAGTTGTTACCACGGATCACGATACGGGTAGAACCACCCACACCAGTACCGTTCTGTTTGATCTGCAAACCGGCCACTTTACCAGCCAGGGCGTTAGCTACGTTCGCATCACGTGTCTGGGTAAGCGACTCCCCTTTCAGTTCCTGCATGGAATATCCCAACGCTTTCTTTTCGCGCTTGATACCCAAAGCGGTAACCACGACCTCGTCTATTTTCTGTGTATCTTCACTTAATTCTACGTCGACTTTAGTCTTACCGTTGATGGCTATCGTAACCGTAGCATATCCTATATAACTGAATTGCAGTTCTTTTCCACCATCCACATCGAGTGTATAGTTGCCATCCACGTCGGTGATCGTGCCGTTAGTTGTACCGGGTACCAAAACACTTACACCCGGAAGTCCGAAACCATCATTTGCATCCGTCACTACGCCGGAAACTTGCTGTGCGCTCAGGTAACCACATGCTACCAGTGCGATGAAAATACCCAGTAATTTTCTTAATCCTGAGCAATTCTTTAATAAAGAGTATCTCATATCATTCTTATTTAGGGTTACAAAGTATTTATGAATAAGGTTATCATAACTTTGTGTTTTTAATGAATTAAACAATAGATATATAACGCTGTCGTTCGAAACAGCACACGTCGGTTGAAATTCCTAAGTATATTCCATAGGCAATCAGATTATTTAACAATTAATACTATGTTTTTATTTTGATATTTCTATTATCGGGACGTCTTGCGTTTGAGTAGAATTAACAGGTACTTTTTGGATAGTATATTGGATACCCGAGGCCAGACGGAGGTATTCCATCACCTGGGGCAGTTGTTCATCTTTAAACCTGGCTGTAATGATCGACTTCAATACCAGCGAATCTTTCACCTCGAACCTGACGTGGTAGTGACGGCTTAGCACCTTCAACACCTGCGACATCGGATGATTACGGAAGATCAGTTCGCCTTCTTTCCAGGCCGTTTCGTGGTCGGTATTCACGGTTTCAACTTCGAGTTCCTTCGTCGTTTTGGTGAAGGTGGCCTTTTCCTGCGGTTTTATGCGGCGGGAAAGTTCCTGTCCGCTGCCTGTCCTGACATGTACGTTGACAGAGCCTTCCACCAGCGTTGTCTCGATCCGATCGTCGTCGGCATAGGCTGCGACGTTGAAGGTTGTTCCGAGTACTTCGACAGCATATTCCTGTCCGGCATGTACGATAAAGGGATGACTGGCGTCGTGCGCCACTTCGAAATAGCCTTGTCCTTCAAGTTCTACCTCACGAGTGTCGGCTTCGAAGTCTGACGGGTACTTCAACTGGCTGGCTGAACTCAGCCAAACGCGTGAACCGTCTGGCAGATTAAACATCGAAACGACGCCCGGATTGGTGCGCACTTCAACCATGCGCACCTCCTTTTTACCTCCCTGCATCCAGAAAAATGCAGCTAAAACTAATAACGGAACAAACAGAACCGCAGCAATTCGCTGCGCAAACCAAACCATCCGGCGAAGGCGTACCTTCTTATCTAACTCATGTACCTGTGCTTTGAAACGGCGTAACGACTGTTCGGGATCAACTGATTGCATTACGCGTACCCGGTTCACTACTTCGCGGGTGAAGTAAAGTTGTTCCAACAACTTCTCGTTCGCGGGAGAAGCAGCCAGCCACTCTTCCACAGCCGTGGTCTCGCTTGCGGTCAACGAACCGTCGATGTACTGTAATAATATGTCTTCATTTATCGTTTCCATATTCTTCTGCTTCTAATATTAATACAATCCAGCGAACAAACCTACTAAACAGAAATGCAATTATTTTTAGAAATAATTCAAAATCTTTTCCGCCACCCCGGTTGTTATCCTATAAGACAGAGAGTTATCACTAATAAAAAAGTTTATGAAAAAGATTGTTTTACTCCGCCACGGCGAAAGCACCTGGAACAAGGAGAATCGTTTTACCGGCTGGACCGACGTCGATCTCACCGAAAAAGGTATAGAAGAAGCCCGCAAAGCAGGCGACCTGCTGCGAAAAGAGGGATTCGTTTTCGACAAGGCCTACACCTCTTATCTTAAACGTGCTGTAAAGACTTTAAATAATGTACTCGACCGGATGGACCAGGACTGGATACCGGTTGAAAAAAGTTGGCGACTCAACGAGAAGCATTACGGCGACCCGCAAGGACTCAACAAGAGCGAGACAGCGGAGAAGTATGGCGACGAACAGGTACACATCTGGCGCAGAAGCTACGATGTGGCCCCGCATGCCCTCAGAGAGGACGATCCTCGCAACCCGCGCTTCGAAATCCGTTACAGGAATGTACCCGACGACGAGCTACCACGTACGGAGTCGCTCAAGGATACTGTCGAACGCATCCTACCCTACTGGAAAGAGGTAATCTTTCCTTCGCTCGCAACAGCCGACCAGATCCTGGTAACCGCTCACGGTAACAGCCTGCGGGGTATTATTAAATATGTACGCGATATCCCCGACGAAGACATCGTTCACCTGAACCTCCCCACCGCAGTGCCCTACGTGCTCGAATTCGACGATAACGGGAACCTCGTAAAAGATTATTTCCTGGGTGACCCCGAAGAAATCAAAAAGCTGATGGAAGCCGTCGCCAACCAGGGAAAGAAAGCCAAGAAATAGTTATTCAATTTAATTTCAAAGCCCGGAAAGAGAAAAAAATTCCGGGCTTTGCCTGTTTAAAAAGGAAATAATTGTCTATGTTTGTAGGGAACAAAAAAACTAACTATTGTGATTACGGAAAATGAACAAACCTTACATCTGTTAAAAAAGGGGGATGAAAACGCCTTCGACACGATCTACAAACAATATTACCGGGGGCTATGCGCCTTCGCTTCCCAATATGTAGCCGAAACTGAAATAGAAGAAATCGTACAGGAAGTAATGATGTGGCTGTGGGAAAACCGTGCCTCGCTAGTTCCCGAACTGTCGCTTAAGTCGTTGCTCTTTATGATGGTGAAAAACAAATGCCTGAATAACATCACCCACAACCAGATCAAGCAACGGGTGCATGAAAAGTTGTTCGCCAAATTCGAAAACCAGTTTGAAGATCCTGATTTTTACATAGAGAACGAATTGATCGCCTTGGCAGCCAAGGCGATCCGGGAGCTCCCGGAAGATTATAGAAGAGCGTTCGAAATGAACCGTTTCGACAACCTGACCTACAACGAGATCGCAGAGCGGACGGGCGTTTCACCCAAAACCGTGGCCTACCGCATCTCACAAGCACTCAAGATCCTCCGAGTCGAGCTCAAAGACTATATGCCGCTGCTCATGGTTTTGTTGAGCTAAATGAAATCAAAACAAATGTACGTTTAAACAAAATAAAACCAAACATGTTTAAATAATAGGGAACCCTCTATTTAAAACAACTAAAATAAACGATAGGATGAAACGTACATTATTCATGATATTATTTGCCGCACTGGCAACGATTGCATATGCACAGACCGATGACAAAGGCTATGAGGAAGGAAAATATGTGTTGAAAGGCGTATCAGGCCTCAATCTGTCGCAAACAGCGATGACCAACTGGTCGGCCGGCGGCGAGAACTCCGTTGCCGGAAATGCTTACCTCAACGGTTCGCTGACACATAAAAGCGGCAACTGGCTCTGGGTGACCAACCTCGTGCTCGACTACGGGTTGACGAAAACCAAGTCGCAAGGCATGCGCAAGAGTACAGACAAGATCGGACTTTCCACCCAGCTGGGCTACTCGACTAACAATGTCTGGTTCTACACCCTGATGGGCGACCTCAACACACAGTTCGCCAAAGGTTACAATTACCCGGACAAAGAGCACTATATCTCCAACTTCTTCGCCCCGGCCTACTCCAACGTCTCGCTGGGTATGGAATACCGTCCGAAGAGCAACTATTCGGTCTACCTCTCCCCCGTTTCGGCCAAAATGACTTTTGTGGAGGACGACTACCTGTCGGAGATCGGAACCTTCGGTGTCGACCCAGGCGACCGCTTCAAGATCGAATGCGGTGCTTATCTCAAAGCCCGTGCCGAAATGCCGGTGATGGAAAACGTAAGCCTCATCACGACGGCCGACTTCTTCACTCCCTACAGCAACCAGTTCGGCAACATCGACGTTAACTGGGATATGCTCATCAGCATGAAGATCAACAACTTCCTCTCTGCCACCCTCAATACGACGCTCAAATACGACAATGACGTGAAAACCTTCGATGACAACGGCACCAAGCATGGCGCAAAAGTGCAGTTCAAAGAGATACTCGGGGTGGGACTGGCTTACAATTTCTAAGAAAGAACTTGGCACAGACAGTGTTTTTAAGAAAAAACCTGCCAGGATGGGTTGCAGTATCCAAAAGAAAGGAGTAAATTTGCCCGTCGAAAACAAATATGATTAGAAATGATCAATAAAATCAAGGCTCTGCTACAAGAAGTAGAGAACATGAAGGCAGCAAATGCCGAAGAGCTGGAAGCTTTACGCATCAAATACCTCAGCAAAAAGGGAGAAATCTCCGCGCTGATGAACGATTTCCGCAACGTGGCGGCCGATCAGAAACGTGAAGTAGGACAGTTCCTTAACCAACTGAAGGAAACTACTCAGAATAAGATTAACGAACTGAAAGAGGGTTTCGATAACGTACAGACAGGCAGCGATGACATCGACCTGACCCGTACCGCTTATCCCGTTGAACTAGGAACACGCCACCCGCTTTCTCTTGTTAAAAAGGAAATATGCGACATCTTCGGACGTCTGGGTTTTAGCATCGCAGAAGGCCCCGAAATCGAAGACGACTGGCATGTATTCTCTTCATTGAATTTTGCGGAAGACCATCCTGCACGTGATATGCAGGACACATTCTTCATACAACATAACCCGGACGTTTTACTTCGTACCCACACTTCATCCGTCCAGACCCGCGTAATGGAGACACAGCAACCTCCGATCCGTATCATCTGCCCGGGACGTGTGTACCGTAATGAAGCGATCTCTTACCGCGCACACTGTTTCTTCCATCAGGTAGAAGCGCTGTATGTCGACAAGAATGTTTCATTCGCCGACCTGAAACAAGCCTTGCTTTTCTTTGCAAAAGAAATGTTCGGACCGGAAACGAAAATACGTCTGCGCCCTTCCTACTTCCCGTTCACGGAACCTTCTGCGGAAATGGATATTTCCTGCAACCTCTGCGGCGGTAAAGGATGTGCATTCTGTAAACATACCGGCTGGGTGGAAATCCTGGGCTGCGGTATGGTAGACCCGAATGTATTGGAAAGCTGCGGTATCGACAGCAAAGTTTATACCGGCTACGCCCTGGGAATGGGTATCGAACGTATCACAAACCTGAAATACCAAGTTAAAGACCTTCGAATGTTCTCTGAAAACGATGTCCGTTTCCTGAAACAATTCGAATCAGCCAATTAAATTGAAAACCTAAATCATTTACCATCTTCCCCGGGCCTTTAACCAGCCCGGGGGAAACACACAAAGGAGGATATATGATAAAGGTTTTAATTTTAATTACAGGAGGTGCAATCGGAACTGTACTACGCTATGGAGTAACCATGTGGGTGCAGCGTTCGTTGCAATACTCCTTTCCCTTCGGAATTCTTTCCGTCAACGTAATAGGTTCTTTCCTGATCGGATTTTGCTGGAGCCTGGCCGAAAATTACGACTTCTCCGTCAACACACGGGCGTTCCTGTTTACCGGACTTTTCGGTGGATTTACTACTTTTTCTTCGTTTGCACTCGATACAGTGTCGCTGATGAAAACCGGCGATTATAAACTTGCGTTCATAAATATACTGGCAAGCAATGTATTAGGACTTATTGCCGTCTTTTTAGGTTTGCTGGCCGGAAAAAATGTATTATCTTTCGTGAAATAATAAAGATGAGAAAAGAGGAACGATATAAAGGCGTGCTCAACTGGTTCAACGAAAACGTGCCAGTGGCGGAAACGGAGTTGCATTACGACAACCCCTATCAGTTACTTATTGCCGTAATCCTGTCTGCACAATGCACAGACAAGCGTGTAAACATGATCACCCCGGCCCTGTTCGAAGACTTCCCGACTGCCGAAGTAATGGCAGCCTCCACGCCCGAAGTCATCTTTGAATATATCCGCAGCGTCTCCTACCCCAACAACAAAGCGAAACACCTGGTCGGAATGGCCCGGATGCTGATCTCCGATTTTAGCGGCGTGGTGCCGTCCGATATCGACGAATTGCAGAAACTGCCGGGTGTGGGACGCAAAACAGCCAATGTGATCGCCTCTGTGGTCTACAACAAGCCGGCCATGGCGGTAGACACCCACGTGTTTCGTGTAGCCAACCGCATCGGACTGACCAACAACAGTAAGACTCCGCTCGAAACAGAACGCGAACTGGTGAAACATATACCCGAGAAAATGATCCCGATCGCCCACCACTGGCTCATCCTTCACGGACGTTACACCTGCATTGCCCGGAAACCCAAGTGCGAAGAATGCGGCCTCAAGCCCTGGTGCAAGCATTTCCTGACGACAAAAACGTAAAACATGAAAGATCATAGGCGGGAAATAGTAATTTTTATTCTAACTGCTCTCGCTACACTGTCGGCAGTCTATTACTTTTTCGGTGACATGAAAGAGGGTATAAACATGGAGCAAACGGATCTCTATACCCTGACCGCTCCGTCGCCCGAAGCCATCCTGACCGTGAACCGCCCGGCTGTCTTTGCCAACATGATACTATCCAAGAAGCCTGTATATCAAGCCTTCGCATCGGAGATTCCGGAGATATTCCTGTCTATCATCAGGAAGAACAAAGAGCTTCCCGCCCTGCAACTATCATTTCACACGCAGGGAGTGGTGATGTATGCCAAAGCTGACAAACATACAGCAAGTCACATCGAGAGCAAAATACTGAGCAGCTCCTTTGCCTCATTTGCGCCCCAGAAACAGACTAAAGGGGAGATTACGTTCATTTATTTTCCGGATACCGACAATCGCTTTTTTGGATATTATCAGTACAACGGCATCTGGGTGGCCAGTTACAGCAAAAAACTGCTCGAAGAGGTGGCCGACATACAAAGAAATCAGAAGAACTATTTGCAGAAAGCGCAGGTTAAATTGCGCAAGACCCTCGACAAAAACGCACCGCTCAACCTCATGATACAGTCCGAGAAACTCAACCTCTACGTCAGAACGGGCGACTCTACCCTTTGGAAGATAAGCGACAAATGGCTAGGAGCCGACCTGTTCGAAAGCGAAGGCAACATCTGTTATTTCAGCAGCCTGCCTTATCTCGCCCCGGCCGACACGCTCTACCGCACCGTCGCCGACACGCTCTCGCTACGACTCGAACAGCGTTTCCCCCAACTCCATATTTCCAGCCAGAGTTATGAGGAGGACGGAAAAGTGTTTTATACGGGATGCACTTTCTAACAGTCGCCTCAAATCACCAGCCCATCATACGCAAAATGCACATGCGGAGGTAATTCTTTTTCTATTTCGGCATGTAGTCCGATCCGGTGACTCATATGGATCAAGTAGGTTTCTTTCGGCCGGATACGCTCGACGTTGGCCAAAGCCTGCTCCAAGCTTTCGTGCGTGGGATGTTCTCCCCGCCGCAACGCAGCGATAATCAGGACATCCAACCCTTCCAACTTGGCATATTCCTCTTCCGGAAGTGATTTCAGATCGGTCAGATAGGCCATATTTCCGATCCGGTACCCCAGGATAGGCAGGTTGCCATGCATCACGCGGATAGAAACAATCGGCAGCCCGGCAGCCACGAAAGGCTCAGTGCCGATCCGGTGCATTTCCAGGTTCGGGACACCCGGGTACTTATGTTTACGGAAGACGTAAGGGATACGTGTCTCGATGGCTTCGGCTACGGAGTCTTCAGCATAAATATCGACTCCTTTTTCGCGGCAGAAAGGACGTAGATCGTCCAGCCCCCCTACATGGTCATAATGCTCATGCGAGATCAAAACGGCGTCCAAATGGTACGTCCTATTTGTTATCATCTGCCAACGGAAGTCCGGGCCACAGTCCAGCAAAATGCGTTTTCCTTCCGTCTCCACCAGCACTGAAGTGCGCAGACGCCAGTCGCGGGGGTCTTTACTCGTACAGACTTCGCACTGGCAACCTATCTCGGGAACCCCGGTTGAAGTCCCCGTCCCCAAAAAAGTAATTTTCATTATCCTACATATTTAACCTCCGGCATGATCTCTATGCCGAAACGATCTTTTACGGCAGCACGGATACTTTCGGCCACCAGCGCGATCTCGTGTCCTCTGGCCTCTCCCAGATTGACCAAGACAAGCGCCTGTTTCTCGTAAACCCCTACCGACCCGTGCGACTTACCTTTAAACCCGCATTGCTCGATCAGCCAGCCGGCAGGAACTTTCACCTTGCCTTCGCCGGCAGCGTATGACGGGATTTCTGAATACTGCGCCTTCAGTTTCTCGAACTGTGCGGCAGTAATAACGGGATTCATAAAGAAACTGCCGGCATTGCCCAGCTTCTCAGGATCGGGAAGTTTCTCCCGACGGATCTTGATGACAGCTTCCCGGATAGTTGCCGGTGTGATCTCCGGATAATGAGCCAGTTCTTCTTTCAGGTTTCCGTAGTTGACGGAAAGACGGGGGTGTTTATCCAACCGCAGTGTTATATAAGTAACAATGTGTGGATCGTTATGTTCATTTTTGAAATAGCTGTTGCGGTAACCGTACTGGCATTCGGCATTTGTAAAGGTATGCTTTGTGAATGTCAGCTGGTTGTATGTCTCCACGCTTTCGACCACGTCTTTGATTTCCACACCGTAAGCGCCAATGTTTTGGATAGCGGCAGCACCGGCCTCCCCGGGTATAAGCGACAGGTTCTCGATACCTCCCCACCCTTTCGACACGGCATAGGCCACTACATCGTCCCACTGCTCGGCGGCTCCTACGCGCAGGTAGGCGTGATCGTCGGTTTCCTTCACCAGGGTGATCCCTTTTATGGCCGAGTGCAGGATGATCCCGTTGAAGTCGTTTATAAATAACAGATTACTTCCACTTCCTATGTGTAACGACAAACACTCCTGGAAATACTCATCATGTAAAATACGTCCCAACTCCTCTTCATTCGCATACTCCATAAACCAACGCGTTTTGACCGGCAGATGGAAAGTGTTATGCTTTTCCAACGAGTAATTTTCTTCTATCCTCATAATCTCTCTGTTTATTTATTGTAGGACAAAAGTAGTTATAAAATCGGGAATTCAGAATGCAAAACCGAAAATTACACATCTCCTCCCGATGTAACGTTATACCGAAAAGGGACGTTACAGCATGTCGGAAGGAGACGCCAAGCACCATATATTATAAGTATATACCTACATTATATATATAGTATAAATATTTTCTGTTTTTACAATGTGTCTACTATCTCTCTTTGTTTCGTAAAATAAATCATCCGTTGTATCTCTCCGCTTTGTGAAATCAGTGTGGAATATCGTTTCAAAGATTGTATCCACTCTTTCTGCGCACGGCATATTTCCGGATGTTGCGAATCCATATAATTGATCGCATACAGGCGGTACATCGACAACTGGAAACTGCCTTTCTCAATAAAGCTATAAGTCGCTTCAAAATTGATGTTCGACAAATAGAGATAAGATTGTTTCCCGTTGGAGAACTCGCCGGAGGATGCTACGTGCTCCAGGTCATCCAACAGGCGGTGAAGTTCGTTCTTCATCACTTCGATGTCGTCATCCGACAGCATATTCAGTCCGGCAAAGTATTTTACTTCCCGCACAAACGACTGAAATAGGTTGTTATCCATAATAGTATACGTCACCGGCACCTGGCGTATCTCCTGCATCAACTTCCGCTGCGACTCCAGCACCTTCTCCGGAACCACAATATCTTCCATGCTTCCCGTCATCTTCATCCCGTTATTCTGATGCAACCATCTGCACAGGCGGAACTTTGTTATACGCTCGAACGGCGAGTAGAGCGTGTAAGGAATAATGTTGCATGCTGTACTGACCACCGACTTCGGATCATCTTTAATGAAAGTGAACAATTTAAGATAGCGTTTGATGATATCATGGTAATTATCGATATGGCTTACGCCGTCAGCTACATTCAGATTAAAGACGGCACCTTCTGCCCGGTTGGTCCCGACAATCTGATCCAACGAAATACCCAGGCTCTGGGATAATAATGATACCTCATAAAAAGTAAACGGAACTTCTCCACGCAACCGACGATATACAGCTTCCTTTCCTATAGATATTATATCCATAATATAGTTAGCCAAATTTGTCTCCTCCGGGAGATGTTCCCTCATGGCTTTTATAAGCCCGTTATTCAATGCATCTTTCATAACTATTAGTGTGTTGTTTTTACTGTTTCTACTCATGTTTTCCATAAAAAAATAGCCAGTCCAGTGTATCCAAATGGCATAAAGCCTTGTTTTTGTTTCGATAACCGCAAACAGATACTAATTAACGTTTTTTGTTTCTCTAATCGTAACAAAAGCCTACAGCTATTGTTTAATAAGAAATGACCGCCATTTTTCTTGTCTGCAAAAAGACACCATTTAAAAGATAGTATGGCTTACATTTGCAATGTATATAATCATTAAAAAGAAACACTCATGAACAAAGCAGAACTTATCGAGGCCTTAGCAGATAAGGCAGGGTTACAGAAACAGAAAGCAAAAAAAGTATTAGATGCTTACATTGAAATCGTAACCGAAAAAATGTCACAAAAAGAGGAAATTACTCTTATTGGTTTTGGTACATTAATACCTAGACCTCAAACAAGTCGCCTGGCTCGTAATCCAAAAACTGGTACTCCGGTACAGATTCCAGCCAGAACAACGGTAAAGTTCAAACCCGGTAAATTCTTGCTGGAGGCTATGAACGGCACTGGCGAGAAAAAATAATATGATTTGTTTTTATAACTTCCTTCATGCCTTATGCATGGGGGAAGTTTTTTTCACCTCCTTTTCTCTTATTTATATCACTTGTGCAAAAATACATATAGTATTTTAGTATTTAGAGGTGATTTTAAAGTATACCTAAGCAGCCCGGTTCTAATTAAACAACCGAATACATATCCCCACTTCTTTTTTCGCAATATTTAAATCCGGATGTCCAATCTTGTTTCGGAATACGAAACTTTGTGCCTACTTCTGGATTTTATCAACAAACATTTGTATGATGCTCTAATTATATATAATTTCGGCTCCGAAAAAATAAATATCCGGCATATACAAAATAGTCACATGAAAATAGTTAATCTGGGAGAATCAAACTCCATATTAAATAGATTCGTTTCTGAATTACGGGATGTAAATATTCAGAAAGACAGTCTTCGTTTCCGCAGAAACATCGAACGGATAGGCGAAATTATGGCCTATGAAATCAGTAAAGATTTTTCTTACAGTCAAAAAGATATCCAGTCTCCACTTGGAATTGCCCCTATGAATACGCCTGACGACCGGGTCGTGATCAGCACCATCCTACGCGCAGGTCTCCCTTATCATCAGGGATTCCTGAGTTATCTTGATTATGCGGAAAATGCATTCGTATCAGCCTACCGGAAATATAAGGATCGCCTGAACTTCGACATCCATATAGAATACATCGCTTCCCCGAGATTAACAGAGAAAACCCTGATTATAACCGATCCGATGCTGGCAACGGGTAGTTCGATGGAACTGGCTTACGAAGCGTTACTAACAAAGGGACATCCGTCACATATCCATGTGGCCTCTATCATCGCCAGCAAACAGGCTATCGAATACCTGCAAAGGAAAATGCCTGACGACAAAACAACCATCTGGATTGCTGCCCTCGACGACGAACTGGATGACCACTCCTATATCATTCCCGGACTGGGAGACGCCGGCGACCTGGCATACGGAGAAAAAGAATAAGAACTAACGGGGTAAGCAGAACCAGAAGCAGGAACCTTTACCGACCTCTGATCTTACCCCGATCTTTCCCTTCATCTGTTCCACAATACTTTTGCAAATAGAAAGACCCAGACCTGTTCCTTGTTTGAAATCATTTCCTTTATAGAAACGATCGAATACATGCGCACGAATTTCTTCTTTCATCCCGACTCCGGTATCTGTCACCGTAAACTCTATTTCATCGGGACGGATTTCGTATCCTAGCGTAATCGAACCACACTCTGTGTATTTAATCGCATTATTTATGAAGTTGGCAAATAGCTGATTCAACCGGATATGGTCGAAAATGAAAACACAAGGCTCCAGATCCGGAGAGCAGCAAAGCGTCACACCCTCACCCACTTTGATACTCAGCGAGCGGACTATTTCTTCCAGGAACTCCTTCAAATTGATCTCCACAGGTTTGAATTCTATCGTGTTGGCTTCAATCTTTGCCAGGTCGAGAATATCCGAGATCAGTTGAAGTAAAAGCTCATTATTCTTTTGGATGATACTCACAAACTGCTGTTGTTCCTCCTTGTCTTCCGTATCAACCAGCAAGGTGGAGAAACCGACAATGGCATTCAGAGGCGTCCGTATCTCATGGCTCATATTTGCCAGGAAGGCAGACTTCAAACGGTCGAGTTCTTCCGCTTTCTCCCTCTGTTGTTCGGTTTCCTTCAGTTCCGTGATGTCGTAATTAACACAAATAATTTCCAACTTATCCGTCTCGTTAGATTGAAGGTTACGCATGATATTTACACGTATCCATTTCCAGCCATCCTCCGCACGAACACGCAGTTCCTGTCGTATACTGGTAGCCAGTCCCTTTTTTACTTTTTCAAAAAAGTCTAACATGATGTTACGATCATCCGGATGTACTGCTTCATATACACCGACAATCTTAGGCAAAGGCGTACCGTCTTTCTCTCCGAGATTTTGATACCACTGGCTGATGGCATAACCATCGCAGGTCAACAAATCATATTTAGCATACCCAACTTTGGCAAAGCGGCTTACCAGCGTAAAGAAATATTCAAACTCCTCTATACGGTTATAGGCAATTGTTTTATCAGTGTTATCGAGATTTATGAATAAATAGTTTATCAGTTCACCTTTATTATCATAGAGCATGCATACTTTCGAAAGCAAGTCGATCGCCCCTTGTTTATGGGTCGGATAGTAGTTATTGGATGTTACCTTGGTGAACGGATAACTCAAACGAAAGGATACGGCCTTCTTTTTCCGCATCTTATTCAAGACATCTTCCGGCACAACGGGATTCTCAAAGATATTGATACCCAGCACATCTTTCTTAGATTTCAGGCCAAAGATCTCAATATCCTTTTTATTTATATCGACGAGGTAACCATCTTTATCATAAAGCTCTATCCCGACAGGAATATTGGTATAGATATTGCGCAACAGCTTCTCACCCCGGTCGAGTGCCTCGTTGATCCTTGCCATTTTCGTTATGATGCTGATGATATTGGCGATCGACGAAAACCACTGATAGTCTTCGAGACTCCAGATACGGTTCCGGTCCATAATATCAATACCGATATATCCCCAGGCATTGTCCTTGATAACTAAAGGAACTAATATAAGCGAAAGCGATCCTCTCAGTTGCAGGTAACGTTTTTCTTCGGCGGCTTCAGGCGGGAGTTCGTCCAGATGATTGATCAGTACCGGATAGAAGTTTTGTATTTTCTTTGTAGACCAGGGTAATGTCGACACAGGTATCTCCTGTAGAGACGAGCGGACAGAGTTTACTCCCTCACTACATACTTCATAAGTACAGCTCAGTGTCTGCAGGCTGTTATCATACTCCATTATGCTGGCACGCCCCTTAGCTCCAATCGAATACAATATCTCCGAAAGAACTTGGTGGATCGATTTAGGCATATCATTCGTTTGGATAAAAGAGTGCAGCGAACGCGAGAGGCTTCCCAAATGCCTGAGCAAATTATCTTCCTGATTGTTTACGTGTAGCTTATCCCCTTCTTCATTATAAGGTAGTAACTGCAAGATACCCAACACACTTATCTTCCCGTCAGGAGCGATCTCACGCTTACATATTTTCGAACGGACGAATTTAAATCCGTAACAGGTTTTAAGGGGAAACACCTGTTCATAGATACCTATTTCTTTAAAGAAAGCAAACTCACTGGCAATCCTGCTCCTATAATCTTCACGAATCAAGGCTAGAAAATCCGGAATAGGGATTTCTCTGTTACTTAACTCCAGCAGACCTACCAAAAAGTCTGAACATATATAATTCCCTTTGGTAAAATCGGCCTCCCACCAACCTACCTGGGCGTTGTCCAACAATAACTGATATTGCTCTATATCCATTTGCACTACATCGCTTAAACACACACAAAATACGCTATAATAAACCAGATCCGCAAATTTTAATTACTTTAATATTCAAGGGATTTCAAAGTTTTTTGTTAAAAATAAAAGCGGAGACCGACAAGATCGGTCCCCGCTTTCCCTGAAAAGAATATAATCTTATTTCAATTCCTTAATACGAATATTACGGAACTTCACCGGAGAGCCATGTCCCAGGAAGCCGATATGTCCTTTTTTGTTGAACAATCCCGGGTGCTCCTTGCCATCGGGAGTACCGTTCTTCACGGCATCACGGATGTTACCTTCGAGGATAACCACGCCATTCACCGTTACGCGGATATTATCTCCGTTAGCCACAATCTCTTCTTCATTCCATTCGCCAACCGGCTTGAATGCCTTGTGGTGGTCAGGATTCGTCGGGATAATTCCATAAACGGAACCATGATGCTGATATTTGGTAATATCCTTATAAATAGGATGTTCGCAATCAAGAATCTGGATTTCCATACCAACGTAAGCGGCATCGCCTTCCATAGGAGTACGAATACCTACACCGTTGTTAGCACCGGGAGTCAACTGGAACTCGAAACGGTAAACGAAGTTACCGAACTCATCCTTGGTATACAGGTTACCGCCATAGCTCTTGCTCGGTATCATGGAGATACAACCGTCTTCAATCGTATAGTCCACGGTATTACCTGTCCACTGATGCATGTTGGTTCCGTCGAACAATACCTTGAAGCCTTCCTTCTGTTCTTCGGCAGACAGCTTAAACGGTTCTTTGCGCTCCAGTTCCTTTACATATATATTACGGTAGTAAACCTTGCTGCCGTGAGCCTGTAATTCCAGTTGCTCTACCGGGAAAATCGGGAGTTTACGATCCCAATAGTTTTCGAGGATCACATCGTCCACTACCTTCTCCCCGTTGAGAACAACCGTTACACGGTCGCCAACCATCTTGATATAGAAGCTGTTCCATTCGCCCAGCTTGTTGTCGGCCACCTTCGAAGGTTTGCTTTCGTTCGTCTGGTTATTGTACAAGCCGCCAGAACCCACCTGAGCACCTACGTTTACACGGGCTGTATCCCAGATCTGTACCTGTGGAGTTCCACGCAGGTAGATACCTGCATCTGCCTCAGGACCAGCCGGATCGAGCATCCAGTCTACGTACATTTCGAAATCGCCATATTGTTTGTCGGTACAAAGATTATCACCTTTGCCTGTAAACATCAGGACACCATCTTCCACGACCCAACCGTTACGCATAACCTGATCGGCCTTTTCCTGTTCCTTCGCCAGTTGAGCTGGTTTCATCTTACTACGGGCAATCGGGTTTGCAACCAATCCTTTCCAACCAGATAAATCTTTTCCGTTGAATATAGACACGAAACCTTCTCCCTGCGGCATTTCACCCAGATGTTTCTTTATCGCTTCTTTCTGGTAACCTGCGTCCGGATTGTCGAGCACCTGCATAACCTTGTTCAGCAACTCGCGGACGTTATCACCCATATATTCCTTATTGCCTAAAGCAATATTCATCACAGCATTAGCAGCCGCTTGCTGAACAGGTTTCTGGTCGAGGAATTCGCCGGCATACAACATACCCAGGAACGTACCTGTCCGTTCGATCTGTCGCAGAATAGCGATTTTCTGTTCATCCGTCTTGGCTATTTCCATTGCCTTACGCAGCCCCAGCAAACGGTTTTCACCCGTAAAGGACGGATTTGAAACCAACTGGATATAAGCTTTCAGGGCACGGTCGAAATAAGCAGACGAGGAAGCATCTTTACAAATAGCGAACAACTCGTCGGCAGCCTCGATACCTTTCCAATTCAGCAAAGCTTCAAACGCGGCATCACGGGCATCGCCTTTTCCTTTATGGAAACCATCAACAATGGTAGCCAGGGCGTCTTGCTGACCGGTTGTAGCTAATACAATATAATACAAATGCTTCTTGCTGTCGCCGGCCTGAAGCATACGACGGGTAATCGTTTCCTGTTGTTTGGCTGGAGACATAGAAGATATAGCAGAAATAACAGCTTGCTGTATAGGAGCAACAGCAGAAGCATCCGCCGTTTCCAGCATACCACACAAGTTAACCAGGTCGCCTTCCGAAACCACATCCTTCAAAGCCGTATAAGCAGCCTTCTTTACCTCCGGAGAGCCTGACTTGATCAGTTCCAGCACGCTGTTAAGGTTGGCGGTCGCTTTACGCATAGCCAGTAATTCAGCCGCTGCAATTTTACCGGCATCCGTAGCTGACGGTATAACGCGGGCTACAGCCTGGTCGATATCACCATTGAAGGCAGCCAAAGCATCCTGTCCCAGTAAAATTACCTGCTTGTCGTTGCTGGCCAGCAGTTCGGCCAATACAGGGATCACCTGCTTATCTCCGATCTTAACCAACGTCCAGACCGTGGCCTGTCTTACATCGAAGTCGGTACTTTTCAGCTGATCCAGCAGCACTTGCATGGCAGTCAGGTCGAAACGCAGTTCGAGGTTCTTGATAACGTCATGTTTCGACGGGCATTTCGCTTCGCGTCCGATCCAGTTGATAATATCCACCTTCGCTTCCGGTTTTGCTTTCTGCATCGCCTTCATCACTTCGATATATACGTCTTTGTTTGCAAAGTCTGAAGCATAATTCAGGGCCGCGTTGCGGTAAGCCTTGTCCGTATCCTTCAAAGCGGAGAGCAACAGCTTGGTACTATTTTCCTTCTTCAGCGACAAGAGGATCTGCAAGGCGGCATCACGGGTTTGCGTTTTTCCGGCTTTCGTTGCCTTCTTCAGCAAGTCGTTGGCGGCTTTTTCCACCTCTTTCACATCACCTTGTTCGGCTACACGCTTCAACAGAGCGATATAAGCTTCGTTAGCTTGCGTATTAGTCATGGTATAACCCGCAGCAGCAGCGGCATCTGCCATCTCCTTGATGGAAGCCTTGCTACCGACACGACTCAGCGCGTGCAGAACGGCTTTCTGCATATTTTCGTCATCCGAGCCCAGGAGAGCTTTCAGCAGTTCTTCCGAGTCTTTTACTTGTGCTTCGCCGATAGCAACAATAATATCTTTCTGTGTTTTCGGAGTTCCCATACGACGCATCAGGGCAGCTTTCAACGCTTTGCCTGCATTTTCGGTACCGATAGACGCCAGTGCACGGGAAGCCGGTCCGCTCAAGCTCTCTTCGTTCAGGTAAGAAGACAGGGCGTCGATACATTCATCCTGCCCCAGCAGTTGGAGCTGGCGGATAATAAACGCCTTCGTTTCGCGTTCGCTCACCATTTCTAGTGCTTTCAGATAAGCGTTGGCAGTTGCCAGGCGGGCACTTTCCTCTCCTTTGGCCATCACATAATGCGTCAGTCCGCTCAGGGCATAGTCTACCTGGGCATTGCTTCCTTTACCGGGAGCGTTGATCATATTCACCAGCATCAGAACTCCCTCTTCACCGGTTCCTTTCAGATCGCTGATCAGTTTATTATATTCAGCCTGCTTTTCTGCGGGCATCTGGGCCAGCACATCGGCCGCAGTTGTCTTAGCTGTACGGTTTGCCGGAGCCTGAGCCATCAGTACGCTGCCGAATAACAGCAAGCTGGCAATAGATATATATACTTTTCTCATTTTATTTTCATTTAATAGATTAGCCTCTAATTTCCAATTGTCAATTATTAATTTTCAATTTATCAGATGTTCCAGGGAGAACGCATCGGCTGATCCAGCAAACGATTAGCGGCCTCATCATTAATAAACTCAAGTTTAACAGGATCAAACTCCAGCGTGCGGTTCAGGCGAAGAGCAACGGCCCCCATATTTACGATCGTAGCCGAACGGAAACCGTTTTGTTCGTTCAATGCGAAAGGCTGGCGTGTTTTGACGCATTCGATAAAGTCGGTCACCTGTGGTTCCGGCTCCGGATAATCGGCCAGTTTCTTTTCCCAGTCGGGAATATCGCATACAAAGTTCTTATAAACATTGCCGTTCGGGCCTGAGATATAAGGGGTATTCGGATCACCGAAGTCGCCACCCCAAAGAACGATCTGGCAACCGTCTTCGTAAGTATATGTAATTGAACGCCATGTCCCTACTGCATCCGGGTGTTGCTGCGGAGCATCCACTTCCACCTTTACAGGGCTTGTATGGTCTTTTCCGAGGAAATACTGCACAGGGTCGATATAATGTTGTCCCATATCTCCCAGTCCGCCGCCGTCATAGTCCCAGTATCCGCGGAAAGTTCCGTGTACACGATGGGCGTTGTAGGGTTTGTATGGAGCCGGGCCTAACCACATATCGTAATCGAGTTCGGAAGGAACAGGCTGCGGTTCGAGATACTCCTTACCCACCCAGTAGAACTTCCAGTCGAAACCGGTGTGTTTACTGATAGTCACCTTCAGCGGCCATCCCAGCATGCCACTCTGTACGAGCTTCTTCAACGGCTTAACGGGTGTACCCAGACCATAGAACGGGTCAGCGAAGCGGAACCAGGTGTTGAGGCGGAACATACGTCCGTTCTGCTTTATAGCTTCCATCACGCGTTTACCTTCGCCGATGGTACGTGTCATAGGTTTCTCACACCAGATGTCTTTTCCTGCCTTGGCTGCTTCTGTCGACATGATACCATGCCAGTGAGGAGGAGTAGCGATATGTACAATATCTACGTTCGGATCGAGAATCAGATCACGGAAATCGTGATAAGCGGCAATCTTATCTTTCACCAGCTGTTTTCCTAATTCGAGATGTTTTTTGTCGACGTCGCATACCGCAACCAGGCGTGTCCCGGCATAGTTCACATGTCCGCGTCCCATACCACCTGTACCGATAATACCTTTTGTCAACTGATCGCTCGGAGCAATAAAGCCTTTTCCAAGCACGTGGCGCGGCACAATAGTAAAGGCCGCAATACCTCCCAGAGTTTTCAGGAAGTCCCTTCTGTTTGTTCTCATAGTATGAATATATGTAAATGATTAGCTATCACTTCTGTTTTCCATGTAAAAAAAGACATTAGAAAGCAAATACCCCTCTAACGTTTCACAAAGATATTATTTATCCAACAACTCTTGCAAATATTTACGAGTTTTTATTGCATAGTTATGTCAAGCAACATTCAGCCCCCTTTCTTCTGCAATCAAGCAGTCGAAAAAGCGTTTCAGCAAAACAGCCATCGCCTTTTGCCTCACCATCGCCTGGCGCATATCCTCATCGATGACCATATTTCCGACAGGCTTGTAGCCGGCCGCCTGTCG
>NZ_CAJJWO010000029.1 GCF_905196875.1 uncultured Parabacteroides sp. | reverse complement strand
CCAACGACCCCGAGATTACAAATCACGTGCTCTGGCCAACTGAGCTAAAGAGGCAAGCCTTCTTTTCTAAAAGAAGCCGTTTCGTCGAGTGGGCGAAACGGCTGCAAATTTAGATATTATTTCTTACATACCAAATTTATCTACCGTTTTTTTTATTTGGCTCTGATTTTTTCCTTGAATTTAACTAATTGTTTTTCCAGTGCTTCGACACATTCGTCGATAGACGCTTCAAAAGAATCGTTTATTTTCTCTGCAAAACAATCTCCATTCTTTATTATAAGACGTACAGCCGCTTCTTTATTCTTTGCTGATTCAGGTTTTACAACCTTTAATGTCACCTCTGCTAATATTATGCCGTCGAAGTATTGCTCCAACTTACTAACTTTCTTCTGAATAAACGCTTCTAACTGATCTGTTGCGTCAAAATGGATTGCTTGAATTCTAATGTCCATAATTAACCTCCTTCTTTTTTCGCTCTTGGATGAGCATGATACACTTTTTTTAATTCCTCAAAGGTTGTATGTGTGTAAACGCTGGTCGAAGCCAAGCTACTGTGTCCGAGTATCTCTTTCACAGCATTCAACTCTGCACCGTTGTTCAACATACTTGTTGCAAACGAATGTCTCAATACATGAGGGCTACGTTTCGCCAATGTTGGGATTTCCGACAATTTATCCTTTACTATAGTATAAACAATAGATACAGGTAACTGCTCCCCGTTTTTTCTTACGAAAAACCATCCGCTCTCCGAACCAACTTCACGATTTCGAACTTCAGTGTATGCTTGTATTAAGTTTTTTAACCCTTCTGCAAATGGGATCAACCGTTGCTTGTTACGCTTTCCCGTTACCCGGATCTGCATCGTCCCGCAGTCGACATCGGAATCTCTCATTCCTATCAACTCCGAACGGCGTATACCTGTATCGTAAAGCATTTCCAGCACCAGACGATTCCTTACACCTTCAAAATCCTCACCAAATCCATCACCATCCAACAAAAGTTCCATTTCCTTGTCTTTTACAAAATAAGGTAACGGCTTCTTCGTTTTCGGCCCGGTTATTAACCGTAATGGATTAACAGAGATGCTTCCCTGCTTCATAAGGAATTTAAAAAAAGACTTCAAAGAACTTAATTTCCGGTTGACCGACACTGGTGAAAGCTTTTCGTCCATTAAAGAAACGACCCATCCTCTCACTAAATCCGCATCGACATCCACCGGATCAAATATGTCTTCCTTATATCTTTTTACATAATCTTCGAACTGGCGCAAATCTTTTGAATAAGCTCCTATCGTATAATTGGAATAATTCCTTTCATACCGAAGATAATCTAAAAACGAATCTATCAACATATCTGCGCTGCATCAACTTTTATGCAACGAAAATAGGAATAAGAATTCAATAAAACAAGTTTGGTAAGATATTTATTCTTCTACCTGCTGCAATTGCTGAACGTAAACAGCACGCATGTTTTGTTTTCTCTTTGCAACAGAAGGTTTAATGAATGCCTGACGGCTTCTCAATTCCTTTACTACTCCTGTTTTTTCGAACTTTCTTTTAAACTTCTTCAGCGCTTTTTCAATGTTTTCGCCTTCTTTCAATGGAACTACGATCATAATTTAATTTATTATATTGTTTTTAATTACATCCTCAAAATGGGCAGCAAAATTACTGATTCTTTCGTTATTAGCAAAACTTTCCGACAATAATTCGTATTTTTTCTTTTTCCACCAATGCTTTAACACTCAGAACCTCTGCTTGCTAGTAGCTAAGACTATCCGTAAACGGAGGGTAAGCAATCCCTTTTTCGGTAATGATCGCAGAAATCAGATCATGGGAAGTTACGTCAAATGCCGGATTGAAAATCTTAACGTCACGCGGTGCCATCCTATGGGTATACCACATCTCCGACACCTCTTCCGGTGCTCTCTCTTCTATCACAATCGACTGCCCGTCAGGACATTGCCTGTCGATAGTAGAAGTAGGCCCCAACACATAGAAAGGGATACCGTAATGACGGGCCAGAATAGCGACACCGGAAGTCCCGATCTTGTTCGCCACATCTCCATTCATCGCAATACGGTCGCAGCCTACCACCACTGCCTGTACCCATCCTTTCTGCATAACGGCAGAAGCCATATTATCGCAGATCAAAGTCACATCCACCCCCGATCGCTGGAGTTCGTATGCCGTGAGACGGGCACCCTGTAGCAAAGGACGTGTTTCATCGGCAAAGACCTTGAAGTCATATCCCCGCTCCTGCCCCAGATATATCGGAGCCAACGCCGTACCATACTCGGAAACGGCCAGGTGGCCGGCATTACAATGCGTCAACAGTCCCATGCCCGGTTTCAATAACGACAGACAATTTTCTCCTATCCGGCGACACGCCGCAGCATCCTCCTCACGGATAGCCTGCGATTCGTCATGTAATAACCGGATAAGCGTCGGAACATCTTCCCGGCAGTTATCCTGTACGACTTTTTCCATCCGGTTTAAGGCTGCTTCCAGATTAACCGCTGTCGGACGGGAGGAAGCCAGATATTCTCTTAATCGCTTAAACGCCGTATAAAAATCATCAAAACCGGCCGCTTCGATTTGTTTGCTGCAAATGTAAATACCATAAGCCGCAGCCACTCCGATAGCAGGGGCACCACGAACTCTCAGTTTATAAATAGCCTCCCAAATATCTTCCGCACGGGAAAGGGACAAATACACTTCTTTTTCCGGCAACCGGGTCTGATCCAGAATAACAACGGAATCAGCATCCTCGCTGAGACGGACTGTTTTCAAATCTGTAATATTCTTTTCACTCATTTTCTTCAAATTCATTCTTTCCGGAAAAGCCGGGAGTTATCTCTATAGTCCCGGCTTCCCGGCACTACTATAATAAAATGGTAACACTACCTTGCCGGCACCCCGACACGACTGTACTAACACCATTTGTTTTTTCAAAAAAATCAATTTCTTTTATGTCTTTATATAATATATTAGTCTTATTATATTAAGAGAGCGTTCTAAAGATCGTCCGAAGATCGTCCGCGACACTTTTTCAAAACCCGAATAAACAATTGCAGCCTAACAACATACAAGAGATTTTCATCGTCCGAAGACCGTCCGAAAGATCGTCCGCGACACCTGTCACTTTGTTTCCGACACAAACAAACATTGATTAAAGCACAAATATACAACAAATTACACGATTTCGTCCTTCCAAAAACAGAATTCAAAAAAAACAATGCTTTTTACACTAAAAGCAGCTTTGACACGTCCGTCTTTCCCAATAATTTATTAACTTTGCCAATAGTAACGTTGACTAAATAGTAATGCGATGAAAACAAATATCCCTGAACGTATTGCCGCCTTGAGGGAGGTAATGAAAGAAAAGAAAATCGATGCTTATATCATCCCCAGTTCCGATCCACACCTGAGCGAATATCCGGCCGACCGCTGGAAATCACGCGGATGGATATCCGGTTTCGACGGATCCGCCGGTACAGTGGTGGTCACGGCAGACAAAGCCGGCTTATGGACAGACTCGCGCTATTTCCTACAGGCGGGCATACAGCTGGAAGGATCAGGTATCGAATTATATAAAATGGCTTTGCCGGAAACTCCGACCATTCCGGAATTTCTGCTCCATGAGTTACAAAGCGGACAGACGGTCGGGACAGACGGGTTGACCTATAGTGTTGCCGAAGCCGCTAAACTGGAAAAAGCACTGAAACGGAAAGACATCGACCTGGAAACATCATACGACCTGATCGACCTGATCTGGAAAGACAGGCCATCCGTCCCGGGTAACCCGTTGTTTGAAATGCCGGTCGAACTGAGTGGTAAGGCTGTCCATGAAAAGCTGGATGAGATAAACAACCTGCTACGCAAGGAAGGAGCCGATTGCGGTATCCTCGCTGCGCTCGACGAAGTGGCCTGGACATTCAATATCCGGGGTACGGACGTAACTTACAACCCGGTCGTTATCAGCTATGCCTTTATCTCCGAAGACGAAAGCGTACTTTTCATCGATCCGAAAAAGATCACTGCCGAAGCCGCCGAAAACCTGAAAAAAGAGGGTGTCGTATTGGCCGACTATACGATGATACAGAAATATCTATCCCGTCTACCGGAAGACAGCCGGGTATTCATCGATCCGGCAAAGACAAACATTTCCCTCTACAACGCGTTGCCGAAAGGATGCACCATTATTGAAGGTATCACCCCGGCAAACCACCTGAAAAGTATCAAGAACGAAACCGAAATAAAAGGATTCCGCAATGCGACCGTAAAAGACGGTATCGCATTAACCCGTTTCTACATTTGGCTGGAAAAGAAATTAGCCGCCGGCGAAAAAGTGACAGAGCTCGATGCTTCTGCCCGCCTGACCGCCCTGCGCGCAGAGCAACCACAGTACATTATGGATAGCTTCGAGTCGATCACCGGATATGCCGGACACGGTGCGATCGTTCATTACGCCCCGACTCCCGAAACCGACGTTGAACTGAAACCGGAAAGTCTGCTCCTGATGGACTCGGGTGCACAATACCTAGACGGCACGACCGATATTACCCGCACGGTTGCCCTGGGCGAACCGACCGAACAAATGAAAAAAGACTTCACCCGTACGCTGAAAGGCATGATCGGAATTGCCAAGTGCAAATTCCCGGCCGGTATCCGCGGTTGCCTGCTCGATGTGCTTGCACGCAAAGCGTTATGGGATGCAGGTATCAATTATCTCCACGGAACCTGCCACGGTATCGGACATTGCCTGAATGTACACGAAGGGCCGCAGAGTATCCGTATGGAAGAGAATCCTGTTCCGCTGAAGCCGGGCATGGTGATGAGCGACGAACCGGCCATGTACCGCACCGGCGAATATGGCATCCGCACTGAGAATATGATCCTGATCCGCGAAGACAGCGAAACGGAATATGGCAAATTCTATGGTTTCGATACCTTGACTTTATGTTATATCGATACCAAATTAATCATGGTACCGATGCTGTCCGTCAGAGAACGTGCCTGGATAAACAAATATCACCAGATGGTATACGATTTGTTAAGCCCGCATCTGAACGAAGAGGAAAAAGCCTGGTTAAAAGAGAAAACAACAGAAATTTAAAACAGTTGACAGTTGACAAGTAGAAAATTATGGCAATAATAAAATCAGTCAGAGGCTTTACCCCGAAGATCGGTAAAGACACATTTTTAGCGGATAACGCCGCTATAATCGGTGATGTTGAAATCGGAGAAGGTTGCAGCATCTGGTTCAGTACGGTCCTGCGAGGCGACGTAAACTCGATCCGTATCGGCAATGGTGTAAACATTCAGGACGGCTCCGTATTGCATACGTTATACGAAAAATCGACCATAGAAATTGGCGACGATGTATCGGTAGGACATAACGTTACCATCCACGGTGCCAAGATCTGCAATGGTGCACTGATCGGGATGGGATCGGTTGTACTCGACCATGCCGTGATCGGCGAGGGAGCCATCGTGGCCGCCGGTTCGGTTGTTTTGAGTAAAACGATTGTCGAACCAGGCAGCATTTATGCCGGCGTACCGGCTAAGTTCGTCAAGAAGGTCGATCCGGAACAGGCCAAGGAGATCAACCAGAAGATTGCTAAAAACTACCACATGTATTCAAGTTGGTATAAAGAAGAGACAGAATAAATGAAGAAAGCAGGATGGGCAATACTTTTGGTCGTATGTTGTATTGGTGGCTATCTGGTATTGCCCTCCAACTATTACCTGCGCCGTGCCCTTACGCATTTGTTACCAAAGATCGACCAGTATCCGATTTTTGAGAACCGCACGGTAAAGGCTGGTGATCCGTACCCCTGGAAACAGTCGGAGGCATATAATACGCTTTCCATTCCGGAAAAGTATTTGCCGGTATTCGATGAACTGGGAACGGTCGCTTACGTTATTATTAAAGATAATTCATTGCTTTTCGAACAGTATTGGGAGGATTACTCTCCAAAGTCGCACAGTAACTCCTTCTCGATGGCCAAAAGCATCGTATCACTGGCTATTGGAGGAGCGATCGACGATGGATTTATAAAAAGTGTCGACCAGCCGGTCAGTGACTTTTATCCGGAGTTCCAAGGATACAACGGAAAGCCTTTAACACTCCGCCACCTGTTGACGATGAGTGCGGGGGTTGACTTCGACGAAGCATATTCTTCTCCCTTCTCTCCCACCACCAAGCTATACTACGGCGACGATTTACAGAAGATAGCATTCGGCATGAAAGAAATAGAGGAGCCGGGCGTCAACTTTATCTATCAGAGTGGCGTAACCCAACTATTGGCTTTTATCGTCGAGAAAGCAACCGGAGAAAATATCAGTACCTACGTCTCCCGTAAATTCTGGACACCGATGAACGCGGAAGAAGATGCACTCTGGAGTCTGGATAAAAAAGACGGTATCGAAAAAGCATATTGCTGCTTCAACAGTAATGCACGCGATTTCGCCCGTTTCGGACAACTGATACTGAACAATGGCAACTGGAACGGCCAACAACTTATCTCCGACTCTTACCTGAAAGAGGCAACGACCCCCGATACCCATTTATTATTCAAAGAATATAATGAGACAAACCATTGTTACGGGTTCCAGTTCTGGCACCTTACCTACAACGGTATGGAGATACCTTACATGCGTGGCATCCTCGGACAATACGTCTTCATCATCCCCGAACTGAATGTGGTAATCGTACGCCTCGGTCACAAACGCAGCGAAACACGTTCCGAACAACATTATCCGGATGATATAGATACCTGGCTCGGAGCTGCTGTGGAAATGATACAGGCTATTCAAAATAATAAAGATAATAACGAATCAAAATAAACACTCTAAATTAAATCGACAAATGAAGAAAACAGTATTTACTGCGCCTGTCGCAGCATTATTACTCCTTTCTTGTGCACAAGCGCCACAAGACAAAGGTAAAGAGATTACTTACACACCGCAGGCCCCCTACAACCCGCCGACGTATGTGTGTTACAAGGCTCCGGCTCCTATCAAAATCGATGGTAAACTGTCGGCTGAAGAATGGGATGCTATCCCCTGGACAACCGACTTTATAGATATCGAAGGCGACAAACGCCCCAAACCTCTCTTGCAGACACGGGCAAAAATGACTTACGATGATAATGGTATGTACTTCGCCGTCCTGATGGAAGAGCCTCATGTATGGGCAACAATCACAGAACACGACGCCGTAATCTATCAGGACAATGACTTTGAAATATTCCTCAACCCGACAAACGATACACACAATTACCTGGAATATGAAGTTAATGCATTGGGTACGGAATGGGATCTGTTCCTGAGCAAACCTTACCGCGACAACCCTCAGGTACTGAATAACTGGGAGTTTGGCGGCATGAAATCTGCCGTATATGTGGATGGCACGTTAAATAACCCGAAGGATACCGATAAGTCATGGAGCGTAGAGGTATTTATCCCCTGGTCGTCCATCTACCAGGTCGCAAGAGGGAAAAAGGCTCCTGTTGCCGGCGAACATATCCGTACCAACTTCTCACGTGTGGAATGGACAACCGAAGTACAGGATGGCAAATACGTGAAAGTGCCCATCAAAGGTGAAGACAAAATACGTGAATACAACTGGGTATGGGCTCCGACAGGGGTAATCAATATCCACATGCCTGAATACTGGGGATTTGTACAGATATCGGATAAGGTAGCGGGAACAGGTGAAACTCCATTTGTAACAGATCCGAATGATGAAGTAAAATGGCTTCTACGCAACCTGTATTACCGTCAGAACGAGTATGCAGCCACATTCGGCGAATATGCTCCATCCGTAGCAGCTCTCAAACCCGAAGAATTATGTCCGGCTGAACAAGCAAAGCAGATCAGTCTGTTCAACACTCCTTCCATGTATGAAATCACATTGCCCGGCACAGACGGTAATGTTTGGCATATCAGACAGGATGGTTTGGTTTGGGCCTCTAAGAAATAAATAAGTAATGATTAGAAAATATTGAACCTACTTTTGGCTTGATCCAAAAGTAGTCAAAAGATCAAGGCTGCACCTGTTATAAAGTATGTCAGTATCGGCAATCCCAAAAGAACGCTTTGCGTTCTCTGAAAGGCCTTCGGCGGGTGAGCGTTCGCGAAGGGGAAAGACGAAGCGTTAGGGAGGCTGCGCTGTTTGAGCGAAGCGAGTTCGCAGACGACAGCGGAGTCTTTCACCGTAGTAGCGAAGCCGGTACAGCCTTGAACTTTTGGTTACTTTTCTTTCAAGAGAAAAGTAACATTCAAATCTGGCAATAAATGAAACAATACAAATACCTCTTTTTCGACCTCGACGGTACTATCACCGACTCTGAAACCGGGATCACACGTTGTGTTGAATACGCACTGAACCATTTCGGCATTCAGGTAAATGACTTACGGGAATTATCCCCATTCATCGGTCCTCCCCTTTTGGACTCATTCAAGGACTTTTACAACTTCACCGATGAACAGGCAACTATTGCCGTTGCCAAATACAGGGAAAGATACGCCGACAAAGGCATTCTGGAAAATGAATTATATCCGGGAATCAAAGAATTACTCGCAGATGCTCAAAAAGACGGCAGAACAGTAATACTGGCCACTTCCAAACCGGAAATCTTTGCCAAACGCATCCTCGATCATTTCGGGTTGAGTAACTATTTTTCCTTTGTCGCCGGTAGCGGCCTGGATGGCTCTCTTCATACTAAAACAGATGTTATCAAATACATCTTACAATCGAATAATATAACGGATCTAAGTTCAGTTGTAATGATAGGCGATAGAAAACACGATATTATCGGTGCAAAAAACACAGGTCTTGACTCTATCGGCGTCTTATACGGTTTCGGTAATTATAAAGAACTATCAGAAGCCGGAGCAGACCATATTGTAGAAGATATCCCGGCACTCCGTAAATTACTCTTATAGCAGTAATTTACGGAATATACCATATTTCTCCCATCTATATCAATAACACAAACCAATCAGATAACGGCAAAGAATATCCCCACCAAACACAGCCACACAATAGAGAATACCCAACGAATACCCTTTCAGATTACAGGAGACCTTCAGCGCTTTGAACATCCAGACTAATACCCAGACCAGAAATATCACACCAATCAATGAAAGCCATATTCCTACCAGAAAACCAGGTTGTGCCAACAATTCTGTCGGCGGCACATTCATATCCACTTTTGCCAGATTTTGCATCGGAGGCAACATATTGAACAAATTCATAAAAATGAAAGGAATCTGGGCAAAAGCGACTGTCCCCAACACATCGATCACCCTGATCCGGGAACGCGACAAGACCAATCCCCCCAGATAAAACAAAACAGCCGGTACAATCCAAACCACCAGATGTTCGACAGCATAACACCACCAGGCTGGATTCAGGGCCGGCCCAAAGTGCAGTAAACCATGATAATGCCATCCGGAAAGATAACTGATAACAGTAGAGATAACCATTCCTAAAAGTCCCCACCCTAGCGCTTGAAAACCGGCAATCCATTCAAACGGATTAATAAGAAAATTCAACCATTGTTTTTTCATAACTATTCAATCTTATTTAATTTATCAATCAGATCATCCAAGATATTCCTGACAGTCGGATAACTCACCCCCATATTCTTCGCCATATCTTTCAAGCTGCCGCTCGACTTGATAAAATCAACGATAAACAGTTGCTCCTTCTCGGTCAACCTTGCCAAAGGAGGCAGCTCGAAGTTTCCACAAACCTCTGTATCACATTGTTCGCAAAACAACCGTCCCACTCTCAGGGGAGAATCACAGGCCGGACATTGCAAGGGTAACCGTTTCTTTTTCTCATCCATTTTGTTCTATCTTTACACAACAAAGATAATAACATATTCAATATTATCAAGTACAATATAAATATTATTCATATTCAAATAAATATTATTACACAACATATTCTATTACACGCAATCTCCGGTCCGAATAAATGCTTCTCTTATTTAGATTGATTAATCTACTTTATCACCTTTTCTATGAAAATATCTTCCCGATAGAAGAAATGTTGGGTTATTCCTCTTATTTTTGCAAAGGATGGAAAACAATCAAGAATCTCTTATGGTAAATATTATAGACAAGATAAACTCTTCATACCCAATTTCCGATACAACGATACAAACATTAAAAGAACATGTTACTTTATGCCATTTCCCTAAAAAGTATCAGTTGATAAAGGAAAATATGTTTTGCAAATCGGCCTACTTCATCGAGAAAGGCATGACTCGTTCCTTTTGGCTGGTGAATGGAGAGGAAATAACGACCTCCTTTGCCCATGAAGGAAGCATTGTCTTTAGTATGGACGAACTATATTATAATAAGGTAAGTGAAGAGTTTGTAGAAACACTCGAAGATGTAGTAGCCTATCAAATATCATTGACCGATTTACTTCAGCTTTTTAAAACCAATATTGAATTGGCGAATTGGGGAAGAGTTATTCATCAAAACGAATACAGGCGCTTGCACCGTTCACATAAAGAACGTCTTACGTTATCAGCAAAAGAAAGATTCGAAGAATTCAAACAACAATTCCCAGAAGTTTATCAGCGAGTACAACTGGGATATGTCGCATCCTACCTGGGGATAACACCATCGACACTCAGCCGCCTCAGAGCACAGAAATAATCATTATCCGGTAAAATTTGACATAGGACAAATTTTAGCACGCATAAGTTTTATAATTTTGGAGCTTCATTAGTTACATGTAGTAATAATCTAAATAATAAACTCTTATCATGCAAAACATTTCTTCCGCTGCGTTTACAGACAGTAAACCTCATTACGATCTTCTCGACGGATTAAGAGGAGTAGCAGCACTTTTAGTCGTATGGTATCACGTCTTCGAAGGCTACGCTTTCGCCGCAGGCACTACCATCGACACTATCAATCATGGTTATCTGGCAGTGGATTTCTTCTTTATCCTGTCCGGTTTCGTTATCGGCTATGCTTATGACGACCGCTGGTCGAAGACGCTGACTATGAAAGATTTCTTTAAACGCCGTTTGATCCGTCTTCACCCGATGGTTATCATGGGAGCGGTTCTGGGAGTTATCTCTTTCCTGATTCAAGGCAGTGTAAAATGGGACGGGACACACGTCTCTATCTCCCTGGTCATGCTATCCCTACTTTGTTCATTATTCTTCATTCCTGCGATACCGGGAGCCAATTATGAGGTCAGAGGAAATGGTGAAATGTTCCCGCTAAACGGTCCCAGCTGGTCGTTGTTCTTCGAGTATATCGGCAATATTCTTTACGCCCTGTTCATTCGCCGTTTGTCCACAAAAGCATTGACTGTTGTCGTCTTTTTGATGGGAGCGGCACTGGCAGCATTCGCCACCCTCGACGTATCCGGTTACGGTAACATCGGAGTCGGGTGGACATTGGACGGAGTGAATTTTATAGGCGGATTATTACGCATGCTCTTCCCCTTTTCTATGGGTATGCTTTTATCCCGTAACTTCAAACCCATCAAGGTGAGAGGTGCATTCTGGATCTGTTCGATCATATTACTGGGATTGTTCTCTGTACCATTCGTGGAAGGGACAGACCCGATTTCCATGAACGGACTTTATGAATCATTTTGTATCATCCTGATTTTCCCTATCCTTATCTGGGTGGGAGCATCGGGAACCACTACCGATACAAAGTCGACAAAGATATGTAAATTCCTGGGAGACATTTCTTTTCCACTCTATATCATACATTATCCTGTGATGTACCTGTTCTATGCCTGGTTGATCGACAAGGAACTTTACACACTCGCAGAAACCTGGCAGGTAGTCTTGTGTGTTTGTGCTTTAAATATAGTTCTAGCTTATTTATGCCTGAAACTATATGACGAACCGGTAAGAAAATGGTTAAGTAAGAAGTTTCTAGCCAGAAAATAAGAAATACTTCATCCGAAAGGAATTTTAGTTTCATCCGAAAGAAATATCATTTTCATTCGGGAGAAACTGAAATTCCTTTCGTTTTTTCCGGCTATTTATCGTAAGTTTGTGAACCAATATAAACTTACAAACTAAATATATCATGAAACAAAACAACCTATGGATAACCGCCCTCGCATTGGGTATTACGTTATCCGCCTTCGGACAGCAGGCCGACAAAGGAATTTCTCCGGAAATGCTGCAACAGATCAAACAATCGTACAAAGGAACTCCTACCGACAAGGCTATTCATAACGCCATCAGTAACAACGACATCAACAAGCTGGCAGTAAATGCCGACAGCAAGAACAATTTCGATACTTACTTCTCTAATAAAGTAAACAGTAAAGGTATTACCAATCAGAAGTCTTCCGGTCGCTGCTGGTTGTTTACCGGCTTGAACGTATTCCGTGCACAAGCGATTGCTAAATATAATATGGGAGATTTCCAGTTCTCACAAAATTATTCCTTCTTCTGGGACCAGTTGGAAAAAGCCAATCTGTTCCTGCAAGGGATCATCGACACACGCGAAAAGCCGATGGATGACAAAATGGTGGAATGGTTATTCAAAAATCCGCTTAGCGACGGAGGACAATTCACCGGCATATCCGATATCTTAGGTAAATATGGCGTGGTTCCCTCTGACGTAATGGTGGAAACCAATAGTAGCGAAAGTACGGGAAGAATGGCCAACCTGATCGGTCTTAAGTTAAAAGAATTCGGCCTGCAATTGCGCGACCAGTCTGCCAAAGGAGCCAAAGTCGCTGCATTGGAAAAAGACAAAACAGAAATGTTGGGAACCATTTACCGCATGCTGGTCCTCAATCTGGGTGAACCGCCTACGAAATTCACCTGGACACGTAAAGATGCACAAGGCAACCCGGTTGAAACAAAAGAATATACTCCTAAATCATTCTTCGACGAATACATCGGCAAAGACCTGACAAACAATTATGTCATGCTTATGAACGATCCGAGCCGTGAATACTATAAGTTATATGAGATCGATTTCGACCGTCACCGTTATGACGGAAAGAACTGGACTTACGTAAACCTGCCGATCGAAGAGATCAAAGAGATGGCTATCGCCTCTATCAAAGACAGTACAATGATGTATTTCTCTTGCGACGTAGGTAAATTCTTCGATCGTGAACGTGGTCTGTTGGATGTGAACTATTACGACTACGGTTCACTGATGGGAACTACTTTCGGTATGGATAAAAAACAGCGTATCCAAACATTCGCCAGCGGATCGTCACACGCCATGACCTTGATGGCCGTCGATCTCGATGCAAACGGTACACCTAAAAAATGGATGGTAGAAAACAGCTGGGGACCGGGTGCTAACAGTGGCCACCTGATTATGACCGACGAATGGTTCAACGAATATATGTTCCGTCTGGTAGTCGAAAAGAAATATATCACTGATAAAGTGAAAGACGTTCTCAAACAAACACCGACCCGCCTTCCGGCCTGGGACCCGATGTTTACAGACGAAAATTAAGAATTGTATTGAAAATACGGAGAAAAACAACCCCGGCAGATTATTGGTCACTGTCGGGGTTATTTTTACTTCTTATCCAGGTTCCTTGTTTCCACAAATACTCCACCCTTGTTTATGATGAGACCAGCCAGTAACGGCTGAAGTCTTTGTCTCATTTTCCCCAATCCGAAGGCTTTGCCCCCATCTGCAATACCAACGTTCCGCCCTTCATCAGGTCGGCATGCATCAGATAACATTTATCGTAAGGATTTCCATTTAAAGTAGCCTGCTGGACATATATATTTTCAGGGCTATTATTGCGAGCTTCAATCACAAATGTTTTTCCCTCAGCATAGTCCGGGTCTAAATTGAAGACGATCTTCTCAAATACCGGACTCGTCAGTTCATACCGCTGATCTCCTGGACAAACCGGATGTAATCCACTAGCCGCCAATACATACCAAGCCGACATCTGTCCTACATCCTCATTACCGACCAATCCCAGCACTGAATTTTTATAAGCATTCCGGCAGATATCCCGTGTCCATTTCTGGGTAAGCTCGGGAGCACCCAGGCGGTTAAACAGGAACGGCACATGGTGAACCGGTTCATTGGCATGGTTATAATATTGATTCCATAGGTAACCTTCGGGAGTCTGTTCAAACATATCCGTCAGATCGGCCAGCACTTTTTCACGGCCGCCCATCATTTGAACCATGCCTTCCACATCGTGTGGAATAAACCAACCCTGCTGGTATGCGTTACTCTCCGTACAACCATATCCTTCCGCCAATCTTCCCTCTTCGGGTAAAGGCTGGAATTCACCTTTATCATTACGTGGCCTGAACCAACCATAATCGGTATCATAGATTGTAGAATAGGTCATAGCTCTGCGGTCGAAATATTCCTTATCGGTATCCTTGTCCAACCACTCAGCCAGACGGGCCATACACCAATCATTGTATGCATATTCCAATGTATGAGAGATAGACCCCGGCGTATATCCTTCTTCGTTATTACCAAACAACCGGGAAGTATTCAAAGCATAACGATAAGCCTTATCTATATCATAAGAACGGATTCCTTTTGAATAGGCGTCACACAAAACGGACAGAGCCGGATTTCCCAACATACAACCGGAATAGGCATTCAACAATTCCCATCGCTCCAGATATTCGTTCCCGCTCTGATCGGCAATCTCCACCAACGAGTTGATCTGGTCATTGATCAGGGTGGGATTAATAATGGTTTGCAAAGGCATCTGGCTACGGAAAACATCCCATCCACTGAAAATAGTCCGTTTAGTGAATTGATCCGTCATATGCACCTGCTTGTCTGCTCCCATATATTCCCCGTTCACATCACTGCAAATCCTCGGGTCGATCATAGTATGGTAAAGAGCAGTATAAAAGATATGTTTTTCCTCCTCCGTTCCTCCGGTCACAGTTATTTTGGACAGAGCATCGTCCCATAACCGGCGACAGTCAGCCAGTGTTGCGTCAAACTCCCAGGCATTCATTTCTGAATGCAGATTCTCTTCCGCATTCTTCATACTGGTAAAAGAGATCCCGCTTTTCATGAGGATTTGTTCGCCCGCATCGGTATCGAATTCGGCATAAAAACCCAAATGCTTTCCGGTCAACGACTTCACATCAGGAATAACGCGGGCATTCCGGACAACTTCATGATAACGTTCGCTCTCGATGTCCTCCCGTTTACGCGTCCAATCGTCGGGAATATCAGCCGACCATACGCCATGCGACCGGAAAGGACGGGAAAATTCAGCATAGAAATAGACTGTGTAATCCGATTTTCCTGCACCATTCCCCCAACCTCCGCCTTCAGGAGGACATTTCATTTCGCCCCTGATCGTATGGTCATTGATCACTTCGACCGCTTGCCAGGTGGAAGTTCCTCCTACCCTGCGTGCCAGGTCTATTTGTATACGAGCCTCTTTACTCTCCGGGAATGTAAAACGCAACATACCGCTATGAGGGAGGGCCGTAGCTTCCGCTTTTATCTGATAATCGGTAAGCATTACAGAATAATAACCGGCAGAAGCCTTCTCCGATGCTTTATCATACCGGGAACGATAACCGTTATCCGGATCTTCCAGCGTACCCGAAAAAGTATGTAACTTACCGACTGTCGGCATTACCAGTAGATTCCCCAGATCGCCATACCAGCCGATCCCACTCATTTGTGTAAAAGCAAAACCTTCAATAGAAGTATGTTCATCACTATAACCGGACCCGTTATCGCCTCCGGTAATCGTATTAGGACTGAGCTGGACCATACCGAACGGAGAGGTTGCCCCCGGAAAGGTCTTACCCAAACCATGATATGAACCTCCCGCCTCCATACTGGTCGAAGCTCCGATAAACGGGTTTACATAAAAGGAAAGAGGATACTCTTCTGGCTGATCTTTCACAGACTTGCAGGAAGATGAAATGACACAGAGAACCACCAAACACAAACGAACTATTTTCACCATATTATTATTGATTAAAGATTAAGAACGGAAGCAAAGATACTATTTCATAAAAAAAGCCACCTCATAATGAGACAGCTTTTTCTTCTTTATACATTATATCTTACTTTCCATATTCTTCATACAGCATTAGCAAATGCGCCGAACTCCAACTGAAATGAGGAGCTTTCAGGCGTGCTCCATTATGAGTATCATAATTTTCATGAATAGGGGCATCTTCCTTTAGTCCCTGCAAGCGGGTAAAGACCTGATCGGTGAAAGCATCTGCTTCTTTTTTATATCCATACTTACGGATGCCGGATATTCCGAAGTAGACCTGATCCAGCCAGATAGGTCCCCGCCAATAACCAGCCGGCATAAACTTCGGATTGTCTGCCGCAATCGTAGGGAAAGGGATATAAGTAGCGAACTTCGTGGTATCGCTGAATATTTTCATGGCAGCAGCAGCCTGCTCCCGGGATGCGATCTCCGTCCACAAAGGTATGCATGCTTCCGTCCCTTCTTCCATAACGTATGTACCATCCAACCGTTTATCAAAGAAGAAGCCGGAGTCGGAAACAAAAAAGTAATCCCGTATTTCCGCCGATCTGTCAGGATCTTCAAAAACTTCTCCGGCGATGGGTGCCAGTTTACCTAATAAGCGATGCTCGAGTGCAAGAAAAGCATTCAGATCGACAGACTCCTGATCCATACTCCATGCACCATCGCTGTTCTTTACCATAACAGCGTCGTCGAAACGGATCGCATTGTCCATACCGCTTTCCCAGGCAGCAGCTTCAAGGGTTCCGTCACAGGCTCCAAACTCACATATACCATTATTGTTATGGTCGCGATGGGTAAACCACCATTTATAATAATGAAGTAATTTGGGATACATCTCTTTTACAAAAGCAGTATCATCCGTTGCTTTATAAATCTCATCTACAGCCCATACTGCCAAAGGAGGCTTACTGTCTCGCGCATTATTCTCGGAGGCATCACTATAAATACAATCGATAATCATACCTTCCGGTGTCTGATAATCAAACATAGTACGTACCTGCTCCTTTGCCAGGTCAGGAGCAAAACGAGCCAAGGCTACTGCATGTTTCCATGAGTCCCATCCCCAAAATCCGACAAAGTAGCCGACAGCATGACTGGGAACGACTCCATCATGAAATAAATCGCCACGTGCACTCCGCCAGTTGGCAATCAAAGTGACTACTGCCTTAACCGCTATCCTGTTATAAACTTCCGGCATGTCGGGACGAAGAACTTTCTGCAGATAGCCTTCCCAACGGGAAGCTGTAGACTCCCTATATTCTACCGGAGAAGCCTGAACAACGGCAGCTCTATGCAATACCGCCTGCCTGGACGCTTCATTTTCAAAAAAAGAAATGACAACATTCGATTTACCAGGAGTAAGCGTTAAAGTTTCATATCCTTTCTCAGACGACAGGATACCCATTTCCGGACTGAATGTCAAAGCAACTCCCTCACCCGAAGGCCAGGTCAGCAAAACCCGGTTCTTATCTGTCGTACAAGTAATATCACCAGGAAGAACCTCTCCGGCAAAACGAAGCAAAGTATTTTGATCGGAAGAACAGGTCAACAGGGCCGTAGATTTATCAACAAAGACCAAACGTTGTTCTATCCGTCCGGTTTCAGAGGAAGAGGACATATATAATTCACCCGGAAAATAAGAGACAGAGTCCGGAGTATACACGACATCCGGATCTTCACCGTCGAAGCGGACTTTTACCAGAGCATCCGAAAGCCACTGACGTTTATTCATATCCAGATGAAAAGGGCCGCAGAAGCCGTTCACCCATTGTTCCTGCCGCGGTAAAGTAAATCCATACCATGCACCGGCATCCGTAAACCAACCCCGGCAACGCGAAGCTGAGTCAGGCGTATAACGAATGTCTAAAATGTTACTGTAATTGTAAGCCGTACCGGATGATACCGGCTGCTGCACAGAGCAACCGCCCCATCCGATGATAGCTATCAATAAAGCACTAATCAACAGTTTGTGTTTCATATCAGCCTCCTTCTAATTTATCTATTCAGTTTAGAAACTTTGATCAGGTCTGTTTGCTTATTAACAGGAATAATAAAGAAACTATACTCTTGTCTGACAGGTGTAATTGTGTATTCCGGATGTGTCTGGGCTCCCCAGGTATTATCTCCGCCAACACCCATTTGCTTGCTGTCGATATTAAGCCAAACCATATCTTTCTTTTCAATGCTACCCCCATGAACATGCTGGATACTGGAAGGTATATATTCTATATCCTTCATAGGGAAATTCCAGGCACTGACGGTCAACGGTTCACAACCGGACTTAACCAGGATACCGTTGCCTGCCTGATCCTGAAGGGCTACCCAACGGACATCCGACTTGTTGGCTGTTTCCTGCGCACGTACATAAGGATGATACTGTTCCCAAACGGAGGCTTTATACAAATCTATATCGGCTCCCGATTTACGGTCCCAGTAGTTTTCCTGCGGGCCACGGCCAAACCAGGTCATCTGATCATAATCGCCTTTCAGTATCATACGCATACCTACCCGGGGTATTTCCGGTAATTGTTTGTCGCCGGGGACAAAAGAGTAAGCAGTCTTTATAATGCCATCAGCATAAACCGTATAGACTACGGAGGTGGATGATTCCTGAAGAGGCATATCATAGGTAACTTTCACGACAACAGACTTTTTATCGGTAGCAATATCAGTAGAGAACGCTTTTAGTGACAATTCATTTCCGGCATTTTTCCACGTTTCACTACGATCACCCAGTTTATTCGCCACATCGTTATCTGTAAGCGGTCGCCAGAAGTTCGGGCGAAGTCCCTCTTTCAGGTAGTTGTTTCCATCTATCATATATTTAGTGATCTCACCGTTCTTCTTTGAAAAAGTAACCGACACAGAAGCTCCATTGATCGTTATATTCTCTGCCTCATCGACAGTAGAAAGAGTCCCGGACAAAACCGGTGCGGATACCGATGAAGAGGCCACTGGTAATTTCCACTGCTCCGAGGCGGCCAGATGTCCTTTTGGAACCAAAGGTGTTTCCTCTCTGGTCAAAGCCGATATATGAAGAAAATACTCAGTACCGGGTTCACCTTGTATAGTAGGTATCCGGACAGGAACTTCTGCCGATTGATGCGGCGCAATAACAGGGACATCCAGTTTGCCCTGATAAAGAGTTTTCCCGTCTGCTTTTACAGTCCATACATAATCATAAACGTCGGAAGATACAAAGTCGTGACGGTTGGTTACTTTAATCAGACCGGATGAAAACGGCACTCCCTCAAAATGCATATACTGATAAATTTTCTTTACCTCCCAAATATGCGGATGCAAACTGCGATCGGCAGCAACCAGTCCATTGGCACAAAAGTTCGAGTCGTTCACAATACCTACAAATCCCATATCACCTCCATAGGCTTGAATATCGTGTCCTTTTTTATCTTTGATGGCAAAAGTCTGGTCCACCCAGTCCCAGATAAAACCTCCCTGCAGATTATCGTATTTATAAATCAAATCCCAATAGTCATTCAGGTTTCCGACACTATTACCCATCGCATGCGCATATTCGCAAAGGATAAGTGGACGAGGCTGGCGTTGGTTTACCCATTGGCGCAACAACCAGACACGGCCATACATCGGACAATAAATATCGGACAGCCCTTTTACGCCTCCGCCTTCATACTGAACCGGGCGGCTGGCATCACGTTTTTTCGTCCAATGATACAAGGTTTCAAAATGCTTTCCATATCCGGACTCGTTACCCAAGCTCCAGGTAATGATGGCTGTGATATTTTTATCGCGTTCCACCATGCGTTCCATACGTTCCATAAAGGGAATATCCCAACCTTCCATATTGGCAAGCGTACCATCGGGATGAGCTTCCATTCCATGTGATTCGATATTCGCCTCATCCACCAGGTAAAGACCATATTCATTACAAAGGTCATACCATTCTTCATAGTTGGGGTAATGACAGGTACGTACGGCATTAATGTTAAACTGTTTCATCAGGCGGATATCTTCTATCATACTTTCCACCGAAATGGAACGTCCTTTATGCATATCGTGCTCATGACGGTTCACGCCTTTTATCAGTATCGGAGTTCCGTTTACCTGCAACATGCCATTTTTCATCTCCACTTTTCGGAAACCAAAACGCTGAACAAAAGATTCTGTCACCCTACCCTGCTTGTCAAGTGTATTTACTACCAGCGAATAAAGATTGGGAGTTTCTGCCGTCCAATGTTTTACACCGGGGAAACGTTCGGTAAAGATGAAGATACTGTCTGTTTTTGCTTTAGCGGTAAACTGTCGGGAAGCTATTTCTTTTGTTCCATCCAACACTTTGAGTTGAACGCCCGTTCCTTTCCCGATCTTCCGGTTGTCCAGCGTCACTTTCACATCCAGAAGACCATCCTGGTAATTATTGGTCAGATCTGCAGATATTTCAAAGTCTTTCACACGTTCCTGCGGACGGGCGATCAGTCTTACATCGCGCTCGATACCACTGTATTTCCAATAGTCCTGCCCTTCCAGATAAGAACCGTCGCTATATCGGTACACTTCAACAGCCAGTGTGTTTTCTCCCGACTTCAAATATTTATTAATCAGAAATTCCGAAGGAAGACGGCTGTCCTCGGCATACCCTACAAAATGGCCATTCAGCCAACAATAATAGGCTGACTCCACGCCTCCAAAGTTCAATAGGATATCCTTTCCCTTAAAATCAGCAGGAACCGTAAAAGTCGTTACATACGAACCCACCGGATTATAGTCTGCCGGCACATGAGGAGGCTCTGCCGGAAACGGATAACGTGTATCTGTATAAATGGGAGCATCAAAGCCCTGAAGTTCCCAGCTACCGGGCACTTCTATATCTTTCCAGCCCGATACATCGTAACCTTCTTCATAGAAAGTAACCGGACGACTGGCTGGATTTTTAGCATAATGAAATTTCCAGGTTCCGTTCAGGGAATAGCGCTGTTCTTTCGATGCATCCCTCTGTAAAGCCCCTCTCTCAGAAGAATAAGGAATAAAATGAGCATGTATCGGTTCGCGGTTGATCTGATTAACCCGTTGATCCTCCCACTCTTTGGGTTGTGCTTGCAAAGCGAGACTCACCAAAAGCGCACTGGCCGCATAAAAAAGATGTTTCATACAAAATTGTTTTTATAAAAAAAGGTGCCTCTCGCATGAGGCGAAGAGACACCCGGTTATAGAAATAGTTGTGTCTATGATACTTTTGTTAAGCTTTCATCAATGAAGCGCATTATTTGTGTTTATTTCCTGGATAGGAATCGGATAGAAGCTATTCTTTTCCGGATTAAAATCACGACCTACGGCCTTCAAGGCTTCCTGTGTCTTTCCCCAACGACGAAGGTCATAAAAACGGAAGTTTTCCAGTGGAAATTCCAGTATGCGTTCGTGTTCAATCTGTTCACGAACCTGTGCTTGTGATGTGCCTTTCATATTCGGCATATCTGCCCGTTCACGAACCTGATTGATCAGGGAAATGGCTTCAGCCGTTTGTCCCAGTTCATTCAATGCTTCGGCTTTCATCAATAATACGTTTGAATAGCGCATCAACGGAATGTTCGGAGCAAAGTAATTGTTTTCCATACCTTCGTAATCGACCGGCATAAACTTCCGGAATGCAGGTTTGTTCTTTCCATCAAACCAATCATCGTAAGTATATCCGTATACACGACCGGCCTCCGGATCATTAAAATAATCGCACTGGAAGAAAATAGTTTCATACAAACGACTGTCGTAACGGCCTGTCGTTGCAATCTGGCCTTCTTTCATATATTCATTCATCAACATCGTGTTCGGAAGGATTTCATCCCAACCCCAGAGTTCGGAGCATCCGATCCAACGGTGAAGCTGTGTTTTATACCATGCACCGTTTGCATCAGACATCGACATCTGCAATTCGAAAATACCTTCTTTGGAGTTTTTATTGCTTCCATCGAACATCGACTTGAAGTCTTTCACCAGATCATAACCCTGCACATTATTAAAAGCATCTACGGCAGCTTTCAATTCTGAATCTTTATTACCTGATTCTTCATAAGCTCTTGTCAGATGTGCCCAACCGATATAAGCATAAGCAGCCCCTTTGGTTGCACGTCCTAACTGATCGGAAGTACGACTTTCCGGCAGTGCGGTTGCCTTGGTTAATTCGCCGATAATGAAATCCCAGGTTTCTTCACGTGTAGCCAATGCTTTATCCAACTGGTCCGTTGAAGAAATATAAGCATCACGAATAACGATTTCTTTCCAGTTCAAAAGAAGTTTCATATGATAATAACCACGTAGGAAATGGGCTTCATTCAAAATGGTATTCCGTTCTTCTTCCGTTATCTTCTCGGTCGGAATATTCGGCACGTTTTCTATAACCTGATTACAGTAGTTTACACCTCTGTAAGCATCCTGCCAATAATAGGTGAACTGGGAATTACCATTTGTATAAGTAAAGTTTGCCAACTCTACCCAGTTCGGATAATTCAATGCATCGGAACCTAAATTAACAATATCCTCGCGGTATGCCTCCACCGGCCATTTTACTTCCGAAAAACCCCAGGTATCAGTAAATGATTCCAACTGGGAATAAGCCGCAGCCAATCCTGCCTCCGCATCTGATTTGTCACGCCAAAAAGAATCGGTAGTCAATTGGTCCGGTGACGATACTGTTAGAAAATCATCGCAACCCGTGATTGCTCCCATTAATAAGAAAGAAGCAACTATATATTTTATCTTTTTCATTGTCTATATGATTTTAAGTAATTTGTAATTAGAATGTAAGCTGCAATCCTACGATATAAGAACGTGTGAAAGGATAAATTTCCTTATCCACACCTGTATTCAATATCTTTTCTGTAGAGAATTCAGGATCGATACCGCTGTATTTGGTTATTGTAAACAGGTTCTCGCCACTTACATATAATCTAAGTTTATCAACAAACAGTTTTTTCAATAATGCTGAAGGTAATGTATACCCGATCTGTAATTGACGCAGGCGAACAAAGTTTCCATTTTCCAGGAAACGGTCGCTTTCACGTGAGTTATTGTTCGGATCCTGCAAAACTGCACGGGGAACACTTGTATTGGTATTACTTGTAGTCCATGCATCTAATGTGGAAGCCAGCATATTGGTACCCGAGCTCATTCCTTCAAAGAAATAACGGTTACCGTTATATAGCTTATGTCCCCAACCGCTACCCAGCAAGAAAGAAAAATCAATGCCTTTATAAGAGAAACCAGCAGAAAGGTTGGCTTCCAGTTTCGGCATACCGGAACCGCAAGACTCTTTATCATCTTCGTCTATCTGGCCATCTCCATTCACATCACGAAAACGGATATCTCCCGGGCGGGCATTCGGCTGTAATAAATCACCATCGGCATTCACATGAGCGGCTACTTCTGCTTCATTCTGGAAGATACCGTCGGCACGATACAGGTAGAAACTAGCAATAGGTTCACCTACACGCGTCTGAGTCGGGAAGTGTTCCGTACCCCATTTCAAACCATCACCATATAAAGCTTGCTTCGGATCTGAAAGTTCCAGAACTTTGTTGCTTGTTGTTGTCAGGTTCAGTCCTACATTATAATCCCAGTCGCCTTTCTTATCAGCCCAGTTGATCTCCATTTCAAAACCGGAGTTACGGATTTTACCAACATTCATCACCGGGTTATTCAGACCTACGGAAGGAGCCAGTTTCTTGGTGATCAGCATATCCTCCGTCTTGTTATAATAATAGTTCAATGCTCCCGATAAACGACCGTTCAATAAACCATAGTCGAAACCAATATTCTTTGTATCGGTTGTTTCCCATTGCAGGTTACGGTTTGCCAATCCGGTAGCTATACTTCCCGGCCATGGACTCGAGCCGTTACCCTGAACAGCACCCATCGACATATCGTTTCCGCTGGTAATCAATGCCTGGAAGTCATAATAGCCAAGTGCTTGCTCATTACCTAAACGTCCCCAGCTGGCACGCAATTTCAAATTACTGATCACACCGTCTTTCGGGAAGAATTCTTCTTCCGTTATTCTCCATCCTAAAGCAACTGATGGGAAAACACCCCAGCGGCTATCTTTACCGAATTTGGAAGAACCGTCTGCACGAACAGTAGCTTGCAACATATAACGTCCGGCATAAGAATAATTTACACGGCCAAAGAAAGAGGCACGGTTATAATCGTATAATGAACCATCGCCACTATAAGTACCGCCTTTACCTGCTCCGATAGTAGCGAAATTAGGATCTAAGAATCCTGACGGTTTCTCAGATGTTACCAACTGTCCGTCTTTTACCTCATAAACAGTTGTTTTACCATCCACCTGTATTTCATTCCAGTTGTATTTACGTATCTGAATAGAATTACCGGCCATTACATTCAGGGAGTGATCTTTGAATTGTTTATCAAAAGTCAATACGTTATCTATCACCTGATCTTCCCAATAATAGGACTTTTCATATTGAGAAGGGTAATCCTGTTTTGCCTTTACGTCTGCCACATAAGCCGGCATGTGACGCTTGTAACGATAATGTTCTCCACGATAAGAGTAAGCGGTTTTGAAGGTAAGCCATTCAGCCAAATGCATCGTCAATGCGGCATTGGCATCCATATTATATGTTTTACCACCACCCTGACGATAAGTATAATCCGCCATCACGTTACGGTTGCTGGGCAGTCCATCATGGTCTGTCAGTCCAAAACCGTATTCTTTCGTATCATCATACACCGAAACCAGTGGAGAAATACCATATACTTCTTTCAGGGAATATTGCGGCTGCTTTTCATCTTTAGCCATAAAAGACAGGTTGGCATCCAAGTCAAATATATTCTTGGTAACAGACAGTTTCATGCGGGCATTATCTTGTTTGAAGCTATTACCCAACAGGACACCTTTATCATCCGAGTGATTATAAGACACCGAATAACGGGCTTTTTCACTTCCACCGCGAACACTCACCTGATAGTTTTGTGTCAATCCGCCACGGAACATTTCGTCTTGCCAGTTTGTATTAGGATAAGAGGAAGGATTAGCCAGGTAGTTTGTTATATAAGCCGGATAATCGACCGTTTTATTCGGATATTGAAGATTATAATTGTCATACATCTGTTTATGTACCTGTACATAACCCTCCGAGTTCAAAAGTTCCAGCCGGTTAGCTACTTTCGAGAAGTTCAGATAAGCATTTACGTCTACCTTCAGATCTCCTTTTTTACCGTTTTTAGTTGTTACCATAATAACGCCATTGGCGGCAGTAGAACCATAAATAGCGGCAGCAGCACCATCCTTCAATACTTCCATTGCAGCAATATCCTGAGGGTTCACATTGCTTATATCACCGGGAAATCCATCGATAATATACAATGGTTCATTATTACCGAAAGATTTCACACCACGTATCTTAACAGAGATTCCCGCACCTGCGTTACCTCCTTTTTTCTGGATACTGACACCGGATACTTTACCTTGTAATGCTTCTGCCGGATTGGTTGTTGCACGGCTCGTCAGTTCTTCCACATTAACCGAAGATATAGCACCTGTTAAATCGCTCTTTTTCATTGTACCATACCCTACAACGATAACCTCATCCAGTTTTTCTGCATCTTCTGCTAATCGGACTTCCAAACGAGGTTGCCCGGTATAAGTAATCTGTTGCGTTGTATAACCGATATAAGAAAAGAGAAGAATATCTCCTTTTTTTACAGACAACTCAAACTGACCATCCATGTCGGTTGTTGCCCCTTCCGTAGTTCCTTTTTTCAGGATGTTCACACCGATGGCCGGTGCTCCGGTTTCATCATAAACAACACCTTTTACATTTACGTTTTGAGCAAAACCTAAAAAGGGTAAAAGGGAAAGGAGCATCAAGACGATCGATGTCCTCAGGAAAGAACCGGTAGTTAACCGGGATTTACATTGCGATATTCCCATGACTGTTTTAATTAGATTAAATTAATAAAGTTTTGCTGCAAGAATAGCTGATTCTTATTCCTTTGTCAATACTTTATCGGCCTATCTAATATCTACATATCTCTGAAAAACGGGAAGTTTTTATCTACATATAAAAACAGAGTGCAATTGATTATCTGATAATTAGCTCATAAAAAGATACTACATCATATACTTTTCATATATTCAGTCAGACTCTCGTCCGTTTCCAGATTCAGATGTTTACGCAACCGGTATCTTGCCATGTTTACCGTCTTCGGGGTCGAGTCTATTACGGATGCTATTTCTTTTGTCGACAAACCTATGCGAAGTAAAGAAGCCAGACGTTGTTCGTTTTTCGATAAATCCGGATGGAGTTTGGAGAGCTTATCGATAAACCGGGCATTTACTTCATCTATTAATAATTCGGTTTCTGTATTCCTTGCATTAAACTGGGATATATAAGCGTTAATACTTCTCAAATGGGCATCCATTTCCGAACCGGATAATTTGTAACCTTCTTTAAGCATCGACTGAATGTTTGCCAGTAAGTCATTACGACTACGTACAAAAAAGGCGAAGTTTGTTAATTCGTGCCGGTTATAGTCCAATTCCTGCTGCGCGGTCTGGGTTTCTACTTCAGCTTGTTGCAGCTTCAAAGCAATCAGCTCCCTCTCTTGCTCTTCCAGCTTTCTGGAAGCTTCCAATATTTGTATTTTCTTTTGTTGGCGGGTGTGGAAAGTAACATATAATAATATAAGTAATACAGCAATGGCAATAAGTATCGCTATAAAACTTTGCATTCTCAGGCTCTTGATCTGAAAGGCCTGTTCCTGAACTATCATTTCATGCTCTTTCGCTTTTAAGCGTTTCTGAATAAGGTTCAGCTCTATCTGTCTCATCTCATCTTTTGCAGACAGGTTCTGTTCCATATCATAAAGATCTTTCAGGTTTGCATAAGCACGGGGATAGTCGTTCATCGCCTCGTGGATCCACGAGGCGTACCGATAATTATCGGTAATCAATTCTTTCGCATTGATTTTACGGGCATATATCATGGCTGTATCCAATGCGGCCAATCCTTTCTTATACTCCTTTGCGTAGAAGTACTGTGTTCCCAAGTTATTATAATTTTCTCCTAAAGACCAAACGGTTCCTAAAGAGTCGTTAATAGCAATCGCCTCCCTCAACATCCGGATTTTTTCATTCGTATCACCTTCATACAAACAGAGGTTATTAAGATTTACAGCAACCAACTTTCTTTCTCCCAACTCTCTGTTTATCTCTAAAGCGGCTTTAAAGTTTTCTTCTGCTTTTCTATTATCCGGCGCAAGTATATAAACCAGGCCACGAGCATTGTAACACATCGCCAGGCTTTTCTGATCATTGGCTTCTTTACAAATATCGATCGCCTTATCGACATATTGAAAAGCAGCATCCAAATCCCCTAACTTAGTATAACACCCCGAGAGTCGCACATAGATATAGGCACTCAGGTTTGGCCTGTCGGAAGGGACATTCTCCAAAGCATTGGTCATAGATTCAAAACCCATATCAAAATCACCCTGATTCATATAAGCTTCTCCCAATGTAGACTGTGCTTTGGCTAAAAGACGCTTATCGTCCTTTTTCTGCGCTTCGGTTATCGCCACATTAGAGTAATAGATCGCTTTGGAAGGATCTATTTTAAGCATTTCTTCTGCCTTACTTATCAAATCAGTGATAGTATCTTCCGTACTATTTTTTTGCGAAGACGCAGACAAACAGATTAACAGACAACATATGGTACTCCAAAGAAAAGCGGTTTCAACTAGTTTTTTCATCTAATCCTGCTGTTTAAATTTCACAAATGTAAATAAATCATGCGAGAATAGAAAAAAGAAGCACAGTTGTGCTGCGTTGGTGATACTACTATACCGGCTGAGTAGCTTACCTATGCCGGAAATCCAGGTCGGTAGTATCGTCGCTTCTCTCCTTATTGCCTACGACCGGGACAATATGAGGAAATAATGAGCCATAGCATATTTACAAGACGATGAAATACTTATTTCTTCTCGTTCAATAGCTTTTCGAGTAAGGCTACTTTCTCTTTTTCGTTTGCCAGCATACGTTCGTATAAGGTGGCATTCTCCTTACTTAGTTCGATGATCTTTTCGACAGGGTGAATCGTTTTATAGTCATTAAATTCAGTAGAATAACCGATATTATTGCTACAACTACCATTTTCATACTCAAAGTTATTATTCTCAATAACTACCGAAACCGGAGTTTCTTCCATATTTTCAATAACCTCCGGTGCGACATTAAGAATAGCCGCTATTTTCACCAGATAATCTTTTCCTATTTCACGCTGTTGTTCCAGCCAGGAAACAAGTTGTTGAGTAACGCCCAGTTTTTCAGCCAATGTCTCCTGCTTTACACCTTCATACCTGCGTATCTTGCTTACATTAGCTCCCTGATGAACTCTAGTATCGTTTATCTTTTCAGTTTCCATGTTATTATCTTATTTAAAGAGTGAAACAAATATATGAACAAATCTCCATATTTCGATGAAGACACGGGATTATAACAAAACATCCGTTCTTTTTTCTCTTTATATGCGTTTGTAAAATACAAACAGTCATTTGTATTTTACAAACGAAATGCTCACAGCCATTCAAAATTATATGCTGTCTTTTGCAAAAAAGATCGTTATGAATAAAATATACACATTACTTCTAATGTCGCTAGCCTTATCTTTTGTGGTATTCTGGAAGAGTTACAAAAAGAAAGAGAAAGAGCCGTTTTGCGTTACTTACCATGTGGCTGTACATACACTGCCTGTACGCAGAATAGTAATTACATACACAGATGAAAAAGGGCTGGAACAGGAAACTTTTACCGGTAAAAGATGGGAGAAAAAGGTTTGTTTATCGCCGGATGGGATTGCTTCGTTACGGATAGATGAGATTTTCGATTCCAAAGATTATTATCCCGGTTACAATACTTTCGAAGAAGAAATGCATGACTCGATAGCTAAAGATTTTATTATGAAGCCACTTTCGATATGGATTGAACATCAAAAGAAAACTGTTCTTAATGCAGGAGACAGGCATTTACGGGTATCTTTACTGGCTTCGGAGATAGATTGAAAGGAATAACAATGCTTTATTATGATGGCGTCTGTAAGGGTGGTTCGCGAATCACCCCTACCAACGACACACATTCATATTATTGTAATCGTTTTGCTTTCTGACGATTTTTACAAACCAAGCTTCTTCAACACCTGATCCGTCGCTCCGGCATTGCCGCTGACGAAATTTCCGGCAGCGCTACCCGAGGCATCCAGGACTTCATGATAAGTAAGCAGTTCGTCCATTTTGTCACAGAAAGCCTGCTTATCTGAAACAGAGAAGCCTCCCCCGACTTTAATCAAGTCGCGAGCTTCTTTAAATTTCTGGTATTTAGGGCCGAATATAACAGGGATACCATAAACGGCAGCTTCCAACGTATTATGTATGCCGGCACCGAAACCACCTCCGATATAGGCAATCGTTCCATAGCGGTAAATAGAAGATAAAAGGCCGAAGCTGTCGATAATCAGACAGTCTTTTCCTTCCAACAAACTTTCATCCTGCATCACATCCGACAGACGTACCGAAGGGCGTTTCAATAACGACTCGATATACATCAGATGTTCGCGGTGTATCTCATGAGGAGCTATAATCAGCTTCATTTCAGGATGTTCGTTGAAGTAAGGGATCAAAATCTCTTCGTCCTGCGGCCAGGAACTTCCGGCCACTAACGTCAGGCTTCTTTTTCCGTCTTTATCATATACGAAATGTTCCACCTGCGACAGGTCGCGAGCTTGCTTACGAACATCCAACACACGGTCGAAACGTGTATCTCCCGTAATAGTCACATTCGTAATGCCGAACTCTTTCAGCAATCCGGCCGAACGGTCATCCTGCACAAAAAGATGGGTGAAGCAATAAAGCATTTTCCGGTATGAGAAACCATACCACTGGAAGAAGAGTTGATCCGGGCGAAATATGGAAGAAATAATATAAACAGGTATATCCCTATATTTCAACTCATGCAGGTAATTTCCCCAAAACTCATATTTGATAAATACGGCAATGGCCGGGTTAGCCAGGTTCAGGAACTTCTTTACCCGGTAAGGCGTATCGAAGGGCAGATAACAAATGACATCTGCCCCGTTATAATTCTTACGAACCTCGTATCCCGAAGGGGAAAAGAATGTAAGTAATATCTTATACTCCGGATGTTCCGCCTTGATTTTCTCCATCATCGGACGGCCTTGTTCGAATTCGCCCAACGAAGAAGCATGAAACCAGATGTATTTTGCATTCCGGTCGATCTTCTCCCGAAGAATGGAATTCGTCTTCCACTGCCCCAGACGCATCATCCGGGCCTTCTTATGGAATGGAGAAATCAACGCAATAATAAATGCGTAAAAGTGGATTGCCAGACTATACATAACTTATTTTAGCACTTCAATCGCTCTTTGAATACGACGAATAGATTCTTCTTTTCCTAATGCTTCAGTAATATCAAAAATATGAGGACCTTTTCCTTCACCGACCAGTGCCAGACGGGTAGCATTCATGATGTTACCTAAATGGTATCCTTTGCTTTCGATCCAGGCCTTTACTTCTTCTTCCGTTCCTTCGATATCGAACGGTTCACGGGTACGAAGCACTTCGATCAACTCAGTCAACTGGGCAGCAGAATCAGCTTTCCAACGTTTCTTGGTTGTTTTCTCGTCATATTCGGTCGGAGCAACAAAGAAGAATGCACAAACATCCCATAATTCTTTAATAAAAGATACACGGTCTTTCATCATTCCGACTACCTTTTCCACATAAGCCGGTTCGGCTTTTACGCCGTGGCTTTCAAGGATAGGCATGAACAAAGCGGCGACTTCTTTATTATCTTTTTTCTGGATATACTGGTGGTTGAACCATTTTCCCTTTTCATAATCGAACTTGGCACCGGCCTTGCTGCAACGGGTAAGATCGAAATATTTGATCAGTTCATCCATATTCATCATTTCCTGATCGTTACCCGGATTCCATCCCAATAAAGCCAGGAAGTTTACAACTGCTTCCGGCAGATAACCACTCTCTCGGTATCCTGAAGAGATATCACCGGTTTTCGGATCATGCCATTCCAGCGGGAAAACAGGGAAACCTAAACGATCGCCGTCACGTTTACTCAGCTTACCATTTCCTTCCGGTTTCAACAACAGGGCCAGGTGGGCAAACTGCGGCATTGTTTCAGTCCAGCCGAAATAACGGTACAGCAATACGTGAAGCGGTGCACTCGGCAACCATTCTTCACCACGGATCACATGAGTGACTTCCATCAAATGGTCGTCTACGATATTTGCCAGGTGATAGGTTGGCAGCTGGTCGGCCGATTTATATAATACTTTGTCATCCAATATAGAAGAATTGATCACCACTTCTCCACGGATAATATCGTTTACATGAATATCTTCATTCGGTTCGATCTTTACACGGACTACATACTGATTTCCGGCATCGATCAACGCTTTTGTTTCTTCAGCAGAAAGAGTCAGCGAGTTACGCATCTGAAGACGTGTCGAAGCGTCATACTGAAAATTGGCGATCTCCTGACGTTTGGCATCCAGTTCAGCCGGTGTATCGAATGCGATATAAGCATGACCATCGTTCAACAGTTGGTCTACATATTCTTTGTAAATAGCTTTCCGTTCGCTTTGGCGATAAGGGCCGTATTCGCCTCCGAAGTTCACACCTTCATCGAACTTGATACCTAACCAGGTAAGAGCTTCAATGATATAGGCTTCTGCGCCGGGAACAAACCGTTGAGAATCGGTATCTTCAATACGGAGAATAAGATCACCGCCATTTTGTTTGGCAAATAAATAATTGTATAAAGCTGTACGAACACCGCCGATATGCAGCGCCCCTGTCGGGCTCGGTGCAAAACGGACTCTAACTTTCCTTTGAGTCATAATTCTTTCATTCTATAATAATGCGGCAAAAGTAGGCCTTTTTTTTCTCTTAATAAACTTTTTTACGTACATTTCGACCTTAAATGAGAAACTTATGAAACTGAAAAACTATAACATACATCCGGCGGTATATTTCATTGTCGCATCACTACTGATTGCTTACTTTTTTCCACGGGAAGGAAAGTTCCGTTATCAATTCTATGAAGGTAAACCCTGGAGATACGGATTACTCACGGCTCCCAGTGATTTTCCGATCTATAAGACCGATGCCGAAGTAGAAGCAGAAAAGGATAGTGTCCTGAAATATTTCGAACCCTATTTCCGTTTAGATGCATCCGTTGAAAATACCGAAGTCGATAAGTTGCGTGCCGATTACACCAACAGGCTGAGCCATAAAGCAACACCGGCCTACATGCACTATATCGAAAACAGTCTCGTCAATTTATACAAGAACGGTATTATCTCATCGCAAGAACTGGATGACCTGAAAAAGAACCAGTACGAACGAGTCAACCTGCTTGAAAATAACGTGGCGCATTCCCGTTATGCCAGCGACTTCTTTACGATTAAGACTGCTTACGAGTTTATTATAAACAATTGCCCGCCGCGCCTGGATAAGTCGGTCTTGCAATCGTGTGATATCAATAACTACCTGACAGAAAACATTTCATACGACAACACGATGTCGGAAAAGGTCAAAGAAGACATGTTGCGCAGTGTGGCTCTTGCCAATGGAATGGTACAAGCAGGAGAACGTATCGTAGACAGGGGGGAAATTATCGACAACCATACATACAACGTCCTCCGCTCACTTAAGATCGTACACGAATCCAAGTCGGGAGGCGCCCAACGCCAAAGTATTATCCTGGGGGGACAATTCGTATTGGTACTGGGGCTTATATTCTGTTTCTGGTTGTATCTCTGGTCTTTCCGATTAAAAATTTTACATAACAGGCGGAATGCTTTGTTTCTTATCCTTTGTATATTTGTCAGTTGCATACTGACTGAATTATGTGTGACCTACGCATTGTTTAATATATATATATTACCTTTCGCAATCGTTCCGATCGTGGTACGAACCTTCTTCGATTCACGCACGGCTTTATTTATTCATCTGGTCATCGTATTGATCTGTTCGCTGATGGTTCCTTTTCCGCATGAATTCCTGTTATTACAGATCATTGCCGGCATGGTGGTCACATTCAGTCTGAAAGACCTGTCGGAACGTTCCCAGCTGATTCGTTGTGCATTCCTGATCTTTATGTCTTATACATTATGTTATATCAGCCTGGCATTATACCAGGAAGCTGATTTCAACAAGATCAACTGGCTGATGGTCCTGTATTTCGGTATTAATTTCATCCTTTTAATGTTCACCTACATTCTGGTATACATGCTGGAAAAAACATTCGGGTATGTATCGAGCATCACTTTGGTCGAACTGTCCAATATCAACACTCCTATCCTGAAAAAGCTGTCGGAAACTTCCCCCGGCACCTTCCAGCATTCGCTGCAAGTGTCTATCCTCGCCTCTGAGGCTGCGGCTAAGATTGGAGCCAATGCCCAGTTGGTGCGTACGGGGGCGATGTATCATGATATAGGGAAGATGGCTAACCCTGCTTTCTTCACAGAAAATCAGAGCAGCGTAAACCCACATAGTCAACTCTCTTTCGATCAAAGTGCCAAAGTCATCATCAATCACGTCACTGACGGCGTCAGAATTGCAGAAAAGGCTTTGTTACCGAAAGCTGTCATCGACTTTATCCGTACGCATCATGGGTTGGGTAAAGCGAAATACTTCTATAATTCATTCAAGAACCAATATCCGGACAGGGAAATCGACGAAGAGACATTTACCTATCCGGGGCCGAACCCGTTCTCTAAAGAAACAGCCATATTAATGATGGCCGATTCAGTAGAAGCAGCTTCCCGCAGCCTGAAAGAACATACGGAAGAAAGTATCAAACAGCTGGTGGACAAGATCATCGACGGACAAATAGCAGACGGACTATTGAAAAGTGCCCCGCTGACCTTCCGGGATGTAGAAACGGTTAAAACCGTCTTTGTCGACAAACTAAAAACGATGTTCCATACACGTATCAGCTATCCGGATCTGAAGAAATAGTTTCCAGCAATCCCTGGCAGGCATCTTCCAGCAAATCGAGTACCAGCTCGAAGCCGGAAGCACCTCCATAATACGGATCGGGAACATAGTCGTATAACTTATTACGGCTATACTCTGTCATTTGATGTATTTTGGCGACCGATTCCAGATCAGGAGCTTTACGCTTCAGGTCGTCTACGTTGCGGTCGTCCATACCGATGATCAGGTCGAAGTCATAGAAATCCGTCGTACGAACCGGACGGGAGATGGAATCCAGTACATATCCCCGACGGGAAGCATGTGCCCTCATCCGTTGATCGGCCTGATCGCCTTCATGGTATCCCATGATACCGGCCGAATCTATTTCGATCTGTTTTTCAAGACCCGCATCCTTCACCAATTTCTTCATCACAGCCTCTGCGGAAGGTGAACGACAAATATTCCCAAGGCATACAAATAACAATCTTATTTTTTCTTGTTTCATAACAATGATATTATCTTTTAGAACAAAAACATCTGTCTTACTTCGAGCAAACCGTCTTGCCATACGATTGGCAAAGTTTTGCCAAGCCTAGTGGCAGAGTACTGCCATAAGTGTGGCAAGACTGTGCCATACCGTTGGCAAAACCCAGTCGTTGCAACAACACAGTAGTGTTACTTCCTTAAGCAGGATCTACATCGTAGTGCACCAACAACTGTTTGAAAGGAAGATAGCGTTGCATTTCCGAATGAATAGACTCCAAGATCTCCCTGACCGGAGCAATCGCTGCCGCTATTTCGATTTTCAGAACAATCTTCTTAATATGAAGTGTTTGCACACGGGTCACCGGCGGCGTAACAGGCCCCAATACACGTTCTCCCAGACGGACGCGCAGCTTCTCGGCATATAGAGCAGACATCTCCTGCAGGATCGCCTCATTACGACTGCGAAGTACGAGCACAATCAACCTGTAATAAGGCGGATACCTGAACATACTGCGTTCGCTGAGTTGCAAACCGACCATTTCTTTATAGGCAAAATGCTGCACCATACGTATCAACGGATGTTCGGGTTGCGAGGTCTGCAAGACAACCGTCCCCTGCTTGTCCCTTCTTCCGGCACGTCCACTTACCTGCACCATCAACTGGAATGCCCGTTCATGCGCCCTGAAATCCGGATAGTTCATCAGGTTGTCGGCATTCAGTATACCTACCACACTGACATTTCCGAAGTCCAGTCCTTTCGATAACATCTGGGTTCCGATAAGGATATGCGTTTTACCTTTCTCAAAGTCGGCAATGATCCGTTCATAGGCTGTACGGGTACGGGCTGTATCAAAATCCAACCGCTCCACTTTTGCCGACGGGAACAGGGAAGCAATCTCCTCCTCCACCTTTTCCGTACCAAAACCCATCATCTTTAATTCCGTGCTCTGGCATTGCGGACAATGAGGCGGTAACTGAATCTTATAGCCACAATAATGACAAACCAGCTGATTATGATATTTATGATAAGTCAGGCTGACATCGCAATTTACACAATGGGGAACCCAACCACAACTTTTACATTCGATCAACGGAGCAAATCCACGGCGGTTCTGAAAAAGAATAGCCTGTTCGCCACGGGCCAGAGCCGTGTTTACTTTCTCTACCAATAATGGAGAGAAAAGCGTATCCTTCATGATCTTTTTCCGTTTCAGTTCTTTGATATCGACAGAGATAATCTCTGGCATCAGGCAGTCGCCAAAACGTGTAGTCAGTTCAACCAAGCCATATTTGTCGGAAGTAGCATTAAAATAGGAATCGATCGAAGGCGTAGCCGATCCTAACAAGGTCTTGGCCCCGTGCATGCCGGCCAGCACGATCGCCGCATTACGGGCATGATAGCGGGGCGCCGGATCCTGTTGCTTATAAGTATTCTCATGTTCCTCGTCTACAACGATCAATCCGAGATCCTTAAACGGAAGGAAGAGTGAAGAGCGTACTCCCAATACCAGCATAGGACCATTCCCATGCAATAATTTATTCCAAACCTCTACCCGTTCGTTATCCGAAAATTTAGAATGATACACCAACAGTTTATCGCCGAACAATTTTGCCAACCGTTCGGTTATCTGTGTCGTGATAGCTATTTCGGGCAGCATGTAGAGCACTTGCCGTCCCATCTTCAATACCTCATCGATCAGCCGGACATAGATTTCCGTCTTGCCACTCGAAGTAACTCCATGAAGCAGGCAAACTTCCTTCGAAGTAAACACGTCATGTATTTCGCTATAAGCCTTCTCTTGTGCCGGACTTAACGGGCTGAGGGGTTGCAGGCGGCAGACCGGCACCTGTAAACGCCCCACTTCTTTTTCATAACTTACCAGAACACCACGCTTCAAGAGTCCATCCAGGATCGTGGAAGAGCAACCACTACGTTCCAGCAACTCCTTCTTAGAGACTTCCTGAACCAACGCCGGATTCAAGGCATGGCTCAGATCCAGATAGCAAACTAATAAAAGTTCCTGTTTCTTCGCCCGCTTAAAATCAGAAAATACGACCTGTAACCGTTCTTCCGTAGCATATTCTTCCGATAAGCGAATGAAGGTTTGCATCTTCGGGACAAATCCCCGTTTCATTTCCTCACTCACCACTACCGCTCCACGGACCATCAGGGAAGCAACTACAGGAACCACATTACGGAGTCCTGTCTTTTTCTCCAGTTCCGACACAGTCAGTTTCAGGACACCGGTAAAAGCGTCCAGTACCGATTGTTCATTCGGCCTCAAAGGACCATCAGCCTCAAAATCGGGATTATAGGTGACAGCCGTTTCGCTTTCCAGCTTCAAGCCGGAAGGCAAGGCTGCTTTATAAACATCCCCCAGTTTACACATATAGTAGGATGAAATCCATTTCCAGAAACGAAGTTGCGGACGACGCAATACGGGAGTCGCATCCAACAAGGCATAAATCTCTTTCGTTTCAAAGTCCGTAGCCGGCTTACGTTCATGCACATCCATCACAATAGCCGTATAATAGCGCTTCTTACCGAAATGGACGATCACCCGGCAACCGGGAATGACAGCAGTCTCCAGATCGGAAGGAATACTATAGGTATAGCTATTCTCTAACGGAAGGGGCAATATGACATCTGCGTATTTCATTTACGAGGTCAAAAGTAACAAAAAAGGCCGGACTGTTAAAGTCCGGCCCTGCATATCTTTTATCTGTTATCAAAACAGAACAGCGGCTGTTATAGACCATCCACGGTTCTTAGCACCTCCCAAATCCAGTTTATCGGCACTGTAATTGTCAGTCAATCCCAATCCGTAATTTATCCCTACCTGTAAATGGCTTATCAATTCAGCCCCTACACCGAAGTTAAGTCCTGCACTGAAGTTTTTTGCTTTCATCTGTTCGCCTAAAACATTCCAGATTTTATCTCCTCCGACACGGAAACCGATATAGGGTCCGGCCGACAGATAAGCTTTAACAAGGGGAATACCGAATTTCCATTTCAAATTAACCGGTACATCGAGATAATCCGTTTTTATACTGGTATTTTCAGTACCTTTCGCTTTCAACTCCAATCCTTTCTGAGAATAAAGGATCGCCGCATCCAGTCCGATTCCGACCAGTGGGAGTGTTGTCTCGATCATCGGACCGATCTGGAATCCTGTCACATTCTCCGCTTTCAATATATCGGAATTCAGATGAACGGACGATATGTTTACTCCTCCTTTTAATCCGAACTTCAGCTGTGACTTAGCCGGCACGGCTATGAATACCATCAAAATAATCAAAACTAAACCTGTAACCTTCTTCATATTGCCTGTTGTTAATTAATTATGTTTGCAAATAAACGCACTTTTCCTATAATAAACAAGTATTCCTATCGTCCTGTTCATTCTTAAAAAGGAAAGCATGCACCGGTTACGGAGCTCATCCCGCAAACCGATCCATGCCTCTTTTCCTAATTATTATGGCAAAATAATTAAAAACAAAAACGTTCAAACAGCTAGACGGAAAACGGGAGTAAGAATAGTGGAGACGATAGCTATCCCCTGTTCTCTTCCGGCCTTTCCTCGAAGCCGTCGAAATAATATGCCTTGCAGGTCTTCTGACTTACTTCCGGTTTGAGCGCCTTCCCATTCAAAAAAAGAACAGTGGCTATAGTATTGCTCAATCCGTTATGAAGATTACAGCAGCGGGACTGTCCGGGATTTACACCCGATTCCCTTTTAATCCTTTCCTGCGGATACAGGTCCGGAACAATGCACGTCGCAAATATAGAGATATTTTCGTTTCGTTCGTTATCGGTTGATGAAAAATATCAAATATTATGTTTTCGATATTCATCAACGGCAGCCTTTACCGATCCATACATGAGAAGGAGTCGCTGCGACTGGCCATAACTCAGCCCCAACTCATCTGCCACCATCCGCGTTCCCCGGTCGACCAGTTTCTGATTAGTCAATTGCATATTTACCATCCGGTTGCCTTTTACACGACCCAACCGGATCATAACAGAAGTTGAAATCATATTCAGAATCATCTTTTGCCCCGTACCGGACTTCATACGGGAACTGCCGGTTACAAATTCCGGACCGACAATCATTTCGATCGCCACATCGGCCTGAGCAGCCATAGGTGAATCCGGATTACTGGAGATAGAGGCTGTCAGTATCCCCTGCTCACGGGCTTTACGCAAAGCTCCAATCACATAAGGGGTTGTACCGGATGCAGCAATACCGATCACCGTATCTTTGGTTGTGACCTGATGCTCCTGCAACTCTTCCCAGCCACGCTCCACATCATCTTCCGCATTCTCTACCGGATTGCGAAGAGCTGTATCGCCACCGGCAATTAGACCGATCACCAAAGTGGGGGGCATTCCGAAAGTAGGAGGTATCTCAGAAGCATCGAGCACTCCCAACCGACCGCTTGTTCCGGCCCCCAGATAAAAGATACGACCTCCCTGTTTCATCCGGGGAACGATCTGATTTACCAGTTTTTCTATCTGAGGGATTGTTTTTTGTACAGCCAGTGCGACCTTCCGGTCTTCTGTATTTATATCTTCCAGCAACTCCCGGACAGATTTATGTTCCAGGTCATTATATAATGAATCTTGTTCTGTTATTTTAGTAAATGACATCTTAAATATAAGTTTACTTACCATGATACGCAATCAATCCCTCCATCGGACTTTGCGCAATCGTTCCGAGACGGAGCCCCAAATCAAAAGCAATATCTTTCAGTATATCCTGATAATACCAGGCGACTGAACCGACCAGATGGACAGGCAATTCAAAACAATCATACTGCTTCACGTTCCGGGTAAAAAATGCCAGAAAGCTACGGGTGACCAATTCCCAAATGGCAGGTTCATCCAAATGCTCCCGTATAAAAGGGGAAAGGCCGGCCAGAAAACGATTGGGGAAAGCTTGCCTGTAAACCTTGTCCATAATCGATGCCGGAGTCAACCCATATTGTGTAAGAAACTGCTCTTTTAGAGCCGGAGGTAACTGATCTTTCAATACATCTCCGATCAATAGTTTTCCCAATACGGCACCGCTTCCCTCGTCTCCCAGAATAAATCCCAGGGGAGAAACATTCTTTATAATCTCTTTACCATCGTAATAGCAGGAGTTCGAACCGGTTCCCAGAATACAGGCTATCCCCGGCTCATCGCCACATAAAGCACGAGCAGCAGCCAAGAGATCGCTTCCTACCTCAACAGGAACAGACAGATACCGGTTGACAGACCGCCGTATCATTTCATTCTTTTCTGGGAAAGCACAGCCCGCCCCGTAAAAATATACGGCGGAAGGTATAAGGTCTTTTAATGCAGACAGTAATCCGGTTTCAATCTCCTTCCCTATCTCCTCCTCCGTCTGAAAGAAAGGATTCATACCTCGCGTTTGAAAACGAAAGGCGGGTTTTCCTCTTTCTATTACACACCAATCTGTCTTGGTGGAACCACTGTCGGCTATTAATATCATATTTCCGTTTTATTACTTAATTAATCGATCGTTCTGTCTTTTTTACCGAATGCCGGATCTATCTTAAGGAAAGCTGTCACAGCCAGTGTGATCAGACAACATCCCATCACCCACCAGAAGAAGTTCACATATCCCAATTCTTCCTGCAACCACCCGGCAATCATTCCCGGAAGCATCATTCCCAATGCCATAAAAGCAGTACATATCGCATAATGAGCTGTTTTATGTTCACCATCGGAGAAATAGATCAGGTACAACATATAGGCAGTAAAACCAAATCCGTAACCGAACTGTTCAACAAACACACATACATTAATAATCAGCAGGCTTTCAGGAAGTGCGCTACTCAGATAGATAAAAACCAGGTCAGGCAACGTAATTGCCAGTGCCATCGGCCAAATCCATTTCTTTAATCCGCCATGCGCTGCCACGATTCCCCCGATAATACCACCCAGCGTCAGGCCTATAATACCGATCGTGCCATACACCAGTCCGATCTCGGAAGTAGTAAGTCCCAGCCCCCCCACTTCGCGCGGATCAATCAGGAAAGGTGTTACCAGCTTGACCAGTTGTGCCTCGGGAAAACGATAGAACAGCATGAACAGTATAGCGACCAATGCCTGCTTCTTCCTGAAAAACGAGACAAATGTAGCAAAGAATTCTTTAAATATAGTAGAAGCAGTAACTGTTACAGCCGCTTTATCGGACTTCGGGACCGGTAAAATATACTTATGATACAGGCAGAGACCGATAAATAGTCCGGCCAGGATCAGGAAAGTGATCGACCAAGCGAACGGAATCTTTCCGGTGCTAACCTCCAAAGCTCCGGCCAACATCACAAGTAATCCTTGTCCGGCAATGGTTGCAATGCGATAAAAGGTACTTCGTATCCCGACATAGAAAGCCTGATCGTGCGAATCGAGTGCCAGCATATAAAAACCGTCCGCTGCAATATCGTGTGTAGCCGAACTGAAGGCCACCAACCAGAAGACAGCCAGGGTCAACTGAAAGAAATAATCCATCGGGATTGTAAAAGCGATACCGGCTAATCCTGCTCCTATCAGGAACTGCATGGTGACAACCCACCAACGTTTCGTTTTCAACAGATCGACAAACGGACTCCAGAATGGTTTGATTACCCAGGGGAGATACAGCCAACTGGTGTACAGGGCTATATCGGTATTACTGATTCCCAGCCGTTTATACATGATAACAGAGATTGTCATCACAGCAACATAAGGCAATGCCTCTGCAAAATAAAGTGTTGGAATCCAACTCCAAGGAGAAGTTCTCTTTGTCTGGTTCATAAGAAGTATGATTTAGATTTACAGATTAACTGATCCATCTCCTCTGCGGAAAGGCAGGTTTCACTGATAATTTGTTGCAGATCTCCGGAAGTCACTTTCCTGAAGTCTTTTTCCAGTGGAGTGATAAAAACGCCGGCCATTTCGACTGTTGCCGGACTGATCAAGATATTGGCATCCCCCTCGGCATAATAGCAGGCGGGATGCAGTTTCTTTCGTGGATAAATGCAGGTGATCCACATCCCCTTTTCCCGCCAGGCTAATACGTTCATCATAGGTTCGCATTCGCCCGTCCTGATCTCTAGTAAAGAATAAATATGATTAAAAAGAATGGCAGAATCATCTTTACTGCCGGAGATGATAATAAATGCCGGTTGCAGGAAATCCCTCAATGCATACAAGCCTGCTTGTCCGAAAGAGATCATAGGCTTTTTCGGAGTTCTCCGCCAATTTGTTTCAAGTGGCAGAAAGCCTTTATTGCCTGCCTGGAAATGCATGTGGTCGGGAGCTGAGGCGCCGCACTTCGGTCCGTTATAAAAGACAATAAAGTCTGTCAGTACCTCCGCCAGCGAGAGCATATCTTTGTAACGCAAGAGTATATGCTGTTCCTGATGTGCCCGGATCGGGATGGTCAGATGTTCACGAAAGATAGGATACGGATTCACCATGATCTGATACTCTTCCCCAAAGTCAATCCATTGTTGATTACCGGGACGGTTCGCCTCACAAAGGAAACAGGGACGGGCAGCCAACGACTGTTTATCGATCTTCGCTGCCGACGAACGGATACGCTCCGGATTGAACTGAAGAATGACGGGATAACCGTTCACCTCCAATGTACGGGTCTGCACCTTTTCGAGAGCAGCATAGTTTACCTGTGCCAGTTCCCAAAAGGTTAGATGTTCGCGTATTAATTCTTTAGCCTGTTGATTTATATTTTTCATCATCTATAGTCCCAAAATAGATCTACGCGCCCTTAACTCAATTGAACGCAAACTGTCTTTGTAAGCATTGTATTCATTCATCTTCCGGATATCCAATGCGGCATCCGTATTATCTTCCCAACGGCGGCACAGATACAGGACATCATAAATACGTCCGATCCGATAGCTACGGGAGATAGCCAAGCCTATCGCATAATCTTCACCATAACTGACATTCGGCATCTTTATCTCGCGAAGTATCGGAGTATAAAAAGCCCTCGGCGCTCCCAGTCCATTAATACGCAAGGCATTGTTGCGTCCGTTCTCCGGAGTCCATTCCCGGTGATCGATAATACCCGGCGGTATCTCATTCAAGTCGAAGTCTGTCATTTTATAAGTTCCGATCACCATCGCACATTTCTCGGCATAGAAGGTATCGACAATCTTCTGCAACGTATCCGGGCCGCTATACATATCGTCACTGTCGAGCTGTACACTGAACTTACCGCACAGCGGATGAGCGGCAGCCAGATTCCAGCATCCGCCGATTCCCAGATCGTCGCGTTCCGGAATAATATGAATTAACCGATCATCGGAAGCATAACGCCGAATCACATCGGTCGTGCCATCCGTTGAATGATTGTCAACAATGATAAGATTAAATTTGAAAGATGTCTGTTGCATGAAAACAGAACGGATCGCATCCTCAATGGTACGTACCCGATTGCGGACAGGGATGATAACCGAAGCTTCATACTTAAACCCTCTCGATTTAAATTTAGCCATTACCACCCTCTTTGCTCTGCACTTTCGGCCCATGCAAGAGGTAAATGCCAACTCCATATCCAGCTGTACCTCCCTGTTTTTGGGGTTCACATAGTCAAATTGCTTCTCTCCGCTTTTACGAAGATCGTCTTCCTCGAAAGTATACAGATACTCTTTGATATGAAATATATTACGAAAAGAGCTTTTTCTGAGACGAAAATGGTACAGGCCGGCATATTTATATTCGGTAGCCTTTTTCGAACACCGTTCGAAATAAGAAGCCAGCGCATCATAGCCAATCAGCATCAACGCTCCGAAGTCAAAATCATCCCGAACACTTCCCGGCTGATAATCTATGAGCGGATGCTCGCGCCTGATTCCATTACATATATCATAATGGTCGGCATAAATAATTTCACAAAACGACTCTTCCGCCACTCTCAACAGTCGTTCCAAAGCATCCTGTCCGAATGTGACCCGGCCAGGGCGGGTGTAAAGCAGTACGTTTTTTCCATCTGCATGTTCATAAATCGAACGCATGGTTTGTGTACTGGTCAGTGTATCGACGGGAAGGATCTCGCAACCGGGATACGGCTCGGCTTCGGGGTTGGAGGTCATCAGGTAAATCTTATCGATCAGGCTTGTTTTATTCAATTCCTCCACAACAGGAGCGATCTGTTCAGGGGAGATATAAGGTAAAAAGCAATTAATCGGTTCCATATAGTAATAAGCTTATTGTTATCGAGGTGTAAACATAAACAAAAAAGGCCGTTTCTCAAACGAAAAACGACCCTATTACTTTCTTCTAAAAAATAAATTTATCCCCAATTCCAGTCATCTTCTCCCAGGAAGCCGCCATCGCCGTGACTTTGCCCGTACCGCTTCAGGAATGATTTCAAACCGGAAACAGTAGAGACTGAAGATACATATTCTTCGATACCTTTCATATCTTTTTTGTGGCGAGTAAACAACATATTCATCTGAATAGGCAGATCCTTCCATGCAAAGTTACGCAGTTGGGTATACGGTCCTTCTACACCAGGAATCGGAGCATTTTTGACAATTCTCACCTGTTCACCAAAACAAATCAATAAATAACGGAGTTTCGTATTATATGCCATAAGGTCTTTTTCTTCAGTCGGAGCTTCCATCGCTACTTCTTCCATCCATTCGATCTGTGTGATCAAAAGATCTGCCAGATTTTTTTGTGCATTATCGACAGCTAAAAGCTTCAAAAGCTCTTCTTTTCGGGCAGTACGCACTTCATCTTCCACCTCTCCTTTGTAAAATTCTTTTACCATATCTACATAGAGTTTTTTCATTTCTCCAATAGCCTGGCTTATCTGAAGTTGCTCAAGCAAAAGTCTCTTTGATACTTTTTTTTCTCCAGCATCTTTTGTTTTCCGTCCGACACGCTTCGGTTTCTCTCCGGTAGCTGCCAGAATCGCTTTAAGGTCTTTCGCTTCAATATAATCAGAAATAGCAGTCAACAATTCGTCTTCCGTCTTCGCGGCCTCCATTGCTTTATTGGGCCTAATACCACAACGATTGACAAACAGGCTTAAAGTATCTTCTACAGCTTCCTGATCCAACTCCTCACGACTCATACCGAGAGTCAGTTCGTCATATTTATATCTCAACTCTAAAAGATGTTCCCGTTGTTCGTCGGTAGTTACGAAATCTTCGACTCCCTGGCTTTCCTCTGCAAAAAGATCGAGAAGTGTATCCTTTTCGCCGGAAGTCAGTTCTCCACTCTCATAAGCCTCATCCAGATACACAAGATACTTATATTTTAAAGCTGTTTCTTTTTCAAATACAAGTTTAGCATTCCGTTCAAAAAAATCCTTGATACGTTCTTCCTTTTCCGGTATCAGATAGATTTCCTCTTTTTGGCTGGCAATCTTCTTTCTTATACAATTTAATTCTAATTGTGCACCGGATAATTGCTCTCTTTCTTTTTTATCGGATAAACGACGGGAGATATCGTTTCTTCCTGTCCTTCCCTCATGAAAATGTCGTTGTTTTGCCATTTTTATATATATTTTATTATGTAAGTATGTTCTTTGTGTATATAGATTCGTGCACATTGGAAAAAAAGAACTGCGTAGTTCTCTACAGAAAACTACGCAGTATCAATCTGTAATATATTCAGCTATTATTCACCTAACAGGATTTCCAGGATCTGAACAGCAGCCTTAGCCACTGAAGTACCCGGGCCGAAGATAGCAGCAACACCTGCTTTGTACAGGAAGTCGTAGTCCTGTGCAGGGATTACACCACCGGCGATGACGATGATGTCTTCGCGGCCTAACTTCTTCAGTTCGTCGATAACCTGCGGGATCAATGTCTTGTGTCCGGCAGCCAAAGAAGAAACACCCATTACGTGAACGTCGTTTTCAACAGCCTGACGGGCAGCTTCTGCCGGAGTCTGGAACAACGGTCCCATATCCACGTCGAAACCACAGTCGGCATAACCGGTTGCAACAACTTTTGCACCACGGTCGTGTCCGTCCTGACCCATCTTAGCGATCATGATACGCGGCTGGCGACCTTCTTTCTTCGCAAACTTTTCTGTCAGCTCGCAAGCTTTGATGAAGTCTGCGTCTTTCTTTGTTTCTGATGAATACACGCCTGATATAGTTCTGATGATTGCTTTATAACGTCCCACAACAACTTCGCAGGCATCCGAGATTTCTCCCAATGATGCACGCAGGCCGGCAGCCTTAACAGCCAGTTCCAGCAAGTTGCCTTTCTTAGTTTTCACACATTCAGTGATATCGGCCAATGCCTGTTGAACAGCTGCTTCATCGCGGTTTTCACGCAACACCTTAAGAGCTGCCACCTGTTCGTTACGAACGGCAGTGTTGTCGATTTCGAGGATATCGATCGGATCTTCTTTCGGCAAACGATATTTGTTAACACCAACGATTGTCTGAACACCAGAGTCGATACGAGCCTGTGTACGAGCTGCAGCTTCTTCGATACGCATCTTCGGAAGACCTGTTTCGATAGCTTTTGCCATACCGCCCATGCTTTCGATTTCCTGGATCAATGCCCAACCTTTGTGTACCAGTTCATTTGTCAAAGATTCTACATAGTAAGAACCGGCCCACGGGTCGATTTCCTTACAGATCTTTGTTTCTTCCTGGATATAGATCTGTGTGTTACGAGCGATACGTGCAGAAAAGTCTGTCGGCAATGCGATAGCTTCGTCCAGCGCGTTAGTGTGCAGAGACTGCGTATGTCCCAGTGCAGCAGCCATCGCCTCGATACAAGTACGGCCTACGTTGTTGAACGGATCCTGTTCTGTCAATGACCATCCTGAAGTCTGGCAGTGAGTACGCAATGCCAGTGATTTCGGGTTCTTGGCACCGAAACTCTTCACGATCTTCGCCCACAACATACGTGCAGCACGCATCTTGGCGATTTCCATGAAGTGGTTCACACCGATCGCCCAGAAGAATGACAGACGCGGAGCAAATGCATCCACATCTATACCAGCGTTTACACCGGCACGAAGATATTCCATACCGTCACACAGTGTATAAGCCATTTCAATATCTGCTGTCGCACCGGCTTCCTGCATATGGTAACCGGAGATAGAGATAGAGTTGAACTTCGGCATCTTCTGTGATGTATATTCGAAGATATCAGCGATGATCTTCATTGAGAATTCGGGCGGATAAATATAAGTATTACGCACCATGAATTCTTTCAGGATATCGTTCTGGATCGTACCGGCCATTTCTTCCAACTTAGCGCCTTGTTCCAGACCTGCGTTGATGTAGAATGCCAATACCGGAAGAACGCCACCGTTCATTGTCATGGAAACAGACATCTTGTTCAAAGGAATACCTGCGAACAATACTTTCATATTTTCCAGCGAACAGATAGATACACCTGCTTTACCAACGTCACCTACAACACGTTCGTTGTCGGCATCGTATCCGCGGTGTGTCGGAAGGTCGAATGCAACAGACAGACCTTTCTGACCGGAAGCCAGGTTACGGCGGTAGAATGCATTTGATTCTTCTGCTGTAGAGAAACCGGCATACTGACGGATTGTCCAGGGACGCATAGCGTACATACCGCTATACGGACCACGCAGATAAGGAGGCAGACCGGATGCATAGTGCAGATGCTCCATACCTTCCAGGTCATCTTTCGTATAAACAGGTTTCACCTCGATATGCTCAGGTGTTTTCCAATCGGCTTCAATGCCGTTGGCTTTTGCCCATTCGGCAGCATTGGTAGCTGCAAAACCGGCATTCTTGATATCTATGTTTTTAAAATTTGGTCTCATAATTGTTTCTACTTAAGCGATTCCTAATTTTGCGTTGAAAGCCTTCAATGTTTCGAGCACGTTGCTCTTTACATTGATAAATTGATCGATACCCTGAGCTTTCAGGTCTTCCATACATTCAGGAGCACCGGCTACAACGAACTCAGCACGTCCGGCCAATGCTTTATAAGCGGCAGGAGCGTATTCTGCATATTCGTCATCACTAGAACAAAGAACAACGATCTGAGCACCCGCCGCCATCGCTGCATCAACGCCGGCTTCTACTGTTTCGAAACCTAAGTTATCAATTACCTTGTATCCTGCACAAGCAAAGAAGTTGCTTGAGAACTGTGAACGGGCAATACGCATAGACAGGTTACCGATAGTTAACATAAACACTTTCGGAGTTTTACCGCTATTTTCCGTTGCCAGACGCAATGCTTCGAATTCAGATGCACCACGAGAGAAATCAAGAGGAGTAACAGTTGATTCACCACAAGAGTGACCACCGCCACAACAACAGGAAGCTGTTTCTTTGATCTTACCGGCAGCTACTTCTGTGAAGTTCGGGAACTGGTTAGAACCCAGCAGGATTTCACGACGGGTAGCAACCGCTTTCTTACGAGCTACGTTAGAAGCATTTACTGCATTCTGTATGTTACCGTTAGCCACTTCAGCACCGAAACCGCCTTTGTCTTCTACTTCCAGGAACAGTTTCCAGGCAACGTCTGCCAACGAGTTAGTCAGTACTTCTACATAATAAGAACCGGCAGAAGGATCGACTACCTTATCCAGGTGACATTCTTCTTTCAGTAACAATTGCTGGTTGCGTGCGATACGTTCTGAGAAATCATCCGGAGTCTGATAAGTTTTATCGAACGGACGGACAGTGATAGAATCGACACCGGCCAAAGCTGCAGACATTGCTTCAGTCTGAGAACGCAACAAGTTTACGTGAGCATCGTAAACAGTCATATTCCATTCGGAAGTCTGAGCATGTGCATTCATCTTGCAGGCGCAGTTGCATGCAGGATTGTAAGCAGCAACGATCTCAGCCCACAACCAACGGGCAGCACGGAATTTAGCGATTTCCATGAAGTAGTTAGAACTGATCCCCAGATTGAATTTGATCTTCTTGGCAACTTCGTCTGCACTGAAACCGGCTTCAGTCAGTTTAGCCATCAGTTCGTTACCCCAAGCCAATGAATAACCCAGTTCCTGAGTGATATAAGCACCGGCATTGTTGAAATAGAAACCGTTTACAGCTAATACTTTATAACCAGGTAAAGCCTGTCCTGCTTTGAGCACAGCAGATGCAGCTTCCACCCAATTTTCATTTTCTTTCCCCTTCACCAACGGTTTTTTGAAAGGATCGTAATTGACGGAACCGAAACATTTGTTCAGGTCCACGTCTTTTCCTTTCAGATAGTACTCCAGGATACCGATCAGCTTTTCAGCCTTGCAGTTGCAAGTGTTGAAGTTCAGTTCAGTAGCTTCCGGACAGATACCATTTAATAAAGTGGCAATATTTTCGGCATTTACTTCATCGCCTTTGATGATGAAACCGAGTGAAGTAACCCCTTTGTTCAAAATGTCAAGCGCTTTTTCGTTAGCTTCTTTGAAACAAGTTACTTCGATGTTCTGGCGTACCTTCCAATCGTTATCCTTCTTTGTTCCGCGAACATAAGGGAATTCACCGGGAAGAGACTCGGTTGTCTTCAGTCCTTCGATGTCTTCTGCACGATAGAAAGGATTTACATTAAATCCTTCGCCTGTCTTCCAAACAAGCTTTTTCTCAAACGGAGCACCTTTCAGGTCAGCCGTAATCTTCGCCATCCACTCTTCAGTAGAGACCGGAGCGAATTCTGAGAAAAGTTTTTCTTTTAGTTCTGCCATAATATTAGTTATTTTAATACTGGTATTAGTAATTGTTCAATAGTATATTGTTCAATAACAGGGGGCAAAGGTAGAATAAATAAACAGGAAGAACAATGAAATATAAGCGAAAATGCGCTCGCTTTTAACGCCTTTTAGTGGTATAAGGACAATTCTTGTATCATTCTGACAGAGCAGGATAAAATTCTTTACATTTTTTCTGCATAAAGAGAACACCGAAAAGAAATAATACTTAATTTTGCAGCGTCAAACAATGAAAACTATGACACGAAACGGTGCATTCGTCTAGTGGCCTAGGACGCCGCCCTCTCACGGCGGAAACTCGGGTTCGATCCCCGGACGCACTACAAAAAAAGCCTGCTGATTCATTTCAGTAGGCTTTTTTGTTTAAACGATAATCAAACCCCAAAGGTTCCCCAGCTGTTTCTGTGGATTAAAGTTAACCGATCCGTGATTATTTCCAATAAGGGTTAACCAGAACACCCTATCTTTTAAAACAAGCTAAAAAAGCAGTTCAAATATATCATTTTCTCTTTAAATTCAGTTTACTTAAAACATACCATAAACATAAAACAGAGTTTGTCATGACGAAAGGAACAATTGGATTAAATGCAGGTACCATCTGGAATCTGTTACTGGATGGTGGATGTTGGAGTTTTGAGGAGCTGAAGAAAGCGACCTCATTGTGTGAAGCTGATTTATGGTCTGCAATCGGATGGCTTGCCCGCGAAAATAAGATTCAGATCAAAAGTGCAAGTAGTCAACTAGCTTTTTGTCCGGGAATGAATTATGACTTTTAACGTTTTACATTCCTTACGATAGTAATAAAAAAAGCGACCGTTTCCGATCGCTTTTTTTATTTTATGATAGAATTAATATCTTCCACCGCCTCTATTGCCACCACCGTAGCCGCCGCCTCTGTTTCCGCCACCGTAGCCACCGCCACGATTGTTTCCGAAGCTACGACCACCTCTGTCGCCTCTGTCTTCTCTAGGTCTGGCTTCTGTTACATTGATGATTTTTTCATCATAGCTTGCCTGGTTTAATTCTTCAATTGCTTTTTTTGCTAACTCTTCATCGGCTAACTCAACGAAACCAAATCCTCTTGAACGGCCGGTTTCTCTGTCTGTAATAACTTTTGCAGAAGTAATTTCACCATATTCTGCAAATAATTCTCTTAAGTCAGCATCTGTGATGTTGTAACTTAAATTTGAAATGTAAAGATTCATTTTGTAAACTTTAATTTTAATTGTTTATTGAGCCTGAATGTGTTGGATAAAAAGTTTACTTTACAAATCAAGTTGTGAGCAATTACTTCTAATACAAACTTAAGTCAATCTCAAATATGCTACAAATGTAATTGATTAATCCGGGTATTTTACTATAAAATCAACAAACTTCGTGAAAAATTCTGTTTTTTCAATTTTGTCCATATTTATTTCTTACTCCTACCGGAATAAGGTATTAACTACCAGACTGTCTCCATCGTTAGGAGCCGGCTTAATATCTAATAAACGTGCGATGATCTGATACAAATTCACATTTGCCATAGCCGGCAATTCCGCATGCTGTTTGAAAGACGGTCCGGCAGCATAGAATATAGCCTGCATTTCCGGAGCGAAATTATCATACCCGTGTGTAGCAGCAAATCTTGGACGCGATTCGGTCCGGAAATCCAAATAGGTTCCGACATCCGGCATTACGAACAAATCACCAATGCGGGGATTCGAGCCATAAATATATTTCTCAGGTATCTCATTTTTCTTCCACACGCTAATGTGAGGTACCTGCTTCAGAATTGCATACGCTTTATCCCTATATCCGGCTTTCGGATACAACAAAGTCGGGACACCGTCAAATACGTAATCAAAACTATCTCTGGGTAAGTAATCATTCAGATTGACATATTTATCCGGAGTATAGGTTGCCATCCCATGATCGGAAAGGACAATAAAATCTATTTTATCAAAGATATCCAGTTTGCGGGCTTCATTAAAGAAATGATTCAACACCCGGTCCAGTTCTTCTACCTTTTGCAAGGTTGTTGAAGAATCGGGGGTACAGATATGGCCGATCCCATCCGGTTCCTCTATATACCACATAACCAAATGAGGGCGTATATCTTCCGGCAAACACAACCAGGCTACCACAGAATCCGCACGGTCTGAATAAGGGACCTGTTTATCAAATGGTTTCCAGATAGAAGGCTGACGTCCCTGAATCGGATATTCGCTGCCTACCCAGAAAAAAGAGGCGGTACGTACACCTTGTTTCTCCGCGGTATTCCAGATCGGTTCTCCCCCATAAAAACCGGGTGTCGGATCTGCCATACGATAAACACTATCCAGGTCGGGAGCATAGTAAAAATTATTGACCAAACCATGATGGTCCGGATGTAAGCCGGTTGCCATACTATAATGGTTAGGAAAAGTGACACTGGGAAACGATGGACGGAAAGTTGAACGTATCCCGACTTTTGCCAGAGAGTCTAAGGTTGGGGTATAAGCACGATCCGGATAATCGGACCGGAAACCATCCATGGAAAGAACAACTACATAACGGTCATTATGCTTAGGCGAAGAACAACCGGAAAGAAAGATTCCAGAAAGAACCATACATCCTAAAAACAGATTTAAATATCTTTTCATATCCATAATTACTTCAAAAAGAAAGAGGTTCACAAAGATAGCGAACCTCTTCCGATTATTTAATTCAAATCGCAAAATACCCGGTTAGAAAATATAGCGTAAACCTACCTGAGCCTGCCAACGTGAAGTTATTGCCGTATTCGTATACATATCACCCGGATCACGGAACTGATAAGTAAACTGACCATCCTTACCAGCAGATGCAGTTACAGGCGTCAGATCATATCCAGTAGAAGTCTGATGATATAATCCCCATTTCTTATTGAATAAATTTCCGACATTCAATATATCAAAATTTACTTGCAGAGTATGCCTTCTTCCTGCCACATTCACAAAGAAATTTTGCGCAATATGAAAATCAAAATGATGCTCAAACGGCATTACTAATTGATTGCGTTTCATATGGTCCCCTTTTGTTCCTCTGATTTCTTTATTTCCTTCAATCCATTTAATAAAAGCATCCTTTTGTTCTGCTGCAGTTGAGGTTACTTTTCCACTTGAAACAATATCAGTAAAAACCATTTTCTCACGCTCTGCATCTGTCGGTATATATAACAAGTCATTTCCATAACCATCACCATTTAGATCTTTGGAGTAAAGCAAAGAATAACGCCCACCAGTCTGACCATTATAAAACAGACTCACAGTTGTTGCAAAATGTTTTGCATATTCTTTTGTATAAGATACAGAAGCGACTATACGATTACGTACGTCAAACATGGACCAGCTTAACTCCGGAGCAACATCTCCTCCATAAACAGGATTATATTTCCAGCCGGAATAAGCCTGTGAAGAATTTCCATCCGTTAAGGACTTAGCTTGCCCATAAGTATATGCAACCATCGCATTTAAATCGAAATCAAAAGACTTCTCAACTTTACCTGTTACATTATACGTATATCCTTTATTCGTATTAGTTAAATACATTATTTGTGTAAAGTTGTCATCGACCTTTTTATAAATAGGACGATTATCTCCCCCATTATTTAAGCTACCATTAGGTTGATAATTGATATTTTCATATAAAATATTATTTAAGGTTTTTGAATATAAACCCTCTAAACTCACACGAATATCATAAGGTAAAGTATGCTCCAAGGCCAGATTTGCACGAAAAACAGAAGGATATTTAAAATCTTTATCAACAACATTCACCTCTGAGGTAGCCGGAGATTCATATTGCTTTGACGGGTCAATACTAAAATGAAAATCATCAGGACCCACTTTAGGCATATTATAAGAATTTAAAGATGTACGGCTTACCTCTATACCTGTATTCGTAAAGCTATTTGATATCCAGACAAAAGGAATACGTCCAGTAAAAATACCTACACCACCACGTATTAAAGTCTTACGGTCTTCATCTAAATTCCAGCGAAAGCCAACACGAGGCGACCACAACACTTTAGTTGAAGGTAATTGGTTAGTAGCAACATTGTACTGTTTTGCTATATCCGAATTATTGAATGTTTCGTTTGCCAACGGTTCATCAAAAAACAACGGTATATCCATTCTCACTCCATAAGTTAACCGAAACAAATTTGTCACATTCCATTCATCCTGTGCATAAAAGCCTAATTGTGCAGCTCCAAATTCAGGAGCCCAGCGGTTTGTTCCGGTTATTTCCGTGCGTGCTACCGAATAATCATAATACTTAGGAGCAACTTCATTAGCGGTCCCTACAGACAGAAAATCATCCAATGAGCTATAAGTATAAGAGCCATAATTGTTTGCCAGATAAAGATTACTCATTTTAAAAAACTCATTATATGTCCCCACTGTGATAGAATGATTTCCTATCATTTTAGTCAGATTATCCGTTAATGTAAAAATATCCTGATTTAATGAGTTCGCCATAGAAAATCTTTCCGTCCCAAATTCCAATGAAGTGTTTTTAGACAGTTGTTCTATCTTGACATAAGGCATAGCTTGTCCCAGCGGATCACGATTATCACGTACACGAGTCCATCCCACACGCAACTCATTCGCCAATAAAGAACTTATCTGTGTATTTAATTCCGCAACAATAGAATGAGTGGAGTTCTTCATATAATATCCATTATCATTCAAACGGGCTGCAGCCAATTTATTGGAAAAATTCATACTACGTGCATCAAGCAAACTATACCGGAGTGTAAATTTATTTTTATCATTCGCATTCCAGTCGATACGGGCTAAAAATTTATTCGAATAAGTATCTACATCCAAAGGACCATAACCACCTCCATTATAACCTCCCGTCAATTGAGATATTTTATTAATAATCTGGTCTACTTCATTTTTATCCAATTTGGAACTTTCTGTTCCAATATTATTTGTTGTTGGATAAATTTCTTTCGCACGTTCAAAGTTCGTAAAAAAGAACAACTTATTTTTAATGATTGGGCCACCCAATGTAACTCCATAGGTCTCGGACGATTGATCATCCAAACGTGTACGTTCCTTTACATCACCAGGCGTTTTGCCATAAAATTTTTCATTATTATAATATCCATACACAGATCCATGAAACGTATTCGTTCCGGATTTTGTGATTGCATTAATACCACCACCTGTAAATCCACTCTGACGAACATCAAATGGAGCAATTACCACCTGAATTTCTTCAATCGCATCCAATGAGATTGGATTTGCTCCAGCCTGATCACCATTTGTTCCACTGGCAGACAATCCAAACACGTCATTATTAGCCGTTCCATCGATCTGAAAGGAGTTATATTTATTACTTGACCCAACAAATGACATTCCACTACTCGTGTTAATCCCCATTGGATTCATTTTTGTAATATCGAAAATACTCCGGTTAACAGAAGGCGTTGACAAGATCTGTTCCTGATTAAAATTCTGAGCAGCTCCTGTTTTCTGAGAATTAAACAGAGCAGCCTTCGAAGCTGTTATAACCACTTCGTCCAACGATAACGATTCCGTCAAATTTACATCGAGCAGATAAGTTTCACCCAATTGAAGAGTAACGTTTTTATATATAGCTTTCTGATATCCGACATAAGACACTTCTACCGTATACGGACCACCGATACGCATTCCCTGTAAACTATAACGTCCGTCGACGTTTGTCACTGTTCCATAAGTAGTACCGGAAGGCTCGTGGACAGCTTGTACTGTCGCCCCAATCAGCAACTCGCCTTCCGCCGTGACTTTCCCACTAATTCCGGAAGTGGTAACCTGAGCATTCATAGTGAATGTCAGACAAAAAAGAAAAAGAATGAATACAAATATGCCCCTCATACTAAGTAGTGTTTAAATAAAACAATCAATACATTTTTTATAAAACGCTACAAAGATATATAATCTATATTACGAAACCATTACGATTCCTTTTGATTTTTAGGGTCTTTCTTAAATATTTCTATTTTCTCTCAGACTATCTGCAATATCCTGATGCTGCCTGGCAAGCTCTTCTTCCCCCACATAACGATATGCTTCGGCCAGATACTCGTGCGCTGAAGCGTGTTTCGACTTTATGGATACAGCTTTTTGAAGGTCTGCAACAGCTTCTTCATAATACTTCATACGCAGGTAACATTTTCCACGATTATACCGGGCTTTAAATGAAAGAGGACTCAACCGGACAGCTTCGTTCAAAGCAACCTGAGCATCATAGGTTTCACCCAGATCCAGCAATGTAACCCCTTTACGAACCCAGGCATCCACATATTCAGGATAAAGTTTCAACGCTTTATCAAAAGAACGTAAAGCGGCATTCGGATCATTGGCCTTTGTAACACATTCATTCCCCATCAAATAATACTCATGAGCATATTCTTTCAGTATTTCCCGCTGTGCATACAACTCCTCTTTCAATTTCTTTATTTGCTCCTGCTGCGTATTGATCCGTTGAAGTTTGGAGCGAAGCAGCCTTTGAACCAAAGGGTTACCGAGTTCATTACGTTTTCCGACTGCCATGGAAAATGACTCTACAGCATTCTTCATATTTCCACGGTTAAAATCATGAACTGCACGTGCATAAAGGAGTTCAGCCTCGCTTTCACGAAGACTTTTATCAATGAGTTCCTTATTATTAAAGATCTGACTGAACTGAACAATCTCCTTACGTACAAATATATCATGAGAAGTAACCCGACTCTTTAAGACCAGTCCTTCAAGCGAAGTACAGCGACTTAGAGCGACATAAGTTTGTCCTCCGGCAAAAACACCTCCGGTAAGATCCACTACAACCCGGCTAAAAGTAAGTCCCTGACTTTTATGTACAGTAATAGCCCAGGCCAGACGGATAGGTAATTGTTCGAACGTTCCGACAATTTCTTCCTCTATCCTCTTTTCCTTCTCATTATATTTATACTTATAATTACGCCATGAAGTCGGCTCAACCAAATGTTCGATTCCATTTTCAAGCAAGACATAAACATTGCCATTCTCGTCAATACCGGATACCATTCCGATAGTTCCGTTCACCCAGCGCCGTTCATGATCATTATCGATAAAAATAACCTGTGCCTGATCTTTTATTGCCAGATTCAGTTGAGTAGGCAAAGATGATTCCGGGAAATCGCCATCTATACGCCCTGTAGAAATAAATTCTTCACCGGGAAGTTCCGATAATCTTTTTTCATTGATAAAATCCACCTGGTCACGACGCGTAGCTAATGTTATATACATATCTTCGTTGCATGGGACAAACTCAGGAAAATAACGGCCATTCAATGTATCCAGTTCCTGCTTCCTGGCCGCATTATTGCGTATCCGGTCCAAGATATTGATAAAGACAGGATCCGTTTGGCGATATACTTTCTGCAATTCTATAGGCACCAGGTTGATAGAGTTAAAAACACGTGCCGAGAAAAAGAACGGGCTGGCATAGAACAGACTCAATATTTCTTTCTGGTCCGACGGGACCACCGGTTCCAACTGAAAGACATCTCCAACAAACAGCAACTGTTTACCTCCGAAAGGCAAACGCATATTTCCGGAAAACACACGTAAAATACGGTCTACACAATCAATTATATCGGCCCGTACCATTGAAATCTCGTCTATAATGATCAGCTCCACTTCTGAAATAATCTTCCGGTGTTCCTTTCTGTATTTAAAGAATTCAAAAATTCTTCCATCTTTCAGACTCAGATCCGGATCATCAGGCAACATTGGACGGAACGGTAATTTAAAGAAAGAATGTAACGTCACTCCCTCTGCATTTATCGCAGCAATCCCGGTCGGTGCTAATACAACATATTTCTTTTTGGTATGAGCACAGATATACTTAAGAAATGTAGACTTCCCCGTACCTGCTTTCCCGGTCAGGAAAACAGACTGGCGCGTGTGAGTGATCAGTTGCAAAGCATCCTGAAACTCCTTGTTGTCTGTATCTAATTGAAATTCCAATCGCGTAAATTTTAAGTAGACAAAGCTAAAGAATATTTTAAATACTGCCCTAAAAAAGAATATAATTTATTTGGATATATCCTTTTTTAAGGCTTAATTTGTGATATCAAAATAATATCAAATAATTATCATTACGAAATCATAAGAAAGAGCATTTAATGACATCAGTATTTCTATTTTACCGGCAATATTATCGATGTTTGATCGACCGGTTATCAATACCGGAATATTGCACCAATGATTCTAAATTTTTAATATTAATATAAGTGATGGCCAAAAAAGAGAATGCAACCAAAAATTTTGTCCTGCGAATCGATGCAGATATGATGGATGCTATCGAAACATGGGCTGCGGACGAGTTCCGCAGCACCAATGGCCAGATCCAGTACATTCTGGACCAGGCTTTACGCAAAGCCGGCCGGCTAAAAAAGAAAAAACAATCGAAACAAGAAGAGAAATAAATTACGATAACTCTAAAACACGTCTACATAAAAAACTTTTTTATCCCGGGAGAAAAAGAAAAAGCATCCGAAAGAAATTTTATTTTCCTTCGGATGCTTTTTTATATCAGTATTAATACGACTCGTAGAAGATCAGAAATATATACAATAAGCTGTTCTATTACCGACTGATAAACAACCAGGCATCTTTATATTTATCATTGGTACGAAGTGTAGCCATATAAGCCTCAGCTTGTTCACGATTATCGAATTTATCTGCATAAATACGGTATTTTCCATCACGGGCCACTTTACTAACATGCTTACATTCTTTACGGTCTACACCGGCAATGTATTTATCAGCCTGTTCCGCTGTCGGAAAGCTGGCTATTACGATGTGATACATTTTAGGAGCAGGTATTTTTTCAACAGATTTAGAAACAGTCTCCTGTTTTTTGACCTTAGGAACAGCGGTTACTACTACAGTATTCTTTTTTATCTCTGCCGCTTTTGACTCCTTTTCCACAGACACAGTCAACGAAACTTCTTCCACTTTCATTTCCGGCACACTTTTAGCAACCATTTCCGTTGGAACAAAACTGGCCGTATAAGCAGCTTGGTTCACATCCTTTACCGGAGTTGATACCAACAGGAATAAAGCGAGAGCGGCCGCAGAAGCAACAGCGACACGGAGAAATTTTCGATTAACCGGAATGTATAAGATATCTTTTTTTTTCTTTCCCGCCAATAGTACAGCTTCTTCACGTTCTGCCAAAACAGGTTTCAACTGCGGAAAATGAAATGCAGCTAAACCATAAGAAACAATACTAAAGGAATCTGAATTACCCGGATGGAAAATAACCTGTCCTTCCATTCCCAGGCTAAAGGTCCCTAATACACCCAGGGATAACTTCTTTTCCTCCTGCAAAGCAGCTTTCATATCTTCAACATCTTCCTCCAACATTAACTGTGCTTTTCGGTAATTCACATCATACATTTGCATATATGATTCCGAAAGTAAGCCGTCGTTATGTTGTAATGTGATGTTAAAAACAATTTCTTTGCGTTGCGGATTAAACAAATGATCTGCCCCGTTGTAAACGGAAGAGACCGTTTGCAACACAAAACCACCGAATTTCGGCACAATTACGCAATCGTGCACCAGCAATAGTCGCTCTATATGTGTTATTATCCTTAGCATAAGACAAAGGTAGATATTTATTCGTGAATTTACAAAACAAAAAACGGTACAATTTTCTACCTTTGTCTCTCATATAACAAATGCAATGTACTGGTCATATCAACCTATATATTTAATAAAAGTAATCCCCTTTTTAGGAGGATGGCTGGCAGATCGCCTATTGGGTGATCCGGAAGGGTGGCCCCATCCCATTATATGGTTTGGCAAACTGATTTCTTTCGGTGAAAAGAAGCTCAATCAAGGGGATAATCGTTTCCATAAAGGGGCTTTGCTAACACTTGTCCTTGTTGCAGGCGTCTATCTACTGACGTATTTGCTTTTGCAATGGGCACAAATAATCAACACCCGGTTTTATGCTCTGCTTGCCGGAGTCGGAGTTTTCTACTGCCTGGCAGGAAAAACGTTGATTACAGAAGTAAAAGCCGTTTTTGAAGCCGTAGACCGGAGCGTGGAAGAAGGACGTACACAGGTCGGTCGTATTGTCGGCCGCGACACATCTGATCTGTCTCCCCAGGAAATCAGAGCGGCGGCTTTGGAAACATTAGCGGAGAATTTGAGTGACGGAGTAATCGCCCCCATGTTTTGGTTTGCTTTTTTGGGACTGCCCGGCATGATGGCTTATAAAATGATCAATACGCTCGACTCGATGATCGGCTATAAGAATGAGCGGTATAAAGATTTCGGTCAGGCTGCCGCCCGGTTGGATGATGTTGCCAATTACATCCCGGCACGGTTAACAGCCTGCCTGATGTTGCTGGTTTCAGGCAATTGGCATAAAAGGAACTTTCTCCGGCAGTTCGGTCGTGCACATCTCAGTCCCAACTCCGGATATCCGGAAGCTGCTCTGGCTGCTATCCTCGACTGCCGCTTCGGAGGGGCACACGACTATTTCGGCCAATCGGTTGAAAAGCCATATATCGGTATCAACAACAGAATCTTTACTACAGAAGACATGTTAATTGCTACTAAAATAAATAGCAATACAGAACTGGTAATGGGATTGCTTGTTTGTTTTCTATCACTATTAATACATTAAAGACAATTATAGACAAATGGAAATAAGGCTAAACAAATTACTTAGTGATGCAGGTTATTGCTCACGCCGGGAAGCGGACAAATTCATAGAGATGGGACGGGTTACCGTTAATGGCAAACAACCGGAAGTCGGACAGAAAGTAAGTAAATCCGATATTGTCATGCTGGACGATATCCAAATCAATGTCGGTAAATACGAAGGCCAGGCTCAGGAACATTCGCGCGCCGTGGTCGGTAAAACCCAAAATCTGGTTTTCGGAGAAACAGCAAAAGCTCCGGAGAAAAAAGAAAAAAAGGCTGCCTCTGCCCCTAAAGCGGAAAATGGCAGTAAACCATCCGGTTCCGGCAGCACGCTAAGACCCGGTAAATACGTAAAATACAACAAATATGCTGCCGCAAGAAAAGCAACAAAAAGCGGAGTAAAACCGAAAGAGAAGCTCAGTCCGGAAGAAAAAGCTCTGAAAGAAGCGTTACAACCGAAGTTTGGCAAATCGTTGGGAAAAGCGGCAGTGGCACAACGTCTGGCTGCATCGCCCAAGTCTGCGAGCCTGCGGAAGACCAGTAAAAACAACCCTCTGAACAAGGCTAAACGCACTACATTCCGTAATAAACCTAAAGATGAGTAAAGAATGTCTGGCAAGCATATTGTACTTGTAACAGGAGGACAACGTTCCGGTAAAAGCGGATATGCGCAAAAGTTAGCCTTATCACTAAGCCCCAATCCGGTTTATCTGGCTACTTCGCGCGTATGGGACGAAGAGTTCCGCCAACGTGTCCTCCGTCATCAGGCCGACCGTGGCCCGGAATGGACAAACATCGAAGAGGAAAAATACCTGAGCCGCCACAACCTGGACGGCCGGGTAGTTGTAATAGATTGTGTCACTTTATGGGGCACCAATTTCTTTTTCGACAACGACAGCAATGTCGAACTGTCACTCAAAGAACTGAAAGATGAATTCAACCGGCTGACCGAAGAGAATGCTTATCTCATCTTCGTCACCAATGAAATAGGATTAGGAGGCGTCTCTCCCGATCCGGTACAGCGCAAGTTCACCGACTTACAGGGATGGCTGAATCAATACATTGCCTCCCGTGCCGATGAAGTCGTACTGATGATAAGCGGAATACCCATGAAAATAAAAGAATAACAAAATAATATGACAATGATTACTTTCCACATTGAAAAACCGGATACTGCTATTGCAGAAGCACTACAAGACAAAATTAATAATCTGACCAAACCCAAAGGGTCGTTAGGCAGGCTCGAAGAAATAGCCCTTCAGGTCGGACTGATCCAGCAGACACTTACGCCTGCTTTAAATCATCCGGTCAACGTAATATATGCTTCCGACCACGGCATAGCCGATGAAGGCGTAAGTAAATCACCCAAGGAAGTCACCCGCCAGGTGATCCATAACTTCCTGAACGGTGGAGCCGGTGTATGCTTCCTGTCCCGTCAACATGGCTTCGAAATAAAGATTGTCGATGGCGGGGTCGATTTCGATTTTCCTTCAATACCACAATTGATAGACCGTAAAATCCGGAAAGGAACCCGTAACTTCCTGCATGAAGCAGCTATGACCCGCGAGGAAATGGAGTTGGCCCTTCAGTATGGAGCCGATATCGTTACCGACTGCTATAAAGAAGGAAGCAATGTCGTCAGTTTCGGAGAAATGGGCATAGGCAACACGGCCGCATCCAGTATGTGGATGACTTGCCTTACAGGTATTCCTCTGATCGAATGTGTGGGTGCCGGAAGTGGTTTGGACAGCAGTGGCGTACAGCATAAATATAATGTATTGAAAGCGGCTCTCGAAAACTATAAAGGAGACAACAGCACATTAGATGTGATCAGTTATTTCGGAGGCTACGAAATGGTCATGGCTGTAGGTGGAATGCTCCGGGCTGCCGAACTCAAAATGGTTATCCTCGTCGACGGTTTCATTATGACCAATTGCGTATTGGCCGCTTCCCGTCTCTACCCCGATATGCTACCCTACTGCATTTTCGGACATTGCGGAGATGAAGCAGGACACAGGAAAGTGTTGGATGCCCTTCAGGCAAATCCGGTCTTAAACCTGGGATTACGTTTAGGGGAAGGATCCGGGTCAGTATGCGCTTACCCGATCATAGACTCGGCCGTACGCATGATAAATGAAATGCATACTTTCCAGCAGGCTGCTGTGACAAAATATTTCTAACCGGATGGTATTTCCTTCCTAACATTTATAGCTATGTTACGTATATTGGCTGCATTCATATTCTTTACGCGTTTACCTTTCTGGAAACTGGCAGAGGTTCCGGCCGAATACTTCAAAAATATAGTCAGCCGGTGGGCGCTGGTCGGTTGGTTTACTGCCGGACTGATGGTTCTTGTTTTATACGCAGGGGCATTGGTTCTACCTGTCAGTGTTGCTTTGGCTCTGGCAATGCTCACTCGGCTACTGATTACAGGATGCCTGCATGAAGACGGACTGGCCGATTTCTTCGATGCATTCGGTGGCGGAACCAGCCGTGAACGGATTCTGGCGATCATGAAAGATTCGCATATAGGCAGCTATGGGGTTATCGGTTTAATCTGTTATTTCGGATTATATTATCTATTGCTGAGCAACCTTCCTATCGAGTTAGCCGGATGTGCCATCCTCGCAGGAGACCCTTACAGTAAAGGAGTCGCAGGAATGATTATCAATCGCCTACCCTATGCCCGAAAGGAAGAAGAGGCAAAAAGCAAAACAGTATACAGTCGTATGACGACCTACGAATATATATTCAGTCTGGCTTGTATGCTGATACCTTTATGCTGGCTGCCCAAGCCGGTTTATTTGCCGGCTGCCCTGCTGCCTGTTGCCACCTGGTATTTACTGACAACACTCATGAAAAAGAAGATACAGGGATATACAGGTGATTGTTGCGGAGCTACATGCCTGTTATGCGAATTGAGCTTTTATCTGGGTATAACTGTTATATATACGGTAACACTATAGAATACATATTATATGAATATCTATTTGATCAGACACACCTCCGTCGATGTTCCCGCAGGCTATGCTTACGGGCAGACAGACGTACCGCTGCGTTCTTCTTTTGAGGAAGAAGCGTTAAGAGTAAAAGAATCGCTCTCCGGGCTTACCTTCGACAAAGTCTGGTGCAGCCCGTTAACCCGTTGTGTGCGTCTTGCCACCTACTGCGGATATCCGGAAGCCAAACGGGAAGACCGTATAAAAGAACTGAATTTCGGAGAATGGGAGATGAAGTCATGGGAAGAATTATCTGCCGATCCGCGTTCAGAAGCCTGGTTTGCAGACTGGATCAATACCAAAACTCCGGAAGGAGAATCATTACTGGATCAATATAACCGTGTCAGTTCTTTTCTGGACGAGATCAGAAAGGCGGACATGCAAAACGTTTGCCTGTTTGCTCACGGTGGTGTTTTGACTTGTGCACGGGTTTATGCAGGCTTATACGACATCAAAGATGCTTTCAAAAATGTACCTTCCTACGGAGAAGTTATTAAACTGAGCTTCTGAACCAATATACTACTAAGTTATGAGTTTATCTTATATGTACCAGCTTTCTCCCTATGTAGTATCCCCCCGCTCCCTATAGCATATGGCTTGCTACCCTAAAGGGGACGACCGTACAGGGTATAGGGTAAAAGCGTAAGGCTTTTATCTGAAAAACTTAAGTCTTTTCCGTAACGGGTAGGCAGCGGAGATGAAACCCACAAGCAGCGGAGGTGAAACCGATAGGCAGCCATTTTTAAGGAGTACATACCTGCCGGAAAATGTTTTACAGAATTCCGGGTTCAGGCATTCATTCAAACAGATAGATCACTGATTATAGGATCATTAGGATATGAAGCCACTTTCGTTTATGCCTTCATCGAATGAAAGCACAAACAAGTGTGGATTCATATATACAAGCGTTGTATATCAATATACAAGACAACATCATGAATCCATGAAGGCGCTTTTATACAAAACCCAAAAAGGAACCAACCTTACGATTGATTCCTTTCATTTGTTTTGAGTCTC
>NZ_CAJJWO010000028.1 GCF_905196875.1 uncultured Parabacteroides sp. | reverse complement strand
TAGTTCACATTCTAAATTGGCACATTGGCATATTGCCACATTGACTCATTATTTCTAAATTGGCATATAATTCATATTATTTATATAACGAGAATTTTCCAAAAGCGTTGCCGAAATATCCGTAGAGGAATATCTGCGAACAACGGCCCAGAATCTTTCTTTTTATATTCAAGGTGCAGAAATGCTGCATTATACCCAAATACGAATTGATGGACGCACGCATCATCCGAAGCTTGTCAGGGGGCGCGCGATTATCGTCGAGGTTACTTTCCCAATAATACATCTCGGCAGCAAACTTCCGTTTGGCACGGTTCTGGATGTAGATACGGCCCGGCTTTACCACCGCGCCCAGAAATTCTACCCCGTTCGTGTAATGCTGCAAGGCGATCTTTTTAGGATGTAACCTCACTCCCAACGTATCCCACAGATAATTTCGGATCTCAGGGATCAGGGCTTTCAGTACTTCCTTATCTTCATGAACCAGGAAGAAATCGTCGACATACCGTCCGTAATGCTTAATCCCCAACTTCCGTTTCACATAATTATCGAAAGGCGTGAGATAAATATTACTGAACAGTTGCGACGTCAGGTTACCGATAGGCAACCCGCACCCCTGCGGCGAATGAAACAGGCTTTTGGAAGGAGGAAGTCCTTCCCAGTCCGCCACATCCCCCCGCCTGACACAATTCAACGTAGGATCATTAAATACGACAAGCGGCAAAAGATATTTTACCAGTTCATATTCTTCCGAATCCTCCCAATGAATACCGTCCGGCATTTCCAGATATCCGTATCTGTCTAACGTTTTCCGGATGGAATCATATAATATCTGACGGTTTATATTCATGAAATACCCCTGAAGGTCGAGCTTCAGTACATAACAATCCTTCGTATAGTTGTGCGAACAACTGCGGATATGTTTATCGAGGCGTTTAATCCCGAACAACGTACCTTTGTTTTTCCGACAGGAATAACAATCATCAATAAAAGTCCGTTCGAATATCGGCGAAATGTAATTGAATAACAGATGATGAATGATGCGGTCGCGAAAATCGGCGGCAAACACTTCCCGCTTTACGGGATATGTCACCATAAAACAGATGCTTCGCCCTACCTGATACCTGCGGTCGGCCACTTCGCGATAGAGCGCGACGAGGTTTTCCTCCAGGTTCATTTCAAACCGAAGCTGATTCACCGAGTTTCGTTTCCCGCGTCGGGCATCGAAATAGGCTTTGAATATGTCTTCAATCAAATCCATACATTAGTTCAACTTATAAATAAAAGGCGACCAGTAAATGCTTGGACACAACGCACCGAGAAGCCGTTGGCACGGTTGTTCGTGTTCGTATTCAGCTTACCTGCGCTATTGAAGTTCACGTTGCTGGCGTTGGTGCTAGCAGCAGGCACAGACGACGACCAGTAGTTGCCGTTGGCGCCCTGATTGTTGGAAGCTCCAGTACTGTTGTTGCGGTTGCCCGCAGCAGGCAAGCTTAGTAACCACTAATGGAATTATCGGAACAGGTGCACTTAAGCAAATATCCTGACAACCGGGAAAATTAACTAGCAGAAACGCGGATACGCCTTATCACCCTACGTCTGTTTACTCTGCCAGTGGGTTACTGAATTTACAAGTCTCTCTACCGGTAACCTTGGCCACCGGAACTCCGGACAAGAATCGCCCTTCTATTTATTTTTTTTCGCTCGATTTATGCCATGCTGCCAGTTGCTTTGAGATCGACTCGATCTGTTCGGCAGCAGTGGCATACTGTTTGAGGTTGATTTGTTTAAGGTCCATCAACAAGCGTATTTGCAATTTTATCACTACCACGTGCTCCCTTGCTTTCAACAAATGGGGAGCTTTCTGAGTGGTGGCATTCGCCTGATAGATACATACCAACAAAGCAATCAGCTCGTTTTTCACATTTTCACCCAGTGTATAACGGTAATCGCGTTGAAAATTCCGGTTCAACCGGAATATAGTCAACAACAGATCGTATGAAGCCTTATAAACAGGCAGATTATCATATATCATTGTTTCAACAAAGCCTGTAAATCAGAAACCAACATCATACACTGTAAAGGGGAAGCCGTCTCAACGCGGAAGGCAGCCAACTGTGCCAGCACGCGGCGTTCGGCATCCGAAAAATGGGTATCCGGTTGCACCGTAAGAGTAACAGCCGGACTCGAAACCGAAGCTGACGCTTCGGTTTCGAGAGGAAGTGCCTTTTTCCAGTCCTCAAATTCATCGGCTGTAAAAGCAGTATTCAGAAAAAAAGATATCTGCTTTTCATTGATCCGCGTAAATTCTCGTCCCTTCAACACATCCTGCAAGCTCCCATCGGGAAAACCTAACGAGACAACTTCGCTGTTCACATTCTTGAAAAAGCGCTTTTGTAATTTATATGCTTTAATCTCCTTTGTAAACCGCATGGCTGATTGCTCGTATGCTTTCCAAAACATTCCCTCCATATATAAAAGGACCAATGGTCTGTCTTGCTGTTCTGCATCTATTTTCTCTTTCAGGTTCATAAATACCATTAATTACTTGTTAGACCAAAATCAACCCGCCTTTCGGCGGGTCTAAAAAATAATCAAATCAATCGAATGAATCGGATGCGGGAGGCAATTCGCCTCCCTTTATTCTTGGACACAACGCACCGAGAAGCCGTAGGCACGGTAGAGCGTGCTCGTACTCAGCTTACCTGCGCTACTGAAGCTCACGTAGCTGGCGCTGGAGCTAGCAGCAGGCACAGACGACGACCAGTAGTTGCCGCCGGCGCCCTGATCGCTGGAAGCCCCAGCACTGCCGTAGCGGTAGCCCGCAGCAGGCAAGAGAAGGTTCTTTCCGCTTTCTTTTCCCGGAACGGTTAAGCGTAAGTTTGTTCCATCCCAAGTTGTTCCGGACACGGCAGGTTCCTGACCTGCACCAATAGCGATCCACTCAGCCTGAGTAGGAACACGCCAACCTTTAGGACAAGGATCGGTTGCGGTTTTAACGACATCAGCATTGTCTTTTCCTTCGTTTACATTCCAAAGCTGCTGATACCAGGCGCCCTTGTCCATTCCTGCATTTTCCGGATTTGCATTACCTTCACCATTAATCTGCAACCAGTTATACTTAAGTGCAGATGTACTATAAATGAACTTACCATCCCATTTAGACATCTTAGTAAGGTCATCCTGAACAGGACGGCCCAAAGCTCCGATACCCGTGGTATCAGCTACTGTCGTTGAAGCATTATTGGTTGCAGCAAAACCATATAAACGACCCCACTGGAACAGTTTTCCGCAATCAGCAGTAATGTCTGTGCTGGCAGTAGTAGCCGACTTATTATTCGTTGTTGTTGCACCCACATTGATCGGTGCCCAATATTTACCATCCTTCATCAATACCGGCATTGCACTTGCCACACCATTGTAAACAGGACGGCTCTTTATCGTAATCGTATCGCAAGCACTCAGATTACCACCGTTCTGCACAATAACATAAATATCCAATGGTACTTTTTCATCATCATTCTGTTTAGGGATCGTGATCGTGATCGGAGTTTCCACCTTTGCTGCACCGTAGGTTACAATAGCATCGTCTACCTTTACAATGGCATCACTCTTTCCGCCTATGGAAGAAGCATCCGTATCAAAACCATAAGCCAACTTAACGACAGAAGCAGTCGTTCCACTTGTAGAGAATTTCAATGTGGCATCGCCAGCTGTAGCATTCGTTATATCAATGATCTTACTTCCGGTTGTCCAGGTTATACCTGATGTTCCGGCTTCAAAAACTGCTGTTTTCAACGCTTCAGCCAAATCAGGTTTGGGATACGCAGGTTTTACCTTGATCGTATCGGATTCCGCCCATTCTTTTACCACAATATCCCAGGTAATATCCGTACTGTCGGGAGCAGCATTGATATTAACTACATAACGATGATTACGGGCTAAAGCGATAGGATCGCCGATTGTTCCTACACCGTCTACTTTCTTTATTTCGATTACTTTCGACACTTTACCTCCACGGAAAGTACCGTTCACCTGTACCGCAGTAGCAGTAGCTGCATCTGCATTGTCGTTTTCGTAAGTATACAAGCTGTCCAATTTCTGGATAATGTTTGGAGCAGTACCATCTTCAACAACAGTTCCGCTTGTTGCGAAAGGGACATCGGACACGGCCTGTGTCGGAAGGTCTGTTATACCGGGTATCAGGTAAGAAGCGACCTTCGGACGGATTAATTGAGCCGAAGTAAGCACGAAACCATTGTCCGGAGTTGTTTTGTTGTAAGCATTGTTATGAATGTCGATACGCGATACCAAACGATCCATATCGAAATCCATAGAAGCAGAACCACCACCGTTACCGCCGCTTGCACGTTTCCAGGCTTCGATCGTACGAGTGGAATACATTAAAAGAGGTGTTTTAGGATTTTCGGAGATTGTTTCAGATACAACCTTTCCCAAATCTTCCCAATTGGTTATAGCCTTTAGCTTATCAGCCAGACCATTTTCCAGATAGTTGGCGATCACGATCACCTGAGGATTTTTCCAACCATCGCTACGATGGCGGATCTTAGCCGTGTATTCACCGGGAGTTCCGGCTGTTACTTCCTCCAATTCTTCCTGCAAGCCATTGGCAGAAAGCACTTCTTCATCGCTGAAATAGCCGCCGAAAGCTCCGTATTGTTCAGCACCGTCTACGGTCTCTGTTTCTGTATTGACAAAGAAGGCTACGCTGCTGATAGTTTTCTCTGCATCATAGGCTACACCTACCAGTGTATCACCCACCGCTCTCGTTTTGGGGGCGTCAGGGTATTTGAGGGTAAGGGTCAACGCGCCGTAGCCCGCTTCCACAAAATCCGGGTTTTTCTGGATTAGTTCCTCGCTGTCATTGCATGAAGCAAGCATGCCGCAAAGCAACAATGGAACCATTGCTAATTTATAATTCATGATTTATTTGTTTTAATATTATTACTAGTGAGTCAAGTCTTAAGCTCCGGCCTGAGTGACAGTAAATGTTACCGATACCGTAGGATGGGCTTTATTCTTCAATTTAATAGTAGCTACACGCTCTGTTCCGGCTGAATTATCTTCTGTTCCGTCAGAAGCCATTGTTACTGTAATCGTATTCGCGTCAGTTAACGTTGCACTTACCCAGGCGTTAGCAGAATCGTTTTCAATCTCCCACTCGCTGGCATTAGTGATACCACTGTTGATAGTAATTGTTGAAGCACTTAGGTTTGTACCATCATTATCAACTGTCAGAGCACTCGATGCTAATACCGGAGCAACAGGTAACGTTTCACCAGCCTGAGTAACAGTGAAGGTAACAGAGGCATCGTTGTCAGTTGCGTGTTTCAAAGTGAATGTAGCTGCACGTTCTGTTGCACCGACACCGGAGTTGTCTTCATTCCCGTCACTGGCCATTGTTACGGTAATCGTAGTTTCGTCGGTCAACACAGCGCTAACCCAATTGTAACTGCCATCAATGCTCCAATTGCTCAGGTCGGCAGCATCGATGCCGCTAATTATGATCGTAGAAGCACTCAAGTTAGTACCATCGTTATTTACTGTCAGAGCAGAAACATTGAATGTAGGTTTAGTCACCGGAGCAGCTACAGGATCAGCAGCCTGCGTGAATGTGATTTCCTGATAGATCGTTGCATCCTGCGTATTCTCAACACGGACAATAGCAGTACGTTCTGTTGCATCAACAGCCGTATTGGCAGCAGCTTTCAGATAGAAACTACCGTTCTGGCTCTGAGGTACGAGATTGATAGCACCCTCCTGTGTCAACCAGGTGGCAGCATCAGGAATAACAACTTTCCATGCTGTAGTAGCATTTACAGTAACTTTACGTTCGCCTACATGCTGACCTGCTGAACCTTTATCGGTAAAGCCGGTTGCCGGTATAGCTACATTGCCATTGGAAAGGCCGATACATTTAACAGTAATAGAACCCAGGTTCTGAGCGGCCTGACGAACGATCAGTTTCTGTACCAGATCGGTAGCACCGTCAACGCCTGCAATCGTGATGATTACAGTATCTGTTCTTGCATTGTCCTTATCTGTATTAGCAGTAGGAACAATAGAGAAAGTTTCCTCTCCTGTTCCGTCAAATGTGGAACCGTCACCTGCGGCGGCTCTCAATCCGGTAGCTTCATTACCGAATGTGAACCAGGTAGCAGTAGTTGTTTTGGTAGCTTTCCAGGCTGTACCTGCCGGTGCTGTAACCTTAATATTCAAAGAGTCACCGGTAGTCTTTTCACCGGAGAATGCCAACAGGTTGCCGGCTATGGCTTTGCCCGAAAGATCGAGATAACGGACTGTATTTGCAGCTTGTTTTACGATAAGCGGCTGGCGGATAGACGGACGGCGTACGTTCTGTACCATCACAACACCCTGACGTTCTTCTTTACTGCTCGGGTTAGGAAGCAAAGTGGTTACTTTAAATTCCTTCAATACAGTGTCACCCGGAAGCGTGCTAACGCCGATCCAGTCTTTATACTGGTCTTCCACGATCAATTCCCATTCTCCGTCGGCAGCAACAACGATAGCCGCAGAGTCGGTAAGAGTCGGTTCGGCAGCTACTGCCAGCGTATTATTTGCAAAACCTGCAGCTTCACTACTTAACTTAATACTTCCGTCACCGGTATTTACATTAACCGTATCGCCTACGATCCATTCGATTACCTTCAAAGTAGCATCCAGCTCACCGCTTCCCAGGTCTTCCACTTCTACCAGATAGCGGTTGTTGGCTTCGATATTGACCACATCGCCACTCTTGTACTCCTTAAATTCTACATCCAGCACCTGTGCGGCATTCGTGATCAGGTTCGTTCCTACCAGAGAGAACTTAACCTCATCGCCCGTTGTCATCTTGATCGGATACATGTAGAACACGCTGTTCGTTACACCGGCATTTGAATTCTTCAACGCAGAAAAGTCGATCAACGGCATATCTGCCACGATCGGAGCCACGTATGAGTCCTGCGGGAACAAAGGCACATTGCCGGGAACATCGGCCATAGCTACCTTGCTGATCACAAAGTTTGACGTTTCGCTGTTGTTCTTGATGTCGAAACGGGCTACACGACGGGTAAGCTCAACCTTAACGCCAGTGCCTGCCGTTGTTGCATCCGCTACTGTTTTTGCTACGTCCGGCATATCCAGTTGTGCACTCATCAACATCGGACAAGTAATATGGCCTTTCAGGGTGTTACTCATCTTCGTCTTAAATGTAGCCGTGTCGGTTACATGCAGTTCCACACTGTCGAGCGACAGGTGCTCGCGGGCATTGGCAACAAAGAAGAAAGCCTTGTTGTTACCGGCAGGAACACTGATCTTAGCTGTTTTATCAGAACCACTGGTTGTCAGTGTATACCCCTGGCCACTGCGGAAGATTTCTTCCAGCACCATCGGCTGCGGACTTGAAGCACTCATTGAATCTACACCGAATACATAAATATCCAATGTACTAAGCTCATTCTCTGCATCAAGAGCCGTAACGGCATACGGAACAACTCCCTGGGCTGTCCCGGGGAACACAAACGAGAGCTCACGCTGCCCGCTTTGCCCCTGACCACCATTCGGGCCGAAAGGATCATTGTCCTCGCTACAGGATGCCATCAGCAAACCTGCAAGCGCCATCAAATAATACTTTTTTCTCATAACATTAAAATTAAATTGTTTATACTGTGCAGCCCCTATACAGCTGCGATTAAAAATATCTGTTCTATATGTTGGTTCATTGTTTCCTGAATTGCCATATCATATTCAAATTCCTGCGGGCCATTACCGGTTTGTGGGGCAAGGCTTTGCGGAACCAACCGATGGCATCTTCCTCCTTATTTTCCATCAGGGAAAGGACACCCAGATTGATCCAGGCACGCGGATCATCCTGCACCCGGCTCAGGAAAAAGCGGGCAGCTTCCGCATCTTCCGCTGCAAGAGCGGCGGCACCTGCATTAAGTTGGGCCGGGATGCAATCGGGAAAACGATAGGCAGCCAGTTCATACACCTCGCGGAACTGTTCTGTGCCGGGACGGAACACCGGAGCGACCGCCAGTAATTCATCCAGTGTCAATTGATCCGGATGGCTGTTGAACAATATCGCCAGACGGTTCAGATCGGTGGTATTCTCTGGGATCGCCTTATCTTCGACAACCGGTATATCTTCCTGTGACTGGCATATTACTTCCAGTTCCATCCGGCGCAGCCGGGCAAACAACGTTTGTTCCATATCTTTCCAGACACGTCCTTTATCGAGTGCTTTCAGGGCTTTACGCCGGGCATCGGCATCAAGGGTTTGAGCCAGTATGGCAACTACCTGGGAGGCATAAGGTTTTGAGGCATCCGATACGAGCTGCATCAACCCTTCCCAGTCTTCCACACAGGCATCGACAGCGATCTTTTGCTGCGGAATGCCTTGTTCGCGACTCAGGTAATTGCTGAAACGTAGTGCACGGGCAGCAGCCAGCTCTTCATTACGTGCCGTTGTACCGTCGGGCGAAGCATACCCTTTGATACGCACAGTCTGTAATTCTACTCCGGCATCAGCAGTAAAAGCTGCCAGTTCGCGATTGAGACGTTCCAGCTCAGCCCGGTTACTGCTATATGACCGCAACAACTCCGTACTACCCGGTTTAAAAGACAGGACGGCTTCTACCCGGTGCGACACGGTTTGCATTGCAGCCGCCGGTGCCGGAACGATACCGGCTACTTTTCCATTATCTAAATAATACTCGATCATCTGCCCGTAGACCGAAGCAGCGTCTATTTGCAGTTGCGCAACGGATTGCATACGCGATAATGGAATGCGCATTTGCTGCATTTCCTCCGTATCTCCCCCCACAGTAAACAGACGGGGAGCCGAACAGCCCGTTGTAAATACAGCCAATAAAATGATTGCCTGATGTTTATTCATAATTCCTATTATTATTGTTCATATCATTCCTCCTATCGAACCGCCGTCTATCCAGTCGCTCACCGTTGCCGACGATACAATGACCCCTCCGGCCGGATCTACCTCCATCACCAGGCTGAATTCCTGACGAAGGTTTTCATCCAGGTCGATCTGCATCGTATGGAAATATTTATACAGGTCGATATCTTTGACCAGTTGTTTTCCGCCGCCATAAAGCCTGACTACGGGATGGTCGTCGCTACCGATACGGTATGTGATAAAGGTGGCGTTCACCGTACGTGTGATATCCATCTTCACCGGTACTTCATGGCTGATCAGCGGATGATCGTCCGAACGTTTCGGGATATAATACCAGACTCCCGAACGGGTCGGGCTGCCGTCGGCCGCCGTCCCGTAGGTCGAATAAGGCGAACCTTTCACCTCAAATTCAGGCATAAAGCAGTAGGCCGAAGGCACATCACTGAGTATCATATACATATCTCCCGTATCGGTCGGGGCTTTGCCTTTCCACTTCACGGTTATATCCAGTTTCAGATGGGCATGTACCATGTCCACACGCTGGCGCGAAACGCCCCGGGGTTGTATTGTAAATGATGCATATCCGTAATAAAGCGGTTCACCGTTTTGTTGCCGCAAGGGTATATTAACGCGGGTTTCCGGTGGAACAGGATTATTGGCGTACAACAGGATATCGGTTAATTTAGTCCGTCCGATCTCCGCCTCGTTCATGCTGCTGCAACTGTCCTGATTTCCCCAGGCTACCAGTGTGTACCTACCCGGAGGCAGATTCAGTTCGGCTGCGATATTCTTTTTACCGCCAAGCTCGTTTACCTGGCGGAGTATCTGTAATGAATCGAATACGAACTCTTTCATTTTAAATATGTAATCAGGAAGGACATTGGCCTGACCAGTTCCGGTATACCAGTATTCCAAACGGGCATTATAGGGACATTCCTCCAGATCGCCGTCGATATTGCACGAAGGGACCATAAGGCTGACAGCCAATAGCAGCAGGGTGATAATTATCATGACCGACTTATTTTTCATACCCGCTCCTTTCATTATATAAGATGCTCAATTCGATGCGCCTAAGTTTCGGGAACAAATTCTGCAACATATCCTGATATGGCCTCCTTCCCTGTAAATCCATCAGGTAGCGTTCGCGACCTTCAAAAATCCCGTAATTGTCGATAATAAAGTTTACCGCTGCTTCATAAGGTTTCCCTTTGATCAGCTTGCGTAATCCTTCCCAGTCTTCAGCCACCCAAGCCGTACGGAACGGATAGTCCTGCAAACCGTACGATTTGGTCAGATAGATACGGAAGCCCAGCGAACGCGCCTTGGCCAGTGCTTCGTTATCATAGTACGCCCCATCGGGAGAAGCATAACCGGTTATACGTATTTCTTTTATATAGATGTTAGGATCACCCAGCAGAGGGACGAGCATCCTCTCTGCCTTCCTCAACTCCATGGAGTTATTCCCATACGACGGGTCCACACGTGAGCCACCCCGCACATAATCCACATAAAGCGTCACCGCCACACGCCGTTCCATTTCCTGCTCCGGTTTGCGACGGGGGTACTCTTCTTCTTCTCTCTCGACTGGCGGCAACGGGCGTGTCACTGTCGCAACTTTTTCAACCTCCTGCAAAGCAGGAACCACTTTCACCACTGTATCCACCCGCACCGCTGCCACACAAGGTGAAGGCAAATCGATATCCTTCGTCAACACATCATCGGCAAGCAACAACTCCGTACAACAATCCCGGCTCACCTGCCGGAGTCTCAACGAAGCATGTTCCATCCATGAAGCATACGGAATACTCACCAGATAACGCAGCGTGTAATCATTCCGCCTCCGTCCGGTAATCCATACATGATAAGGTATCGGCTTGTTCCGGTCCGGGTTAACCACCTCTTCCCGTTTATCGAAACGGGCACGCTGACTACCTGAAAAAACCACCGGAGGAAGCGCCACCTGTTTCTTCCCGAAATGAAGCGAAGGTGTTAATGTCAACGCCTGTTCCGAAGGAATAGCGATTCCTTTGGCACGGATCGTCAGGTCGATACGTACACTGTCCTCGCTCACCGTCAGGCTCCGGGGAATGAAACGGATCCCTTCCTGAGAAAATACCGGATGTATGGATACGAGTATCAGCAGGCAGATGACCAGAAAGGATATGTGATTTTTCCGTCTCATGATCTTTAATGTATTATATATATGAAAGAAACGGAAAGACGTGTCGGGCCAAAAAAATGTCGTTTGTAACGCCCCATCAGTTCAGCACATTCCGCACATACATATTTATTATATTCCAGATAAGTATATCCCGCACCGGCAGAAAGCTCCAATCCCCAACGCCGACCGATAGCGAAGTGATAACCATAAGAAATTCCGCCACCATAAAGTTCACCACGATAAGTATAAGTATCCAGATCAGGAAGGAAAGGGATTTGCCCGATGTTATAGCGTCCGTAATGCGCATGTACACCAAAGAAGTGTCCTTCAAAACTCTTGCAAGGCCAGTAACGAAGTTCGGGTTGCACCAACCAATGGCGCAGGCTCATACCGTCAGAAAAGAAAGTCCAGGCATTATAGTTGCCATCTGCACTAAGAGTCAGCTTTTTACTTATTGCCACCTCTACACCCAGGTTCGGTGTTGTCGTTAGCCACCAGAGCGTATTCGTCTTGGCCCCAATTTGTTGGCTATGCGCTACGGCAGCCGACAATTGCAGCAACAAAGAGATCAGCAAGATATTTACCCTGATTTTCGTTTTTAATTCCGTTCTTTTCATATCTTCTACCCTATGTACATGTCTCATTCTTAGTAAGAATGAGACATCTTTAAATGAAGACCGGATACTTGTTGAATTACAACGGATTAAAGATGAGTTATTAAATAGAATAGTATTTTTAGACAGGCGTTTTTCTTCTGATAAGATTTAATTTAAGGTTACTTTTTCATATCTTTTATTTGTTTATTAAATAATAACATGTACATTTGCAGACAGATAGCCTTTGAATAATAAAGGCTCAAAAAAATCAACCAGCAGATGTCTCATTCTTACTAAGAAGGGGACATTTTTTTTTATCTTCTGTTGATTTTTTTCTTATCAATCTGTTTAACATCTCTTCATTAGCATTATCAATCACACGTGAAGGCATTCCTCTCATGTAAGTTTTCGTGACTCGTTCCGAGCCATGCCCCATTCCCTGACTGATAATAGCGATACTCATTCCACATTCTTCGATCAACGATGCCCAACTATGCCGTGCCACATATGTAGTGAGCTTCACCCCCAGCATTTCTCCTATTTTACCCAACTGTCGGTTGATACGCCTCAGCGAACTTTTTTCTGAAATATCTTTCCCTCCATACGAGTTCCTTCGTAAAAACGGGAAAATATAGGGATTATCTGACTCACGATAACGATCCATGATCATTTTCATTTCAGGTACAATTTTCACCTGTAATGGTGCCGAGGTCTTACTTCTTTTGTAACAAATATACTCGCCGCTTATGGAGTCATAACGCAGACTAAACACATCCACAAAACACATACCTCGCGCATAAAACAGAAACATAAACAGGTCGCGCGCTTTACAAAGCTCTTTCTTCCCGGAAAGATCAAGACTGATTATGTCTAAAACAGCCTTTTTCTCTAATGAGCGTTTCAAAGTGGCGGGAACAGGTATACGAATATTCGTAAAAGGATGATTGGGACCGACAGGTATCGAATACGTCTTCACCGCTTTATTGTAAACAGCACGTAGTATACGACAATAGTTATCGACACTAGCTAACGATAAATTGCCGCTTTTCTGCATGTGCATAACATAAGCATTAAGCCATAAGTCTGTTATATCACTTACTTTGAGCTTATCTGCTTTTTTTCCCACAAAATCACAAACGGAACGATAAACGTTCCGATAGTTATCGACCGTAAATTGACTTTTACTTTTACCAAGATAATCGATCTGATCTTCAAATACATCTGCTAAAAACAGATTTGCTGTTTGATTTTTTGCCATCTATGTCATATAGTTATTATAATGATCCAAGAATACGTACTTTTCCCCAATAAGTCAATACAGCAAAAGTTATGAAAAGCAAAGAAAATAAAAGCCTTTCCCCTGTCACATAACCTCAATAAATAATGCAGAGTTTGAATAATATGGCAAGGAGAAATAATAACACAAAAAAATAAGACGACCTTTCGAGTCGTCTTATCCATTAATATAAAAAAGTACTATTATTTCTGTTCTTTATAATCTTTCCTATACGAACATTGGGTTTCTGTAGGGAAGTCTTTCGGCACTTTCTGAGTCACCTTTCCGGTTGCCGCCCATTCAGCACCACGCAACAGTAAAACCTGGAAACCCGTACATTGCATAGCTGTACTATTTTCAACTGTCTCACCGGCATGTCCAAGCATCGTATGGAAGATGCGGGCATTGCCATAATCGACAGTGAAGATCAGCGGTTCTTCGCGACCGGATCCGCCTGTTTCCTTATCTGAATAAGAGGTGTACAGGAGAGCGTCGATATTACCCGGACCACGCATACGGTCATATAATTCATCCTTTGTATGACGCCATTTCAGAGGTAAGCCTTTGACGATCGGATGCACTTTATCACGTCCATTCAAAACATATTCATGCTGGCTGCCATGTGAGCCTCCGGGACCGGCAGAACTGTCTTTGACCAGTTTGCCATCCTGCCAGTATACATAAGGACCGGCATTTTCATTACGGTTTTCCCAACCTCCCAAAGCACAGATCTTATTGAACTCCGGCCATTTAGAAAAAGCATTATCAGCGGCATGATAGATCACTACGCCGCCGCCACCTTGTACATACTCGAGGAAACGTTTGTTTGTTTCCTCCGGCCAGGAATCACCATTATAATCGAGTACAACTAACTCATAAGGAGTAAAATCGAGTACAAAACTCGACATGTCTTTTCCCTGTGAGGGAGAAATCGCGAAATCGACTGAGAAACGACCGGAATTTTCCAGTATCTGTTTTAACACCACATGGCTGACCTGCCAGTTATGGTTATTCTGCCCTGTTATTAATAAAGTTTTGATAGGTTTCCTGGCTGACACCGAGCACACACACAACATGGAAACCAACACAATAAACAGTTTTCCTAAAAATAAATGTCTCATGGTATTAATATGGTTTAAAGATTTGTAAGGGCAAATGTAGTAAAAATTGACAGTCGACAATTGACAATTGACAATTATTTGGTTGGAGGTCAGAACCAAAGCCGAACCAGGCTTGTTTTTATCGAGCTTATGAAGGTAAACTGGAGGATATTAAAGCTGAAACTAGTGGATGCCAGGCTCTATTTTGTGAGCCTCATCGTAGGATTGCTTACCGGCCTGGTAGCAGTTCCTTATCATTATTTATTGCAGCTGTTCTATAACTACCGGAAAGAGTTTTTCGAGTCCTCCCCTCCCTGGTATCTGTATATTATCTCATTTTTTGTATTCTGGGCGGTCCTTATATTCGTTTCGAAACTGGTAAAACGCTGGCCGTTCATCAGCGGCGGAGGTATCTCGCAAACACGGGGAGCTATCAATGGCAGAATAGTGTATACACACTCATTACGACAATTACTCGCGAAGTTTGTAGGCGGAGTACTGACATTAAGCAGCGGCCTTTCAATGGGGCGCGAAGGGCCATCCGTGCAAATGGGTTCTTACATAGGCGACCTGGTCGGTAAATGGGGACATATCCTGAGTGGTGAACGTAAACAATTATTGGCAGCAGGCGCCGGTGCGGGGCTGGCAGCCGCTTTTGCCGCTCCACTGGCAGCAACGACACTGGTTATCGAGTCGATCGAACGTTTCGATGCTCCCAAGACAGCTATTACCACGATCCTGGCCGGAGTAGTTGCCGGTGGTATTGCCAATATGATATTCCCGATCAATCCTTATCATGAGATACAGGCAGTGGCTCCTGACCTGACCTTCTCTTTACAAATAAAACTGTTCCTGTTGTTTGCCGTGGTTGTTTCCATTTTCGGAAAATTTTATTCACTGTTGATGCTATATGTCAAAAGACTGTATCCTGCCATAAAACAACCGGAATATATCAAACTGCTTGGCTTGCTGATCATGGCATACACAATCTCCCTTACTTTGACGGATCTGACAGGTGGCGGAGAACAATTCCTGATGGAACAGGTACTCGGAGGAACACAAAACATACTTTGGATTACCAGCATGATGTTATTGCATATGGTGTTTACTGTTTATTCGTTTTCTTCTGGGTTACCCGGAGGGAGTTTTATCCCGACACTTGTTACCGGTGGTTTGCTTGGAAAGATATGTGCGCTCTTATTGGTTCAACATGGAATTATCGCTCCCGAGAACGTCAGTTATGTGATGCTGGTCGGGATGGCCGCTTTCCTGGTGGCTGTTGTCCGTACCCCTATTACTGCTATTATCCTGATAACGGAAATCACCGGGCATTTTGAAGTATTCTACCCTTCGATCGTCGTTGGGGGACTGACTTACTACTTCACTGAGCTATTAGAGATAAAACCGTTTAATGTGATGTTTTACGAAGAGATGATCAAAAACCCTTTCTTTCAGGAAGAAAAACGGCTCAAGTTGGATGTAGAAGTCATGACAGGTTCTTACTTCGACGGTAAAGAGATCGATACCCTGCATCTGCCCAACAACTGCATCATTATAAATATCCATCGCGACCGCAAAGACTTTCCCCCTACCGGTCAAACTATCTTACCCGGCGACCAGCTAACCCTCGAAATAGATGCCCAGGATATCGAAAAACTGTATGAGCCATTAGTTAGTATGGCAAATATCTATTAAATAAAAAAGGTGTCTGAAAGCTATTCAAACACCTTATTATCTTATTATTTATCCTTAATCAGGCAAAGAACAATATCAATAACTGTGCCGTCAATACACGCAGGAACATTGTCAATGGATAGACAGTTGCATACCCCACGGAAGGAGCATCATTTCCGGCTGTTGCATTCGAATAGGCCAGTGCAGGCGGATCGGTTGTACTACCGGCAATCAGACCCATTAATGTAAAGTAATTCACCTTACAGAAATAACGACCTATACATCCGATAATCAACAAAGGAACCGTCGTTATGATGAAACCGTAACCAATCCAGGCAAAACCTCCGTTGTTGACAATCGTATCGACAAAGCCATCACCGGCACTGATACCGACACAGGCAAGGAACAACGTAATACCTATCTCACGTAACATCAGGTTTGCACTCTGAGTCGTATAAGTTATCAGCTTATATTTATAACCGAATCGGCTGATCAGGATAGCCACAATCAGAGGTCCACCGGCCAATCCCAATTTTACCGGTTGAGGAATACCCGGGAATGTAATAGGTATACTTCCCAACACAATACCCAGCGCAATACCGATAAAGATCGTGATCAGGTTCGGCTCGTTCAAACGTTTCATTGAGTTACCTAATACCTTTTCTACATTTGTGACAGCAGTCTCGGTACCTACTACATTTACACGGTCGCCGACTTGCAGTGTCAGGTGCGGAGTAGCGACCAGATCGACGCCGGCACGGTTGATACGAGTTATATTGATGCCATATAACTGACGTAGCTTCAATTGTCCGAGACGTTTTCCGTTCAACTCCGGTTTTGTAACCAGGATACGACGGTTGATGAACTGGCTTTCCATACGAATCCACTGTTTGCGTTCCATATCGATGACTTCACCGACAAAAGTCTTGATGGTATCGGCATCCTGTTCGGTTGTAATTACGAATACTTTATCGTTCTCATGCAAAATGGCATTAGCAGAAGCTATTTCAATCTGTTTGTTGCTGTCATGCCAGATACGGGATATAACGAAATCACGATGTTCCAGCAAACTGGACAACTCCCCTACTGTTTTTCCAAATATCGCCGGATTTTTAACCACCAGGGAAATAGGTTTAGCCTCATTGGCATGGGAAGAATCCTCATTGTTCAGTTGTTCACTCTCCTTATCGAAGTTCACACGGAATACATAACGGATAAACATAATCGAAAGAATAATACCGATCACACCCAACGGATAAGCAACCGCATATCCCAGTGCAATTGTATTATCAGCTGTACCATACATATCAGAATATGCCTGTTGAGCAGCACCCAGACCCGGTGTATTCGTCACCGCTCCCGACAAAATACCAACCATTGTGGGCATTGGAATACCGGTTGTGTAATGCAGGATAATAGCAGTTACTACTCCCAGGAACACAATTCCGCAAGCCAGCAAGTTCAGCGTTATTCCTCCTTTCCTGAATGACGAGAAGAAACCGGGTCCCACCTGCATACCCACAGAGTAAACAAACAGGATGAGACCGAACTCTTTAAAAAAGTGAATTACATTGTGGTTGATCGTAAAACCGAAATGTCCGAGAACGATCCCCACAAACAAAACCAGTGTGATGCCTAACGACACGCCAAACACCTTAATTTTACCCAATTGAATTCCGGCCGCTATCACAAACGACAACAACAGGATGGAGTGGCCAATGCCTTCTCCCCATAATAAATCATTGATCCAATTCATATTCTAATATTAAAAAACCTTGTCACTCTTTAATAAAGTTGGCAAAGGTAACCATTTAGTTTGTGTTTAACAACATAAACTGTATCTTTACCCGAGAAATAAAAATAGCATGCATGAATAAGATATATAACCTGATTTTAGTATTGTTCACTGCATTGGGTACCCTCCATGCGCAAAGTGAAGGAAAAACAGTAACAATCCAAACGAATGTGGGGACGATGAAGGCCCAGCTATATGATGATGTCCCCAATCATGTCCGTACTTTCATCAATCGGGCACGACAGGGTGAATTCAATGGTACGCTTTTTACCCGTGTCATCAAAGAATTTATGATACAGGGAGGTGCTCCCGACTCGAAAACAGCTCCTCCGGGTGCTCGTTGTGGTTTCGGCGACTCGTCTGCCGAGATACTACCGGAACTGAACAGTAAATATTTCCATAAAAAAGGAGCTTTGGCTGCTCCCCGCCAAAACGATGACGTCAATCCACAAAAGAAGTCGGATATGTCGCAGTTCTTTATCGTGCAGGGAAAAGTATACCGCAACGGAGAGTTGGATACACTGGAGTTGATCGCAAATCAGAATATCCGCAAAAAGGCACTCGACGAATTTTACCGTCCGGAAGCCGTAGAGCTGAAAATGCTGAAACAAAGCAACAAACGGGAATACAACAAACGTATCATCACGATCAACGCAAAGATCGATTCCATAATACTGGCCACTCCCGGACATTTGATTTTTAGCGACGAACAGCGGAAAGCCTATACGACAACCGGTGGCTGTCACCATTTAGATGGTATTTATACGATTTTCGGTGAAGTGACGGAAGGTTTCGATGTATTGGATACGATTGCCAACCAGCCAAAAGATCAGTATGACCGTCCTAAAAAAGATATAAGAATTATAAGTGTAACTGTAGAATAAACCCCATCCATTATGCTAAAAAGAGATTTGATCATGGTACAGATAGAAGAACTGGGCAAAATGATCGCCCAGGTAATCTTCAACCGTAATAACAATGCAGCCGGTAAGAACCCGGAGCTGATACAAACCGTTTACGAGAATCTGAAACTGACTTCGGATTTCCTGATGACAACGGCCCCCGACGATATACTTCGTTTCCTCGACAATGAAGAGAAAAGCGGCATACTGCGTCTTGAAATAGCGATCAAAACCTTGATCGAAGACGGCCTTCAACAACAACCTAAAGATCAACGTGAAATGCTTCTTCGTGCAAAGGAGTTATTAGAATATCTGCAAGCTCACGATACAACTTTCTCACTGGAAAGGATCAACTTACTGAATGATATTCAGCAACACCTTCTGCACAGCGTTCACCATCAATAGCCGCAGAAACAATCCCTCCGGCATAACCGGCTCCTTCACCGCAAGGAAAAAGTCCTTTCAGGGTGATATGCTGATAGGTATCGCGATCCCGAAGAATGCGGACCGGAGAAGACGTGCGGGTTTCTACGCCTATCATCAGGGCTTCGTTAGTCAGAAAGCCTTGGGAAGTTTTTCCGAAGTGACGGAAGCCGTCACGCAGGCGGCCGGTAACAAACTCAGGCATCCAAAAATGAAGCGGGGAAGCCAGCAGCCCCGGTGTATAAGAAGACTCAGGCAGGTCGAACGAGTTTTTCTTCGTTACAAAGTCATTCATGCGTTGAGCGGGTGCTGTCTGTTTCATGCCCCCGTTCAGCCAGCAGACTTCTTCCAACCGCTCCTGAAAAGCCATCAAAGCTAAAGGAGAATCGGCCGGGACTTTCATTTCTTCATGCTTCATCAACTCCGGATAATCTTCAGGTCGGATCTCGACCACCATTCCGGAATTCGACCAGCGTGAACCTCGGTTAGACGGAGACATACCGTTTACAACCACTTGCTTCGGACCGCTTGCCGCCGGTACGACAAACCCACCAGGACACATACAGAAAGAATACACACCTCTTCCGCTAGCCTGCGTAACAAAGCTATATTCGGCAGCCGGAAGATACTTTCCTCTCCCCTCTCTACGGTGATACTGAATCTGATCGATCAACTCCTGCGGATGCTCCAAACGAACACCTACGGCAATTCCTTTAGCTTCGATTGGAATCTTTTGCTCATAAAGATATCGATAGACATCACGGGCCGAATGACCAGTAGCCAGGATAACCGGGCCAAGAAAGGTCTTTCCTGTATTGGTTTCAATACCGACAACTTCATTGTCTTTCAGGATCAGAGTATCCATACGGGTTTCGAAATGAACTTCACCGCCACAACGGATGATCTGCTCACGGATATTTTCTATCACACGGGGCAGTTTATCTGTTCCGATATGCGGATGGGCATCTGCCAGGATCGAGGTGCTGGCACCATGCTGACAAAAAACATTCAGAATCTTATCCACTGAACCGCGTTTCTTACTGCGGGTATATAATTTACCATCTGAATAAGCTCCGGCACCACCTTCACCGAAACTGTAATTCGATTCACTGTTCACGACATGCTCACGACTGATCAACGCAATATCCTTCTTACGATCGCGTACATTCTTACCACGTTCTATGATAACAGGGCGCAAACCTAGTTCAATCAGACGCAAAGCAGCAAACAATCCTCCGGGACCGGCACCTACCACAACCACCTGCTTACCGCCCGACACATCTTTATATTCCACCGACTGGTATTCTGCCTCTTCCGGCTGCTCATTGATAAATATGCGCAGTTTAACATTCACAAAAATCGTACGCTGACGGGCATCGATCGAACGTTTCAATAACCGTACAGCTTGTATATCTTTGAGAAGGGAACCGGTTTCCCGTGCAACGACTTGTTTCAGGGATTGCTCATTGACTGCTTCTTCCGGCAGAATACGGAGTTGTAATTCTTGTATCATTATTTATTTGCTTGTTATAAAGAGAAAACGATTATCCGAACAAATGCCGGAAAGCCTCTTCCACTTTCTTCACCTGTATAATCTGTATTTTACATTTAGCCGTATCGAAACCTTTCAGGTTATTATGAGGAATGATTATGCGTGAAAAGCCCAACTTCTCGGCTTCAAGGATACGCTGTTCGATACGGTTGACCGGACGGATTTCTCCCGACAGACCGACTTCGCCACACATACATACACCTTGCTCGATGCTGATATCGAGACTCGATGAGAGTACGGCACTGATAACCGCCAGGTCGATAGCCGGGTCGTTTACTTTTAACCCTCCGGCTATATTCAGGAACACATCCTTCTGTACCAGCTTGAATCCGGCACGTTTCTCAAGAACGGCCAGCAACATATTCATCCGTCGTAAATCGAACCCCGTTGCGCTACGTTGCGGCGTACCATAAACGGCCGAGCTTACCAAAGCCTGGGTTTCGATAAGGAAAGGACGGACTCCTTCAATCGCTGCGGCAATAGTCACCCCACTCAATCCTTCATGATTCTGGGTCAATAATAATTCAGAGGGATTACTTACTTCACGTAAACCATTCTGGCGCATTTCATAGATACCCAGTTCCGCCGTGCTACCAAAGCGGTTCTTGATACTGCGCAGAATACGGTACATATAATGCTGATCGCCTTCAAACTGAAGCACCGTGTCGACAATATGCTCCAACACCTTAGGGCCGGCAATGCTTCCTTCCTTATTAATATGGCCGATCAACAAAACAGGCACGCCGCTTTCTTTGGCATATTTCAGGATAGCCGCACTACATTCGCGCACCTGGGAGACGCTGCCCGGAGACGACTCCACCATCTCGGTATAAATAGTCTGGATAGAGTCGATAATCATCAAATCCGGCTGCACGTTTCGGGCCTGCACAAATATCTGTTCGAGATTTGTTTCACACAGGATAAAACAGTCGGGATTTTCGTGGGCCAAACGGTCGGCACGCAGTTTAAGCTGGCGGCTGCTTTCTTCACCGGACACGTATAACGTCTTCAGCCCGTTCAAACCCAAAACGGTTTGAAGTACCAAAGTAGACTTACCGATACCCGGTTCGCCCCCGATCAGCACCAGCGAGCCTTTCACCAGACCGCCGCCGAGGACACGGTTCAGCTCCTCATCTTTCAGATCGATACGGGATTCTTCTTCGGAGGTGATGTCGCGCAACAAGACCGGACGAACTTTTTCATTGTCAGTTATGCCGGGGATAATACGTTTTGCCGAGGGCTCTTTGGTGGCGACGATTTCTTCTACATACGTGTTCCATTCGCCGCAATTAGGACATTTACCCACCCATTTAGGAGAGTCTGCTCCGCAATTGGAGCAGACATATACTGTTTTTGTCTTAGCCATATATCTTTAAGATTTGGCGTAAAGATAGGAAAAGTTAGCCAAATAAGTCGAGTGTAAGTTGTTTCTTCTCCGCTTCCAGCTTGCGCAGGTGGCGCTTGCCTTGCGGGGTAACGATTTCAAGTTTATCGAAACGGGTACGAACCACAGTAGTCACCGTATAGCTGACATTGATCGTTTCGCCCAGTTCACTTAACTTACGCGCAATCTCCAGTACACAGTCGATACACATGCCGCTGGTGAAAGAGATTTTTTCGTCGAACATCTGTTTCTTGAAATCTTCGTCGCACATATAAAAGTCGATCGTCTCGCCTCCTTTATTATAGATACCTTTCCAACGGTAACGGCTGTCTTTCAGTACCGGCGAAATAATTTCTATCGTCGCTTTATTATCCTTGACGGTAGGCAGATCGTCCGAACGCAGGATGAAGTAATCGAACTGCTCGCGTTTTACTTCCAGAGAACCGGAACGACTGCCGTTATTTCCGTTCAGTTCGCGTACATTTATTTTTGTCACTTTAGGATATCCTCTCAACGCTTCATAAAAATTGGATTTACACTTACTGAACTTAGGCCATGAAGACAGCAATTCTATCAGTTCATGAGGAATCCGGGCACCCGGATCTTTCAGTTTGAGAGAGCGTTTCAAAAGTGCTATTTCCTTTTGCATATTCTCCTCATCGGCATTCGTCCGGTCAGCAATGGGCTGTCCTCCTACCGACAGAGTCGGACGCGACAGAACCTGCATCAATATATTCAATACAATGGAGATAGCGCGGGAACTTTCGCCGGCTATTGGCCATACAACCTTGTATCCACCTTCCTGTAGAACAGGTTCGCAGTGGGCTGTCATCTTCACATCCAACATATCAGCCAGTACACGGATCATGGAAAGTATTTCCTTTTCACACCGGTGTTTGATCATAGCGTCCATATAGCCGGACTTATCGTTAAAAGAATAACGAAGTTCAAGTTTGTTTGCAAACTTTATCATAGAGTCATCATGTTATTTATCCAAAATCCAGCTAATTACTTTACAGGTTGTTCTTTCGGTTTACGATCAAAGAACGGATTTTTAGAAGAGGCGCTGACAGGGATAGCCATCACGCATTTACTTTCTTCTCCCAACCATCCCAGACGTTGAGCAGCCAAACCGGCACTGAACATCACACGGGTATCCAGACGCAGATCGGAAGCAGTAGCGCAAGCGGAACCGATAGCAATTCCCAAATCCACCGAATTAATGGCACACGGAACTTCAGCCGGCTTCTCAACACAAGTATCATATCCGCAATGTGCACAATTCAAGCCCTGCGTCTGCTGACGTGTGCCGAGTATCACAACTGCTTCGGCACTCAGAATATTATCCGCATCACGCAGGAAAAACTTTAATCCGGTTTCGGAAGCTACTTTCAGCATCTCTTCAGACAGCAATCGGATATCTTCGCCGGTCACCATAGCCATTTCTATAATGTCGATTCCTTTCCCTTTCGGAGCTGTCCGGGCAGCAGTCATCATCTGACGGACAGCATTTAACACATGTTCGTGTCGTATTTCTCTTTCGTTTTGTATCATTTCTTTATTGGTTTAGCAGGAACAAAGATACACTTTTACTCGTTTTCGAGTTCAAGATTTGTCATCTTTTCTGTGATGGAAAACGGGTAATCGGGATATTCGTACAAACTGAAACGCGGTTCGGTTACTCCTTCGCAATAATTCCAGATGCTACGATATTCTTTTACATCCTCTCCCATCTCTTCCAACTGACGAAGATAGGCTGCAACCGATTTATTCTCGACAATATAAACCTCTCCCATTTTATTAATGATCGGACTGTGGCGTCGTCCGGTATCATGGTCGAACTTAAGGATACGCTTTCCTTCCGAAGTAAGTCCGACAGTTTTAAAGGTCATGCTCTTGCCTATGGCCGGCAGATTCAGCACACTACGGTCGGTTGCAGCAAACAGCAGGTGGTTTTCTTTTAGGAAATTGATAAGTTTCTTTCCCAAAGGACGTTTATTGGTTACGATATCATCCAGTTCCGCCAGCTTATCTTCCGGTACTCTGCCAAAGATCTTCTCTTCATATTGCTCCTGAAGTGAACGGCTATTGGGAGTGAACACGGCGTAATTTTCATTAAATCCCTTGACAGAGAATGTATAATAGCAAATCACCCCGACAGAGTTAAGTGTCTGCCGCAGTTTAGCCGTATGCCCGCGACGGGAAGCAGCAACCGTATATACCAGTTGATTTGTAATGACCCATCCGGCATCCAGTATGGCCTTGATAGCCCGCTTAGCCTCCGGCGTAACTTCCAGTGGAGACTGGAAGTGTGTCTGGATAATAAATTGCGAAACGCCGACAGCCGAAGCCTTTTCCTTAAACTCTTTCAATATTGCCACCAGTTCGTCGGTAATACGCAACGGCAGATAAGCCAGCAGACGCGATCCTAAACGAACCCGTTGCAACTCGGCCAGTTTTTCACCTTCCGGCCGGTCCTCGTTTGCTTTCCGCTTACGAACAGCCATCTTATATACAGCTTCCAATATTTTACGTAAAGTCGCATTCTGACTCATCAAAGCATCGCCACCGGTGATCAGAATATCCCGTAACTGGGCATCTTCCTCAAAATAATGCATCAACCGGCGAAGCTTCTTATCCCAGGTCTCTTTCGGCTTTAAAGCTTCAAAATCGAAGTTCAGCCGTTCGCTCTGGAAATCATACATACGCTGACAAGATGCGCACAGACCGCCACAAGCCCGTCCCATCGAGTCGGGGATCAGAATGGCCACCTCTGGATAACGACGATGAATATTATGTCCTTCCGGCAAAAGCCAACCGGCGGCATTCGGTTTGCCTGCTTCTACGATATCCTCTTTCTCCCAGGCTTTTATATTACCATAAGTATCTACGAGTTCATTCGAATAGAGAACATACGAACGGATCGTCTTATCATCATACCCATCTGTTCCCGGATTCAACAAAGAAAGATAATAAGGAGTCACAAAGAATGGCATCCCCTTCTTTTTGGCACGCAGTAACAAATCCATCAATTCTACGGAGAGAGATTCTCCCAAAAAATAATTCAGTTCCGTCGGACTTTTGATTGCCATCGATAAATGGAAACGGCTTATGTTCCACCATTCCTGTACCTGCTTATATTTATCTTCATAACTCATTTCCGGAGCAAACTGATAGCGGGATGAAGGAGCCGTACGGCGTTCTATCTTACGGATCAATCGTTTTATAATACGATCTTTATTTTCCTCACGAATAGTAATAACCTCTTCATCCAGCCCTGTCGGCCAGCGATTCATTTGCCGTTTTACGAGTGAACGGTCTGTTTCAACTGTTTCCGGATGCTCCAGAAGTTTGAACTGATGGTAAAGATCGATAAACAGATCGGGAGACACCTCATCCGTAAGCTTACCTCCCAGTAATTGCCACAAATAGGTAATCGTTTGTATAGACAGTTCCTGTCCTGTCGATAATTCATCGATCGGAGAACCATCATATTCTATTAAAAGTAAAATACGCTTCGCGACGGCATTTCCCATATTACCACCTCCTTCATTTATTTTTATTTTGGAAGACACGAACGATCGTAAAGCCTCCCTGAACAATTTTATGCTCCGGCTCTCTTCCGCCATTACTACCAAATGAGGAAAGTCTCTGTTAAATACTTTTAGTAAATAAGAATTGTCGTACGTTAGTTCTTTTCTTTTAATCATAAACATCACTGCTTTTTAATAGATTGGAATAAATAAAGTCTCAGATCGCTTATTCAGACAGACGGATTACATTACACAAGGATAGTTCATTCCCGAATCACAAACAACAGATGAAGAAGCTTAGACTTTTACACTTGTCCACAAATATAGCATTTTTCATTGAAAAGCAACGAATATTTATTTCAAAAACATTCTAATTTATAACAGAGCAGGATCAAAATGACATTTCTTTTACTATTCAATTACATTTCAACTTCATATTCACCTGTTCCAGTAGAAACCAGTCATTATCATTTTTTACATACGTCTTGAAAAAAAAGCTATCGCGCTTGCATTTATCAAAAAGTATATATATATTTGTCACAAAGTAATATTTGAGGCTAAGGCCTCTCGTTTAAGGTTAAGGTATTGGTCATTATAAGAATTAGAAAAGTCTACTTGTGAAAGTAGACTTTTTTTGTATTTGTTATTCATATCTATTTTATTATCCTATTTTCCAATATCCACAACAATGGCCTCCTCCCGGTTCAACCGTTTCAGTAACCCTTTCCCCGGCTTGAACTTAACGCTGTTACGCGGGGCTATCATGCAAGGAGCTCCGGTTTTCGGGTTGCGGGCAGGCCTTCCTGTCTGTTTCCAGAGGGTGAAAGTGCCGAAGCCCTGCAACATGACAGGTTCTCCTTCCTCTAATGCTTCGCCGAGGGTTTCTTCAAAGGCTTCCAGATATTTCTTTGAGGCAGTGCGGGTGATGTCCAGCTTGGCTGCCAACTCGTTGATTAGGTCGTTTTTGTTCATATAGTTTGTTTTCTATTTATTATTTCGTCAGGTAATAATTGACGATTAAAAGGTTAGAACTGAGCGCACGCTACATCTGTACGATTTACTAAGCCCACCATGACTACCATAATAAGTTATTATTTCATAAGCATTTTGAGCTAGCTGTTCTGTACTTGACCAATACTCACCATAGAAGTTGTTTCCTCCAGCCTTATTTATGTAAGTGTTTAGCATTGATCTACTGGAACTATCTTCAGAGTGACTATCATTCATATATCTTAACTGTCCACAAGATGGTAAATACCATCCACTGTTACCTGACGAAGGTAAAGACACACTATAATTAATGGCCTTATTGAAAACATCGTAATTCTTACTTTTCATCTTAATTGTATTATTGTACCCTTGAAAATCTGTTTCACTGCCTGATGTAAGACCGTCAAATTGACCGTATATCCCCCATTGTGTATCATCTTCAGATACATTATTCAGAGCTACTGCATACCCACGAATTGACGAAATACCTTTCCCTGGATAATAACCGGGACTGTCATCCGGACCTTGCCCCACATAGAAAACAACGCCTACCGCATTTTTATTTACCGCACTATTATATTTATCCGGTTTCACCGTATACAAATTCTGACTACCGTCAATACAAAGTATATCGCCCCAGGCCAAACGATTTTCTTCGACATCGATACGCGCATCTGCTGAATTTTTACCTTTCAAATTAATCGTTACATTGTATTTTTTGTTGCGGAGTACATTATAATTATTTATCGTGTTCTCACCCAGATAGATACTATAAGTTACGGCAAAGCCGTTATATGTACCTTTTATTTCGACAAAGGTAGCTTTGCTGCCATCGGTAACTGCCGCAGCCGTTTTTTCTGTCTCATAACGTCCGGAACCTGTACCCCGGGAATTTTCAGGCATATACCATGTATTACTGGTTGCAGTTGTAACTGCGTAATCGCTAAAACTGGTGCTGGCAGCAGGCGATGTACTTCCTGTAGGATTAGCCCTGTACAGTTGCACCGTACCGGGAATATTTTTCAGCTGTATGCTGCTGAGGCTGAAAACATCGCCCGAAGGAATAGTGCTAGTTGGTACGTCGACGGTCACTATCGCTATTGCACGGGTTAGTTCCACCGGAATAGCCGTAGCCGGATTGGGTGTCCCTTCCCAATAACCACTCATGGGAATGCCGCTGCTATTCAATTTTGTTTCCCAATTCGAAGAATAAGAGAGGGATGTAGCTTCTACTGAACTTTGAGTAAAAGAGCTCAATGCAGCAGACGTATCAAACAAAGCATCATCGCCGGTATTGATAAAGAAATAGATTTTACACTCCTGGAGCTTTAGATTTATTGCGATATTATTATCCGTTCCCGGAGAAATATGTACCGGTGGAACCAGGGCTGCCGTACCATCACTTACCAATTGTACAACCCAGATTTCATTTATTTTATCTTCATTTACAGCCCGTGTCTCTACCGATATAGGAGCATTAAGTGACAGTTTAAAATTGCAGACAGCTTCTTCATCGGAATCGACTACTACATTATCCATATCCGTACAACTTGCCGTCAGGCAAGTCATCAGGTAAATCAGTAACGCAGTAACCAGATATTGAAAGTTTCGTTTCATATTTCGTTCCTTTTTTATTTTATGCCCTCGCGGCATGCCGGAAACGGAATAAGACTTGTTTTTGCGCAGACGACCTGCGTGCTTCGACGCATATGACATGTGCGCCTCGAAGCTGATCGCATGCGCCGAGGCGCGCAGATACCATGCAGCAGACGGCGCAGGATACCTGCACAAATGCTACTAAAAGTTACTCGATGACCGGACGGTCGTCTTCACCGCCGCTTTCACCCACTACCAGAGGCAACGGGTACACCAGTGTGCGTTTCTCTTTCAGCACGGTGCTGGCCGAGCTGAACCAGGTTTCGACGATCAACTGATATTCGCCATCGGCCAAGTCGGCCGGCAGGGTGAACATCAGGCGGCTAGGGTCGTTGATACCCAATTGGGTGAAGACAAATTCTTTTGTCGGGTCGTCTGTCTTCAAAAGTTTCACGGTGCCCAGTCCCGTACCGCCGGCACCGATAGAGCGGATTTTTGTGCCTGTCACGTCGAGCATGCCGCCCGGTGTGATCGTGCCGTCGGTTTTGCCGGTGGCCACGTCGAGCACCAGAGAGATTCGGGCACCACCCATACGGCGGACGGTACCGGAGAACTTCGGTTCAACCTTCGCTACCTCCGCACGCATAAGCTGCGCCGGGGTGATGTTGACCGCACATTTATTTACGTTGGGGTCGATCAGCCCGCTATCGCCAATGAAAACACCGGGGATAGAGGGGGCGTATTGCGCCGTACCGGTCACCACCGTATTTCCGTCGCAAACCAGTTGGCGGATCTTCTCGTCAATCAGATTGCTGATATTTTTTATGGTGTCGATACGGTATTCCGTTCGTTCGGCGGCTATCGAATTGGCGATATCATCAATCGTCATCGACTTTTTCGTGCGCACCGAAGCAACGTAATCTTCTTTGACATCTTTGGTCATCACATTCTCTACGAGATCGAACGACCATACATAATTTGTTTTTATGTCTGCCATGTTACTATGATTTTAATGATTAAAAGAAACATCCGGAGACTCCGGATGCATTGTTATTTATTCCGTTTCCAGCATGTCAAAGAGCGTTTGTTTATTACTTTCAACTTCTTCGGCATGCCGGAAACGAAACGTCCCGCCGGCTCCTTTGATTCGGAAGTGGCAGGACGGAAACTATTTATCAGTTAATCTGTGATGATCATTTTCTTATTTTTGAAAAGCTGCTTTATATTCTTTTAAATCGAAATAGAGCAGACGTGTATGGGTGTCATCATCATTAGGCTGTAATGGATAGAAATGATTCTTTTCATAAAAAGTAATAGCCGCCAAATAAGCATCTACCGTTACAAAACGACAACCGGTTTTATTATTTTGCAGAAAATACATTTTTATGAAATCCATTAATATAGTACCTATGCCACTCCCGGCATAACAATGATTTACCGCAAATCGGCAAATTTTAACAGCAGGATAACTTTTCAATCGTTTTTCGTTCACAAAACGATGTTTACGAAAGCGGTTAAATTCTGTTTTACTTTCAAAATCACCTAAAGAAACACGATCGTTAGCTAAACTGAAGTAGGCTAATACATCATTGTTTACCCTTGCTACATAAGTAGTAGTAAGTAAGGCTTCCTGATAAAGAGGAGCCTCTCGCAAAATAAAATCGTTCAAGTCTACGTCTCCGCAATCGAACGATTCTATTGACTCTCCTTCCTCCAATCTACTAATATGTAATTGAGAAATATCGATTTGTTCATTTGTCCCCATATTACTTGAAGTTTGTTGCTGCTTTTATTACAAACTCATAGTTTTTTTTCACGCGGTCGAGTTCTTCTTTCGATACTTTACGGGGACATTTCATCCGTTCCTCGAACATTCGTGCATCTTCTCCGAATAATATCGGAGTCTCTCTAATCGGTCTTGCCATAAATTTTCTCCTTTCTTTTGGTTGTATGCGGACAAAGATAATCATTATTTCCATATTAATGACATCTATTATATTAGAATGTATAATAGTTTCCGTTTCCAGCATGTCAAAGAGCGTTGGTTTATTACTTTTATAGCTCTTCGGCATGCTGGAAACGGAATAATGTGTGTCTCGTCATTTGGGTTTGATAAAACCTACCGGATTACGGGGTTTATCTGGCAGTTGCTTTTGTACCTGCAGCTCGGCCAATGTTTTGTTTATTAGTTCTAGTTGTATTCGGGTATCTTCGTTGATATCGTTATAGTCGGTGAAAACATCTTCGATGTATTCTTTCAACTCTTTCATTTCGCGTTGGAGTTCCTCTGTAAAGCATACGGATTTCGTCTAACACCCATCTTGATGGAATTGGAAGTCACAAATTGTGACCTCCAATTTTGAGTTTCCTCGTTTGTTAATTGAAACATGAAGTCTTCGGGAAAACGATCGGGATTACGTTTAACTGCTTGATTTAGAACTTTTGTCTGTACTCCATACAGCTCAGCCAAATCACGATCCAACATTACCTTTTGTCCTCTTATCTCGTATATCCGACTTTGTATTATCTGCAATTCTTCTTTGTCTTTCATAATTAAAATGTTTTGATTATTAAACTATGACGACAAAGATATAATTTTCAAATGATATACAATACGAATCAATTTGTTTTTATCAAGTATCCCTAATTATTTCCGTTTCCAGCATGTCAAAGAGCGTTGGTTTAGTTGTTTATTTGCGGCTGCCAAGGGAACATTCAACCCCGGACAGCCTTGATATTAATAATCACGGACACACCAGGTATGTCCATTGTCACCACTATCACTTCTAATCGGATTTCCTCCGTTTTCGTTCACCGTATAATGTTGCCCTGATCCGGCAGATGTACTTGTCCATGCTTGCGAAAAAAGAAGTCCCCAAGTACGCATACAATATACAGCTTCATTCAATGTTGGTAATCTCCAATCTTTGTAACCACCCCATTCACCGCTAGTGCAATAGCTAACTGCATCGTTATAGGTTACCCAGCCTGAATAACCGGAAGCTAGTGCATAGGTGGTGGAATTATCTTGATAGACAACAGTATATCCATTCTTACGCCGGAGAGTTGGTGGTGTAATAGTACCCATATCACGAATACAGAGGATACGCCCGCCTGGAACCATGTTATCTTTCGGTATATCATACGCTGTAAAACCTTGATAGTTTGTGCATCTATATGCATTGGTACTACTGGTTTCTGTAATAGCCCAAAACGTTGAACTGGGAAAACCTAATCGGATTATATTCTCTAATTCACTAACGGTAGGCAGTCTCCATTCAGTAGATGGATAAAGGGTTCCAGAGTATTGCTTTTTACATATATCCACAGCTTCATACCAGTTATACCAACCATCATTACCGCCGCTAAAATCAGTACGTACAGCTCCTACATAGAAGAATTCGGTAGCACTTCTATAAACAAATCCGTTCATTCTAAACGGATACCCCGACGTCGACACTTCTTCCCCTAAATTCGCGCTTACCGACCCAGTATCCCAACTTTTCACACTCAGCGTTACCTTCGTTTTATTCTCGATATTCAGCGTGTAGGCTATCGTTTTGTTCATTTCCCAGACAGGGGAAGCGGGTAAAGCGACGGTTGTAACCGGCTGTTCTATGCCGCCTTCGGAGAAGGTCAGGCTGACGCTTTTAGCGTTTGAAGGTAACAGGAAGAATTCACCGAGATCGGTCAAAGTATTGGCCGGGACAGCGACCGTTGCTGTTTTGTAAAAACTCTGATTTCCGGTTAATGAAGTCCAGGAATAACCGCTTGTGTTGAATTTTATATCTCCATAATGAGTTCCGGAATTCACTTGTACTTTAGTGACGGAAATTGCACTCGTGCTCTTGACTTTGAAAAGAACATGCGTCAGTACGTGTCCCATCGTAAAGGAGAGTTCGCTTCCTTTCATCCGGTTCATCAAAGGGGTAGCGAAAAGCAGGTCGGTCTGTTTGGTTGCATCGACAGGCGGCTCATACCGGAATGAGGGATAGCCGGTTGCATCGCTACTGTTGTAGCCATAGGTTCTCAACTGCGATCCGACCTTTTCCGCATGCGGCGCATAAGCAAAGAAACTCAGTTTGTCGCCCTCTGTATTGGGCCAGTATTTCACCGGGGTGTACGTCCAGGTATCACCCGTTTTATTGACTGGCTGGTTGTACATGAAATTGGATTTCGAGGTCGATTCCGACCAGCCACTTTGACCTGTATAGCAGGCAAAGACGCCCATCGAGGACAGGTTGTTATCATCAATCACGCCCGCCCGCGTTGCATCCTCACCACCCGTATGGGCGGTGAAGACGACGGGTTGCTGCCCTGCCGTATCGTCGCCTGCTTCACGCTCGCAACCGGTGGCGAGGGGAAGCAGGAGGGATAATATGAGAAGGTATTTCGGCATGGTGGCGTTAGTCTTTAGTCAGGATGATGCTGTTGTTGATTGCAGAACCGGCTTTCCAACCGCTCAATGTAACAGTCGACGGAAGAGAGGAAGTTGAAAATTTCAGGTCGATCTGGTCACCGGACTTAAAATTACCGGTTGTCGCAGTCAGACTCCATGTTCCGCTTCCGCTACCTGTTATATTCACTACAAAGTAGTTACAATTTGGATTGTTTGCCTTTGCGGTATTCAGAGTTGTTATGGCTGTTCCTACATTGGATGCATCTGCAGTCGCTACATCGACAGACGGAATATAAACCAGATCCGCGTTAGCCCAGTCAGTTACCATTGCTGTTACTTTTACTTCTTCCAAGCCGATAGTCAGGATATATTCGTAAGCCTTTGAACGTTTCAATGTTTTATTGGGTAATGAAATTGTTGCGCTGGTAGATGTTACCGAATGTCCTGCACTTAGTTTGCTATCCACTGTTACGATATCGTAGTCTACTTGTACACGCACATCTTTTTCAGAAGCAATGCCACTGCCTGTGTCGGTAAGGCTCAGATCGTCTTTCGGGGGAATCAGGAATAAATACTGGTTGTCTGTAAACAATTTGGTCAGGCTTCCAGCCTGAGCCACCTCAATACTCGACTTCGTATATCCCCCTGCACTTGCTGCTGTAAGCTTCATTACACCGTTTATGGAATAAGGTTCATTTTGTTTGGTTGGAGTAGTTGTGGTGTAATCCCATGTGCCTGCACTCCAGTCGTAAACCGCCGTACTGTAGAATTTAGAGTCGTTGTTTGCACCCGCAGCGTTTTTGTCGGAACCGTTATCAGCTGTGCCCAGAATACGCATTCCCGTTATAAAAACATGGGTCTCGCCGGTAGATGAGATACTCGCATCCAGTTTCGCTTTAAATTCCACACGCGACAACAGATGCGCCAACGTAAAGTCAACTGTTGTTGTCTGCTTTTGCTTATCTTTCTGATAACCGGCTACCAGGTCGACCATGTTTGTCGGGTTTGTATTCAGCGTAAACGTGATAGTCGGTTTCGCCGTCGCTGAATTTGCAGGAAGCTTGATGCCATAGCTTTCACTGCCATTTGTTTGTGTCGTACTGTATGGCGCATAAGCAAAGAACGAGATTTTATCGTTTTCTTTATTCGGCCAGTATTTAACAGGGGTGTATTTCCAGGCTGAGCTTTCATATTTCACCTGCTGGTTCCACATAAAGTTCGGCGTGAAACTACCGGAAGCACTCCATGCTGTCTGACCTGTGTAGTAGGCCAGAATACCGAAGCCGGTCGTGTTTTTGATACCCGTTCCGGTTGACTCGTTGTTCGTCACTGTCCCTTTCGTCTGTGCTCCGGTATAAATGTCGAAGCTGACAGCCGGATTAGCGTCGGGACTGATTTCTGTGATCTCGTTTTGTGAACAGCCGGCCATCACTATCAGGGCGGCGGTTGCCAGTAGATGATAAGTTTTCATATCTGTGAAATTTTAATATTAGTAATTCGTTATTGTTTATTATAATGGTATTTCGCTTTCTTCGGGGTCGCCCCATTCGTCGACGATCACGTCGAAACCGGAGTCGGGCACCCCTTCCGGCTTCACGTCGGGCAGCTTCTTCGCCGTCAGACGGATGCGGATCAGTATCTCTCCGTTTTCCTGCAAGATGTATTCGGGTTCGGTCTCGAAGGTCTCTTTCGTCCGCGTCTTTCCGTCGGCAAGCAGTGTTTCGAGAGTCAGCAGATGCGGCAGGTTCCGGTCGAAACCGAATACGTTGCAACTGCCGAAGATCGTTCCGTCGAAAGGCGAACCCGGAGCGAATTCAATCTTGTCGAAAGTGAACTGTTGTGTCACTTTTTCTTCCGAAAGTTGTCCGGTTCCGGGATAAACGCCTTCACAGACGTTCCCGATCAATCCTACTGCCGAGCGGAGATTATTCATGCCCGGCACGTAGATTTCTATAAGCACTTTCTTTGTCAACTTGCCCGGCATCAGGCGAATCACGTAGGGATCGGCAGATGATTTACAACCAGGGGTTTCATTCTTATTCTTGTAATTTCCAAGCATATCCTCGGTCACCTCGAAGTATTCCAGCGCATCGGATGCCAATTCTTCGGGAGCATCTATGATAACACGTGTTTCCACTTTCGTTTCCATATCCATGCGGGTATCCACCTGCTTTGCCTCTGCCCGGAAATTGTAGAAGTTGTTGCCGTAGAAGCTGATACTGCCGAAATCGTCTTGCGAACGGTTGAAGACCAGCACCCGGTAGCTGCCTTCATGCAGGCGGACGGTTGTCTGTTCGCGGTTTCCCATCAGTACTTTCATCGGAGTATTGCCATCGACAGGATAAAACATGGTGGTAGCTCCATAACCGCTTTCGCTGAGACCCGAACGGCTCCAATCGACCTCCACGTTTATTTCCGCTTCCTCGAAATAGGTCAGTTCACGACGTTCGCAGGAAGAAAGACATAGACATAAGAACAAAAGAACATACCTCATCGCGCTCCTCCTTTCTTTACTTTGCGGTTGAGTAGCCAGACAAGAGAAATTTTGATCTTCGTAGGGCCGAGCCAGGTATAATTGCCATCGTTCTGCCAATGCAGCACCTGGTAATTGTCGCGGGCATGGTAATGGCGGTAGCCGGTGCGCAGTACGCCGACACCGAGCGTGTATTCCAGCCGCAGGTTGCGGGCGATGTTATGGGTATACCCGTAGCTGATACCTGATGCGATAAAGAACTCACCCTGATAGCCTTCGCGTTCCCATTGCAGGTCGTATTTACCACCGCCGGCGTAGAAGCCCAGGAAATGGCCGGTCAGAACGGGGCGTTTCGTACGGTTCCCCAACCAGTAGCGGCCTTCGAGACCACCGGCAAGGATTTGCAGGCAGTATTTGTCGCCTTTGAAGAGCCACCAGGGGAACATATATTCGCCGTTCACCGACCAGCGGTTACCCAGCGGCAGTTCGATCTCTACGTTCGGCATCATCGCGGCATCGAACAACAGGTTCGTTTTCAGAACCAGGAGAGGCTTTTTCACCGGTTGATGCATAGAGGTCGTCTCTCCCCCTTCCTGTGAAAAGCAAGGAAGATAGGAAGCGGTCAGCAGCAAGCTGGCAGTGAGAAAGCGTTTGATATGTTTTTCCAGCGTTTTTAACATATTATACTAGTGTTTTCGGGATGTTACTTACCAAGTAACGGCAAGTAAGCAATCCTTTCGGAGCGAAAAAGCGTTTTTCTCCGAGCGATTTTGAGGTAAAAAAATGCTTGATCAGAAGGTTTAGCATATAAAATGGCTGTCCGTTTTTGAGGTATCAAAGAGGGATAAGGGCTTCGTGTGTTTTTTCTGTATAGAAGCAGAGGTTATATGATTTTCTCCTGTTTTGTTTGTGCTATTTAGTATGATATTTGCAGGTTAACGTAAAAAACTTGAACTTTTATTTGGTTAAGTAAAGGAATATTTTCAACTTTGCGCCTGAAACATCCCGTTACTTGGTAAGTAATTCCTTTTCAGTATTACCCTATAGCATTATACATTGCATATCCGGCTTCCGGGGATATAATTCTCTGAAGCAGTTGATTGTTAGCATCATCCATCTTCTTATTCCCGAACGGTTTAAGGTACGTTTCCGTTACCCGAACGGAGGAATGGCCCAATGCCTGACTGATAATACCCAAAGGTGTCCCCATGTAAAAAGACAAGGTAGCCCAGGTATGCCGTGCCGTATACGAACTGATCTTCACGCCGGGCAGCAGCAACTTACCGATTTTCACCAGTTTGCGGTTAAAATTACGCAAGGCTTCCAGATAACAGCGATAGAGTTGCCATTCGTTTCTTAACTCTCGGCTGAGGATCGGAAAGAGGTAGGGGGAAGCCGGATTCTTATTACGAAACTCTTCAAACAACCTCATCGCTTCACGGGGGATCCCTACCTCGATCTGCTTACCCGTCTTATGACGGCAATAGACAATCATTTTTCCTTTCACATCGCTTTTACGCAGATGGGCCAGATCGATAAACGGCATCCCACGAAACATGAACATCAACAGGAACCAGGCCAGTACACATTTTATATCTTCGGGCAACAGGTCGAAATTGGCTTTCGAAAGCGTTTGCATCTGCTCCTCTGTCAAAGCCCGCTTAACCTTCGATTCCACTTTGGTATACACTCCTCCGAAGAGATTCGGATTGTGTTCTGCGCTTCCGGGCGTAAACAGGCGGTTATACACGGCACGCAGCACCCGCATATAGGTAGACACCGTGTTCCAGCTCGCCCCCTTTTGCCGCATCCAGTCCTGGTATTCTTTCAGTATGCCGGGCGTAAAGACCTGCTCTGTCGGCATAACATCCCCTTTACCATCGAAAAACGCAGTAAAAGAGTTCAACGTAGCCGTATATGTATGCACGGCCGAATGTTTTTTTTCTTCTTTCAACTCCTTAATGACTGGCAGCATACTATATACCAGATCACTTTTTTCATTTACTTCCATAATCATATGTTTTTACTCACTAAATGTCAGTATTTTGACTTTTTACAAACACATAAATGGATGTATAAGTTGCCTATACAGGAAAACATAGCATTCCGGCAAGAAATAAAGTACCCCAAATGCAGGTATGTAACAAAAATGTAACATCTATTTCATCCATCCGAAATAACAATGGCGTTCCTTTGCAAGAAAATAATTAATTTTGTAAACAATGAAATGAGCTTTTCATTTCAATTAAATAAAAAAGACTATGGACATGCCCAGAATTCTTGTTGTAGACGACGAAGAGGACTTATGCGAGATCCTCAAATTCAATCTCGAAATAGAAGGATATGAAGTAGATAAAGCATTCAGTGCGGAAGAAGCACTAAAGAAAGACCTGACTGTATATCAGTTGCTTTTGCTCGATGTGATGATGGGAGAAATTTCCGGATTTAAAATGGCAAGCATCTTACGGAAAGATGAAAGCACGGCAAATATTCCGATAATCTTCCTGACAGCGAAAGATACGGAAAACGATATGCTGACTGGTTTTAACCTGGGAGCAGACGACTATATTTCAAAACCGTTTTCTATCCGCCAGGTTGTCGCACGTGTTAAAGCGGTGTTACGCAGAACGGCAGAAAAAGATAAAACTACGGCTAACGAACTCCTTGAATACGAAACATTGGCTCTCGACACCAAACGTATCAAAGCATCCGTCGACGGGAAAGAAGTTCCTTTGACCAAGAAAGAGTTCGAGATATTAAAGCTATTACTGGAAAACAGAGGGAATGTCTTTTCACGCGAAGAAATTTTGTCCCGCATCTGGAAAGATGAAGTATACGTGCTGGACCGTACCATCGATGTTAACATCACCCGGCTACGGAAAAAGATCGGCCCTTACGGAAAGAATATCGTGACCCGCCTGGGCTTCGGCTATTGTTTTGAATGCTAATACCCATTATTTGAATTATGGTAAAAGTAGATAATATGAAGAGCAGAATACCGTTCAGCCAACGGTTGTTCTGGTCTATTTTCGTGATGTTTCTAGGATTCACGGTTTGTTTCCTGCTATTTCAATATCAACGGGAACGTGAATTCTCGCAGGAAAAGTTGAATAATGTATTAAGCAACTATAATTACCAGCTATTCCGGCGTACACAGCAGCAAAGTACCGACATAGACAAAAACGTAAAACAGTTCATTGAAGATATTCCGCAGAAAGATCTGCGTGTAACGATTATCAACCCAGAAGGAAAAGTCTTATTTGACAATAGCGGGACTGAAGAATTCAACAACCATAACGACCGTAGCGAAGTACGCAAAGCCCGTCTTTATAATGAAGGGTTTGCCATCCGTACATCCGGATCAAACGGAAGAAGATACTTTTATTCTGCCAGCAATATAGGTGGCTATATTTACCGCTCTGCATTGCCTTACGATCCGTATGTGCAAAATGCACTGTCGACCGATAAAGACTTCATCTATTTCATGATACTGATGACCCTGATCTTCTTCTTTGTACTCTCCCGCTTCACTTTCAGCATCGGCCGCACGATATCCAAACTTCGGGACTTTGCCCTGAATATAGAAAAAGACAGAATACCGGAAACCGATTACATGTTCCCGAATGATGAACTGGGCGATATATCCAGAAATATCATCACGCTATACCACCGTCAGCAAAAAGCAAAAGATGAGCTTTCCATGGAACGGGAAAAACTGATCAAACATTTTCAGTACGCAAAAGAAGGATTTGCCATGTTCACGGCAGAAGGAAAAGAGATCCTCTCAAACATTCTTTTCATCCAGTTCTCAAACGTGCTTTCCGACAGCCAGATCCGTCAGGCAGAAGAAGTGATAGACATTCAGGAGATAGAGCCTATCAAAGCATTCCTGAACAAAAATATCCCCAATACAAACCGTAAGCGGAAAGTATTACGCGAATCTGCCACAATCGATAAAAATGGTAAGATATTCCTTATCGAATGCATCCTGTTCCTGGATAACAGTTATGAGATCTCAATCAACGATATATCTCGTCAGGAAGAAGAAAGCAGGATGAAACGCCAGCTTACACAAAATGTAGCCCATGAGCTTAAAACTCCTGTCAGCAGTATACAGGGATATCTCGAAACCATCATCAGCAATCCGGAATTGGCAGACGACAAACGCCAGTTCTTCCTTGAGCGCTGTTACTCACAAAGTACCCGCCTGACCGGATTATTACGCGATATATCCGTATTGAACCGATTGGATGAGGCTTCCGAGCTGTTCGACCTGGCAGATACGAATATTCCGAAGCTGATCAATGAAATACAAAAGGAATGTTCGAAAGAAATGGAAGAGAAACATATCACTTCCGAAATCATCTTACCCGGCAATCCGACCATTTATGGAAATTACTCATTGTTATATTCCATCTTCCGGAACTTATACGATAATGCGATTGCGTATGCAGGAGAAGGATGCAAGATCACGATAAACTGTTATAAAGAAGATCCTAAATTCTATTATTTCAGCTTTGCCGACAACGGCATTGGCATTCCGGAAGAGCATATCAACCGTATCTTCGAGCGCTTCTACCGCGTAGACAAAGGACGAAGCCGCAAAGTAGGTGGAACCGGTCTGGGATTGTCGATCGTAAAGAACGGCGTTAATTTCCACAAAGGCCAGATTTCAGCGAAAAGTAGCCCGGGAAAGGGAGTCACTTTCTTCTTCACGCTTAAAAAGAAGTTGTAAACCATTCCTTAAACTCAGAAACACGCACTTTACTGACCAGTATCTTCTCTTCTATTGGAACCTTCAGATTGACCGATAGACGCCCGTTGAACCAAAGATCGATATCCAAGACGGCTTTCCGGGATATAAGATACTGGCGGTTTATGCGAAAAAACAAATCCGGATTCAGGCAATCCGATAATTCATCCAATGTCTGCGTAAAAGTATATTCCTTACCGTCTGTTACAACAGCTTTTACATTACCTTCATGGATATAAAAGAACAGGATCATATCAACGGACAAAGGAAGAAGTTTATCTCCCTTCACCGGAACGAGAAAATGAGTTTTATATTTGTCCTGCCGTTTCAATATATTGATAAGATTACTATAATCCAGCTCATTTACAACAGAATCGGATTTTAATTGTTTCAGTTTCTCTATCGACTTCCGGATATCACTTTGCCCGATAGGTTTCAACAAATAATCGATACTGTTTACTTTGAAAGCACGCAAGGCATATTCATCATAAGCTGTTGTGAAAATAACCGGACATGTTATATCTACATGCTCAAATATTTCGAAAGAAGAACCGTCGGCCAGATGAATATCCAGAAATATCAATTCCGGCATTCGGTTTTCATTGAACCAATCCAGGCTCTCAGCTATACTATCGAGCACAGCTATAACCTCTATATCAGGCGCTTCCTCTGCAAGCAAAGCCTTCAGGTTACGAACCGCCGCTTTTTCGTCTTCAATAATCAATGCTTTCATATCAATGGAATAGTTACAAGAAAGATATCATTATCTTTACGCACTTCGATCTCTTCCTTAAATAATAAGTGATAACGTTTTGCCAGATTCGACAAACCGATACGCATGCCACCACTGGCCGTAAGTTTGGGTTGAACCGGATTACTGACCGTAAGGCGCTTTCCCTCCGTATAAATCTGAATAATCAGCGGATGACGATTACTGATCTCATTATGTTTAACCGCGTTCTCTATCAGTAACTGAACAGACATAGGCGGAAGTTGATAAAGACCGGCATCTTCGGCTATCCGGATATTAAAAGACAGATTTTCTTCATAACGCATTTTCAACAGGAATATATAAGCATGGACAAACTCCATCTCCTCTTGCAAAGTAACACTCTGGCACTCATTCTCCTGCAACGTATAACGAAGCACGCGAGAAAGCTCCTGCAGATAGTCCTGTGCTTTATCCGGCATCTCACGGATCAACGACCGCAATGTATTCAACGAATTGAAAAGCATATGAGGATTCAATTGATTCTTTAATGCCTCATATTGATTAATCAGGTTCTCCGTCCGCAGTTGCTGGTTCTCTATCGAAACCTGCTGGCTCTTACGGATCAGGTGGATCATATAACAACTCCCTGTCACTATGCAGGTAATGATAAAATCACGCAAAGGATGTAGATAATGGTGCACCATGGCATCGATGGCCGGAATATCAAAATGGTGATGGAGAAAAACAAAGCCCTGCCCCAACAGGTTGCTCATCGTCCAGGTCAGGATAAAGGAAAGTATCATTTTCCCCCATGTAATACGTGCCGTCGGCCGGTTAAAACCGAATAACAAAGTATTAAGAGCGAATAGTATAAGCAATGAGACAAATGTAAAAAAAATTTCGTTGGCAACATCAGCTATCCGCATTCCCGGAAAGAGATTATCCTGTCCGGAATGATCGAAGAGGGAGATCAGTTCGGGAAAATGAGTCAGGAACGCTATCACCACAGAGATGACAACGACCGCCAATACATATTTGTCTATATTTATCTTCATTGTGCAAAGATACTTATTTCTTTTCTACACGCGCAGTAACATACATGCCGGGACGGAAACGTTCGTTATTTCCTTTTACCCGTGCATAGATTTCCAGAGAACGGTTTACATCATCCACCTCCTGCCCGATAGAGAGCAGCGTTGCTTCGAAAGTTTGCTTTCCCATTCCGTTCACACGAAATAGTATGCGGCTTCCGGGAGCCAGATCATCCAGGTCCTTTTCGTAAGCGGTAAGGCACAACAGGTTTTCTGCCTTATCGATCACCTCGCACATGGTTTCACCTGCTTCTACATATTTACCCAGATTGATCGTCATTCCGGCCACATAACCATTCAAGGGTGATTTTACTTCCAGAAAAGGCCGGATACCACTTTTCAATAAATCAGCAGGAGAAACTCCCAGGATGGTTAATTGAGCCGCAGCCGCTTCGAGACGGCTTTTCATAGACAGATAATCTGCTTTACTCTGTTGAAAACGCTTTTGAGAGGCCGCTTCCTGCTCACTCAAACGTTCCTGACGATGATATTCAGCCTCCAGGTACTCCGTTTGTGCATGGGCATCCAGGTAAGTCTGTTGAAGGGTTATGAAATCCGGATTCTCCAAAGTGGCCAACACAGTTCCTTTTGTCACATAATCGCCCGGAAGCAAAGAGGTCGTGTGTACGGTTCCTCCCATAGTAAGCGTTACAGTAGCGCGACGCTGGGGAGGAACGATCATCTTTCCGTTAAAAGATGAATGATTCGGCATAGCCGTTGCAGAAGTAATCCCATCTACCGTAGACTCCCCGGCAACAGTAGTCGTATCTTCAACCGCATCCGCAGTTTCCAACACAGGAATATTTTCTACATCATTCTTTTCCTGAACAGGAGTATTACATGCAACCAGTAGTAAAGTGGCGACGGGTATTAATATTGTTTTCATATTTATATCTTATTGTATTATTCTTTATAATGATAAAATGACATCCGGACAAGACTCCGATCACTGTGTATACAGCTCCAGTTCCAATACGGAGATATTGTAATTATATACTGCTTCAATATATCCTTTCCGAATCTCCCTGACACTGTTCAGACTCTGAACGAACTGCATAATATCCGTTTCACTTTCGCGGAACTGTATCTGTGCACTACTCAACAATGCATCGGCTTCCGGTAAAGCTCCGGTAGTATAATAACGAATGCTTTCTCCTTGCTGGCGAAGCATTGCCTGTAATTCCTCCACCTTATTACTCAGTTGCCGCCTGTTAGCTTCCGCTTCCGTCCGGGCTATACCGGCATCTATCCTGGCTTGCTTAGTACGACTTTGCTGTGGAAAGAACAGAACAGGAAAGGATATACCGACCATCCATGAGTTCAACCCATTAAGCGGTGCTATCTTCTGACGGATATAACCTACCGACAGCTCGGGAAAGAAACGGCTACGTTCAACTTTGAGTACGGCTTTCTTTTCATCCGCCAGACTTTGGAAATACCCCAAATGAACATCCGACAAGGAAGCAGATCCGGTTTCTACCGGGAACAAAGCCAATGTACTATCAGTGGGAATAATCGGTTCATCGGCATAACAGGCCCAGGAAAAACGACGGGCAGCCAGTTGCAACTCTTCTTCCGACTGCATCAGACGCGTGCGCAAATCTGCTGCCAAAGTCGTTGCCATATTACGTTCCAATAAAGTGATATCCCCCTGCTCATAACGAAGTTGCCCGGCCTGCTGTAAACGGACAGCCAGTTCATTCTGTTCGCTGTAAAGAGAATGGAGATTGGCTGCATACTGATAATAAGCCCAGGCCCGTTTTACTTCCGCTATAATTTCTTTTTTCACCAGGTCACGATAATATTCGCCCGTTACGATCTGCTTACTGACAAGCGTATTTTTATAGAATGGTGTCAACAAGGAACCCAACGATTGGGTAACCTCTATCTGGTTATCTTTGCGTGTTTCGCCATTGATCTGTCCCCATGAATAGCTAACCGACATGGGAGCCAACTCCCATGATTCGCCACGGGAAGCACGCGAGCGATCGATTGCCGCAGATGCCGTTTTCAGACGCGGATGGTTTTGCATGGCAATGGATAAAGCCTCCTCCAGTGAGATAACTGTTACCGGAGCCTCCCGGTTAGTTATATTCCCTTCGCCCCAGGCCGGAGATGCCAGGCAAACAAACAGTAAAACGATTGAAAGCACCTTACCACCTCTCCTTCTCCATCCCTTTTTCCATACGTACGGGAATAAATTCACCATCCGGTAAAACACCGGTATTATTAATAAGGTAAGGATTGTAGAGACAATCAACCCGCCAATCACGACGGTTGCCAACGGACGTTGCACTTCTGCTCCAGCCGACCGGGCTATTGCCATCGGAACAAATCCGAGCGAAGCAACCAGTCCGGTCAAAAAGACAGGACGCAGCAGGTGAGGACACCCTTTCACTATAATACGGTTCGTACACATATAATATTTCTTTTGTTTACGCAATTCATTAAAATGATTGATCATCAGGATTCCATTCAGTACTGCCACACCGAACAAGGCTATAAATCCCACACCGGCCGAAATGCTGAACGGCAAACCACGTAACCAAAGTGCCACGATCCCCCCGATAAGGGATAAAGGAACGGTAGAGAATACCACCAATGTATACGTCACGCTCTTAAAGGCAAAAAACAACAATAAGAGAATCAAGGCCAAAGCGACCGGAATAACGATCAGCAATGTATTGATCGCATTCTGTAAATTTTCAAACTGCCCACCGTACTCGAAGTAATATCCGGGCTTCAGTTTTATATTCTTATCCAAAGCACGCTGAATATCGGAAACAACCTGCTGAATATCCGCATCACGCACATTGACACCGATCACAATACGACGTTTGGTGGCATCACGGTTTATCTGAAGCGGACCGTTTACCAATTCGATATTCGCCACTTCACTGACCGGGATCTGAATACCCTCCGCCGTACGGATAAACAGTTTATCCAAATTCAGATCCGATACTTTATCATTGTCCAGTCGTAGAACCAGATCGAAACGACGTTCATTTTCGAAAATCACACCGGCCGCTTCACCTGCATAAGCCGTGCGGATAATTGTATTCAGTTCTTCTATATTCATTCCGTAACGGGCTATTTTAGCACGGTCGTACTTTATGACCAATTGCGGCAAGCCCATGGCCTGTTCTACGATCACGTCGGCAGCCCCAGGTACTTTTTCTACATGTTTAGCCGCTTCTTTTGCTTTATTATACAATTCCGCCATATCTTCACCATACAGCTTGATGGCAATATCAGCCTTAGCCCCCGTCATCAGTTCATTGAAACGCAACTGGATCGGCTGGCTAAAATTAAATTCAGCACCTTTGACCGAATCGAGGGCTGTTTTCATCTTTTCAACCATCTCTGCGCGACTGGATGCAGAGGTCCATTCTTTAAACGGTTTCATGATAATCATTATATCGGCATCTTCCACTGCCATCGGGTCGGTCGGAACCTCTGCCGTTCCAATCTTGGCCACGACATGTTTGATCTCCGGAAACCGATCCATCAATATTTTCTGTGCCTGCCCGGAGAGTTCGACACTCCGCGTCAGAGAACTTCCAGCCGGAAGAGTCATCTGCATGGCAAAATCACCTTCATCCAATGTCGGGATAAACTCTGCCCCCAACCGCGTAAACAAGAATAAAGAGGCAGCCAGTAAAGCAAAAGCCGAACAAACAGTAGCCCGGATATGATGCAAACAAAATTGTAAGCAATGCTGATACACCCGATTCAACTTCTCAAAAAAACGATCGGCAAATGTCGGTTTGGATGAAATAGTCCGTTTTAAGAATAAAGAAGCCATCATCGGCACATAAGTGAGCGAAAGAATCAATGCTCCGATAATACAAAAAACGAGCGTCTTTGCCATCGGAGTAAAATATTTACCTTCAATACCCGTCAGTGTAAGAATCGGGAAAAAGACGATCAGGATAATCAAAACGGCAAAAGTCGCACTTCGTACTACACCGCTTGCCCCGGCTTCAACCTCCTTATCCATCTCGACTCCGGAAAGTGTGCAGCCGGCAAGCCTCCTGGTATAAATATGGGCCAGAATACCTTCCACAATGACAATCGAACCATCCACAACTATACCGAAATCTATGGCCCCCAGACTCATCAGGTTGGCAGACACACCGAATATCCGCATCATAATAAAACCAAACAACATGGCTAACGGAATAACAGAAGCGACAATTAAACCGGCACGGATATTCCCCAGAAAGACGATCAAGACAAAGAATACGATCAAAGCGCCTTCAATCAGATTACGCACAACCGTCGATATATTCCGGTTAACCAATTCCGAACGGTTCAGGTAAGGTTCTACACTAATACCTTCGGGAAGCATTTTCTGTACTTTATCGACACGCTCTTCCAGTTCTTTCGTAACCACATTCGCATTGGCACCCTTAAGCATCATGGCAATACCGCCGACACATTCACCTTCCCCGTCCTTTGTCATAGCACCAAAACGTTTCGGGGCCCCAAAGCGAACTGTACCGACATCGCTGATATGAATAGGTATCCCTCCCCGATTGGTTATAACAATACGTTCGATATCTTTCGTACTACTTATCATACCCTCGGAACGAATATAATAAGCCCGGTTCACCTTTTCAATATAACTGCCGCCTGTATTTTGGTTGTTACTGCTGAGGGCGGAATAAACATCGCCAATCGTTATATTCAATGAGTATAAAGCATCCGGATCGACAGCCACTTCATACTGTTTCAGATAACCGCCGAAACTATTGATCTCTACAATTCCCGGAATTCCGGAAAGCTGCCGTTTAACGATCCAGTCCTGGATGGTACGCAGTTCCATGGCATCATATTTATCTTCATAGCCGGGAGCCACTTTCAATACATACTGGTAAATTTCACCCAACCCGGTAGTAATCGGCATCAGTTCCGGCGTTCCCAGTTCAGAAGGGATCTCACCGGATACAGTTTGTATTTGTTCATTGATCAATTGCCGGGCATCCAATGTGGGAACACTCTCTTTAAACACCACTGTTACGAGCGACAATCCGAAACGGGAGACAGAACGTATCTCTTCTACATTCATAATATTGCTCATAGCAATTTCTATCGGAAAAGTAATCAGCTGTTCTACTTCCTGTGGAGCCAGGGTGGGCGAAACCGTAACAATCTGTACCTGATTATTGGTTATGTCGGGCACAGCGTCGATAGGGAGCGTCAACATGGCATAAATACCACCAATCAACAGAAATAAGGTAGTAAGTCCGACAAACAGCTTTTTGTGGATAGAGAAATGTACAATAGCTTTAAACATCACTTTGTAATTTAAAATAATATTACAAAGTTAATGAGCCGCCAAATGAATAGATATAAGAAAATAGTGAAGCTGACAGAAAGGGAGGTGAAATATACCTATCAGCATTTAAAACGGAAAGAAAAATAAATTCCGGAAAAGGTCAGAGCAATGAACTTTTTGAAAAGGGATACATGCGTATGTAAAGGGGTACATGCGTTTGGTAAAGGGTTTGCGTCCACGTGCGTGATCTTTCCCGGAATTAAATCTTATACGACTTCGTCTTTTTCATTAAAGTCGTCAGCCTCCTGATTACCTCCTTCGATAGTTTCTGTTATATCTTTAACATCTCCGGAAGTATAATTATCTCCCAATATTGAATTATCGGTAACCATTGCTTCGTCTGTCAGTTCGGCACTCTCATCCCACAAAGTTTTCATTATCTTTGTCATAACCATTGATTTTAATTAGTTAATACGATAAATAAACAAAACAGGAAAAGGAATTGTTTCCGAAATCATCAAAAACTACAACGTTGTATACAGAATCGAATCTACCGCATGCGATAAGATATACGCAGCCGGAGTTGCATTCGTTGCCGAATAACCCTGTTTCAACTCTTCTATTGCAGCTTCCTTACCTGCCCCCAAAACAGGAACAAGTAACGGGGAACCATTCAATATGATCGGACCGGTCATAGTAATACGAAACTGTCCGGTTTCCGGATGCTGGGAGACGGCATAGTTTCGGCTATCTGTCAGCAACGGAAGGTTATCAGGAAAAATAGAAGCAGTGTGTGAATCTCCTCCTATTCCCAGAATGATACAATCGAAATAAGGAAACTGCCCGTGACGGGGTAAATATTCCTTTACGATACGCGAATAACGCATAGCCTCCGTACCGGGTTCAACCTCACCATGAATGCGATGGATATGATCCCTGGGGATCTGCAAAGGTTCAAACAGTAGCCTGTTCGCATGTCCGAAGTTACTATCCGGATCAGTCGGGGCGACACAACGTTCGTCCACCCAGAAAAAACGCAGATTGTCCCAATCTATCTTATCCTTGTATTCATCAGCCCAGAGGGCAAACATCTTCTTTGCCGTTTCCCCGCCCGAAAGAGCGAGGTTAAACGGTTTCTGATCTTCTTTACGGGCCATATAATCCATCAATTGACTGGTCAATGCCCTCAAAGCGTCTTTACTATCTTTATAATTTTCAACTTTCATATGCAATATTCCTTTTTGTTAATCAGCCGCAGGAATCGCAGGGAGCCCCCATGGAATCTGCGCCTAACATCATTCTTTCTATCGGTCCGTTCTGTCCCGGTTCATAGAAAAACAATCGCTTCGACCCTTCTTCTTTCCAATGATGCAAGATCGGATCGATAAAACGCCAACTAGCCTCCAAAGCATCGCTACGTGCATACAAGGTAGAATCTCCCAGCATAGCATCCAATAACAAACGCTCGTAGGCATCCGGCAAATGAGTCTTTGACAATGAATCGTAACGGAACTCCATTCCGACTTGTTTTACCGTAAATCCGGCACCAGGCATCTTCAGTCCGAAACGTAACGTGATACTTTCGTCGGGTTGGATACGGATCACCAGCTTATTACAGGAACTACCCGAACATTGTCCGGCAAACAATTGGTGCGGAGTCGATTTGAAATGGATAACGATCTCCGACGACTTCTCCGGTAACTTCTTCCCGGTAAAGAAATAGAACGGCACACCGCTCCACCGCCAGTTATCGATAAAGAACTTCATACCGACATACGTCTCCGTATTCGAATCGGGAGCAACATTCTTTTCTTCCCGATATCCTTCGTACTGTCCTCGTACCACCCATTCGTTTATCTCACGGATCGTATAAGGACGGATCGAACGGAAGACCTTCACGATCTCGTCGCGAATCGACTCCGGATCGAATACCGAAGGCGACTCCATTGCCGCAAAGGCCATCAGCTGCATCAGGTGATTTTGTATCATGTCGCGCATGGCACCGGCACCGTCATAATATTTGCCGCGGTTCTCCACACCCAGCGTTTCAGAGGCACTGATCTCGATCGAGTCTACATAGTTCCTGTTCCACAGAGGCTCGAATATACCGTTCGAGAAACGAAGTACCAGTATGTTCTGCACCGTCTCTTTTCCCAGATAATGGTCGATCCGGTAAATCTCCTTCTCATCGAAAATACGACACAGATGCTGATTCAGTTGCTGTGCTGTATCCAGACTCGTACCGAAAGGCTTCTCCACAATTACGCGGCGCCAGCCGTCTTCCGAAGCGGCAACATTCATACCGTTCTCCTGAAGATACTTCGGAACCAGTTCGTACATCAGCGGCGGCGTGGCAAGGTAATAGATCACCTTGTCGGGAAGGTGTTCCTCCTGCTGCAAAAGATGGATACGGTCTTTCAGTTTCACATATTCGGCGGTATTGGTTGAATCGAATGCCAGGTAGAAAAGTATCTGAAGAAATTTATCCAGATCTTCGCTGTTTGTTTCCTTATTTCCCCGTGCTTCCAGGATATGTTTACGTTGTTCGGCACGGAACTCTTCATCCGTAAAAGCGGTGCGCGCAGCACCCAGTATCGCAAAATGTTCAGGTAACATATTGCTGACGTGCAATTCAAAAAGTGCCGGAAGCAACTTGCGGCCTGTCAGGTCGCCCGATGCTCCGAAAATAACAAGTAACTGATCATTTGGTCTGTTCATCTTCACATCCTCCACTTGTTAAGCATTATAAGTCCCTGAAACGGTATTTCCACCTTCACCCGTCCAGTTGGTATGGAAGAAGAGGCCACGTTCGCGGTCGGTTCTTTCATAGGTATGGGCTCCGAAGTAATCACGCTGTGCCTGGATCAGGTTAGCAGCCGAATGCATGGTACGCAATCCGTCGAAATAGCTCAGGGCAGAACTCATAGCCGGCAGGGGCACTCCACTTAAGGCACCTTCGGCAACGACTTTACGCCAGGAAGGTAACGCTTTCTGTATCTTCGTACGGAAAAAGTCGTCAAACAACAAGTTCTCCAACTTAGGATTCTTACGGTATGCTTCCGTTATCTTCTGCAGGAATACAGAACGGATGATACATCCCTTACGCCATATCTGTGCAATAGTTCCGTAATCCAGATCCCAACCATAATGCTCGGAGGCACGGCGTATCAGGGAAAATCCCTGGGCATACGAGATCAGTTTGGAGGCATACAAGGCCTGACGTATTTCTTCGACGAACAGGTTCTCTCCCAACTCGACAGGTTCGGGATACAAACCGGAAGCTTTTTCGCGTTCAGTATAAAGAGCCGACAGCAGACGGGCATATACGGCTTCAGTGATCAAAGTCAGCGGATCGCTCTCATCCATAGCAGCAATAGCACTCCACTTTCCTGTTCCCTTTTGTCCGGCCACATCCAGTATTCTATCCAGCAACGGCTTGCCGTCTTCATCACGGAAACGGAGGATATTCTTTGTAATCTCGATCAGGAAGCTGTCCAGTTCCCCTTTATTCCATTCCTCGAATACGACCGACATTTCATCATTGTCGAGTCCTTTGCGGTTTTTCAGCAATGAGTACGCTTCAGAGATCAATTGCATATCCCCATATTCGATACCGTTATGGACCATTTTCACGAAATGTCCGGCTCCTCCCCGCCCGATCCACTGGCAACAAGGCGTACCGTCATCCAGCTTGGCAGCGATACCCTGCAGGATATCCTTTACGATCGGCCATGCTTCGGGAGAACCGCCCGGCATAACGGAAGGACCGTGCAAAGCTCCTTCCTCACCGCCCGAGATACCCGAACCAATAAAGTACAGACCTTTTGCTTCCACTTCCTTCACGCGGCGTTCCGTATCGTGAAAGTCTGAGTTACCTCCGTCGATGATTACATCGCCCGGCGACATATGAGGCAATAATTGTTCAATCATTTCGTCGACCGGCGCACCGGCCTTGATCATCATCATGATGATACGCGGACGCTTTACGGCTTCCGTCAGTTCTTCGATCGAATGGGTAGCGATAAAATTCTTGCCTTTACCACGGCCATTCACAAAACGGTCAACTACTCCTTCCTCACCGGGAAAGTTACGATTATATACAGCAACGGTAAAACCTTTGCTTTCCATATTCAGAGCCAGGTTCTCACCCATTACGGCAAGACCGATCAGTCCGATATCTGCTTTTTTCATGTTCTTTTCTATTTTATATTTTGTTTCTACTATTTTATCAATGCGAACAAATCGTTCAGCGATTCGCTCATCGACGGGTGTGTATAAATACTGTCCCGCAGAAATGTATAATCTTTTCCGGCACGTATCGCCAGCGATACAGTATTAATCACCTCAGTCGACTCGGCGCAGAAAAGTGTACATCCCAGTATCTCGCCTGTTTCCGTATCGACGATAGCTTTCAATAGGCCATCCGTCTGTTCGAAGGTACGTGTCCGCGGGAATGCAGCAGCCGGAATCCGCGCAATGCTTATTTTCCTTCCGGAACGTAACGCCTCTTCCTCGCCCATCCCGATGCGCGACAGCGGGGGATCGATAAATACCGAGTAGGCAACCGCCACACGGTCATCCTTCGTACGCTGTCCGTTGCCGAACAACTGGTCTTTTATCACGCGATAATCGTCCAGAGAAATATAGGTAAATTGAAGACCGCCGGTTACATCGCCCATTGCCCATATATTCGGAACATTGGTGCGCAGATGATCGTCCACAATAACGGCTCCCCGGTCGGAGATCTCTATCCCCGCAGCTTCCGGATGCAGGTCTGTGGTGTTCGGACGGCGTCCGGTTGCCAGCAGCACAGCGTCGGCGGGAAGTTGTACTTCGTTTCCTTCTTTCTCTTTATATGTTATAACAGCTCCGGTGTCATTGTGTTCAATCGACTGTACCAAAGCATTCAAATGGATAGTGATTCCTTTCTTTTCGAGTACCGTTTTTACCGCATCGGCAATGTCGCGGTCCTCACGGGCAATAAACTTGTCTCCCCCCTCCAATACGATCACTTCCGAACCGAAACCGGCAAACATAGATGCAAATTCCAGACCGATATAACCGCCTCCGACAATCACCAACCGACGGGGTAGTTTATCTAATTCCATGATCGAGGTACTGGTATAGACAAACGGATTTCCTTCTATACCTTTGATGGGCGGGATGATAGTAGATGCTCCCGTATTGATAAATATCTTTTTGCCTTCCAGAAGGAGGGTTTCATTACCTGCTTTTACTTCTATTTCATGAGGGGAATGGAAAGAGGCGACGCCTGTATAGACAGTCACGGTGTCTTTCGAGTCGAGATTGTCGAAATTCTTTTTACGCAGAGCTGCGGTAAGTTCCCTTTTCCCAGCAATTGCCTGGCGGAACTCTTCGGCATACTGTTCGAAGGAAGAAGGTTTACGATAGGATATGACTTTCGACATATGCACCAACCTTTTCGTCGGGATACAACCGATATTGATACAGGTTCCTCCGTACATTCCGGACGAACGCTCGATAATAGCAACATTCCATCCTCTGTTTCCCAACTCTGCGGCAAGTGTTTTACCGGCTTTACCAAACCCTATGATAATTGCATCGTACTTTTTCATCCTACAATCCTCCTCTTTTTTTAGACTAAGCTATAAACAAAACAGCTGTTTTAACCTAATTGTTCGTAATATTTTATCTATATTCTGATATTTATTATCTATCACCCGCCTTGATAGCAAAGGTGACAATGCAAAAATAGAGAATGCAGGCGGTTAAGGGAATGGTTATTTTTCCTGAATAGTTGGCGATTTGGCTATTCTTTGATGATCTTATTCTTCTTCCGGTATTCAGTTGTACTCATTCCCGTCGTATTTTTGAAAAACCGGCTGAAGGTCGCCTGGTCTTCAAATCCTAACGACAAAGCAATCTCTTTGGAACTTTTGGTAGTGTAGAGCAACAAACGTTCCGCTTCGGCCTGTATCCGGTTGTGGATAATACGGATAGCCGAAGGTTGCTGGTAAGTCGCCAGCAGGTTCGCCAATGTTTTGGGAGATTTATTCAGCATATCGGCATATTCCTGAACTTGCTTCTTTTCCTTGAACCAGGTGTCGACCAATACATAGAACTTGCGGATCGTCTCAAACTGCATCCCGTTCTCCTTTCTCACCCCCTGCCGGTTTTCTGCCACACGCGTACATAATATAATAAAGCGTTTCAGCAAAACACGAAGCATTTCTTCCTGCAGATGGTCGCGACTCTCGAATTCCTCGCGCATAATACCTGTCAGCGTATCGATCCTACGCCGTTCTTCGTCAGACAGGTCGAATACCACAACATGCGAAGATCCGTGAAACAACAGGCCGTTGCACGAAACTTCGTGATCATTACCATAGATACAATAGAAATTACTATTGAACATCAATGCCAGATAGGTTCCGTCCACCCGGATAAATTCCAGATGATGCAGGTGAGACAAAGTAAGCAACTGTCCGCCATTCAGCACGACAGTCTGATGGTCGACATCCAGTTCAAGCCGACCGGAAACAACCCAAATAAACTTATACAATGTTTTGTCTTTCAATAAAGCCGGGTTAGTATCCAGCGAATCCGATAAAATTACTTTTCCTTTGATCTTGCTGTTTTCAAATAATAAATTCATGGTATTCCTGTACATTATATATTATTACCTCCATTCGGTAGGGATCTCCCCCGTATTCCTGCGGAACCAACGGGAAAAAGTATCGTGGTTGGCAAAACCCAGCATCGTAGCAATCTGCGAAGGACGCAGGCGGGTTTTCGACAACAAGTCTTTTGCTTCCAGCAATACGAACTCACTGATCCATTCGGCAGCCGATATTCCCGCACCTTGCTTACACCGGATATTCAGTTCCTGCGAAGTGATCCCTAACTTTTCTGCGTAAAAGTACGCAGGAGAATGGTGATATCGGCTAATTAAGGTCGCAAATTGTTGAAAAAAGAGTGAATTTTCTGTTTTGGGCACTTCCGAGACCGATTTTCCCTGTTGCAGATTTATGATCAAAGCGCGCAGCAACGACTCCACTACTTTCGCACGCATCTCTTTCATCTGCTCGATTTGTGATTCGATCAGTCTCAGATAAGTCCTCGTCTCTTCGATTTCGTCGGAAGGGATATCTCGGTAAACAAGACGTTGCCGGTTAATAAGTAACTCTTCGGATACATAAACGATTATACCGGTAAACCCGGTAGACTGGAAAGATTTTATCTCTGTTACATCATCACTGCCAACCAATAGAAGCTGTCCTGCAGTTACATCATAAACCTGATGCATAGCCTGGCAACTGAAAGTTCCCCCGGTACAGATCACGGCCAATGTACCCGAGTCCAACGGAAGCAACTTACAGTTTTCACCATCTTTTACATATAGAATCTTCAGCGAACTTTCAAGCGTTAGCTCGGGTGTCGACACCGTATTGTAAAGATCAACGGGTAATATTCTTTCTGTTTTCATTTTTTAATTACTATTTTTAGCGTATAAATTAAGTATCGGGTAAACATACAAACGTCATTATTAGTTTATTATACAGTAGGATTTTATCTTTAGTTAAAACCATCTTAAGAACATTTTATGATAACAACTATTATTTTCACTCTGAACATTCGTGCATCCTTTTTAGTTTTATATTTGCACGACAAAAAGAAAAACGATGAAGATTCCTTTTAAACCAATTACTATAGAGGATAAGGAGACAATTACCTCCTTTACCTATCCTCATAATTATCGCAATTGCGATTACTCTTTTGCCAACATTTGCAGTTGGTGTTTTCTGTACGACACGGAGTTCGCCGTGGTCGACGGATTCTTACTGATCCGTTTCCGGATAGAAAACAAAAGCAGGGTTGTTTATATGACCCCGGCAGGAGAAGGCGACCTGCGGTATGCGCTGGAATTGCTGGAGGCCGATTCACAGGAACACGGCCATCCGCTATGTATGCTGGGGGTGACTCCCGACGCCAAAGAAATGCTTGAAAAAGCATTACCCGGAGGATTCTTTTACATCCCCGAACGGGATTATTTCGACTATATCTACCTGCGTGAAGACCTGGCACTGCTGAAAGGTAAGAAGTATCAGTCCAAACGCAACCATATCAACAATTTCAAGAAGAGATATGAGTACAAATATTCCCCTATCACTCCGGAACTGATCCCCCAGTGCCTGAAGCTGGAATGTACCTGGTATAAAGCCAACCGTACGGAAGACGACGCGGAAGATCTGAATTACGAACGTATTTCCATGACCTACGCCCTCAATCATTTCGACGAACTCGGACTGTTAGGCGGCGCCCTGCTCGTCGATGGAAAAGTAATAGCCTTTACATTCGGAGCACCGATCAACCACGATACTTTCGGGGTACATGTGGAAAAGGCCGATGTCGACTACGAAGGGGCCTATACGGTTATCAACCAGGAATTCGCATCCCGCCTGCCGGAACAGTTCACCTACGTCAACCGGGAGGAAGACCTGGGTATCCCCGGACTACGCAAAGCAAAACTTTCCTATAACCCGGTCATACTATTGGAGAAAAACGCCGCAATAAAGAAAACGCAAAACAATAAACAAGATGAACAAGCAACAAGTAATCGATCTGTGGCGTCTCTCGTTTAATGATACGGAAGAATTTATACGCCTTTATTTCGACCGGGTATATAAAGAAGAAAACACCCTGGTGATAGAAAAGGACGGTCAGGTGGTGTCTGCCCTGCAGATGCTGCCCTACACCATGACATACTACGGAACGGAAATATCCGTAGCTTATATTTCGGGAGCCTGCACCCTCCCCTCTATGCGCGGAAAAGGCTTGATGAAACAACTCATCCAAAACGCATTCGAGGAAATGAAATACCGGTCGGTAGCGGTTACAGCACTGATCCCGGCCGATCCCTGGTTATTCGATTATTACCGGGAACAAGGTTATACGGAGGCATTCGACTACTCTGAAGAGATATATGTCCGCCCTGCAGAACCGGTATGGGCACCGAAGCTGACGGTTGTTCCGCCCGAAGTGCCTTCGATAGACCTCCTGTACAAATTCTTCGACAAGCACATGCGCCGACGCCCTTGCTGTGTACTGCATACGCAGGATGATTTCATCACTATCCTGCGCGACCTGCAACTGGACGGCGGACAAATGCTCACAGCATTGGATGAGCAGGAACAACCTGTCGGAATAGCCTTTGTGCTGCCTCCCGATCACACCGACGGCATACCGGAAGCCGATCGTCAACTGTATATAAAGGAGTTTCTTTACGACGACGACCGGGTTGCCAACCTCCTGCTTCAGGAAGCGACACTACAAAACAACGTAAAGAAAGCTGTCTATAAGACACCACCCATAATTCCCGGAACACACCCGATGGGAATGGCCCGCGTGATCGATACGGAACGGCTGATGCATCACTGGCTGTCCACCCATAAGGATGCACCGGTATCGGAAAAATTATTGAAAGAGCAGGATATCCGGACTTTCACACGAATAGTGATGGGATACCCTCACCGGGAAGCTTATATGAGCCTGATGCTGGATTAATCCGGCACCAGGCATCTTGTCAATCGTAAACTACTTCAAAAAGATCACCTTTCTGCAAACCGATCCGTACAATACCGAAAGGCAAGGTTACCGGATCGATCTCTTTTTTATTCTTATAGTATTTCTCCCGGCCATTCCGATCCGGAAGTCTCAATTTCAATGTGTTATCGGTTGTAGCTGTTACCTGCACATGTTTCACGGCCCGGTTGTTCCACGACAGGTCCACCACAAAACCGCCGCGTGCACAAAGTCCCACATAGCTGCCCGAACCCCACGCATCCGGAAGAGCGGGCAATAGCTCTACATACTCTTCATGGCTCTGGAGTAACATCTCGGCAATACCGGCAGCACCAGCTTCATTACCATCGAATACAAAGATATCCGTCGGCGCACCGGCTATCCCTTTCGGAGAAATTGTCAACATATTCTCACGACTCAGCTCATTAATCAGCCCCAGCACACTTTCGTATGCTTTCTGTCCCTCTTTCAACCGGGCATAGAAGTTGATCATATTGGCCCGGCTCCACTCTACATCTTCCCAGCCAGGTGCATTCAAACGCCTGTCTATCGACACAGCAGCCGCTTTTGCCAACTCCGGAGTCTGCTCCACCGATATCTGACTGTAAGGATATAAAGCCAGCAAATGACTGGTATGCCGGTGGTTAGGCACTGCTTCTTCAAAATCCTCCGACCATTCCTGTATCTGTCCGTACTTACCGGTTTCAAAAGCAGGCAGTCTGTCGATGGCATCGATTATCCGTCCCCTGAACTCATCATCCACCTGAAGCAACTCCGCCGCATGCTGGCAGGCGTTCAGTATCTCGTAGACGATCACCCTGTCGCAGGTCGGCATCATCGAAAGCGACATTTCTTTTCCATTCCGCTTAAAAGAGTTTTCCGGAGAGGTGGACGGCCCTGTCAGCAGCCGCCCGCTATCCGGATCTTCTATCATATAATCGAGGAAGAATAAAGCCGTTTGCTTCAACACCGGATAAGCCCGTAGTAAAAAGACCTCATCTTTCGTAAAACGATAATAATCCCACATATGAGAGGCCAGCCACGCCCCTCCCGTCGGATGAAGCCCCCAACCTGTTCCCCAACCGGGAGCCGTAAAGCCCCATACATTCGCCATCGTATGGGCCACCCAACCTTCACAACCATAGACGGTTGCCGCTGTTTTAGCACCGGCCTCAACCAACGACTCTATATAATTGAACAGCGGGACATTACATTCTTGCAGATTACCTACATTCGCCGCCCAGTAATTCTGCTGCGTATTGATATCCAGATGGTAATCACACGACCATTGCATATTACATGCCAGGTTATCATTCCATATTCCCTGCAAATTGGCCGGTAACGGAGAATTCGCTCGTGAAGCGGAGATCAGCAGATATCGTCCGTACTGGAAAAACAAAGCAGCCAGTTCCGGGTCGTTTCCTCCTTCTTTCAATAATTTCAGCCGTTCGTCGGTAGGCAACGATTCTTTCTTTTCTCCTCCCAGGGTGAGACTGACACGGTCGAACAACCGGCTAAAGTCAGCCCGATGCTCCTGCCTGAGTCGATCGAACCCTTTCCGTTCCGCATTATTCAATGCCGACAATACCGTCTCCTGCATATTTCCGGGAACATAATCAGTCCGCAAATCAGCTATTAGAAGCACTTCATCAGCATTTTCGACAGACAAACTTTCTTTATTCTGCCGGATACTTCCCCCGTTAGCCAAGACCTTCACCTGCCCGTAAAAATTAACACCTCCGGGACCGAAAGTCGGGAAAGATACTTGTCCGGTAAAACAGATCGCATCCTTTTCTGTTGTTATAGCAGACTCACGCAACGGATTGAGACATATCTCGAAATTCTGAGAACCCTTCTGCGAAGCCGTCAGCCTTATTACCATCACATCAGCCGGATTCGAACAGAAATATTCCCGGGTATAGGTTACCCCGCCCTGTTCATAAGAAACAGAAGAGATCCCACTGTTCAGATCGAGAGATCGACTATAATTATTTACTTCAGTATTTCCCTGCCCGAAAAGCAACTCTATATCACCGAAAGGCACATGCGTACCGAACGATGCAGGAGATCCGACCAGCTTCTCCGAAGCGATCGCGTTCCCCTCTTCCAACTTTCCGTCGAGGAACATTTGCTGAAGTTTCCTGAGTTCCTCCTTTCCGAAAGGCTTTTCCTGTGCTTCATTCTTCTGACCGGACCAGAGCGTTATTTCATTCAGGGCAACGGTTTCTTTCGAAACACCACCGAACACCATACCACTCAGACGCCCGTTTCCGATCGGCAGGGATTTCATCCACTCATCAGCAGGTTCATCATACCACATCTTCAAAGGTTCGCTCTGGGACAATGCCCCCTGAACAAACAGGACTAAACTAAAAGAGACACACAACCATTTGTTTTTCATAATAATACAATTGCCACTAAATTGATACTGTCACCCTCCGTGTCAGCACGAAAGGTTCTTCTTCTTTTCCAGCGCTTCCTTATAAAGCCTATCCTGCAACACTGCAAACTGTGCAATATAATACTCTTCCATCATCCCTTCCGGTTCACTAGCCCCGTCCGTTGCCACAAACAAGCTGATCCGCTCGCTCATTTTCAAATATTCATCAAAACCTTCACTGGAAGAGTTCAACACACTTATAATTACTTTGTATTTAGGAGTTTCCATACTATATTTAATTTATATGATTAATCTTTCGTTATCCATTCCGAAATATTCCGCTCCTCCGCACTGAAAGAAGCACCTACTTTTACAAGGGTACGACCATCTGCGATATAAGGGATCAGATATCCTTTTTCATCGATCTGCCGGATGGCAGCCTCTGCGTTTCCATCCAGTTTAAATTCAAATACGTAAATATAATCCTTCGTCTTTACCACCGCATCGGCCCGGCCTCTGGCACTACGAACTTCCGCTTCACAGAATTGTCCCATCAGCTTAAATACCAGATAGAAAACAACCTGATAATGTCGTTCCGTACGATCATTCAGCTCATAGGGGAAATCTGCAAAGAAAGCCTTAAGCCGGGTCAGAAACGCATCCGTTTCTCCGGCACGAAGCTCACGTATAAACTGTTCGATATAAAAGCCACTTTTGTCATCCGACACCGGCGTATAGAAAGGCACTATAAAATTCAAAAAGCCATATTCCACTTCTTCATTCGGGAAGCCCAGCGTATAATTCTGAAACTCTTTGTCATATCCTTTTATCGTCAGATAGCCGCTCTGATAAATTACCGGTATCGGGTTATTAGCCTCCACCCTATACTCCGAAAAGGCTGAAGCACGCAACTCCACCCCTTCGATAATACTGCGCAGATCATAATTACTTTTCTTCAATAGTTGAATAAGGAAAGTGGGAGTTCCTGTCTGAAACCAATAATTACTGAAATCCTGTTTATCCAATACATTCAGTACACTGAACAGATTAAACACCCCTTCTGCCACCGGATGAAAATGATATCCGTCATATTTCTTAGTCAATATAGCTACTGTTTCTTCTACAGTAAGATCATTTGCATCCCCCAGCTCTGTTATCTCATTCATGAAATTGTCCGTCAACTCATCTTTTGTCATGCCGCAAAGAGTTGCATACCAACGCGTCATACTGATATCGTTCAACTGATTCAAATCGCTGAACACACTCACATGAGCAAATTTGGTCACCCCGGTAAGCAGAACGAATTGCAGGTAAGGATCGGCACTCTTCAATACGCCGTAAAATCCTTTTAATGTACTCTGGAAAGACTCTAACAGCACTTCGTCTCCCAAAGCCTGTAACAAAGGTTTATCGTATTCGTCGATAAGAACAACGACTTGCTTTCCGGTCTTTTCATAGGCCCGACGGATCAAACCTTGAAACCGGTCCGCCAACGTATTTTCTCTCTCGTCTTTCCCCCATTTATCCTCCCAAGTATTCAGATGTCTGATCAATATAAAAGATAAAGCTTCAGGAGTTACATACTTCTCCGCATTCAAATCCAGGTGAAGCACCGGATACTCGATCCAATCCTTCTCCAGCTGTTCGATAGCCAATCCTTTAAACAACTCTTTTTTCCCCTGGAAATAAGCTTCCAGTGTCGATATCAGCAAACTCTTTCCGAAACGGCGGGGACGGCTCAGAAAATAAGGTTTACCGGTTGTCACCATACGATAGATCAAATCCGTCTTGTCGACATAAGCATACCCCTTACTCCGTAAATCTTCGAAGCTCTGTATTCCGATCGGCAGTTTTTGAAGTCCTGTGTTCATTCTATTCCAGTTTATACAGTAATAGACAAAGATACTAATTTCTTTAAAACAACCTTCATTTATCCCTCCTTAGTTTACACACAATCCACAGGCAAAACAGCAATAACAAGACTAATCCGGCAAGCGGCAGGCAAGGGCTCCGGGGGGAGGACCGGGCGGTATGCTGAGTGGTAAGGTTTTCTGTGGCAAGACGCTCATATTCCGTATGGCTACCCGTGGAGGAAAGCAACGAATCCGTCCAGGAGCAGATACGGACAGCTTTGGCGGTAGTGACGCTTTGCAGGTATTGCACGCCGGAACTGTCCGGCGGCAAATATACGACCTGCTCCAACTCCCACGAAAGACTGTCGGTGATTTCCAGATTCGCGACACAGATCAAGCTATCCCGGCGGCTTACCCGTACCGAATCCCTGCGTTCTTCCAGACACGTACCTGCCACCGTGCGGCGCGCCCCGCATCCTGTCAGCAAAAAGATAACACATAACATACAAAGAATAACCTGCATACGATTCTTCCCCGAAGCCTTCAACGAAATATGCAGGAACTTCCTGCGCTTATATAGAATCGCCTGATCGAAAGGCAGTCCCGACCGTAGCAAAAGCTCCAGTAGCTTCGCCGGGCCTTCAGGAGTATAACAATCGGCCGCCTCCCCCTTCACATGCTGACTCGTAGCCACGCCACCCACCAGACGGTTCACCTCTTTATTCCGATAACCGCTCAGGATGGCGATCGGCTTCTCATACAACTGCCGCAAGGGTTCCAGTAAACAATTTGTCAAATGCTGCAACGAACTCTTTGCTTCGGGAGACGGTTCATTGTCGATCGCATGCTCTACCGCAGTAAGGCTATACGTAAGTTCTTCCAGACTGAAATGCTCACTCAACCAGGTCTTTTTACTTCTACTTTCCATTCTCATTGATTTTTAGTTTATACGTATAATCCACTCCGAAAAGAGCTCCTGCAAACGTGCTGATCTCGCCAAAAGCCACTAGTACGCTGTTATCGATCAGTCCCTGCGGATCGATCCAGAATCCACTGAAGAGAAGGACAATCCCGCTCAATGTGAGCAGGATTGCCATAATCAATTGGATAGTCAACCGTTTCATCGGATTACTCGATCACCGGTCTGTCATCCTCACCACCGCCTTCACCTTCATTCTTATCTTCGGAAGCTGTCACCTTCTCGAAGTTGGTACGACTCTTGGCGATACGCAACGCCTTACCGGGGAAGAAACAAACACGCGGTTCGCGGATCATACTTACATCGAAATCCTTCGCATCGGTCACTCCCTCCGAGCCGAAAGAAAAACGAAGATTACCCAATTCGCCCAGATTGACACGCCGCCCGTTGCGCAAGTGGCGTATCGATACCACATTCACACGATCCAGCACCGCTTTCACACTGGCGCTACTCACACCCGAACTGTCGGTTACCTCTTCGATCAATTCCTCAAAAGTCACCAGATCGCCACAAACCATTTGCGCATACTGTTTTTCCGGATGTTCCTTCTGGTCGTCTCCCAGATTCTTGCGCGGAACCATTTTGAACTTGATTGCCATAAAACTAATGTGTTTAATGAATAATAACAGGTACGATATCGAACACATGTCAAAGATATAAATCCGGGAAACCCGCTTCTATCCAAATACGGGGGAACAAACGATCGGAAAGAGGAGAAAACAGTCCTGCTAGCCCCACAAACCATCCGGCGATATCAGAAGAGCGATAGACCGGTTCCTCTCCCATTTAACATCAATTAATCATCACTTACGCCTTTCCGCCCACTTACGCATGTTTTCCAGATCCTCGATATCATCCTTGTCGGCCCTGTCTTTCCGAAGCTTACAGGAGAAATACTGCAAATTCCCTTCCGCGCCAAAAGCCAGAAACCAGATAAAGGCCAGATGCATGGAGTTAAAACTGAAGTCCTCTTCATACGTCTCCGTCAGCGTGAGAAGCCTGCGTAGCATAAGAGGTTCGCGCAAGGGGAAAGCCAATTTCCCCAATACGGTATGGGTTTGAAGATACCTGACAGATCCGCCCCAATCGCTACACACAAAGATCAGGACAAAATCCCTGTACTCGTCAGTCATTTCCATCCAATCACAAAAAGCGGCATCATAGACCGCTTTTACATAAAAGGCTCTCTCTTCGGGAGACATCTGTTCCGTTTTTTTCCGGAACTTTCTGCCAGAAGGTTTCTCACCCAGCAGTTCTTTTATTATTTTATACATAAAAAGTGCCGAACAACGGGGAATGATTAGCCCTCGTTGTCCGGCACAAAAGCCCGGAAAACCATTAATACCCCTGAGCGATCCGGATATTACGGCGTGCCAGGCGCGGGTTTTGCGGCATCGCTTTACGAAACCACGAGATAGCTTCCGACGGATCGTTCTCCATCAGGGACAGCACTCCCAGATTGTTCCACGAACGAGGATCGTCGGCGGCCTGCCGTAAAAAGTAGGCAGCCTGCTCACGGTCACCCAGAGCCAGCGAAGCAGCACCCGCATTCAACATCGCTTCCCGGCTCTCAGGATAACGATAGGCTGCCAGTTCATATACTTCCCGGTATTGCTCCGTACCCGGACGATACAATGCGGCTACCCGCAGGAGTTCGCCAAGCGTCAGCTTATCCGGATCGGCGGCCACTTTTTCCGCCAACACCTGCAAGTCAGGTAGCCGGACATCTGTCGTTACAGTCGTCTCATACGTAACATCCAGTTCCATCCGCCGCAAACGCGAAAAGAAACTCTTCTCCATATCCTTATATACAGCCCCTTTGTCGAGCGCCTTCAACTGCTTCCTCCGACTGTCGGCATCCGCATATTTATCCAGTACGGCCAGCACCTGCGCACCATAGCTACGTCCCGACTTCACAACCAGCTCCCGCAGACCTTCCCAGTCCTCGCCTACCCAGTCGATCGTGACCGGCACGCCACCGGACAGTTCCGGCAATTTCTGCAGGTAGTTCTTAAAACCGACAGCACGGTTCCCGGCCAAACGTTCATTCTCTCCCGTACTGCCGTCGGGCGAAGCGAAGCCGGTCAGCCGTACGGCCCGTACCCTGTTTTCCGCTCCCTGCAACTGCGACAACCGCTCTTTCAGCTTTTCCAGTTCGGCCCGGTTGTTACCATATTTCAGTTCGAGTCTGACACTGCCCGCCGGAAAACCGATATAAGCCGTCAGCTTTTCAGTATCCAGTTTCTCTACCGGCCCAACTTCCGGTTCCGGGGTCAGATAGCTGATCATTCCTCCGAAAACAGTCAGAGCTTCTACCTGCAACAAGGGTATTTCGGCACGACGCACGAATGCTGTTGCAGACGAATCCTTCCCGATCACAGTCGACTGAGCTCTTTCCATACGTCCCGCCGGCTGCATATCCTGCCGGCTTGTCTTACACGAAGGCAGGACAGCCAGCAAACATAAACCGGCCAGTCCTTCCGTTATTATTTTCTTCATACACTATTTGTTTTGAGGATTCAGCGCCTCCAGCAAAAACTTTCCCGGTTTAAATTTCACACTGGTACGGGCCTCTATCACACAAGGAACACCAGTACGCGGGTTACGTCCCGAACGTTTCGTCTGCTCCCAGGCCTTAAAGGAACCGAATCCCTGAAGTACTATTTCATCTTGTCCCAGTCTTTCCGTCAGCACATCCTGAAAAGCATTGAGGAACTGCCGGGATTTACACTGCGGGATACCCATCTTATCCGCTAATGCGTTCACTAAATCTGTTTTGTTCATAATCAGTTGTTTTTTAATGTTATGTTATTCTCCAATTGTTTCTTCAACGACGACAGGAAGATCATACACTCTATTGGAGTCACCCCCGCTATATCATATAATCGCAGCCGTTCCAGTACCTGTGCGCCGGCATCCGGTTCTTTCCGGACAGGAGCGGTTTCCGGCAAAACTTCCTTTTTCAATGCCTGCATCATATTGGATATATACCGACCTTTCTCCGTAGCAAACTCCTCGTCACCAAGTAATACAGACCGGATAGCCAATTGCTTTTCATCTATTTTATCATACTCCCGGTTTTCAAGTATCTTCGGAAGAACCGCATCCGGAAAACCCAGCGAGATCACTTCCATATTAACCACCTTACAGAAACGGGTATTTACCTGATAAGCAGTTATGGTCTGTATAAATTTAATTGCCGAACGCTCATACGCCTTCCAGAAAAGACCTTCGCGATATAAGTATATATGAGTACTCTCGGCTGTCTCCAAAGCCAGCTTCTGTTTCAAGTCCATAAATAATTCCTTTTATTTAATTACACTTTTCCGCCACCCTGTTATCTGCCGTCCGATATCTTCCATCAACAGGACCAACTTGGCATAACTACCCGTGTCGATGATACGCAGATCGTTACACAGGCGGATTTCCAGTTTCAGGAATTCGAACTCATCCACCAGTTGCATCAGGTGGGGCGACTTGTCCAACGACACATTCGCCCGGTAGATACAACGGGTCAGGTTCATCGCGTCCCTGCGGATATCCTGCATCAGGGTGTATTTATATTCGCGGGGAGCGTGATGCGAGACAGCATAGATCATTTTTATCAGTTCAACCGTCCGCAGATAAAGCGGAGTTTCAGTATGTAAAGCCATGATTCAATATTTCATAACAATTGTATCTGGATGCATACACTACCTGATACAAATCGTCGTAGTTTCCGGGAACCAGCCCGGCCTTTTTCTGACCTCTTATTATAGTCGAGCAAATATTCCTTACGGTCTGGTGGCGCAACAGACGCACCTTCTCTTTCCGGATTATTTTCTCGGGACTGACATAGTATAATCTGTCGAGTGCCGGCGAAAGCCATTCCCTGACCTTCTTCCGCAAGTTCAAACTACTGTGATGTCTCATCAGTCCCAAATACGAATTCAGACTTTGTAGAAAATGTTCCTCTTCATCTTCGCTCAACGGATGTTTCGATACTTTAT
>NZ_CAJJWO010000027.1 GCF_905196875.1 uncultured Parabacteroides sp. | reverse complement strand
ATATATCCATCCGTCCGGTGTCAGCCTGGCTGTATTTATCCCAATGATAAGATAATTTGCCATATAGATTATTACCAGTTGCCTGGCGACAGGTGGAATTTCCGCCGCTTAATGTTCCGACTATCTGTTTATTCTCGTTGAAAAGCGGTGAACCGGAAGAGCCACCTTCTGTTATGGAATGTCCATTGAGAGTCTTATCGAAAATAACATTCCAGTGAGCATTAGGAGCGCCGGTAGTATTCCAGGTCATTGTTTCTACCGGGCGATTGCCAAATGTGGATATTTTCATATAATCACCTGAAGGATGATGAATGTTTACTCCTGATGAAGCAGGTAGATCACTTCGGTCCCATCCGTTGAAATAAACATTATAATCCAGAGGGATCTTCCCGTTCAGCAATAATAATAGGCCGTCGGAACCTCCATCTATCGGAATACTCACGATGTGGCTGCACCCTACCATTGTTTTATGATCGGCAACCGGTGAAGTGCTTTCACATCCGGTCTGTTCGAAATGAAAATAGAATACCCATTGGTTCAGATCCTCTGCTGAAGCTATTTGGCCGTTATCCTGATCTTCCGTACAATGGAAAGCCGATAAGATATAAGGTTTCATATCTTTAGCCGTATTATTTATCAGGGAACCGGAACAAAGATATCCTGCTTTTCCTATTTTTTCTACCATCTGGCAAACCCCGTTCTTTTCGGTTTGCCACTCCTCTCCTTCTTCACAATTTATATTAACCATACAGGAACCGGAAGTTCCCGGACCAGTATTTCGTAAACTGCCGGATACGGTTAAATGATTGTATCCATATCCTACCTGGCTAATGGTTATTCCGGCTTTATCACCGGATGCAGGTGGTTCATATTCAAGCGTAAGATCATCGCCGGACACAAATTCTGTGGCAAATATTTTTCCTCCCGGATTACTTTGTGATGTATAAGCTCCCAACAGATGAGTTTTATCAGCATTATAAATAAATAGTTTTCCGCCTTCCGGAATGTAGAATTCGTCATAATATAACATTAAGGCAATTGCCCCTTTTGCTTGCAGATGGAGTTGCCATACCTTTTCTCCTCCGGGCAGTGTGATCCACTTTCCGGAATTATCGATATTCAGATCCGTATCTATCAAAGTAGAAACAGTTAAGGGCGCTCCCTGGCTTACTCGCCATTCGTCGACTGCAATCAAGTCTTCCACACTGAAGTTTACAGGAATCTGAACAGCCGGCTGTTCACTTTTCAACATATTTCGATAATTGAAACTGGCCGGTTTCCCTCCTTCGCTTATCTGCGATTTCATTTCACCTGCATGAAACAGGAAAAAACTGATAATACTTATATAAATGCTATGACGGAATAACTTGTTACAATTCATTATAATTTGATATAGATATGTTTCTTATATAACCAATATCCCGGAATCCAGTTCAATATGACAAAAAGAATGGCCCATATCAGCGAACCTCTGAAATTACCGGACAGAGGTACCAGTATATCGGTATAAACATAGGATGTTATTCCGCATTTATCGAATATGGTAGCCAAAACAGCGGCTTGTACATAAAGATATAACGGATTGATCCCGAAAGACTCGAAGAATAGTGACCATTTCTTTTTACCGTTGATATCGATGATCCAGATCAGTAAGGCAAGGAACAATGATCCGAATCCGCAGGTGGTTAGTACGAATGTGCTGCTCCATAATTTTTTATTGATCGGACAACCGTAACTTAACAAAAATCCCAGGAACAGGATGATCGCTCCGAATATAAACAGGTTCCGGATGATCTGTTCATTATTCTTTTTACTGTCCAGAATTATTTTACCGGCATAAAAACCTAACAGGACATGTCCGATGCTTCCCACGCAACTTAACAGTCCTTCCGGATCGAAAGCTATACGTGTCCCGTCTGCCAGGTAATCATGATACATATGTGTATTGCCAAACAAGAGACGGTCTACAACCGCAATAATATTGTCTTCCGATAGTGTCGTACTTCCTGTGAAAGTAAGAAGCATCCAATAAACGATCAGGATACCGGCTGCCGTTTGCCAGATGTATTTGTGATTAATAGCCAGTCCGATCAATGAACCTGCACCATAAGCCAGCGCCAAACGCTGCATTACTCCGAGGATACGAAGATTCTCAAAATGAGTGAATCCGTTGTAACATATATGTGAGAATAAATTTAATCCGAATCCGACCAGGAAGATCAACACAGTGCGCTTCAATATTTTCGTAACGCTTTCTTTGGATAATTTGAAATTGTATTTCCGTAATGAAAAGAACATGGAAACTCCCATAATGAACATAAAGAACGGAAATACCAGATCAGTCGGTGTCAAACCGTTCCATGATGCGTGGCGGAGTGGTGCATATACATAATCCCATGTTCCGGGGTTGTTTACCATGATCATTCCTGCAATTGTAATACCTCTCATTACATCCAGTGAGAGTAGCCTTCCTGATTGTGCCATAACTTAGATTTTTGGGTTGCAGATGCAAATGTAATTAAAAAACAACAGGGTTATATTATTTGTAAAATAAAACACTAATGTTCAGTAGAATGTATCCTTTGTTTTAGTATATTTATACGACACTTTTTAATGGCTGATAATTTTCAGCCGCTTGGCTCATAATTATCAACCATACGGTTGACAATTGTCGGACATTCGGTTGATATTTATCAACCACTAATTTCCTCGGCATGTAATTGGATTTAGTATGTAGGGTAATTGAAATCCCTTCGGCTATATTGTGAATTTTTTTTAATAAGAAAATCAGGACTGCTGATTTGTTGTTTCGGACGGAGCGGCAGTCTTATCCTGGGCGACTTGTCCCTTATTATAATATTCTTCTCTTTTCTTATTGGCATTCTGTACCAGGCTGGTCACGTAGACGGTAAAGATAGGGAACATCATCATCCCCAGTGCTGCCAGCAGTACCGATAATATCCGTCCCGTAGGCGTAACGGCATAAATATTCGAACCTACCGTCGTCACATCCATAAAAGCCCACCAGAGTGCATCGTCATAACCGGCTACCTGTGGATTTACCTTATGTTCGATGACAAAGAATATCAGACTGGAAAAATAAACCGTAGCCAGCAACATTGTCAGGTAAGATACGAACAGTCCCGAAGCCTTGTTGGAAGATAGCCATCCTACCACTATTGCTAGAGCGTAACCACTGCGTGCCAATGGGATAAAACGTAGGAAATAGGTGATCTCCGGTGAAAATTCAATCCCATAATAATTGATAATATTTAGATAAGGAATGGATACGATCAGGAAAATCAGGTGGGTTTGCAGATAATATAATTTACGTTTTGATAAGAAAAACTCCAAAATAAAATCGGCAATAAAGAACATGCAGATCCAGAACTGTATCTTCAGATACGACCCCTGTGTAATAAAAGGGATATTATTGAATGTATCAATTGAAATTACAACAATAAGGAACAGCGAAAGTAGCAAAATGATAACGTGCAATACTCCGTATATTCCTCTTTTCTCATAAATAATATCACTGAATGCTGACTTCATTGTGTTTACTGTTTAGGCGTTTAGATGAAAATATTTTAAGCTATCTAACATAGAAAAGTCTGATTTTGTTTTTAACACTATTCTGTTAATTAACCTAGTTTGACATCTTGTTGACAAACTAACACAATACCGATTTGTTTTACTGACATATTTAAAGCGAAACTAAACAATACAAAATTCACATTTAAACAGTAAATTCATGGCAAATGTAGGAAAAGCAGTAAAACTTGGAGTTTTTACTCTTGCGATTATGAATGTTACGGCGGTAGTGTCTCTCCGCGGACTACCAGCCGAGGCTGTATACGGATTAAGTTCAGCCTTTTATTATCTATTTGCGGCAATTGTCTTTTTGATCCCGACATCGCTGGTGGCAGCTGAGTTAGCAGCCATGTTCCAGGATAAGCAGGGCGGAGTTTTCAGATGGGTAGGAGAGGCCTACGGTAAGAAATGGGGATTCCTCGCCATCTGGGTACAATGGATTGAAAGTACGATCTGGTATCCCACTGTGTTAACCTTCGGTGCAGTATCCATTGCTTTTATAGGAATGAATGATGCGCATGACATGACACTGGCTTCAAATAAAATGTACACATTAGCTGTTGTATTGATCATTTACTGGCTGGCTACTTTTATTTCATTGAAAGGATTGAGCTGGGTAGGTAAAGTTGCTAAAGTAGGCGGTATTGTCGGTACGATCCTTCCGGCTGCTCTATTGATCATCCTCGGAATCGTTTACCTGTCGATGGGCGGTCATTCGAATATGGACTTCCATGGTAATTTCTTCCCTGACTTTTCTAAGTTCGATAACCTGGTTCTTGCATCCAGTATCTTCCTGTTTTATGCAGGTATGGAAATGGGTGGTATCCACGTAAAAGATGTGGAAAATCCTTCTAAAAACTATCCGAAAGCTGTATTTATCGGTGCATTGATCACTGTAATTATTTTCGTATTGGGAACTTTTGCCCTGGGTGTTATTATTCCGGAAAAGGATATTAACCTGACACAGAGTCTGCTGGTTGGTTTCGATAACTACTTCAAATTCATCCATGCTTCCTGGTTGTCTCCTATTATCGCTATCGCCCTGGCATTCGGTGTACTGGCAGGTGTGTTAACATGGGTTGCCGGTCCGTCAAAAGGTATCTTTACAGTCGGTAAGGCTGGTTATCTACCTCCTTTCTTCCAGAAAACAAACAAGATTGGTGTTCAGAAAAATATTCTGTTGGTACAGGGATGTGCTGTTACTTTATTGAGCTTACTGTTCGTTGTAATGCCTTCAGTACAAAGTTTCTATCAGATCTTATCACAGTTAACAGTGATCCTTTATCTGGTTATGTACCTATTGATGTTCTCCGGTGCAATCGCATTACGTTACCGGATGAAAAAAGCCAATCGTCCGTTCCGTATCGGTAAACATGGTAACGGTCTGATGTGGTTTATCGGTGGCCTTGGTTTCTGTGGTTCATTACTGGCGTTTATATTGAGCTTTATTCCGCCGAGTCAGATTTCTGTCGGTAGTAATACTGTTTGGTTTGCCGTATTGATTATCGGTGCTATTGTTGTCGTAGTTGCTCCGTTTATTATTTATGCTTCCAAAAAGGCATCCTGGGTCGATCCGAATTCAGAGTTCGAACCGTTCCATTGGGAAGAAGCAAAAGTACAGGCTCCTGTTGCCGGTGCTACAACTCAAACTGCCAATACAAATAATACAACTACAACTAATACAACAACGACGAATACACAAGCTTAGCCAATACCTCTGTAATTTCTATTTTACATACAAAAACAAGGGACGGAATCTTTATGATTTCTGTCCCTTGTTCATGTTTATCTGTTTTCTGTAATCTCTATCGATACAGTTCCTAAAAGTCCGGCAGTCGTTTTTCCCCGATATTGTGTCGGAACGGAGAGATAGTAGTTGGCAGCTGTGTTATGTATCAATACTTCAATCTTATTATTACCGTTTTTAATATGATCAGTAATGTCAAATTGCCAGGGTGCAGTGAGTTTCAGATCTGCTTTTTTGCCGTTTATCCATACTTCCGCAGTAGAAATGACATTACCGAGGTTCAGATGAACTCTCTGGTTATTTGCTATATCTTTCATTTGGATATTCTTACGGTACCAGGCACCTCCTGAATAGGTCGAGATACCTTCTATCTGTGACCAGTCGCCGGCTACAATCAAGCCTTCCCCGCATACCTGCCTGATCGGACTATCAATAGCCGCTCCACCGGTATTACCCCATTCTTCTTTTATACGGATGGCTACTGTGGATACCCGTTTGTTCGGGTTAGGGATCGTGACCTCATAAGTTATGCAACCGTCCGCGCGTTTACCTTTAATATCCAGTAGACAAGCTTTTCCGTCTACCCATACTTCCGGTTTCCCGAAAGCGGAAAATACGAATTTTTCGAGTCCCGGAGCCGATTTGAAACGGTATTGCCCATAGGTTGCTTCCTGTGTGTGTCTGATATCGAACGGGAGTATCGAACGATCTCCTCTGAAATTGGTAGCCAATGGTTTTTCAGCTGTTGCTTCTTTGATTATACGTGGGCTGTCGCCTTGTTTTCGGATGACGCACCAGGTTACACCGAAAGTATCGTAATGCAGTACGATTTCGTTGATACCTTCTTTCAATAAGATACTTCCCGATAAGTCCTCGGTCTGCTTTCCATTGATATAAACGGCTGCCGGCTTCAGTTCTCCGAGTGAGAGTTGGTAGGTTCCTGCTTCCGGAGCCAGTACATTCGAATAGAGATAATAGTTTTTATTACCGCTTGGGTCTTTTACCCGTAGTGTTTCTCTGAATTCCTGTTTGAATTCGCCTAGCCTGATGAATTCATCGTGTACGGTTGCTTTCAGCCCATGCCATCCCTGATGGCCGTAATCGTTTTCTACTCCCCAGCGCCAGGAGAATTCGTACGGTTTCCAGTGGTATTCTTTATTACTGGCTATGATGCCCTCGGATTTTCCTGGGAGATTACTGAAAATCAGTTCTTCTGTCAGTTCTGGAGTGGCTTCCAGCAGCATAAAGCGGGGAGCGAATGTGAAAGTCTTGGATATCCAGTCATCATCGTCGAAGGAAGGAGATTGCCATCCGTCTGTTATTTTGGAACTCTGCATGTAGCGAGCTTTGTAGATGTAAGCTCCCAGTATTTCCGGTGTAGCAGGCCAGTGGAAATCACCGAATTGATTATCTAAGGTTGGTTTAAGTTCGAATCCCCATTCACCATCCAGTACGATTGTCTCCGTTACTTTGTGCTCCACAGGGGCAGAGATCGTTGCTTTCCGGGCTGGATCGAATACGAAGATATGCATATCCTGCTTATCGAGTGGCATACGGATACAAGTTCCTTCGTTGGTGACGGATGATGCGGATATTTCCCGGAAGGTCCCGGTCCATGGATCCCATAGTTCTATCCCACCTGTTGCACGGAAGAAGCATTCCGTATCTTTAGGTACATTATATACGGCGTAGAGCTCTTTACCTGCTATTTTCCGGTGCATGATATAAGGTTCATCCTGTTTATCCTCCTGGGAAGTGATGCGGAAGTCGCGGGTTAGATGTGAGTCAAGAATATGGAGGATCTCTTTGTTATCTGTTGCAATAAACACGTTATTGCCGGATGTTTTGAATAGTTTATCGAGTAATGTGTTTACACGGGTATCATTCAATCCTTTTTTCTCTGTTGCTTCGGGTAAATCGCCGAGGTTGATGACAATCCCTCCGTTTTGTTTGAATTTCAGAGCCTTTTCCAGGGAAGAATGCCGGATGGCTTTCATGGAAGGGATAATAAGTACTTTAAATTCTTCTCCTGAAATGTGAAGTTTACTGTTCTTTACGGTCGCTTTATCCAACGATTGGTAATCCATGAAGTCGAAATCGATACCTTTCTTATAAAGAAAATCTCCCAGGCTGAAAGCTTTTTCCACTGCATTGCTACCGTATCCGGCTACTACCGGTTCTACGGGATAGAGGATTGCTATATCGGCCCGGTGATATCCTTGTGAGAGAACATAACTCAGACGTTCGGAACATTCGAGTAGGGGCCCCATTTGTTCCCAATAAGGCATGTGGGTATGATTACACGGAGGTGCCCATTCCCACCAGCCTCCTACCGTACTGTAAAAGAAACCATGCAGGCTGAGCAGGTTCTGACCCATGGCAAAATTAGCAAAGATTGCATCGATAACATTAGCTGTGTTGCTATCCCATTTACTACTGTGAAAACCTTCCAGCCATACTCTCGGACGTTCGTAAAGATGTGCGATGGAAGAGGCTACTTTATTTTTTATAATGTCTTTCGAAAAGTTGGGCTGATCGCAACCCGGTGCCTGGTTCCATCGCTGGGTACGGAAGTAATCGCCGAATTCACTGACATCTCTTCCGCGTCCGCCATGGTCGCAGCCGTAAATGAGGTTACGATCTTCGTGCCATTGGTATACGGGGATGAAGAAGTTCTCTTCACTGAGCGATACCATGACATCATTATAATCCAACCGGATTTTAGGAGTGATTGAACCTATATGGGTGAACAGGGCGGCGAGGTAGGGGATAACATCGTATCCTTTCCGTTTCCTGAATTCATCTCTGAAGATTGAATTCCAGATGTAGCCGTGTAGGTTGAAGTTTAGCTCGTCAGAAAAAAAGAAGTTGAGTCCTCCTTTGGATTGTTCCGGGAAACGGTCTTCGAACCGTTGGAAGAAATGTTTGACATAACTTTTGCCCGAAAGGGGATGCATCGGGTCGAGTGACGGTTTCTTTGCGGCACTGTATACCTGCGTTACGATCCATTTACCTTCCGGTGATTGCCATTGTATTTTGTTATCAGTAAGGTTTTTGGTCAGGTCGATGCCGGAGTTCTCTATGATTATACTGTCTGTTCCCAACTGGTAAGCATATAAGGACAGCAGATTTTCACGACATGCTTTCTCATAGCTGCCTTGAATGGTATCACTCTCGAATTTCAGTTCGGCTCCCGTCAATCCGGGGTTTTCCTTTAGGGCATCATCCACGTAAGAACCTTGTCCGACTCCCAGGGTGTAGTCGCTGAGGCTAACGGTCATATTCCGTTTTTTTGCTTCTTCCATGAACCAGCTGAACAGATCCCACCATTCCTCAGTAAAGAGGGCCGGACGGGAAGGGAAAGTCAAGCCGTAACTGACCCCTCCTTTGTCTGAGTGGGCATAATTTACTTGTAAACTGGTCACTTTTTTTGCAGCCATCTGATCCAGATGGTAGGTGAGGTGTTCACGGGTTAAAGTATCGCCCATCCACCAGTAGAAAGGTACTTCTCCATATCCTTTGGGAGGCGTTGCAAAACCTTTTTTTAAATCCATAGTGGCGGAACGGTCGGGATGTCCGGGAGGCAATTGTTTTACCTGGGAAGAAAGAAGCTGGGAAAAAATACACAGGGTTAAAATAAAGAGTTTTTCCATGGTTGATTAGTTTATATCTGTAATAAAACAAAAGTAGTTACTAATCACGATAATAATGTTTCAAATATGATATTATTATTATGCATTTTGGCTTTATGACAAGATAGTTAAGCCACCTTCAAGTGTATGTTATTTTCTTGAAGGTGGCTTAGAGTAGATATTATCTTACCGGGAATTCGGTAATGCGGAGTGTCGTACACCCATAAGGTATCAGTTCGATCATTTCTTCTTCTCCGACATCGTTACCTTGTTGCGTGAAGAAAGGAACCGGACCGGCGGAACCTCTGACGAGTGTCCAGTTGTTTACCCGTTTTGCTTTTGTTTTGATGCGTATAGGCGCATTTTCTACATTCCACGGATAAATAGCAACGGTAGACGATTTCTCTACGGTAAAAGATGTCTTGATCTGTTCAGACGAGAAGCTACGGTGTAATAAAGCGTAGTTCCAGGGAGAATCGGAAGTTACTTCATAATACCATTTGCCGTATTCTCCGGCTTTCTCGTTTTCGAATGTTTTCTTTTCCCATTTTTCATTCATTTTCAAAGCATATACCAGCGGACCACGTTCAACTACGGCACTGTTGTCGTACCAGCGGCTTACAGCTACTTCCATCGGTAATTCGAGGCTCAGTATATCGCCGTTCTTCCATTCGCGGTTTACACGTGCTACAGTTCCCGGATAGGCATCGATAGTGATTGGTTCGCCATTCAGTTTGACAATCGGATTCTTACACCAGGCCGGTATACGGATGTGGAAGGGGAAGAATGCCTGTTTCACCTTTTTGTCGGCGAAGGAAATGTTGAAACGAATGGCTTCTTCGAAAGGATAGGCTGTTTCTTCTTTGATATTTACAGTAATGCCGTTGGCTATTTTTGCCGATACCTGTGACGGGGCATATACTAAAGCTGCAATGCCGTTGTCGGCAGTAGCATACCATAAGTTCTGTACAAATTTGGGCCAGCCTTGATGGAGGTTGGAGGTACAGCAAGGATAGCCGGTCAGTTCGCCGAACAGGATGTCGGTATCTTCATGGGGAGTGGAGAATTCTCTCCAGTCGCGTGTAACGGCTACCTGATTCGTTTGCTGGTAGTACTGGCGGCCGGAATAATCGTCGGTTACCTGTGTTGGCAGTGCATTATAGGTTACTCGCTCCAGATAATCGGCCCATTGGATGTCACCGGTTATTTCCAGCATTTCTTCCAATGAATACATCATTTCTACAGCCGTACATAGTTCGGAACCTGCTGTCGGTTTTCCGAAACGCAACAATTCGTCACCACCCCATAATCCGGTAGGCAGGCCTATCGTGTTATGAATATCATGAACAGCCTTCTTTGTTGCTTGTATCTGTTTCGGATCTTTGTTTTGCTGGTAATAAACGATCGGCTCCTTGAATCCTTGTGCCAGGTTTACACAATGCAGGCTGTGCTGGCGTGACAAATGATCCTGGTTCAGGAAGATATCTGTCCAGTTGAATGTCTGTTTATGGATAAGTTCGCCCAGATCGAGCAGGAATTTATCTCCGGTAATATTATACAGCCAGTAGACGATCATCAGGTTATCGCCGCCACGTTGTTCACCCCAGAATGTCCATTTGCCAAGCGGATTCTTAGGTAATTCGGCTAACTGGTATTTGAAATAATTGGTCAGGAAACCGATCACGCGGATATCGTTGGTTGCTGTATAATACTGCTGCATGATTTTCAGCATGACCATTTTAGGCCACCAGTCCTGGGCATTGTCACGCTGTAATCCCGGTTCGTAACTGCGGTCGGTGTCGGGTCCGAAATAGCCGTTCGGCTTTTGAGAGGCCAGCGTCCATTCGATCCAGGGTTTTATTTTCTCTATAAGAGCCTGGTCATTCAGAATATAAGCCAGTGGGAGCAGGCCGTCTATCCAGTACGGGCCTCGTTCCCATACATCGCCGTCACCGCCGAGCCAACCGTTGCGCGGTCCCATCACTTTCTCGTAAACCTCATCCAGATGTCCGGTCATTCCGTTTTTCATCCGGACGAGTTGTTCCTGCATCCAGCCTTCCGCTTTGATAGAACCTAGAGGAAGTTCTATGTATGTTTTTTGTAATAGTGGCTGGCGGTTATTCAAATAATTACCAGACACGGATTCTCCTCCGGCAGGTGCAGCCGAAGCAATCGCAAGGGTCGCAAATGATGCGAAAAAGATTTTTATTAATTTATTCATGGTCATGTAGAATATATGAATTACTCTTTATAATCGATCCAAACTTTCATTTTTCCGGCTTCCCGATTATCCCAGGTGTAGTAGGGGATGAAAGACAACTTTTGATTTCCGGATACGGCTTCAATCTCTTTGATGCCTCCCAGTTTACCGGGTTCGTCTTTTACTTCGAAAGAAGTACCGGCTGCCAGATTGAGATCGGCAAAGTTTTTGGAATTATCAATCTCTTCCAGGCAATAAACAAGTGGACCGCGTTGTACAGCCCGTTTTCCTACATTCTGTTTTACACGCGGATCAGCAGAAACCATTTCGATCGGCATATCCATGTTGAGTGTGATCTGATCTCCTGATTTCCAGTCTTTGACAATAGCATATCCTTTATCTGTCGATGCATTTACGGGATTGCCATTAACAGACAATGTATATTTTTTACACCATCCCGGAATACGGATGTGTAGTTCTTTATTCAAAGGGTGTGCAGAGGTAACTGTCAGTTTAACCAGTCCATCCCACGGATAATCTGTCTCCTGTTTCAAGGTGACTTCTTTGTTATCCACAGTAATTTGTGTCGTATTTCCCATATAAAGATTTACCCACAAGGCTTTATCGGATGTTCCATAGATATAATTACCGATAGAGGGTAAGAAACGTGAGATCTGGCTCGGGCAGCAGGCGCAACCATACCATGCCTGGCGGTGATGATCGCCATTTGACTCCAGCGGATTAACATAGAAGAAACGATCTCCAGCCAGGGAAACACCTGCCAGTGCTCCGTTGTACATGGAACGTTCCAGCACATCTACATATTTGGAGTTGCCGGTAAACTGGTTCATACGTTGGTTCCAGTAAACCATGCCGACAGAGGCACAGGTTTCACAATAGGCGTCCATATTAGGCAGGTCGTAATCTTCGGTAAATCCTTCATTATGCCTTGAAGAACCGATACCACCGGTAACATACATATTGCGCAGAACAACATCATCCCACAGACGATCCAACGCTTCCACGTAACCGGTATCTTTCTTCAGGGCTGCAACATCGGCCATACCACAATACAGATACATACAACGAACGGCGTGGCCGGAAATATCTGTCAGCTCGCGAACCGGAACGATGTCCTGGTAGTAAGCCGGATCCCACTTGCCTTCATCGCCTTTGCTTCCGTGACCGTGGCCTCTTTCTTCCAATAGCCAGTTGGCAAAGTCCAGGTATTTCTGTTCTTTGGTGGTCTGATAAAGTTTAACCAGCGCCAGTTCTATTTCTTCATGTCCCGGTACCCAATGACGCTTATCAGGGCCGAAGAGGCTCATCATATGGTCTGCCATACGCATACTTACGTCGAGCAGTTTGCGTTTTCCGGTAGCCTGGTAATAAGCAACAGCGGCTTCCATCATATGACCGGCGCAATACATTTCGTGCTTGTCCATATTTTTCCACCGTTTGTCCAATCCGGTCAGGGTATAGAATGTATTGATATATCCGTCCGGTTGTTGTGCGGCGGCTATCTTATCGATCCATTCGTCAGCTTTCTTTTCCAGTTCGGGATTCGGATTGTTGATGAGGCTATAAGCAATACCTTCGAGTGCTTTATATACATCCGAATCATCGAAGAAAATACCGGAGTGTTCACCTTCTCCTTTGGCCGCATTGACAAAGTTTTGCATGCGACCTGTCTGGTTCTCTATCTGATCTATACAGACAGGTAATGTTGCCGAGATATGTTTGCTCAGACGTGGCGACCAAAAATGGTCTTGTATATGAACGTGGGAGAAGTCTACCTGGTCGATCATTTTGAGGGGTGTTTCCAATACCTGTTTTTGTTCGCTACATCCCCATAAAGCCAAGCAAGTCAGAGATAATAAGAGATACTGTTTCATGGTCTTAATTTTTAATTTTATAATTCACAACTAATTCTTTTTAAAGTAGGAGAGGAGGTAACTCTCTGACCATCGATAAAGATGGATAATCCGGTTCCTTTATTGTATTTCTCTCCTGTTTTATCATAAAGAACACATATGGTTCTTCCATGATAGGATACATTATCCAGACAAAAATAATCCCAGTACCCTTCCGGAACCAATGGGTTGATTACCAGTTTATTCCCTTCCTGTGGGCGGATGCCGACTAATCCGTTTATAATCAGATCACAAAAGGATGAATGGTTGTAATCTCTTCCGCGTTCTTCCGGTAAACGGTTCCGTTGCTTCAGTATAGTCCGCGAGATCCAATCTCCGGTGAAAGGATTCAGATTTTCATCAATCCATGGTATCTGTGTGCCGTTATCTTTTCTTCTATACTGACTGCGTGCGAAAATCGTGAGTAAAGTTACGTAATCACTTGAAGATATAAAGGATTGAGTCTGATTATTTAATAAATTGGATAGTCCGGTTAACGTCATAGCGGTAGAATACGGCCAGGATGGACCATTCCACTGACATTCATGGCCTTCGTAAACGACCTTGAATCCCGGATGGCATTGTTCAGCGGTCGTAGGTCCGTAAGGTGCAAAGAAATAACGTGCATCCATCAGGAATTTCCATGCTACCGCATATTCAGGATCAGCCAGATCGAAAGCCCATGGGGTATATCCGTGAACTTCACGGACATCCTGTAGTTGAGTGTTTTTTTCGTGTGGCAATACTTTTAAAAACTCAGCATCCTGATCCCATAGCTTTTGAAACATGTTGTTTTTTAATTGTTCTGCATCTTCTTTGAGTCTTTTTGCCTGAGGATCATTTTTCCATCCGGCAATTCGGGTTAAAATTGCAGCTTCGGCTGTCATATAAGAATTGATAGTTGCCCGAAACCCATTACCTCCTATGGATATTTCCATTCCGTCCCTGTTGTCTGTCTGCCAGAACAAGCCTGTTTCCGGTATAAACTTTTCTTTTTTCCACTCAGTGTAGTTCTCTTTTAGTTCCGGATAAAGATCTTTGAGTATCTGGTTGTCGCCTGCTACCAGAGAGTATTGGTATATAGCGTCCGTAACAGGAAAACTGTAGGAACGAAGGGCGCCCCCTCCTTTTAGCCAGTAATAGGCATAGTCTTTCAGAAATCTATTGTTTTTCATCCATCGGCCTTCTCTGAAATGGAACCAGGCCGGACAACATATACCATTGTATTTTCCTGCCCAGGATACGTCCGGGAGAAATTCGGTAACGATGAATCCATCCGGTGTCTTTTTCAGATGTTTTCTGAATGTCCACCAGCGAAAATAATAGATTTCTTCTATGTTTTTATCCGGACATTCAAACAAAGGAATATTTTCAGCTAAAAATTCTTTTGCCTGACTGTTAGGAATATATTGTACATATAGTTCCTCATCCTGCTGATTAAAGCGATCTATATACGAGTCCAATATGGCGCGGTCGATCACCTGGCCTGTTACTTTAAAAGAAAGGATCGGGCTACAAATGAGCAGTAAAAAAGCAATAATATATTTATTCATGAGGACAAAAGTTTTTATACTCCCCATCCAAATGTGGACGGGGAGATAATATAAAATTGTTATTTATAGCTTGTTCTACTTGTAACTGGGATTCTGTTCCAGATTCGGATTAGAAGTCAGTACTTTTTCCGGTATCGGGAATACCGAACGGTATTCTCCCTGCGGTTTGTGGGATAACCAGCTTTTCTTGGTATAAACACCGAAACGGATGGCATCTCTTCTGCGATGCATTTCCCAAGCGAACTCCCAACCCAGTTCGTCATACATTCTACCAAACTCTACAATATCGGTATTTCCTTTATCTGCAATCTTGTAATTTTCAATCGATCCGTATTGATAAGATGTGTTTTCTTTGAGCTGGGCGTCTGTAACAGTTGCCAGTTCCGGATTTTCTTTGAATGCGCGTTGACGGACTGCTGTAACTAATGTGCCGGCTCCAGCTTTTCCTGAACGTAACAAACATTCTGCCTTCATCATTAATATTTCTGCGTACCGGATTAATGGGACATCTGTTCCGGATGAACTTTGTGATCCTTTGGCAACTTCATATTTATTCATGCGATAGCCTTCCATTTCACTGGTATAATTACCATCGGGAAGATCTTTGGTATAAATAAGAGGTTCACCCATTTTGTCGTATGTTCCATACAGTTTGCTGCCATCGGCTGCTAACTGTTCTCCCATCAGCCAGGAGTCAGCCAGGCGGCAATCTTTTACATTGTAAGTATCGATAAATTGGGAAACTCCCATAGCAGAACCGCATCCCCATGGGGTTGCTTCCGTTTCATACTTTTTCTTTAACTCTCCATGCCATGAGAACATGAATATGCTGTTTCCGCCGGCCAGGTTCTCATCAAACGGAATGGTGAAGATCACTTCTTTGGAGTTTTCGACACCGGTAGTACGGAAAGGATCTTTGTAATTATCCGATAAAGCAAATTTATTGCTGTTGATAATGTCGTCACATTGTTGGATACACTCGTCCCAATGAGTTTCGCCAACGTATACGTTTGCATTCAGATATATGTTGGCTAATACAGCTTTTGCCGCCCATTTTGTCATTCGTCCGTAGTAGTTACCTCCCTGTTCTTCACTGAGTGAAGGTATTACTTCCTCTAATTCCTTTACAGTAAAGTCGTATATTTCTTTGCGACTGTTTTTTGAAGGTAAATCCATTGCTGTAGTTGTAACGAGGGGAGCTTCCCCGAAGTTATCGCATATCTGCCAGTAGTAATAGGCACGCATGGCTCGTAGTTCAGCTAAGCCTGCTGTTTTTTCAGCATCAGACGGAGCAGGAAGAATACCTGTCTCTATCTGTTCGATAATTTTATTACATAACAGAGCACCCTGATAAAACACTGACCATATATTTTTTACATGATCTTGTTCTGAATTCCATGTCTGATAATGCATGCGTCGATAAACGCCGCCGTCGTCCCAACCGGAAGCATTGGGAGGCATAACGATTGCATCAGCAGTAACTTCCTGAGCCGAAAAATATCCCCAGTGATCCGTAAAGCTTCGTAAATAACTGTATACACTGGATACGGATGGTGAAAAATCATCGACAGTATAATTGTATGTCTGTTCGGTTATTTTGGAAAAAACTTTTTCATCCATGTCATTGCTACAAGAGATGATAGTCCCTGAACAACATAATGCTAAAAATAACTTTATATAGATCTTCATAATATTTGTACATTAAAATTTAACAGAAATTCCAAGTGTATAAGTACGTGTAGATGGATAACGGTTTTTGTTATCGACGCCCGGATTCAAACCACTAATGCTGACTTCCGGATCGATACCGGAATAGCCGGTGATAGTTGCCAGATTGGAAACCGTACCGTATATTCTTAAACGCTTAATCCAGGAATTGAAGTTGAAAGTATATCCCAAAGTCATATTATCGATTTTCCAGTAACTACCATTTTCTACGTAATAGCTGACATACTGCAATTCCTGATCGGCAGCCAAAGGCACTTTACCATATTTCGTTTCGAAAGCGGCACTCAGCACATTGCCTCTTGCCAACATAACCGGTGCTTCATATTGCAGGCGTGGCATGTTAAGGATATCGAAACCGAATGCGCCACGCATGGTTACATTAAAATCGAAGTTTTTCCAACTCAACGAGTTATTCCAGTTCAGATAGTGTTTGGGCAAACCGTTACCGATCACTTGTTTGTCGGTAGGTTGCAATTGTGATATCGGTTTCGGATTGCCATCGGCCCCTTCAATGATCCAGTGACCGTTTTCATCGATATCGACGCTCTTATATCCCCAGAAATTACCGATTGGCTGACCTTCCTGAATACGGTGAGTATTTGTTTGTAAAGGTTCTCCTGTAGATCCTTGATCTGAGTAACCACTTGAGATGAACTGGTCGTTCGATAAGGATAGCAGTTCGTTTTTGTTTGTGGAATAATTCATAGATGTTGTCCATTGGAAATCTTTTGTTTGTACAGGTATGGCTGTTACACCGACTTCTATACCCTGATTTCGCATGGAACCAGCATTAGCCACCATGTTTGAGAACAGATACGGAGGAGAAGGAACATCATAATCCCACAGTAAATCATCTGTTTTACGATTATAGTAATCGATATTACCAGTGATACGATCGTTCAGAAATCCGAAATCAAAACCGATATTCACCTCTTTCTTCTTTTCCCATCTTAAATCCGGGTTTGCATTTGAGTCCGGGCGAATCGTTTTGATCCATTCGTTGTTGTAATAAACGTAAGTTCCGAAATTCAGTGTGTTTAAAGACATGTAAGGATCAGTAGGAACAGTTCCTGTTACACCAAAACCTGCACGCAGTTTTAATATAGACAAAGCCTCCACATCTTCCATAAAGCTTTCGCCTTTTATATTCCAGGCAGCGGAAACTGACGGGAAGTTACCCCATTTATGGTCTGCACCGAATTTGGTAGAACCTTCGTGACGAATACTGGCAGCCAGCATATATTTACCTTTATAGCTATAGTTCAAACGGCCGAAATAACCGATCAGCCTACTTTCGTTTGCTTCTGAAAATTCTGTTCCACGTCCGTCTTTCAACGCTTGTCCGGCTCCCATGTTGTTGTATGTATAGTCGTCTGACGGGAAGTTGAAGTTCTGCATGTAGAAGTTTTGATAGTTTGTCTTTTGCCAGCTATATCCGCCCAACAAGGTAAATGAATGATCTTCAAAGATTGTTTTTCTCCATTGCACGGTTATTTCTGATAAATCTTCGTTACGGCGCGTAGAACCGCGTGAAGCATATCCGTTTTTCCCGTCTCTCCAGGAGGATTTATGTTCCTGCGTTTCGTAATATCCTCTAATCTGGTTGTAGGTGTTTGAGGAGAATAGATATTTAATATCCAAACCTTCGACAGGAGTATAGGTTACATTTGCAAACATACGCAAATTCGTCGCCTGATTTTCTCCTTCTACCTCATTCAGTAATGCTACGGGATTATAATATTCGTTCTTTGTACTTTCGGAATATTTTCCGTCTTTGTCATATACCGAAGTTGTCGGATTGTAAATTAAAGCATTTCTATATACCTCACTATTGTAACCGCCTCCATCGGATCCGGAAAAATAAGTTTGTTTGTAACCACTTAAACTGGCATTCAGTTTCAATTTATTATTGAACATGCGGTGTGTAATCTCGATGCGCGGATAGAACATTTGGTTGTTTGTTCGTTTAATTAAACCATTTAATCCTCTGTACTCGAAACTGGCTACATAATTTGTCGTGCGGCTACCACCACGCATGCTAATGTTATAGATTTGTGTAAACGGTGTGCGGGTTACCTCATCCAGCCAGTTAACGGAAGAACCGTCGTCCTGACCTCCCGGCCATCCTTCTTTAACGCGCTGGCGGTATTCGTCGGCTTTCATAAACGGCAAAGTTCTTGTGATTTGCTGGGTGGAAATATAAGCATTCACATCTACTTCCGTCGGCATTTCGCCATTGGCATTTTTAGTAGTGATAAGGATAACACCATTGGTACCACGTGTACCGTAGATGGCTGCAGCTGAACCATCTTTCAATACGTCGATCTGATCGATATCATCCGGTGATATGGAATTAAGGTCGCCCGGTATTCCGTCGATAAGAACCAGCGGGCTGGCACTGGCTTTCAGTGTCGTGATACCGCGTAATGCAATCTGAGAGGTAGATGTCGGGTTGGCATCCGGTGTAATGATACTCAAACCGGGAACCTGTCCTTTAATCAGTTGGGCAGCATCCGATGTCGGAGTTTTAACAAAGTTGTCGGATTTAATGGTTGAAATAGAGCTGGCTACTTCTCCTTTCTTCTGTGTACCGTAACCTACTACTACCACTTCATCTATGCTTTGCATATCTTCTGTCAAACTTACGTTGGCAGATTTGTTGTTGCCTACAGTAATTTCTTTCGTCAGGTAACCGATGTAAGAGATCTGTAAAACGGCACCCTGAGGAACTTCCAGCGTATAATTTCCATTAAAGTCAGTAACCGTTCCGGTGGTAGTTCCTTTTATAACAACGTTGGCGCCGGGAATCGGTTCGCCATTTGCGTCGGTTACAACACCTGTTATTATCCGGGATTGTTGGTTGATAAGTTCTGATTTATCCGTACTGTTTTTCTTCAACAGCAAAATATACTTATTATCGAATTCGTAGGTGATGTCAGTCCCCTTGAATGCATCTTCCAGATAAGAGATTATTTTACCGGACTTTTTGCGTACGGTAATGGCGCGGTTTGTATCCACTTCGCGGTTCCTGAATACGACCAAATAGTCTGTTTGTTGCTCTATCTGGTTGATAAGCTGGCCGATGGATAACTCTTCTGTTTCAACCTTAATAACAGTGTTTTGTGCTTCCGAGTTGATTGCAATCATTTGAAAAACACAGGCGAAAAGCATGACGAGTGATATTTTCATGATTCTGAAATAGTCTTTAATGTGTTTGTTCTCTACAAAAAAGAGTGGTAACAAAGTTTTTATTTTCATATCTTTGCTCAATGTTAGGTGAATACTAAAATTAACTAATTAGTGTTTGCTGTTTTTTAACGGTGGATGGTTCCAGCATCCGCCGTTATTTTTCTTGTGTTTATATCATAGGCATTACTTTTAAAGGTTATACATACTACTTACTTAAAGTGATAATATTATTTTCCTCATCTTTGTGAATCTTGAATTTATGTATTCGTTGTATCATACGTAGAATTTCATCTATACCGTCACGTTGCCGGAATTTTCCGGTGTATTCCCATTTGAAGATAGATGGGTCTTTGACGTCTATCTTTACATCATAATAGAGTTGCAATTTTTCAAGTATATCTATAAGAAGTTCATCTTCAAAGCTATAAATACCATCCCTCCACAAAAAGTAATCATGGTGAGGAATTATACCGACTTTCATCGTTCCCTCTTTTATCGTTACTTGTTCGTTGGGCTTCAAAATAACTCCTTCTTTATTCTGATAGGGGAAATAGACATGTAGCGATCCTTCTATCAGGCTGGTCTGAATATCTTTTTTTACAGGATAACTATATATATTAAATTTCGTTCCCAATACTTTCATTTCAATGCCCTGCGATGAAACGATAAAAGGTTTGTCCTCATTTTTAGCAACTTCAAAAAAAGCTTCTCCTTCAACCGTCACCCGTCTTTCTTTTCCGGAGAAGACGGCGGGATAGGTAAACGTTGTCTGCGAATTTAACCATACATCTGTTCCGTCTTGGAGGGTTAATTTGACTCGTTGACCGGCTGGTACATAAAGCTTGTTGTCTGCTATTACCGGTAACGAAGCTGGATGATGGCTGATAGTAATCCAATAAGTTGATATGACTAATAATGTGACAATGGCTGCATAGCTGGCTACGTTCGACATAATCCGACGAATTCTCTTCATTTTTCTTATGTTGTTGAAACGGCGATAGCCTTCCTGATTCGCTTTTTTGTCATCGGCCTGATCGGAGAGTGATAATAAGGCATACATGTTTTTGTATTCGATAAATTTGTCTTTTAATTTATCGTCTGATTCTACTTGCTTTAACAACTTCAACCTGTCTGTCGAGTCAAGTTCTTTCTGGAAATATTTTCTAATTTGTTCGTCCATATTATTGGCTTGTTATTATGTAAACACGCACGTCGGAAAAATCCGCTAAAGAACGAATAGAAAATTTCTGCTTTTTTAGAAATAAAAGAGGAATATGAAAAGGAGAAGGCGGTCTTTCAATTCTGTTCTTAGTTTTTTATAGGCTATACCTATCTGAGTTTCAACGGTATTGATAGATATATTAAGTTCTGTGGCGATTTGTTTTTGTTTTTTTCCCTCTATTTTGCTCATAACAAATATTTCTTTGCATTTGGGAGATAAGGTGTCGAGCGCACGTGTTATTATTTTCTCAATATCCTGATCAGAGAACAGATTTTGATCGAATGCCTCTAATGAATTCAGGTTCATTCGCATAGTGATAAGATATTCTTCCTGTATCAGGGTAGCTGTTTCATGTACAATTGTTTTATGTCGTAAGTGGTTTAAGCATCTGTTCTTGACTGTAGTGAATAGATATGCAACCAGGTTTATGTGCATAGAGAGCATTTCTCTCTTTTCCCAAAGTTCGGTGAATACATCCTGAACGATATTTTCTGCATCTTCTTCTCGTATAACATACTCCAAGGCAAAGTACTTCAATTTGGAGAAGTAAGAAAGATAAATATCTTCGAATTTGATTTTTCCTTTTTCATCAATCAATGCTTCTGTTGCCATAGGTTAACTTTGTTCTAGAAGAACTAAACCTTAAGTGATACGATATTTTATTGATTATCTGTTAAATAGAATTTTTACTAAAATTATTCTACTATACATTTATATTTTTCTATTATCGGATTTAATGCACAATATTAACTACTTATGCTATAAATAGATTATATTTGCATCGAAGAAAACACGATAGTTCTTCTAGAACTATGTCTATTTTTTCAGATTATTTTAATCTGCCGAAAAGTCAATTTGATAGGTAATTTGTTTGGTACCTGTCCATATGATATGTTAAATAATATTAGTCTTAATACTAATTTTATTTACCCGCTATATTAATTCTAATTAGTCGCTATATTAATGTCAAAATGATAGTTGAAAATATCGGGTTCATACTTATTACAGATCAGTATGAACCCGATAAGATTAATAATAATTATTTATTTAGAAGGATAGTTCTATTATGCTATGAATTGCGACAGACGGAACGGAAATTGTGTATTTTCCTTTTTCTTTTTTTACGGATAGTCTTTTCCCTTCCGGCTGAAGGACTGCCTTTTTTATAGTTTTATCTGTATTTATGATTAAATCGACGGGACCTGTTGATAGAACCGTATCGTAGATAGAGACCTGGCTGTTGTTATGTTCTCCGTCGATATTAATGATATTGACAATCCAATTATCCTCTTTTTGAGCCAGTATGAGGTGCATACGACCATTACCTTCTATGGTTGCTAATGCTTTCGGATGTAAGGTTCTTACTAAAGAATTGAAGATTGCAGCGACATTAGAAGAACGGTTTGAGCGATAAGGATCAGCCAGATCACTGTATACTGCAGCTATTTTACCTTTTCCATAAGGAGTTATGGTGGCTACCGGATAAGATTCATTATCATAGTTCGGATCATCACATGTTTTCATAATGCCGAAAGAAACGATATCTTTCGAGGGAATTACTTTTTGCCACCGGGTATTCAATGCTGCTGATTCATTATTTGCAAATAGGAATACATTGCTGTTTTGTGGATATTCAGTTAATTCGACTTTTATTTCATTTGCAAAAGCGCGACTTGCATCAACCCCTGAAATAAGTAAGTTTCCTCCATTCTCGACATATTGAAGGACGATCTTTCTCATTTCCGTACCGATCTCAGCCCATTCAGGTAAAACAACTAACGGATATTCGTTTATATGATCTTTCAGATAGTGATCCATTAGTACTTCGACAGTTTGTCGACCATCCAGTAAGATATTTAATGTTTCTGCCATCCGCCAACTCTGCTCGCTGGTATATAAGCTTGATTGCGCTTTTTTCCAGGCATGTGTGGAATACCATAAAGCTATTTGTGGTACAGGCTTGCTATGATGGCAAAATGTTTGCCTGTCACGACACCAGGAGGCCAGTTTTGCCATTTGATCAAAATAGATTGTTTTTAATGAACCATCCCTGTTTTGTTGATAGTAAGTTTGAAAACCTCCACCCATGGCGATTACTTCCGCGGCTTCCTGTTGTAGCATAACCAGTGATTTGGAAGAAGGCAAACCTTGATTGTAGTTAAATCCCCATGACATTAAATCCCAGGGTTTTCCTTGTAAAGCCAGACAACGGGCTTCCCAGGCAGCACTGTAAACACCATTCCTGCCGGCAACGTCACCGGAGAGAAAGTCTACGGGAGTATCGATCTTTTCGGGCATCATGGATGAGTATGACCAGTTACTTGTTATCTGAAATTCGGGATAAGCCTGATGAATTGCATCGATATATTTTTTCATATATATGCGGAAGGCTTTCCGGTTTAGTTCCAGAAATTCCTGATACCCTTCTTCTCCTTTTTTAGGCATTATTTTTTTACCAGTCTCGGTGGTATAGAATTGTTGCATATACTGTGAATAATCAGGAATGGCACTCCAGCAATCTCCATCGATCCATGCTCCGTCAATACCTTTTGCCGCTATTTCTTTTAGTTGTGGGATCAAAAGTTTATCAGAATAGGGACCAAAATAAGCTGCTTTGTCACGGTCGTAAGAGCCGTCCTGATGAACGATGGCCCATTCGGGGTGTAATTGCATGGCACGGGTATCCCACACACCGGAATAATGTACATATAAGGCTACATGATGTTTTCGGGTCACTTTCCGGAATATATCCAGAATATCTTTTTCAAATCCGGGAGCCTGATTACCTATCCCGGTCGGATAACTGGAATAACCGGCATGGCCTTTGCAATCGACCTGTATATAATCAGGCTTAGTGAGGATAAGTAGGGAATCGATCATCTCTTCTGTGAGTCTTTTACCAATTTCATTACAATCCAGACCTGCATGAAAATCAAAATGGAATCCCAGGAAGCTTTCGCTCCTTTTTAATGTTTTCCGTGAATTTTCGGGATGGTCGATCGTTGAGGGAGTATGAGCAGAAATATTTATTTCTGTCGAAGACAGGACAAAAAGAGATAAAAAAAGAAACAATTTAGTCTTCATGATATTAAGTTTTAAGGTGTTGTCTTTATTTATAAAATTCAGTATCTTCATATAAAAAATTACCTGTCTTAAAGTAAGGCAGGTAATTGGGGAGTATTTCCTATTCTATTACGAATGTAAGATATAATACGTCTTTATCTTTCAACAGTTCGAAAGGAGATGAGTTCGTAAGCTTCAATGGCAATACATATTTTCCTTTACTTAAGGCGGAAGCCTGTATCGGGATATTGAATATTCCTATTTGTTCCTTTTTAGGTATATCTACCGTCCACGAGGAGGTAGTATAAAAACTTTCCGGAACTAACTGATAGTCGGATTTTCCCGTAAAAGAGTCATATAAAGATCTCTCTACTGCAGCTGATACTGTTACTGATCCCCGATCAGGATTCCCGCTACAATAAACGGATACCGGAATTTCACTACCAGTGATCTTTGTTTCCAGAATACCTGCTCTTGAGAAGTATACGACCGGATCCTTATATCCGTAACCAGGCTCTTCACTATCACACCCCGTTAATACAAACAGGCATACAAATATAGTATATATAAAATGTTTCATCGTCATTTAATTTTATTATTCTGTCAAATCGATTACCAACCACTGTTTTGTTCCAAATTCGGATTTGTTTCCATATCGTTTCGTGGAATAGGCATAAAATACATTTTCTCATCAAAAACATAGGGGGCTTCGTCTACTGTGTAACGCTCGTATGTCCAGCTTTTTCTCAGCATATCCAGTTGTTCGGTGAAAGATGCTTTTTTGTATTGCTCGGAGGATATGATATCTGAATTATTCAACAAGTTCAGATATATTTTCATACCGGAGAACTTTTGCCCTCCAAGATGGGTTGTCGCTATTTTCCATCTGCGTAAATCCCAGTATCGTTTCTGCTCAAAGCATAATTCGATATAACGTTCATTCTGGATGAATTTGCGGAGTGTTTCTTTACTAGCCTTGTTTTTAGCCGGAACTTCCGGATTCAGTATGCCTGCTCTCTGACGGATTATTTTTAGTTGTTCACAAGCTTCGTTGATATTGCCTTGCTCATTTAGAGCTTCCGCATAATTAAGAATAACTTCACCTAAACGGATTTCAATAAATGGAGTTTCGCTACCCCAATTATAAGAGTAACCATCTTTGGGGAGATTTTCTTTAATAACCTTGCGGCAAAGATAAGAAGTCAGAGAGTTGTGCGCAGAACCGGCTGCATCCTGGAACTCTCCTTTGGCTTCCCATGATTTATATCTGTCTGCTTCTTCTTTCGGGAAAGAAGGATCGATCGTTCCCAGGTCGAAATAACTATATTGAGTACGACCGCAATATTGTGTTTCATTTACAACCACAAAGGCATTGAGCCGGGGATCTCTGTTTGTGTATGGATTAGCAGGATCGTAAGTACTGTCATCTGTTATATCCAGGCCATTTATTGTTGGAAAAGCATCAACCAGTTCCTGTAGCGGTCCCCAATGAGCTGCATCTCCATTTGCGATACCAAGCGGTTTACACATGGCATCGATTCCATTATATCGTTCAGGCATTTTGTAGTAGACTGCAAAGATATTTTCGGGTGACTGATAATCCAAAAACAGGTCACGAACATTTTCTTTTAATTCATATAGCCCGCTGTCTATTACTTCTTTATTTAATTGGGCTGCATTTTCCCAACGGGACATGTCTTGTGAAGTATTATATAATGGACTGGCCCAGAATAAAAAGGCTCGCGCTTCCATCGCTTTGCAAGCTCCCCAGGTTACACGTCCGAAGTTATTGCTATCCTGTGTCTTAAATTCGCTAAGGAAGCTTGCTGCTTTTTCATATTCTTTTGTAACGAAATCGAATATTTCGTCGATGCTGGCTCTCTTAGGATAGAGATCTTCCGAGTCAAAGGTCTGGGGCTCCAGGATAAGAGGTACGCCACCATAACGGATCACCATCTTGAAATAAGCGGTTGCCCTGAAGAAGGTCGTTTCACCTTTCATCCTGTCTTTCAGTTTGTCATCCATAGTTACATCATCGATATTCTGCAATATCTCATTACATTTGCGAATATAACTGTAAGCCCAGTATTCCATCGGATTGCTTTCCAGTCCCCATTCTCCTTTTACGACATTCCATGCCTTGTGTGTACGATATCCGTTTCTGGCTTCATCCGTGAAGTCATTCTCTTCACGGCTCCAGCTGGGATATTTAGCATATAGGTTATTGACATAACTTTCAACCAGAAGAGGGTCTTTCCAGACAATATCAGAGCCCATAGACTCCAGGTTTGTTTTATTAAACAGGTCGTTACATGAGAACATGCAAACTGCGCTTAATAATAGAATATATTTTTTCATGATTCCTTCTTTATTTAATATGTGAAATTAAGACCAAAGTTTACTGATTTCAGTTGTGGATAATATTGGGCCGAACCGCCTGTCATTTCCGGGTCCATAATATCTAACTTATCGAACGTTAATAAGTTCGTACCGTTAATATATAACCGTAATCCGTTGATAACTTTTGTTTTTTCTAATATAGATTTTGGGAAAGTATATGATAGTTCAATGTTTTTCAGGCGCAGGTAGTTACCATTTTTCATCCATATACTTGATGCACGGTTGTTGTTACTGTTTCCTCCTACATAGGCACGCGGATATTTGGCTCCTGTATTTTCGGGCGACCATGAGCCGTCTGACAAATAGCTGTAATAGTTACTGGAGCCGTCGAGGAACATGGTGGTTCCATATCCTTCCAGCATAATGGATTTATGAGCTGCCCCCTGAAACAGTGCCGTCAGTTCGAAACCTTTCCATCCGCACGACAAATTGAACCCGTAGATAATTTCAGGAATAGAACCGTAACGGTCTACAACGATCAGGTCGTTTTCATTGATCATACCGTCGCCGTTTACGTCTGCATATTTGACATCACCCGGTTTCTGGCCTCCATTGAACTGTTTAGGCCAGGTATCGATTTCTTCCTGTGACTGGAAGATCCCGATCGCTTTCATACCGACAAGTCCGGCATAAGGGCGGCCGATTTTTTCAGTCGTCTTATCCATTAACGATACTTTTCCACCGTTGGTACTCAATGTGTGGGTAAATGGCCTGCCAACGACTTTGTAATAATCCGGAGTACTTTCACTCTCATCAAACTTGATTACTTTATTGCGGACGAAACTAAAGTTTCCGCCTATTTTATAAGTGAAGTCGCCAATTTTATGTGAGTGACTGACCGCTATTTCTATCCCCTTATTATCCAGGATACCATAGTTGACGTCAGGCAGTGTGGCTCCGAATGTTTCCGGTATCGTTCTGATCTGAGGGGCTAAAATGTCTTTTGTCCTTTTGGAGAAGAAGTCAAGTTCAAAGCTCAGTAAACCTTGCCATAACATACCTTCAAGTCCGACATCGAAAGTAGATGATTTTTCCCAGGTGATATTGGGGTTGGGGAATAAATCTTTATAAACGGCAATACTGTTGGTATTTTTTCCACCTATGGTTGCTACATCCGAATATACAAATTCGGACATGTATTGCCATAGTTTTACCTGGTCGTTACCTAATGTACCGTATGAGGCTCTTAGCTTAAGATTATCGATAAAGGAGAAGTTATCTTTAATAAACGCTTCGTTGGATATTCTCCAGGCTCCGGAAACTGACGGGAAGAATCCATATCTGTGTCCTTTGGGGAATGTGATGGAACCATCGTAACGAAAAGATGCTTCAACCATATATCTGGAGTCGTATGCGTAATTAATACGTCCGACCAGACCGTTACGTGCCCACTCATTTGCTTTACCTGCGTTTGTTTTATCCGCATCGCCGCCGGCAGAAAGTTGAGGTACCGAATTGGAAACAAAATTAGTTCGGAAGGCGGAAAATTCATTTCCTTTAGAAGATTCTTCTTCGTACAGGAACAGAAATCCTACATCATGTTTACCGAATGTGCGGTTGTAATTTAAAGATATATTGTAAGTATAACCGTCGCCCTGATCGAATTTCTCATCCAGTTTCGTTTTTTCTCCTACCACTTTTGTGTTTGTAATATCTCCGTTTTCATTTACGTCATACATCGAGTATGGAATAAAGAACTTCTTATTATACATATAATTTTTACCATAGGAGAACATTCCTTTAGCAACTAACCCTTCAATTCCGGGGATTTTATAATCTGCTTTAAAGGTAACGCGGAAATCATTGTAGGTTTCTTTATTATAGCCAGAGCTGTGAACCATTTCCGGAAGGTGTTCTCCATTTGTATTGGCAGGTAAACCGTTCGGATGATAGGCCGGAAGTGTCGGATTCTGACGGGCTACATAGTGAAACAGGTCTTCTGCTTTCCATCCCGGGCTATTGTACGTTCTGGTACTGGCATCTATATCAGCTGCGATAGTGAACCGTTCGGTTACTTTTGCATCGATGTTGGAACGTAAATTATATTTCTTGTAGTCGAAATTGTCGATCAGGCCATCTTCCGAATGATGTCCTAAAGAAACAAAATATTTTACTTTTTCCGATCCCCCAGATAAATTAAGGTTCGCATAATACTGAGGTGCTGTTTTATTAAATGTTTCTTTATACCAGTCTGTTCCCTGGCCACCTGTTCTGAAGTTATCCAGTTGTTCCTGAGTGAAAATACGGTTATCGTTAGGACTGACGCCATCCATCAGGTATGCTTTGTTACGGGTGGAAGCCCATTCATAAGGAGTAGCAAGATCCGGATAACGTGTAACGCTTTTCAGTCCATAATAAGTATCCAGTTTTACGGAAGGTTTTCCGTCTTTTCCTCGCTTGGTTGTTACAAGAATAACGCCATTGGCTGCACGTGCACCATATACGGCGGCTGCTGCTGCATCCTTCAGGACGGAGATCGTTTCTACTTCATTCGGATCCAGATTGCTGAAATCGCGTTCTATGCCGTCGACAATCACTAGCGGGTCACTATTGTTCCAGGTTCCTTGTCCACGGATTAAAAGCTTAGAACCTGAACCAGGTTTTCCGGATTCGTTTACAGCGATCAGACCAGGCATTTGTCCAACTAAAGCATCACTTAAATTTGATGTTGCTGCTTTTTTAATATCATTTTGTGCGATGGTCGCAATTGCTCCGGATACACTGCTCTTTTTCTGTACACCGTATCCAACAACAACGATCTCGTCCAGATTCTGTGTATCTTCAAGGAGTTTTATATTAAGAGAGGTATTGTTTCCTACTGTAACATCCTGAGTCAGGTAGCCGATATAAGAAACCTGGAGCTTTGAGCCTTCCGGCACATCCATAGTAAATTTTCCATCAATGTCTGTGATTGTTCCGATGGTTGTTCCTTTTACCGATACGTTGGCTCCGATAATCGTTTCTCCTTTTTCGTCTGTAACTACTCCATTAATGGTACGTCCTTTTTGTTGAATAGAAGGAAGAGTATCTTTCGATTCTTTCTTCATTAACATGATATTTGAACCTTCCATTGCAAAAGCGATATCTGTCTGGTTGAAAGCTTTATTCAGGACTTCAATAACTGTTTGATTATTTGCCTGAATGGTCACTTTACGATTTAGGTTCACTTCATGTTTGTTGTATACAAACAGATAGTCTGTCTGCTTTTCGATCTCTTGCATGAGCTCCTGCGTTGAAATATTTTTAGCGACAATAGACACTCTGGTTGTTTGTGAGGTCGCTTCTGTAGCAAATATTCCGGATACAAAGATAAAGAGGTATACAAATACTAATTTCATAATACGGAATGTGTATTTAAAATGTGGTTTAAGTGGGATAAAAGAATCCCCGTACAAAATATTTTTCATACTTTTGTAGACTGTGTTAGTTAATACTTAGATATTTAAGGAATGAAGTCGGGTATTGACTTACTTTAAACCGGGGAGTGTTGGAGCACTTTCCGGTTTTTTGTTTTGTTCATGTCTTTTACGTCATAGGCTAACTGTTTTTGTGATTAGTTTATTTAATGGTTATCAGATTCAAGTCATTGTCTTTTATGTAGGTAAACTTGTTACTTAACTGAAGAACTCTCAATACATGTTCAACACCATCTTTTGTCCTGAATTTTCCTGAATAGCGATTTTTGAGTAACTTTTTATTCTGTACATCGATCTTTACATCATAGTATAATTCGAGTTTGTCTATCATTTTACCGACCGGTTCATCATAGAAACAGATCAGGCCTTCTTTCCATAAGAAATAGGTTTGATGTTCTATTACTCCTTTTTTCAAGATTCCGTTTTCTATATATGTGCGGGTATTGGGTTCCAGGCTAATCTTGGTATCTGTTGCAGGCGAAGAAACCTCGACAGCTCCCTTTAATAAAGAAGTCTCGAAGACAGGAGAGGTAGAGTAGGCTGTTACATTGAATTCCGTTCCCAGTACTTTTATATTATATTTATCGGTCTTAACGGTGAAAGGCTTTTCCATATCTTTGGTCACCTCAAAGTAACCTTCTCCATCTAATGTAACATCACGGCTGCAAGCTGTGAATTTATCAGGGAAGGTAAAAGTCGTTTTAGCATTTAACCAGACTTTGGTTCCATCGGTCAGTGTCAGTTCGGCTCGTTGGCCGGGTGGAACGAAGATAGTTTGCATTTTTGTCGGGTCGATAGTGCCTTTATTCATCATGAGTGAATAAAGGACAGTGAATGCAATTAGGAAGACGGCTGCTATTTTAGAGAATTCGATTGCAATAGTGCGTAATGTCCATCGTTTATTAGCCAAGGGTGAGTTACCCTTGGCAACAGGAGTCGACTCCTGTTGCCAGATAGATATATCGTATAATTTGCGCCGGGCAAGAAATTCTTTCATATTTTCTTTGTCAGCGTCGAGCCAGCGGGCAACATCTTCCTTTTCTTGCGGTGTTGCTTCGCCGGCTATATATCTATTTAATATTTCCTGATTCATTCTCTCTTTTTTATAGGCATGTTTTTGCCTCGCTATTATTAAAACGATTCACAAAGTGATACCCCTAGTGGAAAATGAAAAATTATTGGAAAAAGAAGAAGAAATAGAAGAGGGGAAGATAATCTTTCAGATTCTCCCGTAAAGGTTTTAAGGCTTTGGTGATATGATATTCGACTCCTTTAACAGTGATTTGAAGTTCTTCGGCAATTTCTTTGTTTGTTTTGTTTTCGAAGCGGCTCATTTCGAATACACGGCGGGTTTGCTCCGGTAAAAGAGCTAAGGTTGCGGTGATTATTTGCTGTACTTCGGTAGAGAATATGTCTTCGGGATTGCATGCTTCCAGGGTGGAGATGCGGATATCCAGTTCTCTTTGTTTCATGTCTGTCAGCGATTGAAGCGCTTCCGTCTTGATTGCTTCATGTTTCAGGTGGTCGAGTGATTTGTTTTTTAATGTCGTCAGTAGTAAGGCTTCGATATGTTCAATCTCCTTTTCTTTCAGTATTTCCCATAATTTTATCAGGACATCCGATACAATGTCTTCGGCAATACACTCGTCGTGAACATAAGATTTGGTGAACAGAAAAGATTTTCTGTAGTATTTAGTATATAAAGTATTGAAGTTATGTATTTCAGTCCCGATCATTTTCTCTCCTTGTTTTCACAATAGTCGTTGGGGACAAATGTAGGGAAAATAAATATAAATCAAATCTCATTGATAAAATATTGATAGGTGAGATACCTGAAGGAAAGAAAATAGCAGCATAATGAAACCGGCCCCGGTAAGGTTCGGGTCAAATAAAAGAGTGTTGTCGGCGATAAGTTGAGAGGGAATATGCGTCCTGTTGAGTACAGGGCACGGTATTCGGGGCCGGCTTCATTACTACTATTTTAGTATTAATTAAATGTATACGTAACTCTCACGAGTTAGTTCGTTAATCCATTTCAAATATAGAACCTCATTCGGAGGAAGTTTTGAGACCCCTTTACCGGATGTCGTGGTAAGAGCGGGAGCATTGCTTCCTCCTTTTCCCCGTAATTGCGCTTCTTCTTGCGATGCCGGACCGGCTACACTATCAGACTTTGTCTGTACATCCGGGCAGGCAGTTCGTCGGCACTGCAACAAAGTACACTTACGCAGAGATTCTAAACCATAACCAAAACATAAAATAAAACTTACATAATGCTGCTTGTAGCATCTTTACCATTACCCTGTATCCAGTCGGTAACGGATACCTCTTTTAATGTAAGAGCCTCTCCGCTGAGAGTTAATTTGTAGAGGTATTTATGTCCTTTTTCCCAAACTGTTTGAGCGGGAATTTTGTATTTATATGAACTTCCATTTATTGTAAAGAGGGCTTCAATATCTCCTTCTGCTATGGGACCCGATGTCGGGAATACCCTGATATGCTGCGGATCGCAAAACTCTTTCGTCAGAGTAACAGCTTCTTCAAGGTTCAACCGGGTGGAGGTCTTGCAACCTGCTGTTCCGGTAATTTCGCCGGTTCTGATATCCATCATGCCTCTACAAATCAGTGTGCTTCCTCCTGCCTTGTTACCTACCTGGATGGCACTTAGCTGATAATCTTCGTATTCTCCTTCCTGCAAGTTGATTTGAAAGGAGATAAGAGACAAAGCATGATTCATATTCAGAATCACCATAGGTGAAATACTGTTCACTATTTTTTGACCAACGGCGTGTGTGCCATACATATAGTCGGGAGTTTGAGTTGCATCCGATGATAACCTTACAGGAATACTGGCTGCACTCAGTCTCATTTGCGACTGATATGGATAATAGGCATACACGGTGGCCGGGTCGAAGTTAAGGGAGACTTCCGGCGTTTGTTGCCAGGAGATTTTATTACTAATTAAACTTGCTTTCGCTTTTACATTTATATAATCACTATCTTCATCATATAGGCCACCGTCATTTTCGCGGGTTATCAGTAGCCCTATTTCCGATCCGTCTTTGAATTCTTGCACGAAATTCGCAGACTTTGTAGTTAAAATACGTGTAATAATTCTTAATGGTTTTTCTTTTGCGCTAATACTCTCAATGGCTACGATATTGCCTTCGTTAGAGCAACCTGCCAAACAGGAAATCAGTGTAATAAATAGTAATAAATTTCTCATACTTTTATGCTATTTTTGTATCAAATTTCATATTGCAAATATCCGGCGGTTTGAGTAGAAAGAGGGATCATACGGTATAAAACCACGATGAAATCGTATAAAAACGCATGATGCAAATAATCTAAAGACGTCAAATTGTCTAAATATGGTGCAAATCAACTATTTGAGAGTGCAATTTGTTTATAGATAAACGAGGCGATGGGAGTATGTTAGACAAAATACAGTTTTTATTAAGTATGCAGATAATCGGCCTATGTATTTTAGGCGGTATTATGATGTTATTAAGGTCATTCGGCAACCAGGCACGACATATTTTAGGCTGGAGTATGATTATGTGGGCCTTGATGGCTGTGATCCGAATTACTGTTAATTCTTATGTGGATGAGACGAAGGAAGCATTCCATCCTGATGTACTTATTCCAAGCTGTTTTGTGACAGCCTGCCTTGCCAGTTATGTGATTGAAAAGCTACGTCCTGGTTTTCTTACTTTAAAGCGATTTGCCATTTTTCTTTCGCCCGTTGTGATAGGTGGTTTGTCTTATCTTACTTACCGTTTGTCTGGTGGAGAAATTCATATATTTTATTCGATAAAAGACGTGTTTACGCATTTTAATATGGATGTATTCCTGCGTTTATTGGTGCTGGCGCTTACTCTTTTTTATATGATTTTACCGATATATCTTGTCGTAAAGTATGCTGGTGAGTATACTGCTTATTTGAGTGAGAATGTTTCGGACCCTGAAAATTACGATCTGGTATGGTTGAAGCGGACAATGATCGTGTTGTCGATTCTCTATTTCCTTTATGTGGTCCTGTTGCTGACCGACAAGACAATCTTGTATGTTGTTATTAAGACTATTATGCTGGTTGTTTGGTTTTATTTCTTTTACAAAGCTTTATTTCTCAAGAATATCCAGCTGGATCGTACCTTTAAGAATGGCTGGAATTCTCCGGCGGATGAGCATAATGAAGAAGATGATGATGACGATGAACAGCAAGGTCTTCTTTTCAAGCGTTATGCTGAAGAAGTTAATACCTGGTTCGAAAAAGAGAAACCCTATTTGCGTGATGATCTGCGCCTGACTGATTTACAACGCGTATTTCCTATCAGCCGTTCTTATCTCTCACAACTATTTAATAAAGAGCTGGGAATGTCTTTTTCCGATTATGTGAACCAGTTCCGTGTAGAAGAGAGCAAACGCCTGATGGATGCCGAACCTTTGGCCAGTATTCAGGATATTGCCGAACGTTCCGGCTTTCATTCTATCAGTACGTTTCGCAGGGCGTTTACCAAACATACCGGTATTATTCCTTCCGAGTATAAGAGAGGATAATCCTATCTTGTATGATATGATAAGATTGCTTACTTTTACATCCTGTTGAAGAAATAACTCTTGTCATGAATAACACTACTACTGCACGTCCGCATATCGTATGGTTGGACGCACTTCGTTTCGTTGCTATCCTGATGGTGATAGCTTGTCATTGTACAGATCCGTTTAACGCCTCTCCGGAATCGCGTGGCAATCCCGAAATTAATTTCTGGGGATCGGCCTATGGCTCTATGTTGAGGGCTTGTGTCCCCCTGTTTGTGATGATGACAGGCCTTCTGTTGTTGCCGGTGAAGCAGGAGGCTTCTGTCTTTTATAAGAAACGTATTCCGCGTGTATTTTTTCCTTTCCTGATCTGGTCGGTATTGTTTAATCTGGCTCCGTGGTTTATTCAATGGGTGGGAGGAAGTGCGGAGCTGGTGACTGATTTCTTCCCTTGGGCGCCCGATCCTTCAGCCTCTTTGGTTGACGGACTGAAAGATATTGCTATGATTCCGATCACATTTACCGTATATGCAACACCGATGTGGTATATTTATGCACTGATCGGCTTGTATTTGTATATACCTGTATTTTCGGCCTGGGTGGAGAAAGCGTCCGATAAGGGGAAACGTTCGTTTTTGATTGTCTGGAGTGTCTCACTGTTTATACCTTACCTGGTGGAGTTTGTTTCGAAGTATGTGTTCGGAACCTGTTCGTGGAATGCGTATGGGCTGTTCTATTATTTTGCCGGTTTCAACGGTTATCTGTTGCTTGGCCATTATCTGGGGAAAGGAAATGATTGGTCGGTCGGTAAGACGCTGGCGGTATCTGTTCCTTTGTTCCTGATTGGTTACCTGATCACTTTTACTGGTTTTCGTTATATGACTTCCGATCCGAATGTGAGTGAAGAGGGGATGGAACTCTTCTTTACCTATTGTTCTCCGAATGCGATGCTGATGACGGCTGCTATTTTCCTGCTGGTTCAGAAAGTTCGTATTACGTCACCTTTGGTTTGTCGTGCTTTGGCTAATCTGACAAAGGTCGGATTCGGGGTGTATTGCGTGCATTATTTCTTCGTAGGGCCTTCTTATCTGCTGACGCTTTGGCTAGGTATTCCTATTCCGGCAATTGTTCCTATTTCGGCTGTCTTTACGCTGGCTGCCACCTGGTTGTTTGTTTATTTGTTGAGCAAGTTGCCTTATTCAAAGTATATTATCGGATAAAGATCTTCAATAGCTGTATATCTATTTTGTGCAAATGATGTTAAAAGCAGGAGTAGAGAGTATACTGTATCGGTATAAGCACTACTTTTGTGTTGTAAAACATATTTATCGAATATGTTTAGGCAAAGAGATCGTTTTAAATAAATAGAAATGCGCTATGAAAAAGGTAGTTAGTAAATGCATCAAATACCTGGAAATACTGGGTGAATATGCGATGCAGAAGTATGGGATAGAATAGAATCTTTTCAGTGTTGGGGATATCCGTAAGGGTGTCCCTTTTTTATTTCTGCTTAGCGGAAGATAAATGCTGCTTCGGGCTTATTCTATGGCTGGTAATAGCCGTAAGGTATCAGTTCCTCTACCTGTTTGATTTCTTTGAGATAACATTCGCTAAGCAAGGTCAGTCGGTTGGCTATTTTGTGTACTTCGCGGAAGTTATGGTCTGTCAGGATAATTCCATGGCTTTGGGCGCTTTCGGTCATAAGCTGCCGGATTTGTTCGGCTACGACAGGGGAGACTCCACTGAAAGGTTCGTCCAGTAGGATGTAAGGCGCTGGGCTGAATAGGGAGGTTTTGATTTCCAGATAGCGTTGTTCTCCGGTCGATATTTCACAGATACGGGAGGTTCTGAGCCGGAGAAGCATCTTGTCGGCAAGGAAACGTTTCCGGTCTTCCGGGGCGATACAAAGCTCTACTATCTGTGATACTTTCAGGTGTGAAGGAAAGGAAGGATGTTGTGGCAGATAAGCGATCAGTCCGGAATGGAAAGCCGGTCCGTTTATAACCTTTCCGTTGATGCGGATAAACTTCCGGTCGGCTTTCAGTGTCCCAAAGATGATATTCAGCAGGGTTGATTTGCCTGTCCCGTTTCGTCCGAAGAGGGCAATGATATCTCCCCGGCAACATTTCAGGTAAACATCCAATAGAATCGGACGATCACCGAAAGATTTCATTACGCTATCTATTTCAAGGCCTGTACACATAGCTCAATGATCTGATAAAGTAGGTGGCAGCCAATAAACATAACAATGAATGTAACGATCCAGAGTTTATATTTGCTGATTCCCTGATTATAATAGAAATAATATTCTTCTTTTCGTGTCAGTTCCTTATAGATATAATCGAATCCTAATCCGAGCGTGGGGATAAAGCGGAAGAATAGCTTAACAGGTTCAAAACTCCCATCGGGAATGAGTCCACCCATAAAAGCAAAGATAAAGCTTGTCAGAACACTGAATTTTAATGTGCTGAGGAAGAATGTCCGGTAAAACCGGTATTGTGTTTTCCATCTTTGCAGGCTGTCCATAAACAGTCGGTTTATCGGGATAATTGATTTTTTGCTAAGATATTTAAATCCGGGGAAATAGAGGAGGTATTCTTTTTAATAAAGTATAAAAGGGGATGAATCAAACTCATCCCCTTTGTTGGCTTATCTTGCATATTGAAATGGTTAATTGCTTTCTATCAAGAATGTGCTGAAAATCCCTTTGTGATCACTGGGCCATGTACCAGTTGGTTTTATGAACTGATCTTCAGAATCATTCTCAATAATTTCTCCTTTCAATATATTCTGGGACGGACCTACGATGACTGCGTTTTCCAGACTCAGTGATGGATCAGGATAATAATAAATAAAATCTATTCTGTCCCTTTCGTCCCTATCAGGCAGCCAGACCAGCTTATTCAGGTCTGCATCTCTATTTCCGGCCGGGAATGTAAACCCAGGATGTGTTACTGCATCAGGATATATTTCGCGGTAAACATCTTTGAACCCTGCATCATATAGTAATACGGAGCAGTCCCAGTTTATAACCAAACCGTTATGATTTCTCATATCTTTGGTATTTTGCTGCCAATCCAGATGCGACGGTTCATTGAAGTCGCCGCCTAATATGACCAGGTTGCCTTTTTCAATTTCTTTTCCGGCATCTTCCAGTAAAGCTTTGACGCCTTCATCCCGAAAAGAGACTCTATTAGCTGCCAGTATGGAATCTGCATTACTTACCGGTTCCGGCAGTTTTTTCCAGGTTGTACCGCTGTAACCCCGGGGAAGATAACATTCATAATGAGTCCAGTCCCAATGTACAGAATAGGCAATCAGTTTCTTTGCACCTAAACTGATTGTCGCTTTACAAACAGGGTTAGGTCTTGATTTATCGGCGAGTGTGAAACATGAGCTGACTTCATCCATTTTGATCTTTGACAGGACGCCCATTGTTTGTTTAAGATTTTCCCCGTAATACTGTTTGCCTCTCTTTTTCAGTTCACTGGTGAGATAATCCATAAAATGCTTTTCTTTTTGACTGAATATCTCACAGAGGAAAACGATGTCCGGATCTGTCTGATCAATAATATCTACAATCCCTTTAACTCCATTGGGTACGGTTTCACCTTGTCCCCATAAATTTAATTGTAGAACTTTCAGAGTATCGTTTTTTTCTGTAGCACTGTATACAAAGAAGGGGAACATGGAAATTATAATCGCCAGGCTTATAATTCTTTTCATTTCAATATCCACATTATTTTGTTATTATTATCGATCCCTTCATATTGTGATGCAACAGCATTGTCTACGTTTTCTTTGTTGTAATCAAACTCTTTTGTAGGATACATCCACCGTACCGGAATTTTATCCTTTTCCGCATTCCTGTTAGTAAGAGGATTGATTGGCAAAACTGGATAACCGGTTCTCCTGTATTCATAATATGCGTCAAAAGGATATTGCATATAATAAGTTAGATATTTCTGAACAATGATTTGTTTAATCTTGTGTTCCGTATCGCCTTTCAGCATGATAGGTTCACTGTTCTGGTAAGTACCGATATAGTCTTCTGTAATTATTTTGCCATGGTGATACATTTTGTCATCAGGCGTGTTTTCTCCGATAAATGTCATTGAAGCCTTGATTCCGGCGTTGTAATATTCTGTTGCATTTCCATTAATCCAACCTCTCAGTATTGCTTCTGCCAGAATAAAACATTGCTCTGCATAGCCGACACGTGTATAGGGTTCGCCGGCTGGAATATCGGTATATCTTAAATTAATTGCCGAATAAGCACCTTTGGCATATTCAGATTTTATATCCGAGAAATCAGCTACCGGATCAAGACCGATATAAGCATCGACATCATCTGGTTGAAGTCCTTTATCAGTCATAGTTTTAGCCGGCTGGGCAAAATAGAAAAGCCGGTAGTCGTTATAGGCTTTTAAAGTATCTACAATGACACTGGAAATTGTAGCATAAACATGATGTTTTGATGTTGCTTTATTGTATGGATACAACTGTCCGGATTTATTGGAAAATACCAGCTGGAGGTTATCTTTGTTGGATTCCATCAATGGTTGATCGTTGAAGATCCGGGCAAAACGTTCTTTGATATTTAATCCGGGATCGTTTTCCTTTTTCGACAAATACATCAAGACTTTTAACCGGAATGTATTGGTTACTTTCTCCCATTTGGAAACATCCCCCTGGAATACCGGGTCTCCATCGAATGGGCTGGCAAGAGAAAACAAGCGGGATGCTGTTTCAAGATCGTCCAGGATTGTTTTCATCACTTCTTCCTGAGAATCATACCGTGGCTTTGTATTGTTGAATTCTCCCTGGAGAGCATCGCTGAAAGGTATGTCACCGACTTGCATGGATAAATAGAATAACTTATATGATTTAGCAAATAAAGCTAATGCCTCATATGCATTTTTGTATTCTTCTTTTGCCAGTTCTTTCATCTTTTCTGCGTTGATGAGCATAGTATATCCGGAAAAATCGGCTCGTCCCAGCACATTATAATTATAGTCGTGCAAATACTCCAGCCAAATCATTTGCTTAGCTAAACAGGCATCCTGAATAAAGTTCGCAGCGTATCCGTCAGGGGTAACTATATCCAGTATGACTGAAGTTGCTATTAGAGATGATGTTGCTGTTTCTACAGTATTCGGGTTCGTATTCAGTTGATCGAAATTGGAACAACCGGATATCATCGCGCAAAGGATGACGTATACTATTGATTTTATCTTTTTCATATTCAGTATCTTTTAGAAATTAACCTTTAAATTGCATCCAATCATTCGTAAAGAAGGAGAATTCAGATTCTCTTTCGATTTGTCAGGATCGGAATATTTGAAATCTTTCGTCCAGATGAACAGATTATTTCCTATTAATGAAACGGAAGCATGTTTCATTTTCAGTTTGTTGCATAAATTCGATGGGAGATTGTATGTAAGTGCCAGTTCTCTCAACTTAATGAATGTCTGGTCATAGAGATATTGTTTTCTGGCTTGCCAGACATTTCCTGTTCCACTGTATAGATTCATGTAACTTTCATATGAGACAACTTTATCGTTAGGAGCAAACACACGGTCGTCTCTGATAATATTTCCATTCGAATCACGGTCGACACTACCAGAAACTACTTTTACTCCTTCACCGATGAAAGTTCTGTTCCCATTTACCACTTCTTCGTATCTGTATTGATTATCAGTTCCTATATGGGCACCCGACATCCACAACGCCTGGTCGATCACGGAGTGCGACATTCCTCCGATCCGGCCGTCGATGGTAAAGGAGAGAGTTACATTTTTATATTTCAAGGAGTTACTGAATCCGAATATCCAGTCCGGATTCGTATGTCCTGCTTTGGATGTGTATTGGCTAGCGATAGGATAGCCGTTTTCATGAATGATGTTTCCATTCGGATCGCGTTCCCAATCATAACAATCGAGCCAGTCCCAGCGTTCCCCTTTCTTTACCCAGTCTTTCTGGGTTGAATATGCCGGATCGATTTTTGAATAATAGTATCTGTCTGATGACCAGTTGACTGTTGCATTCCAATCCCAGTTTTTGTCTTTATAAATATTGGCATTGAGAGAGATTTCTATTCCTTTACGGGTATGTTCCTCGTCAATATTGATCAAAGTAGATTGAAATCCACTGGCATCACTTATTTTTGCATCTGTCGTCAGGTTATAGAAAAGCTTTTGATAATAAGCGATATCAAGATTCAGTCTGTTCTTCAGGAAATGTAGTGCTGTACCGATTTCGAATGAACGTGTACTGCTGGGGTTAATCACGGCTCCTCTGATCTTTGTAGGATAAGTAGCGCCGTTCAGACCATCCCAACTATTGGTTTTAATGGTATATGCCTTATTGGTATCGTATATTGACAGATCTTTTTTAGTTTGAGTCCACGATCCTCTCATTTTCCAGAAATCAAGCCATGATGGCATAGGTATAAATTCAGACAGAACAATACTGGCTGATACAGAAGGGTAGAAATACGAACGGGTTTCAGATGGTAACGTGGATGACCAGTCATTTCGTGCAGTTATGTCTAAAAAGAATGTGCTTTTCCATGCTGCAGAGGCTTTACCATATACACTGTTTACCTGCTTCTTCTCTAAAGTACTATTCATTTTAACAGGATCGACAGATCCATACAATGAATAATAACCGGGTACGGTCAATCCATTTTGTGTTTCATTTTGCAGCCAGTCGTTCTGATAAAAATAGATTGTTCCTCCGACAAAACCGTCTAATGAGATATCTCCGAATTTGTGATCGGCGGTGATCAGGAAATCATTGTTGATACTATATCCTCCTGAACGTTTTTCCGCATAATATCCTTTTCTATCCCAGCCTCCTGCTGCTCCGATAGAATTTCTCCATTTTTCCCGGTTACTATACATATCCAGACCGGAGCGAAGCGATACTTTCAGCCATGGTTTAATTGAATAGTTTGCCGATAAATAACCGTTGACTATGTCGTAATCACTTGAGTGGATTATTTCATTTGCAATGAAATAGGGGTTGTCATACCAAAGTGTATTGGGCCAGTTTTGTTGCTCATTCTCTTTGTCTTTAATCCAATAGTTTTTATAATCCCTTATATCCAGATCGCTTCCATTCCATACCAATAAGTTATATATGTAGCCACCTGCACCGTATCCTGTACCAAAGTCATTGGGATAAAACCTCTTGTTGTATGTCAAACCTCCTTCTACGGATAAGTTGCTGAATTTCATATCACCGCCAACAGAATAAGTAAGTTTGTTCAGTTTGGTATTCGGATATTGTCCCTTATTATAAATATGAGTCAATGAAGTCCGGAAGCTACCGTATTTCCCTTTTTGAGTAACACTCACATTGTTGTTTGTTACAAAGCTGAATTCAAGAAAATTTTTGAAGTTATTTTTCCCTTTTGATACCAAAGGCATTTCTCTCCATTCATAGGTATAGGGATCGTATTGCTCGGCAGTCCGGCCAATATCTAATTTGTCTCCCCAGAGTAGTTCGTTTGAATTGTATTTACCATATGCTCCCGCGCTGTATGAGGTCTGGACTTTAGGTAATTTTAGAAAACCGGCTTCGAACATGGTACTGCTGTTAACATCTATATTCAGTCCTTCTTCTTTTCCCTTTTTGGTTGTGACCATAATAGCTCCGGAGCCACCTCGGGAACCGTAAAGGGCTGATGCTGTTGCCCCTTTTAAAACATCGACGGATTCTATATCATCAGATGCGATATCTCTTAATGTGATATTATTATAAGGAACGCCATCAATAACCAATAGAGGTTCTTCGCCTCGCAGAAGGATAGAAGGAGCTTCATTGAATTCGGTACTATTCTGTACATTCAAACCGGCAATTTTTCCTGTAAGCGCAGTTCCTACATCAACTGATTTTACGGTAGTCATTTTATCTCCCCCAACTTTCTGTACAGCATATCCTAACGCTTTCTCCGAACGTTTGATACCTAAGGCAGTGACTACGACTTCTTCCAGGTTTTTAGAATCTTCCTGCATGGATATTAACAATGTCTTTTGGTTGTTGACAGAGACATCTTTGTTCTGATAGCCGATATAAGAAAACACAAGATGGGCATTAGCCGGAACTTCAATCGAGAAATGACCGTCGATATCGGTTACAGTCCCGGTCGACGCACTTCCTTTCAAAAACACATTGGCTCCGATGATAGGTGTGTTTAGCTGGTCTACCACAGTCCCTGTAACTCTGATAATGGGAACCTGGGGAGTGCCTGCCGATGGATCGGAGTGGGATATGGCACGTTTGTTGCTGATTGAATGTATGGATATGTAGTTATCCAGTACTTTATAGGTAAGGCCTTTATTTGCCAACACATTGTCCAGAACCTCTTTCACAGTCTTATTGTTCGCATCGACCTGGATGGGTTGGGATAGATTGATATCCTTATCTCCATATAGGAACAAATAATCGGTTTGTCTCTCTATTTCGGTAATCAGTTCACCGAATGAAATATTATTTTTGGTAATGGTGATTCGTGCTTCCTGCGAATGGGTATTGACCGCATGTAGCTGGAAAAATAGTACGAATATGAAAAACACGGATAGTCTCATAATACGAATAATGTGTGTTAATTCATCATGTTTAAATACATAGCATAGTTGCAACAAGTTTTTTTTCATAACTTTGCTGATAGTTTAAAGTTGATACTGTTATCTGTCTCGAAATGGATTTGATAGTATTGGCTCTGTAGGGTAAGTGGTTCCAACACTTACCCTTTTTGGCCCTATCATGATAGCTCTTTTACTTCATGGGCATTTGATTTTATTGGTTAGACATAGATTATTGATTAGTAAATTTCAAATACATTTTCACTTATTCTCTTAAAATTGAAATGGTAAACATTTTGTAAAGCACCCAGTATTTTTTCAATTTCTTCGCTTTGTCGGAATTTACCGGATATCTTTTCAGTAAGAGCAATTGTTCCGATCACTTTGAATCTTACATTATACCAAAGAGACAGGCAATCCAGTATTTCGACAAAAGGCTTTGATTTGAAATTGAATATGCCGCTCTCCAGATAATCTTTATTATCAAAATCAGAGCTGGATTTGACCATGACATCGTTGATGACTGATACTTTTTCTCTGGGTTTTAATCGAATCATTTCATTCTTGTTATCTTTGTTATACACAAGTACAGAGCCTTCTACCAGGTTGGTTTCAAAACGAGATATTTCGGTATAGGCAAACACATTAAATTCTGTACCTAATACTTCCACATTAAACTGCTGTGTTTTGACAATGAATGGTCGTTTGGGGTCTTTTGTTACTGAAAAATATCCTTCTCCGTCTAACTCGACAGTACGGTTATTTCTCTTGAATTCATTGGGTATTTTGATTTTGCTACGCGGACTTAACCATACGGATGTACCATCAGCCAGTCTCATATTTACGCGCTGTCCTTTGGGAACGTTTATTTCAGTGTATAGATCCTTTTGCAGATGTTGGGTGTATTCCTGAGAGGCGAACCAGGAACCGACTATCAGGATCAATGCTATACCTGCATATTTTAGAAGATTGATCTGGAATTGTCTGGCTGAACGTTTACTAAGCCGTTTGTCAAAATCCCGGATTCCTCTGATGGTATTTGCTTCATCTTCCTTCCGGTCGATCAGTTCGGAGATTGCGAGCGCATTTTTAGTACGTGCAAATTCCTTTTTGGCTTCCGGATCTGTTGCCAGCAATTGAAAAAATGCTGTTTTTTCAGCTGAGGACATCTCTCCTGAGAAATATTTATCTAACCTGTCATTCATGTCAAAATTGTTTGTCTCTATATTAAAGACAAAAGCATCGGAAGTTACCACCAAAGGAAAATGAAAAAAGTTGTTTTTTTGATGCAGACGGAATATTATCTGCTTTTTATATAATGAAAAGCAGGAGAGGAAGGTAATCTTTTAACTCGACTTTTAATTTGCGCAAGGCAATAGACATCTGATTCTCAACTGTATTGACGGAGATTTCTAATCGTTCGGCTATCTCTTTGTATTTTAATCCTTCTATGCGGCTGAGGATAAATATTTCCCTGCAACGTTCCGGTAATTTACCGATCACTTCGTCAATCAGATTTTCAACCTCTGAGATCGTGAGGAATGATTCATCAAATTGTTGGAGTGAATATAAATTCATTTGTATTTCCTGTTCTTCGGTCGTTTCCAGGATTCTTTTCTTTTCGTTTATATACAGGCTGTGTTTAAGGAAGTTCAGGCATCTGTTTTTGACCAGAGTGAAGAGGAAAGCATCCATATTATCAATTGTTTTAAAAACTTCCGGATGTTCCCATAGATAGAGGAAAATATCTTGTACGATATTCTCTGCATCTTCTTCAGCAATGACATAAGCTTGTGAGAAGCGTGTCATTTTGATAAAGTATGTAGAGTAAATCTGTGAGAAACATTTTTGTGTTTCCAGTGGGTTTCTTTGTTTTATCTCGTGATTTTTCAAGTTTTTTCTCCTTTATCTCTGTGGCAAAGATAATTAATCTTTCTTTCTTCAAATAAATATTCCCTCTTACTTTGCGAAATCTCTGAATTGTTTCGAAAGTAAGAGGGAATAAATTCTTAGCTATAGACTTACTATAAGTATTTTTACTTTACAATAAAGTTATCTTTTAGTTTAATGTCAGTGGAAGAAGCACCGATGCGGACTTCAAATTCGCCCGGTTCGACTGTCCATTGCATGTGTCTGTCCAGAATTTGTAAATCTTCCGGAAGAAGAGTAAAAGAGACGGTGCGGGTTTCTTCCGGCTGCAGGGAGATACGTTCGAAGCCGCGCAGTACGGATTCGTAAGCGATTACACTGCTTACTTTATCGCGGACGTATAATTGCACTACTTCATCACCGGCGCGTTTACCTGTATTGGTCACATCGACTGTGACTGTAACCGGGCTTTGCGAATAGGGTGTTTCCTGCTTGATTGCGAGGTTTGAGTAAGCAAAGGTTGTATAACTCAATCCGTGGCCAAAAGGGTAAAGAGTGCCTTGTACGCGGGTGTTTCCGGAACCATTAGGGCCTGCAAAGTATTGTCCGTCCTGCGAACCGGGTTTGAAGGGGAAGTTAAGCTCGATCTGTCCGATTGTTTTAGGGAAGGTGACAGACAAACGACCCCCTGGATTGTAATCACCGAAGAGGGTTTGTGCAATAGCTTCTCCACCGAGTTGACCGGGGAACCAGGCTTCGAGGATAGAAGGGATATTACGGTCTGCCCAGTTGATCGTCAGCGGTTGGCCGTTGATAAGTACAAGAACGACCGGTTTTCCGGTAGCGTGCAAGGCTTCCAGCAATTGTTGCTGACGGCCGGGAAGGTCGAGGCCTGTGCGCGATTTACTTTCGCCCGTGCAGCTTTCATCTTCTCCCAATACGGCAATGATCACATCGCAATCGGCTGCGGCTGAGGTTGCTTCTGCGATTGCCTGCTTTTCTTCGTTGGTAAGCGGGGTAGGGACGATCTCGCTATCGGGCCAGTTGGCATCTTTTATTTCACAACCTTTGGCGTAGACTACTTCTGCCTGGTTACCCAGATAACTTTTAATACCGTCGTAAACCGTGATATTATCCAATCCCTGCGGGCCGTAACGGCTGATCATATAGTTGGTTTCTTTAGCCAATGGACCTGCGATAAGCACTTTCTTTGTCTGGTTCTTATCCAGAGGAAGCAGGTTGTTCTCGTTTTTCAGTAGAACAAGTGACTGCTGTTGCATATCCAGCACGAAATCGCGGTGTTTGTCGGCTCCGACAATCTTATCTGCGGCTTTCGGGTCTTTTACATACGGCGAGTCGAACAGGCCGAGTTCAAACTTTACACGTAATACGTCGGCTACCATACGATCGACAGATTTCATGGATAATTTCCCCTCTTTTACCAGCTTGCGTAGTGGGAGAATATAATCTTCCGGATGGGTGAAGTTGGTACGTACGTTAAGCCCGGCTTCCACAACCTGGCGCACCGCTTCTTCATAAGAATCGGCCACGTGATGCTTGGTTTGTACGAATTCTACGGCTTCGCTATCGCTTACCACGTACCCTCTGAAACCATATTCCTGACGCAGCAGTTCAGTGAGGAAGTAATAGCTGGCGGTAACGGGTACACCGTCCCAGTCGTTGTAACTGCTCATTATACCTTTGGGATGGGCCTTTTGTATTACTTTTTTGAAGGGATATAAATGAATTTCATGTAGTTCGCGGGGAGCAACATGCGGATCGGTGCGCACAGCTGCGTCACGTCCGCCTTTCGGAATGCTATATACGGCGAAGTGTTTCAGGGTAGAAGCTACGCCGTTTTGCTGGATGCCGTTTACCATTTGTATGCCGAGTTCGCCGACCAGATAAGGGTCTTCTCCATACGTCTCGAGTACACGTCCCCAGCGAGGATCGCGGGCAACATCGAGGATGGGAGCATATACGTTGTTATATCCTAAAGCTTTGGCCTCTTTTCCAGCAATATCACCGGCTTGAAGTACCAGCGAACGGTTCCAGGTACTACCAATGTTGATCGGGGCGGGCAGGGGAGTTGCTTTGGTATGGTTCAGTCCGTGAATGCCTTCGTTTGAGAAGTCGACAGGGATACCCAGGCGGGTTTCTTCGATAAACCAGCGTTGTGTCGTGTTGATTGCTTCGGCATGGTTGCTGAACGGGTAGATCATTTCCGGTGTACGGCGACGAGCGCTTCCTACTCCATTTAACTGTTCGTCGATATTGGCAATACCGTCTTTCCAGATCTCGTTCTTCCATCCTTCGGTGGGAAGTGAGTCTTTCAAGACACGCCCGAAGCCGTAAAGGGTTGCCATCTGACAGCTTTTTTCTTCCAGCGTCATCTGGTTGAGCAGATCTTGTACACGTGCCTCAATAGGGGCGGAGGGATCCTCGTAAACGTCTTTTACGCCGTTCTTATTCAAGTCTATCCATCCTTTTTTATAGATCGAGTCTTTGGCTTGCATAGTACCGGTCCCGAGGCAGATCGCTACTAATAATGAATATTTGAAATTCATGCTATTATAGGATTAATATGGTTTGTTGTAACGTAAGACCGTATGGTCGGTAATCATTAGCACAAAGTTAACAATTATCAACCATACGGTCAATGATTAGTAGCTATTTAGTTGGATGGGATTATTTTACGTCCCACCACAGACGCGCGTCGATCTTGTTGTTTGCCGACTGGGCGTTATAGTTTTCTGTGTTCATAGATGCTTCTTTCGAAGGATACAAGAAACGTACCGGAGCATTCTCCTTATTCAGTAAAGCACCGTTTTCGCGGTCGTCATCCAGGACAGGCAGGTCTGTACGGCGGTATTCTGCCCAGTTTTCATATATCTGCAGGAAACCGAGGTGTAACCATTTCTGGGTAGCGATCTGCTCTAATGCTTTTGATGAATTGAACTTGAAGGTTGAAGTGGCTAACCAGCTACCCAGCGTTCCGTCGGATACGTCTCTGTTGGCGATATTCATATCTTTTCCTTTCTCTGCATCGCTGTTCTTATAATATTCGTAGTAGTTTTGAATAGATAAGATAACTCCTTTGTTATAGAACTCTTCTGCATTTCCGCTAAACAAGCCACGCTGTGCAGCTTCTGCCAGGCAGAAATAAACTTCAGCAGCAGTCATACCGATACCTACCGGCAATTGATAGTTTTTACGGAAAGTAACTGTATTAAGACATCCGTAGATTTTGAAAAGTTCAGTTCCATTCGGTCCGTTTACCAGAGCGATTGCTTTGTCGGCAGAAGAAGGATAACCGATGATCTCTTTGCTATCTTCGTAAACATCCCCTTCGTCATCTGTTGCCGGCTGATAGAATACCACCAGACGCGGGTCGGTAGCTTCTTTCAGTAAGTTAACAGTGAATTCGGGTGCATACATATAGTAACTTTGTGCTTTGGAATGACTTTCGTTCATAGCACGCCAGATACCGTCAGGAGCAGTACTCTGGTTGTCTACCTTAATATATGTGTTATCGCTGTTGCTGGTGATCAACTGGTCCAGTGAAAGTTCAGCCAATACTTGTTTAGCCTTATCAGGATCGACATTTGAGATACGCATAGCATAACGCAGGCGCAATGAGTTGGCAAACTTGTACCAACCGTCGCAATTACCTTTGTAGATAATATCCTGCTGTTTAAATATATTGCTAGTAGATGCTGTCTTGAAATAAGCGGCAGCAGATTTCAGGTCTTCCAGAATAGAATAATAAATATCTTTCTGAGTATCATATTTCGGTTTGAAGATGACGCTTCCGCCATAGACAACATTACGTGCGGTGAAGGCTTCCGAATAAGGCATATTGCCAAAAAAGTCGGTGGCGATAGCTGTGTTGTATGCTTTCAGAACCTTACCTGCCTCGACAAAGGTTTGATATTTGTTCTGTTCGTCCGGTGACAGGGTAGCATACATCTTGTCTATCTCGGTCAGAGTGCTCATACGGGTTACGTAGTAGTTTTCCCAGCGGGCCTTATCGTCCTGAATGTTCTGATACAGGTTGACACGGTCTTTTCCTGCCTGGCGGGCAGTTGTCTGGATATAGTTTCCGATCAGGCGGAAGTTGTAATTGTATGTATCGGCGTAATCGTTTTCGATCGCTTTCAACGCACCTTTGGAGAAAAGGTATTCTATTTCTGCCGAGGTAAATCCATCCGGATTATTGTGCTTGTCGTCCAGTTTGCTTTCGCAGGAAGAGAAGGCTACGACGGTGCCTAGAAGCAGGCTATATAATATATGTTTCATAAAAGTTTACTGTTTTATTATGAATAAGTTACTAGGTTTAGAAACTGGTGTTGATAGCAAAACCAAAGCTTCTGGCTGAGGGGTAAGAAGTGTATTCCACATAAGGGTTTGTACCGCCTGTACCCAGTGTTGCTTCCGGATTCACGTTAGGAACATTCTTATAGATGAAGAACAGGTTGCTACCGATCAATGAAACATTCAGGTTCTGCAGACCGATCTTAGAAACGATGTTGTTCGGAACGCGGTAAGATAATTTCATTTCACGCAGTTTGATATAGGTGTTATCATACAGGTTGTCTTCAGAACCGTTACGGTTGTAGCGCGAGTTGTAATAATCGGCTGCCGATACAATGATGTCGTTCTTTTCGCCTTTTTCGTTTACACCATCCACAATGATACCGTCGTGACGTACACGTCCGTCAAGTGCATTTGCCGGAGCTGAGGCACTGTGGCTGTCCAGAGGGATTTTCTGGTTGCTGTTCTTGTCGATATAGTAAGCCAGACCACCGTATTCTTCATCGCGTCCCCACAAAGATTCTTTACCTGCACCAGATGCTTTCAGGAAGTTGTTGGTGAATGAAAGCAGTTTACCGCCGAACGAACCGTCGATATGTACGCTTAAAGAAAAGTCTCTGTAACGGAATGTATTCGTGAAACCGGCTGTAAACTTCGGTGCTGCGCTACCTGCATAAGTGAATTCTGATTCCTGTTGGTAATTACCGTTCTTATCCACAACGATTCTTCCCTGGTCGTCACGTATCCATTTACGGATAAATACACTAGGTGTAGCATATCCCGGAACAGCTTTGAAGATCGCTGCACTCCACGGGTTACTGATCTGACGGTCTTCCATGCCATCGATCAGAGAAAGCAGTTCATTGTGTGTATAGGCGAAGTTCAGAACACCTTCCCAGCTGAAGTTCTTGGTTTCAACCGGAGTTCCGGTAACCTGAAGTTCCACACCACGGTTGCCGATCTCACCCGCATTCATTCTCATACCTGTAGCACCTGTTGAAGGAGCGACGGGTACAGTGATGATCTGGTTCTTTGTCTTGTTAGTATAGAAAGCGAAGTCTAATCCTAAACGTCCGTTAAGCACGCGGCTTTCCAAACCGACTTCCCATGAATACGTCTTTTCAGGGACGATATTGGTAGGAGGAACGTCGGCTTTGAATTCATTTGTGATAACTGAACTATTGAATGATCCGTACTGGTATTCAGAGTTAGTAAAGTAGATAGACGGTGTCGTATTACCCACGATAGCGTATGATCCTCTTACTTTACCGTAGTTATACCAATCCGGTAGATCCAATGCTTCTGTAAACACGAAACTCAAACCGGCAGAAGGATAGAAGAAGCTACGGTTGCCGGCAGTCAGACGGGAAGACCAGTCGTTACGGGCAGTCAAGTCCAGATACAGGAAGCGTTTGTAAGCGACCTGGGCGGAAGCGAAAACAGCTCCCAGGAACTCACCTTGGTTAACTACTTTGTCTTTGCTGGCTTGTTTCGGATCTCTTTTGTTGTTTTCCGATGAGAACATACCGTTGTATTTCAGTCCATGAGATTCCCAGATCACTTTCGATTCCGTGATATCTTCACCGGAAACACCCAGGTTGGCAGAAACATCGAAATCTTCATTGATCGCCTTGTTGAACATCAATAAACCTTCCACATAGTTTTTCTGGTAGTGTGCATCCTCTTTCCGGTAACTACCTTCCAGACTGTTAATGTCTGAAGGATCCGAATATTTTGTAAAGTATTCTTTGTTCTCCTTGTCGTCACGGTAACGGTCCGTACCACCACGCAGGCGGAAAGTCAGGAAGTCGAATATCTTAAGATTAGCAGACAACGAAGCGATCAGACGTTCGCGGTTCTGTGTATATTCGTTTTCATTCTGCTGCCACATCAGGTATTTGATGATGTTATCGCGGTTTCCGGAACTGATTCCTGAGATCTCGTCTGTCAGGAAGTAGCCTTCATCATTCTTATAGTTGTCTTTCCATAACTGAGTGATCTCGTTACGAGGCATCGGATAGTTGGAAACACGGTCGATACGTGTAGGAGGATTCTTTGTTTCCGAAATGTTGAACGAAACAGAAGCATCGAAAGTCAGACGTTCGTGTACTTTAAAGTTACCGGAGAAACTGAAGTTGTGCTTGTTCTGTTTGAAGTTTTCCAGGTAACCGCCATAGTTCATATTTGTATAAGCCAGACGAATGCTGTTCTTATCGGTACCGTTGGTAATAGAGATACTATTGTTGTTGCTGAAACCGTCTTTAAATACATCCCGGTAATTGTTAGGCTGCGGAGAATACGGGCGCTTCACGCCATCCCACCAAAGTACTTCCGTTCCGTCCATGCGAGGACCGAAGCTACGGTAAGTATCACCGTTATATATATTCTGACCGTCTGCATTCGTAGTGAAGTACGGATTTGAACCACCTCCGAACACATTCTGAAGTTCCGGCATAAAAGCACGCTGGTCATATGTATAAGATGTTCCGACCTGGATACCGAGACCTTTACCGGCACCTCCACGCTTGGTAGTGATTACGATCACACCGTTGGTTGCACGTGAACCGTACAGTGCGGCAGCGTTTGCACCTTTCAGGATAGACATCGATTCGATATCGTCCGGGTTGATGTCGTTAAGAGCGGATCCTTGTTGTGTCTCGCTACGTTCGCGACCGGCCCAGTTGGAGTCTGTATCGTTGATAGGTATACCGTCGACAACGATCAGCGGACGGGTATTACCTTCCACCGAGTTGATACCACGGATCTGGATCTTGGTACCTCCGGTAGGTCCCATGGCTGTCTGCTGGATTTGTACACCGGCAGCTTTACCATATAAGGAAGTTGCTACGTTTTGTACGGGAACAGTCTGGAGCTGCTCTGCTTTCAGTTCACTCATGGCGTAAGGGAGGGCACGTTTTTCTTTCTTGATACCCATGGCGGTTACTACCACTTCGTCGATTTTTTGGCTGTCTTCCATTAATTTTACATCCAGAGCTGCTTGTCCGGTGTATTTGATATCCTGAGTTACATAACCGATGAAAGAGATAGACAAAGTGCTTCCTGGTTCCACATCTATTATAAAGTTACCATCCATGTCGGTAATAGTACCCTGACTGGTTCCTTTTATAGATACGGAAGCACCGGCTACGGGGCCAAATGCATCAATAACTGTACCTTTTACTTGCTTTTTCTGTTGAGCGATGTTAGTTACAGCTTCCGACTTAGCTCCTGTTGCATATACCTGTCCGGTAGAACAGAGAGCGCCGGATAGTAAAATAAGTCCGATAGGTCTCAATACTTTTTTCATAAACAAATCTTTAGTTAGATTCAAGAAAATTTAATTTCAATGCCGCAAATCTATAAAGTGTTGAATCAAAGCTGTGTTAGAATCTGTTGTTAGGATGGTAAATACCGTTAGTGATGGATTTTGCTATTTATTTGACGGATATTACCATTTTGCCAATGAAGTAGATGGTTATTTTTTGTGTTCTTTTATAAAAACAAGTCTAATACAGGTAGTGTAATCTTTTATATTTGCATGTTATACGTGTTTATCTTATTGCTTACTAGTTGAAAATAAGCTATTTTTGCATGTAAATATCGTTTGTATGAGTTTTAGGAACCTCTATCAATTATTGTGCCTTTTACTAGTATTTCCTGCGTCGGCTAAAGAGCTTTACTTTCAACATGTCGATTTGAATGATGGATTTACGCAGCCATCGGCGATCTCTATTTATGAAGACGCAAGAGGATATATCTGGTTTGGTAATGATAACTTCAATGTGTATGATGGAAGAATTGTCCGTTCTTTCCGTCTCTCTACCTATATGGATGGTGTGGAGGATAATAATATCCACGCTATTTGTGGAGATGGGGAGGCGTTTGTTTATATGTTGGCCAATAACCGGGTGATTGTTTATAATATGAGGACGGAAGAGTTCCAACGAACGGATATTTTGGCGAATACATTGACTTACGAGAATCAGTATTTATATTATTCGTCTAAAAATACACTCTATCGTTACCCGCTTGATGGAGAACCTGAAGAACTGTATGCTTTTCAGGACTCGACTATCACTATAAGATCTCTGCTTTTATCTGATGCCGGTTGGTTATTGGGGACTAACAAGGGGTTGTATGAATATACTGGAGGAACCGTTCGTTCTTTGTTGGAAAACGAATCCATTTCTTCCTTGTTTAAGGATGCACAGAACCGGTTATGGATAGGTACGGGATCGAATGGCGTGAGAGTATATAATGACGGCACATGGATTGCTTTGCAGGAGAATGGTCCGGTTTGTCCGCTTGTCAATAATCAGGTTCGTTGTATTAACCAGGATATTAAAGGTAATATATGGATCGGAAGCTTTGGTGGGATAACTGTGGTGAAGCCTTCTTTGCAGGACTATTACCATTTATCTCATAAAGAACAGGTTTCCTGGTCTTTACAGCATTCATCCGTTTATGCTATCCACCGGGATAGTCAGGGTGGAATGTGGGTCGGAACTTATTACGGAGGGCTCAGTTATTTCAATCCGGACACGGAAAATTATACTTTTTACGGTATTTCACCGAGTGATCCCAATAGTTTGAACGGTTTCCTGTTTGGTAAAATGACGGAGGATACCAAAGGAAATTTATATATCGCAACCGAGCATGGAGGACTAAACTCGATGGATCTTAAGACTCAAAAGATAAAACGTTTTGATTCCGGTCCTTCGCGTATCCCGTGCCGTACAACCAAGTCGGTCTGGTATGATGCAGACCGGGACAGATTATATGTCGGAACTTTTCTGCGTGGATTGCTTTGCTCCACTTCTTCCGGGCCTTTTGAACAGATAGGGGTGGATGTATTAGTTGAAGATCATCAACAGATAATTACAGATCTTATACCCTGGAAGGGGAATCTGATCGTTGTTTCTCAGGGGGGGATATATTTATTGGATCTCGAAACGCAAAAGCTTTCATGGTTGTTTACCGATCCCGATCTGTTGAGCCAGACAGGAGTTATTATCCGTGCTGCTTATCTGGATATGGAGGACAGGCTTTGGCTTGCTCCGGCCAACAGGGAAATACTTTGTGTCAATATGGATACCAGAAAAGTAGAAGATATACTTTCTGTAAAAGGGATGATAGGGAAAAAGCCGGTACAAAGTATTACCGGTGACAATAGAGGAAATCTCTATTTTGTTGTTGTCGGTATGGGAGTCTTGCAATATGAGCCGTTGAATGATTTCTGGGCTTGCTATAACCAGGAGCAGGGACAGCTACTGACAAACGAACCTTTCAAAGTGTGTGTTACACCAATGGGCCGGCTTTTGATTACATCGATACGTGGAATCACCCTGTTGGATATGAAGAGAGGGAAAAGTACACATACCTTGCTGGGAACGTCTTCGCCGCTTCACCGACTGAATTCTAATTGCGGCGTATATATATCACCGAAAGACAGTACGATCTTTATCGGGGGAGTAGAAGGTATTATAGCTACAAAAGAATCAGGCCTGGCTGCTACAACTGTTCCTTATACGATCTCTTTCAATAGTTTATATGTGGATAATACGCTTATGACTCCTTCTTCTGCTTCCACTCCTCTAAAGGAAGGAATAGCATATACATCCGAACTGACTTTACCCTATGACCGCAACAATCTGACAATCGGCTTTACTTCCACCAATTACCGGTATGCCGACAAGAACCTGTTTGAATATAAACTGGAAGGATTGGATAAGCAATGGACGCGAACCCGACATCCATTGATAATTTATACTTCTTTATCCCCCGGGAAATATCGTTTATTGGTACGTGAAGTGGGAGAGGGCAAGCAGATCTCTATGGATATCCGGATACGTCCTCCTTTTTATGCCTCAGTCTATGCTTTCGGTATCTATATTTTGCTGACTGTCTTGTTTCTGGTCTGGCTTATCCGCTTTAACCGGAGCCGTGCCGTATTGAAAGCTTCGTTGGAAATGGAACATAGGGAGAAGCTACGTATCGAGAAACTGAACCAGATGAAGTTAAAGTTCTATATCAATATATCGCACGAGCTTCGTACTCCGCTGACCTTGATGGTCAGCCAGATCGATTTGATCCTGCAGAATTACGATTTAGGGGGAACGTTTCGCAACAAACTGCTGAAGGTCCGCCAGTATACCGGACAGATGCAGCAGCTGATAACCGAAGTGCTCGATTTCCGTCGTCTGGAACAAGGTAAAATGCCGTTTCATGCAAGCAAACAGAATCTGGTATCCTTCATACAACAAATCTTCGACTCATTCCGCGATTACGCTTCGATGAACCATATCCAGTATAAACTGGAAGTAGCAGATGAGAATATCCCAGTCTGGTTTGATCCGGTTCAGATCCGGAAAGTATTTAATAATTTACTTTCAAATGCCTTTAAGTTTACTCCGAAGGAGGGAAACATCACGATCACCATTATACAGAAAAAGGATATTGCGGAGATACGTATCTCCGACACTGGCTCTGGAATTCCCCAGAGCCAACAAGATCATATATTCGAGCGGTTTTACCAGGCTGATAATGCTTCCGGTGTATCTCTTTCCGGGAGCGGAATAGGTCTGGCACTGACTCGAGAAATTATCTTGCAACACAAAGGAACGATCGAGGTACGGAGTGCATTAGGTAAGGGGACTACATTCATAGTGACTCTCAAACTGGGTGAACAACATTTGACCGAAGAACAAAAAACAACAGAAGCCGCCGCGGTTGATATTTTACCTGTAGGAACATTGCGGCCGGAGGAAGAAATCGTTTTCTCCGATTCTCTGGATAATCCTTCTCCGGAGATAAAAGAGAATGCACTTTCTGTTCTGATTGTAGAGGATAATGAAGATTTACTGCAAGTTCTGGAGGAAGCTTTCTCTATCAAATATAAGGTTTATAAGGCCAGTGAAGGGGACGAAGGTATCCGTATTGCCGAAGAAATGCAACCCGACTTGATCATCAGTGATGTGATGATGCCCGGCATGTCGGGTACGGCTATGTGCCAGCGGTTGAAGAAGAAATTTGAAACATCGCATATCCCGATCCTTTTGCTAACGGCCCGTACGGACTTGGAAAGTGCCCTTGAGGGTATGAAATGTGGAGCGAGCGATTATATAATGAAGCCTTTTAATCTGGAGCTTCTTCTTTTGAAATGTAATAATGTGATCGCTACTTTGAGACGTCAGCAGACTCGTTTCTGTACCGAAGCGGAATCGGCACCAACCGATCTGGCTACCAACCGCCTCGATCAGCAATTACTTGAAGACTCTGTCCGGATCATTGAAGAGAATATGGAGAATAAAGATTTCAATATCGACATGTGGTGTCGTCAGATTGCTATCGGCCGTACACGTCTTGGAGGAAAGATAAAGGCCGTGACAGGACTTACCCTGAATGATTTTATTCTCCAGATAAAACTTAGAAAGTGTGCTTCCCTTTTGGAAAACAGCGAGCTGACTATCTCGGAAATAACCTGGAAGGCCGGCTTCTCAAGCCCCGGTTATATGGGAAAATGCTTTAAAGAATACTTCGGAGTTACTCCGATGCAATATCGTAATGGTAAAAATAAAAGCCGCTCCGAATAAAACGGAACGGCTTTTAGTATCTTATTTATACCTTATTTTTCGTGATTATACGTTGAAACGGAAGTGCATGATATCACCATCCTGTACAACATATTCTTTTCCTTCTACGCTCATCTTTCCGGCTTCTTTCACGGCGGCTTCGGAACCATAATGAATGAAATCATCATATTTGATCACTTCGGCGCGGATGAAACCTTTTTCAAAATCCGTGTGGATCACACCGGCACATTGAGGAGCCTTCCAACCTTTTTCGAATGTCCAGGCACGTACTTCCTGTACGCCGGCAGTGAGGTAAGTTTGCAGGTTCAATAAGCTGTAAGCCGATTTGATCAAGCGCGCTACGCCTGACTCTTCCAGCCCGATTTCCTGTAGGAACATCTGGCGTTCTTCATAAGTCTCGAACTCGGCAATTTCGCTTTCAATCTTGGCTGCTACTACCAGGATTTCTGCGTTTTCGTCTTTTACTGCTTCGCGTACTGCTTCTACGTATTTATTACCGTTTACGGCGCTGGCTTCGTCTACGTTGCAGACATACATCACCGGTTTGCTGGTCAGCAGAAAGAGTTCGTGAGCAATCTTTTGTTCGTCTTTTGTTTCGAACGTAACCGTACGGGCACTCTTTCCTTGTTCCAGGGCTTCTTTGTATTTTACTAATACTTCGTATGCCTGTTTTGCTTGTTTGTCGCCGCCTGTTTGAGCTTGTTTCTGTACTTTGGCAATACGGCTGTCGATCGTTTCCAGGTCTTTGATCTGGAGTTCCGCATCGATGATCTCCTTATCGCGTACAGGGTCTACCTTACCGTCTACGTGTACGATATTTTCATCGTCGAAACAACGTAATACATGCAGGATAGCATCTGTTTCGCGGATATTGGCAAGGAACTTATTTCCCAATCCTTCCCCTTTGCTGGCTCCTTTTACCAGACCGGCGATATCGACGATTTCTACCGTAGTAGGAACGATTTGTTTCGGGTTGATCAGTTCTGCCAGTTTGTTCAGACGTTCGTCGGGAACGGTAATTACACCTACGTTCGGTTCGATCGTACAGAACGGGAAGTTTGCAGACTGTGCTTTTGCATTTGATAAGCAGTTGAAAAGAGTAGACTTTCCTACGTTCGGAAGACCTACGATGCCACATTGTAATGCCATATTATTATAGTATTTTTTTTATTGTCAATTAGTTATGTATAACTGCAAAACAGACGAGTAGCAAAATTGTACCTCTCACCTCGTTTGGGTGTGCAAAGATAAGCAATTTTTTGCATGAAAGATTATCTTTGTCTATTATCTGTCACAGGGCTTTCAGGAAGGACTATGTGTTAAGAGCCGGGCAACTACCTGTTAAGTCGGGAAGCACTAAATGTTAAGTCCGGACTTATTAAAACTACCCTGTACAGGGTATCTTGCCAGGGTGTACAGGCTGTCTGGCTAGGGTGTACAGGGTAATCTTATAAGGTGTACAGGGTAGGAATAGTAAGTTACGACTTAACATTTAATTCTTCCCTGGTTAACGATTAGAAGGTGCCGGGCTTTCTTTTACTGCATGCCATATACCGACATTACAATAGCCCGCTTCCTTCGGATAAATATCCTTCTGGCGGTTAATGTGCCTCCAGCCAGTTTGTACCTTCGCCGCAGTCGGCAATCAGAGGAACCTGTAGCTTGATAGCGCCTTCCATTTCATCCAAGACGATCTGTTTTACTTTCTCCAATTCATCATTGCAGACATTGAAGTTTAATTCGTCGTGTACCTGAAGGATCATTTTACTTTTTAATCCTTCTGCTTCGAAACGGTTGAAAATACGAACCATGGCTACCTTGATGATGTCGGCAGCACTGCCCTGGATGGGAGCATTGATCGCATTTCGTTCGGCGTAACCGCGGACGATGGCGTTGTGCGAATTGATATCCGGCAGATACCGTTTGCGTTTGAAGATCGTTTCCACATACCCTTTTTCCTTGGCAATGCGGATACTTTCGTCCATATAGTCACGGATACCCGGATAGCTTTTGAAATACCCTTCTATAAGCTCTTTTGACTCCGCCCGGGGAATGTTCAGACGTTCGGCAAGGCCGAATATCGAGATGCCGTAGATAATCCCGAAATTGGCAGTTTTGGCCTTACGACGCATATCGCTGGTCACTTCCTCTACCGGAATACCGTATATTTTAGCAGCAGTGGCAGCGTGAATGTCTGCTCCGCTACGGAAGGCTTCGATCATATGCTCGTCATTACTCAGATGGGCCATGATGCGCAGTTCGATCTGCGAATAGTCGGCCGAGAAGAAGGTACAATCTTTACTATCAGGAATGAATGCTTTGCGGATTTCGCGTCCTAACTCGTCCCGGATAGGGATGTTTTGCAGGTTCGGATTGGTCGAACTCAAACGACCGGTGGCAGTTACTGTCTGGTTGTATGAGGTATGGACTTTTCCTGTTACCGGACTGATTAGTTCAGGCAAGGCGTCGATATAAGTACTCAGTAGCTTTTTCAGTCCGCGATATTCCAGTAGCTTGCCTACGACCGGATGTTTCGAACGGAGTTTTTCCAGTATGTCTTCGCTGGTACTGTAACTACCTGTTTTTGTCTTTTTAGCTTTCTCCTCGATCTTTAGACGTTCAAAAAGAATATCACCGACCTGCTTGCTGGAGTTGATGTTGAACTTTACACCGGCCAGCTCGTAGATTTCTTTTTCCAATTTTTTCAGGGCATCGGTCAGTTCATCCGACGACTGCTTCAAAGCGACTGTGTCGAGCTTAACACCAGTCTGCTCCATTTCTGCCAGTACATATATTAATGGCATTTCAATGTCGAAGAAGAGCGATTCGATTCCGGTCTTCTTGAGTTCGGGAGCAAAGAAGTTTTTCAGCTTCAGGGTAACGTCGGCATCTTCGGCGGCATACTCGGCAATTTGTGCTAAAGGTACATCGCGCATGCACAACTGGTTTTTTCCTTTTGAACCGATAAGCTCCGTGATGGGGATCGGTTTATATTTGAGATAGGTTTCCGCCAGATAGTCCATTCCGTGTCGCAACTCCGGGTTGAGAAGGTAATGGGCGATCATGGTGTCGAACAACGGACCGGCTACCCGAACTCCATATTTGCGGAGGACCATGATATCGAATTTAATATTCTGACCTATCTTTTGCGATTTGCGATTTTGCAGGGCAGGGGAGAAGTGGGTTATTACCTTCGCCGCTTCTTCCTTGCCGGCCGGAACCGGAACGTACCAGGCTTCATTTTCCTTTACAGCGAACGACATTCCGACCAGTCCGGCTGTCAGTGGATCGATACCGTCAGTTTCCGTGTCAAAAGCAAAAAAATCCTGATCCATCAAAAATTGACCTAATTGGGCTCTTTCTTCTTCAGAATCAACGACTTTATAATTATGAGGCGTCGATTTTAAGTTCGCGAGAGTCGAATATTTTGGAACACTCGGCTCCTCGGGCGCAAATATGTCAAACAGAGAGCCTTGAACAGGGCCCTTTGCAACTTTCGGTGCGGCAGGCTTTTTCTCCTCTGCTGTTAGTTTGTTAATAAATGTTCTGAATTCTAACTCTGTGTAAATCTCGGTCAGCCGGGCTTCATTCGGTTTTTCGCGAATGCATTTCGCCGCATCGAACTGGATAGGCACATCCGTTTTGATCGTTGCCAGGAATTTGGAGAAACGAATTTGCTCTACATTCTCTGTTACCCTTTTATGAAGTGCCCCTTTCAGTTTGTCGGTATTCTCCAGCAGGTTTTCGATCGAGCCATATTCTTCGAGTAATTTTTGGGCTGTCTTTTCTCCCACACCCGGACAACCCGGAATGTTATCGGAACTGTCACCCATTAAACCCAACAGGTCGATTATCTGGTCGACCGAGGTCAGCGAGTATTTGTCGAGTACTTCTTTTACGCCCATCACTTCGTAGTCGCCCCCGAATTTGGGACGGTACATAAATATATGGTCGGATACCAGCTGTCCGTAGTCTTTGTCGGGTGTCATCATAAAGACTTCGAATCCCTCTTTTTCTGCTTGCTTCGAGATCGTACCTATCACATCGTCTGCTTCGAAACGGGGGACTTCCAGTATCGGGATATTGTATGCTTCAATAATATCCTTAATAATAGGTACCGACTGTCGGATCACTTCGGGGGTTTCTTCCCGTTGTGCCTTGTACAGTTCGTAGGCCTCATGGCGGAAGGTAGGCCCTTTGGGGTCGAAAGCTACGGCGATATGTGTCGGATTCTCACGTTTTAAAACGTCTTCCAGACTGTTTATAAACCCGAAAATGGCCGATGTATTCATGCCTTTTGAGTTAATACGCGGATTTTTAAGAAAAGCGTAGTATGATCGATAGATCAGTGCGTACGCATCTATGAGGAATAACTTCATCTCTTTTAACACGTTTTAGGGTGACAATAGACGGTAAATGTACGAAAAAACTCGCTTACTCAATACTTTTTGTTAATTTTGCGAATCTTTGAAAGATTATGAATGACAGAAAGAAAATAGAAAAACCGGTTGCGGAAGAGTTTAAACGCTTTAACGATGAATTTGCGGATTCACTTCGTAGTGAGACGCGCAGATTACAAGCGGCTATCGATCAGATATTGAATGCCAGCGGTAAACATGTTCGTCCGTTATTGGTATTGCTTACAGCTAAAGCTTGTGGAAAAGTGACCGATCATACGATTAATTCGGCTGTTTTTCTGGAGTTGCTGCATACGGCTACACTGATACACGATGATGTGATCGACGAAACGAAACAACGTCGGGGAGTGCCTTCCCTGAATGCCATTTTCGATAATCGCATTTCTGTATTGGTTGGAGATTATGTCCTTTCTACGGCTTTGATCCGTTCTATTCAGACAGGCAATCTGCAGATCATAAATATCGTATCGAACCTTGGGCGTGACTTGTCGGAGGGGGAGATTAAACAGCTCGAAACAGCCGAAGAAACGATTCTGGATGAAGCTTGTTATATGCAGGTTATAAAGAAAAAGACGGCGACGCTGCTTTCTTCCTGTACGGAGATCGGTGCTATTTCGGCAGATGCTTCTCCCGAAATGGTAAAGATGTGTCGTAAGTTCGGGGAGTATCTGGGGTATTGTTTCCAGATCAAAGACGATATTTTCGACTATTATAAAGAAATGAATATCGGAAAACCTACCGGTAATGATATTCGCGAAGGAAAGGTTACTTTGCCTTTGTTGCATGCCCTGGAACAGGGTAGGAGAGAAGATGTGGAATCTCTTCTGAAAGTGATTCACGATAAGGATTTTTCTGCTGAGAATATCGATGCTTTGATTGAGTTTGCCAAAGCCAATGGTGGTATCGAATATGCAGAATTGCGGATGAGGGAGTATCGTGATAAAGCAGTGGAGGTCCTTATGCAACTTCCGGAATCGGATGCCCGTAACGGTCTTCTTTTACTGGCCGATTATATCATGGAGAGACAGAAATAAGTAAATGTTCAGATATAAAAAAGGTTCAACCCATCTACGGATTGAACCTTTTTTTATGTCAACTTTATTTCCCTAGTCTGTGTTCAATATCTTCCACCAGGCTGCTTGCTCCGATACGGAATAATTCGTTGTTCAGCCATTCATTGCCTAATACCTCTTTTACGATTGTATAGTACTTAACCGCATCTTCCGCTGTCCGTACTCCTCCGGATATTTTTATACCCACTCGTCTCCCTGCGATGGAATGGTACGTTTTTAGCACTTTACACATCGTATAAACGGCTTCCGGTGTTGCTCCGGGATAACCCTTGCCTGTGGATGTTTTGATGAAATCTGCGCCGGAATAGATGGCCAGGATGGAGGCTTTCCGGATATTGGCAGCAGTAGCCAATGCGCCTGTTTCGAGTATCACTTTCAGTTTGGCTTCGCGGCAACTTTCCTTAATCTCCTGTAATTCTTCGGCAATCTCTTCATAATTTTCTTCCATGAAGTAACCCAGATTCATCACAACGTCTATTTCATCGGCTCCCGACATAACAGCCATAGCTGTTTCTGCGATTTTTACTTCTATAAATGTTTGCGAGGAGGGGAATCCTGCAGCAACGGAAGCGATCTTCACATTCTGTGCGGCTAATGCCTGCTTTACCGTTTCAACAAAGAGGGGATAGGTGCAGATTGCTGCCACGTTGGGAACATCAGGACGGGTACCTTCGAAATCATTGACCTTATCTACCAGTTTCCAGATGCTTTCTTTAGTATCTATACTGGTCAGGGAAGTCAGGTCGATACATCCGTGGATCTGTTTTAATACCTCGGGTGTGAAGTTCTCCTTGTAGTACTTTTCAACAAGTGCATTAACCGTTTCTGTTATTTTGCTATCTGCAGCTACCGGTTCAAATTTGGTAAATGCTTCATGGTATTTATCCATCTGATCGTCGTGGTCATGATCGTGGTCATGTCCGCAACTGCAATTGTGTTCGTGTGCCATCGTTATAATTTTTTATTGTTTATATGTCGTTCTTTATCCCGGTCGGTTTTCTTTTGCAGATTCTTTTCGAAAGCTGCTGTCAGGTCTACGCCGGTTTGGTTGGCAAGGCAGAGTAGTACCCATAATACATCCGCCATTTCATCGCCCAAATCGCGATGTTTATCACTCTCCTTAAAGGATTGTTCGCCGTAGGTACGAGCCATGATGCGGGCCAGTTCGCCTACTTCTTCGGTCAGGATCGTCATATTCGTAAGCTCGTTGAAGTAGCGTACACCGTATGTTTTGATCCAGTAGTCTACCTTTTCCTGGGCTTCCTGCAGGGTAATATCTGCCATCTTATTCTTTGTTTTGCGAGTCGATCAGGATAGTGACCGGCCCATCGTTTAACAACTCTATTTTCATATCTGCGCCGAATGTTCCTGTAGCTACATCTTTGCCTAGTTGAAGTCCCATCTCCGCGCAGAAAGCTTCGTACATCGGTATGGCGATATCGGGTTTAGACGCATGGATGTAGGAGGGACGGTTTCCTTTCTTTGTAGACGCATGAAGGGTGAATTGGCTAACGACCATAACCTCGCCCTCTGATTCGATCACAGAACGATTCATAACCCCGTTTTCATCGTCGAAAATGCGTAGGTTTGCAATCTTCTTGCATAACCATTCGATATCCTCCTGTGTGTCGCGATCTTCGATACCTACCAGCACGAGCAATCCGTTTCCAATTTTAGACTTTACCAGTCCGTCAATCGTGACGGAGCAATGTCGTACACGTTGTATAACTGTTCTCATTTATATGTTTCTTTTAAACCATTTATTAATGCTTTTGTTTTGGCTTCTCCGATTAATTCTTTTAAATCTTCAAAGCTTGCTTCACGTATTCTTTTTACGCTTTTATAATGGCGTAAAAGCAATACTTTAGTCTTTTCACCAATTCCTTTGATGCTGTCCAGTTCCGAGCGAGTCTGGTTTTTACTGCGCTTATCCTTGTGGAAGGTGATAGCGAAGCGGTGTACCTCGTCCTGTATCTGTGTGAAGAACCGGAACATCTGGCTTTGTATCTGCATGCCGACTGTGACAGGGGGAAAGCCGAAGAGTAGTTCCGATGTACGATGCTTGCCGTCTTTCGCTAATCCGGCTATGGGAATATCCAGATGAAGCTCATCCTGTATGACTTCACGAACCACCTCCATTTGCCCTTTTCCTCCGTCGGTAAGGATCAGGTCGGGCAGGGGAGATCCTTCGTTGATAGCCCGCTGATAACGGCGACGTACTACTTCCTTCATGGATGCGTAATCATCGGGACCTACTACGGTTTTAATAATGTATTTGCGGTAGTCTTTCTTCGATGGTTTCGCCATTTTAAAGACAACACAGGCTGCAACGGCATCGCTACCCTGTATATTCGAGTTGTCGAAACATTCGATATGTATTGGCAACTTGGGTAGGTGCAAAGCATCCTGTACCTCTTTCAATATGCGTGTGCTGCGTTGCTCCGGATTCAGTTTTTCCGCTTGTTTCAGGCGGTCTACTTTGAATTGTTTTACATTCATTTCTGAAAGTTCCAGTAGCTTCTTTTTATCGCCACGCTGTGGAACAGTAAAGCTGACATTTCCCAGTTCCATATCCGGATCGAAAGGAACGATGATCTCGCGGGCTGTACTTTTAAAACGTTCGCGCATTTCAATAATACCCAGGCTGAGCAGTTCCTCTTTTGTTTCGTCCAGCCGTTTTTTATACTCGAAAGTGTAGGCCTGAACGATTGCTCCGTTCCCTATATGCATGAAGTTGATATAAGCTGAACGTTCGTTTTCGGCTATAGAAAAAACATCTATATTGTGTAACATGGGAGTTACTACGGTCGATTTTGCCCGGTAGTTCTCTATTACGTCGTATTTCTCTTTAATCTTTTGAGCTTCTTCAAACTTCAATTCTCCGGCAAGTGTTTGCATTTCTTCGTAAAGATGTTTGCTTATCTGAGATATATTCCCACGTAGGATCTCTTTTATTTCGGATATATTCTGACGGTATTCTTCCAGTGTCTGCAATCCTACGCAGGGACCTTTGCAACGTTTTATATGATACTCCAGGCAAACGCTGTATTTTCCTTCGGCAATCGATTCCGGTGTAAGCGGATATTTGCAGGTGCGTAACGGATAAAGCTCTTTCAACATTTGAAGCATTACTTTAGCCGTATAGACGGAAGGGTAGGGACCATAATACTGCGAGCCGTCGCGCACTATATTTCGGGTTTGAAGTATGCGTGGAAAGTATTCGTTTTTTACAACGATAGACGGATACGTCTTGTCGTCTTTCAGCATTACATTATACCGGGGACGATATTGCTTGATTAGATTGTTTTCGAGTAATAAAGCATCCTCTTCCGTATCTACTACGATGTATTTGATGTCGCGGATTTGCTTTACCAATACACGTGTCTTATTGCTGTCGTGTTCCTTGTTAAAATAGGAGGACACACGGCGCTTCAGGTTCTTAGCCTTGCCTACATAAATGATCGTACCTTTGTCATCGAAGTACTGGTAGCATCCAGGCTTGTCCGGCAGGATAGAAAGGATCATTTTTATATGTTTATCGGTTTCTGAACTCATCTTATTTAATTGTTTCTGGCCTATTCCCAGTGTTTTACCTCCTTTTACCTAAAGCAAATGTTTCACGTGGAACAATTCGCGTTTTATCTTCCGAGTAGCACCAACAGGATGTTTATGTCGCTTGGAGAGATACCTGGGATACGGCTTGCCTGGGCAATTGTATCCGGATCTATCTTGGTTAGCTTTTGCCGTGCTTCGGTCGATAAAGACTGGATCGAGTTGTAATCGAATTTACCTTTGATGTGGATATTCTCCAAACGATTTATCTTATCTGCTATGATCTGCTCGCGTCGGATATATCCGCTGTACTTGATCAGGATTTCTGCCGCTTCGATGATTTCTTCTTTGCGTGAGGTAGGAACCTTGTCCAGCTCTGTGCGAAGTGCAGGAACGAGGGTCGCGATACTTTCCATCGTGAGCTGCGGACGAAGGATCAGGTCGATCAGTTTACAACCGTGGGCGAGTGGGGTAGTACCTAGCTTCTCTAATCCGTCATTTATATATTGCGGCTTCACAGAATAGTTTTCTGCAAAGGAGATAATAGCATTCCTGTGTTCCTTCTTCTCTTTGAGCAGGTCGTAACGGTCTTGTTTCGCTAAACCTATCTTGTAAGCTTTTTCTGTCAGGCGCATATCGGCGTCGTCTTGTCGGAGCAGGATGCGGTATTCGGCACGGGAAGTAAACATTCGGTAAGGTTCGTCCACACCTTTTGTTACCAGGTCGTCGATAAGTACACCTATATAGGCTTCGTCGCGACCTAATATGAATGGTTCGCCGCCGTGGCAGTTTATGTGTGCATTGATGCCTGCAATCAATCCCTGGCCACCTGCCTCTTCATAGCCGGTAGTACCGTTGATCTGTCCTGCAAAGAACAGGTTTCTGATCTGTTTTGTTTCCAGGTTATGATGTAGCTGTGTCGGATCGAAGAAGTCGTATTCGATCGCATATCCCGGG
>NZ_CAJJWO010000026.1 GCF_905196875.1 uncultured Parabacteroides sp. | reverse complement strand
CCGATCTCGATTTCCGTGTAGGTGGCGGTGTCGCTCACTTTCCGGATTCCCGGCTGGTTGGATTGTTTGATTTGGAATTCTTTGGGTATACGTACTACCGCAGAAGTATTACCCGGGATTGTGATATCCCAACTGAAAGTACCGTTTTCTTTCTTCCAGGCACTTGTGATCTCTCCGTAAACGGACTCATAGGCCGCAGATACTGAGTTTAACCCTTCGGGGAATACGGGAGCCATGATCAGTTTCTTATAAGCGATCGATTCCGGAGCGGATTTAATTCCTACCAGGTCTTCGTAGTACCAGATGATCAGGTCGCCCAGTAACATGACATGGTTAGCAGAGTTCATGGCTGGATCAGCTGTGTCTCCGTTCCATAATTCCCAGATGGTGGTGGCACCTTTCTTCACCATATAACCCCAGCTGGGGTAGGTATCGTTGGTGGCGATCTTCCAGGCCATATCTACCCGGCCGTATTCAGTCAGGCCGCGCATCAGGTGTTGGATACCCAGAACACCGGTGCTTACGTGGCCTCCGAAGTCTTCTTCGGTTTTCTTTACGATGTTGGCAAAGACTTTTTCTCTGTATCCTTCCGGTACAAGACCGAGACGTAATGACAATATGTTGGCTGTAACGGTGTTGTTGCCATATTGGGCGATTTCCGGATTGAAGAATTTTGTATTGTAAGCCTCTTTCATCTTAGCTGCAAGTTCACGGTATGCAGGGATATCGTTATCTTGTCCGCAGATTTGAGCAAATTCACTCATCATGTTCAATAAGCTATAATACATGCTGGTAGAGAGGATCGCACCGTCGGTTTTACGGGCCGGATCTTGCGAATGGATCAACTCCTGCGATTCCGGGGGCATACACCAGTCGCCGTATGTGTCTTTTACGATGATATAATCCTTCATGGCCGTTTGTTCGATATGCTGCATCCAGCGTTTCATGGACGGGTAGTGTCTGATAATACCACTCTTGTCGCCATATTGGCGATATAACAGGTTGGCCACATAGAAGTAGGCGGCAGGCCAGGTGACATCGTCGTTGTATATGGTCCAATAGCGGGGGGATACGTCGGAAATACTTCCTTCGGGACTTTGAGAGTCTTCGATATCCTGCAACCATTTGTTATAGAGCAGGGCATTGTTGAAGATGAAAGCTTCTCCGTAAGCACCGGTTACACGGTCACCTAGCCAGCCATGGCGTTCGTCGCGTTGCGGACAGTCGGTCGGCATTCCCCGATAGTTGCCGCGAATACCCCAATAGGCGTTTTTATAGATCTGATTAACCAGCGGGTCGGAAGTTTCAAACTTTCCGGTTGTTTTCATTTCATCGTAGATCACTTTCCCGGTGAAGGCGTTTAACTCCGGTTTATAATCGAGTCCTGAGATCTCTACAAAACGAAATCCGTGATAAACGAATATCGGTTCCCAACTGAAATTACCGTCCTGTGCCGGTGTATAGATATCGAAGACATTAGCGCTACGCAGGTTGTCCAGGTAAAGTGAACCGTCTTCTTTCAGTATCTCGGCAAATTTCATCGTGATAGGTTGGTCTTTCTTCCCTTTCAGGTTGATAGCCAGTCTGCCGACCATGTTCTGTCCCATATCGATCATGTATTTACCATCCGGTCTTTCGGTGATGCTGACGGGTTTGATTTCTTCCTGGATGCGAAGGTTCGGGTTGGCTTGTACGGTTAGTTTCCCCGGAGGTGTGGCCATAACATCTGCCGTTTGCCATTTGGAATCGTCGAAACCGTTCTTATTCCATCCGCTCAGTTCCAGTCGTGCATCGTATTCTTCCCCGTCGAATTCGTTGTTGGCAACGATAGGACCTTTGGAGGTTACTTTCCAGGAGGTGTCACTGATAATGATTGACTGCGAACCGTCGGCATACTCGATCTCCAACTGTGCGAATAAAGAAGGTAAAGTTTCCTGTTTATCTCTCATGCCGAAATAGCGTCCGTTACCTAAGGTGATACCGATCGTGTTTTTATCCTTCGACAATAGATCGGCTACATCATACACATTATAATATACCCGGTTAGGATACCAGGATGGTCCGGGTGCAAAAATATCTTCGCTAACGAGTTTTCCGTTGATGTAAGACTCGGAGAAACCGAGACCTGAAATGTATAAGACGGCTCTCTGAATAGGTTTGTCTGCAACGAACTCTTTACGGAGATAGCGCGCGGCAAGACGGGTTTTGCCTTCATTTGTTTCTCCGGCATTGGACAGTTTGTTTTCTCCGATCCACGTCGCTTTCCAATCGGATGGGGCGAGTGTCATCGACCAAGAGTTTGTTTTACTCCAATCGGTGGTACCCTGGTTGGTGTTCGCCTTAACATGCCAGAAGTATTGTTTGCGGGATTGTAGCGGGCTTCCTGCGTAAGGGATCTGTACGGAGTCGTCGCTTTTAATCTCTCCACTATCCCAAACTAAATCTTTTCCGTTGTTTAGATTCTCCGGAGATTCGGCAACCTGTATCTGATACGAGGTCTGGATAAGATCTGGAGATCCGGAAGAGATTTTCCACATAAAGCGGGGTTGTGCTACTCCGATACCGACCGGATTCTCTTTCATTTCAACCCGGAGGTCTTTTATATCGACCGTTTGACTGGATGTACATCCTGCCAGTATGAAAACTAAAGCGGCCAATAAGGAAAATAAGGTTGTTTTCATCTGTATTTGTATTAAGTTATGATAGAATAAAAGTATATAGTTATCTTTCTACAAAATTAGAGTTTTGGATATTGAGCAGAGTTTGAATTTTGATATTTATTCTATGTAAAATGATATAACAAGGAATGAAAGCTAGAATCCTTTTCTGTGTGAATATAAAAAAGCGGTAAAACACCTTGTCTCCCAAAGTTATTTACCGCTTTTCATATTTTAGTATTATTGCTTAGTAAGCTCGTGCAAACAATACGCGTTGTGCGGAAGGTTTGCCGGTAACCATACATTTACCCGGTGTCTTGTCTCCTTCCAGAGGGATACAACGGATAGTTGCTTTTGTTTCGTTTTTGATCAACTCTTCTGTTTCCGGAGTACCGTCCCAGTGAGCCATGATGAAGAGGCCTTCTTCGATCTTTTCTTTGAATTCTTCGTAAGTATCGACTGTAATCGTGCAGGCTGCGCGATGGTCGAATGCTTTCTGGAAGATGTTCTGCTGGATTTCTTCCAACAGGTTCTGTACGTATTCTTCGATGCCGTCGCACGTGATGGTTTCTTTTTCCAATGTATCGCGACGCATTACTTCGATCGTATTGTTTTCCAGGTCACGTCCACCCATAGCCAGACGTACTGTGAGACCTTTCAGTTCATATTCTGCAAACTTCCATCCCGGTTTCTTATTATCTGCATCGTCGAACTTAACGGAAATACCCATCTTTTTCAGCTTGGCTACGATACTGCTCACCTTTTCGCTGATCTGTGCCAACTGTTCGTCGTTGCGGTAGATCGGAATAATTACAACCTGGATAGGAGCGAGGTGCGGAGGCAATACCAAACCATTATCGTCTGAGTGAGACATGATAAGCGCACCGATCAGGCGGGTTGAAACGCCCCATGAGGTAGCCCATGCGTAGTCGCTTTTACCTTCTTTGTCGATGAAAGTAACGTCGAATGCTTTACCGAAGTTCTGTCCCAGGAAGTGGGAAGTACCTGCCTGTAAGGCTTTTCCGTCCTGCATCATGGCTTCGATCGTATAGGTATCCAAAGCTCCTGCAAAACGTTCACTGGCAGACTTTACGCCCTTTACGACCGGCATAGCCATATAGTTTTCAGCAAAGTTTGCATATACTTCCTGCATCTTCTTTGCTTCGATCTCTGCTTCTTCGCGGGTTGCGTGAGCTGTATGCCCTTCCTGCCATAGGAATTCGGCAGTACGAAGGAACAGACGGGTACGCATTTCCCAACGCATTACGTTTGCCCACTGGTTACATAAGATAGGCAGGTCGCGATAAGACTGGATCCAGTTACGGTATGTATTCCAAATAATTGTTTCTGATGTCGGGCGAATGATCAGTTCTTCTTCCAATTTAGCAGCCGGGTCGACAACTACACCTGTTCCGTCATGATTTGTTTTCAGACGATAGTGTGTAACAACTGCACATTCCTTGGCGAAACCTTCCACGTGTTCGGCTTCTTTGCTTAAGAATGATTTCGGGATCAACAGCGGGAAGTAAGCGTTTACGTGTCCTGTTTCCTTGAACATATCGTCAAGAATACGTTGCATTTTTTCCCAAATAGCGTATCCGTAAGGTTTGATAACCATACAGCCACGTACAGCAGAATTCTCTGCTAAATCCGCCTTAATAACCAGATCCTGGTACCACTGGGAGTAGTTTTCACTTCTCTTAGTCAGTTCTTTCAGCTCTTTTGCCATCTTCTTTATTGTTATATATGTTATCTATTCTTATTTTTATGAGGGGCAAAGGTACAAAAATATTTATATCTTTGTCATAAACAATTCTTATTATATAGACCATGAGAATACGTAGAATTTTGAGTACAGTTGTACTTGTAATGTTAGTGTGTATCCCTTTTCTGCTTAATGCCCAAAGTCAGAAACCGCTTCGTCTGGCCGTCGCCGGGGTATCGCACGCACATCTTCATGAAGTGATTGTTCGTATGGACAGAGGTGATTTTGAAGTTGTCGGCGTTGCTGAACCCGACAAACCGTTAAGGGAAAATAATCCGTTGCGGAAGAAGCTCGATGCTTCCCTTTTCTATGCCGACCTGGGAGAAATGCTGGATAAGGTGAAACCGGAAGTCGTGGTTGCTTACGGCTCCATTTTCGATCATTTGTCGGTGGTAGAAGCCTGTGCACCGCGTGGCGTGCATGTGATGGTAGAGAAACCTTTAGCCGTAAATATAGAGCATGCAAACCGGATGGCCGAACTGGCGCGTAAGAATAATACCCTGCTGCTTACTAACTATGAAACGACCTGGTATAACACCAATCATGAGGCTTATCGTCTTATAAAGGAGGAGAATACGATCGGAAAGATAAACCGTATAGAGGTCTATGACGGCCATGAAGGCCCTATCGAGATCGGTTGTGGAAAAGAATTTACAGATTGGCTGACCGATCCGAAACTGAATGGGGGAGGTGCTGTGATCGACTTTGGTTGCTATGGCGCTAATCTGACAACTTGGTTGATGAATGGAGAGAAGCCTGAAAGTGTGTATGCCGTTCTGAAACAGTTTAAGCCGGATAAATATCCGAAAGTAGACGATGATGCGACAATCATTCTTGAATATCCGTCTGCTGTTGTACAGGTTATGGGATCGTGGAACTGGCCGAAAGGACGGAAAGATATGCATATTTATGGTAGTAAAGGATATATTTATCAGGATACACCGACTTCTATGCGTATCTACACTGATCGCAAAGAGGAAACGGTACAGCCTTCACCATTGAAAGCTCCCTACAATGACTCTTTTTATTATCTGAAAGCGGCCGTGCGCGGTGAGGTTGAGATTGCTCCGACCGATCTGTCGGCATTGGAAAACAATTTGATTGTTGTTGAAATATTAGAGTCTGCTATCAAGAGTGCCAAAAGCGGGAATCCGGTTCGTTTTAAATAGTTGTTTTTAATTAGTTTCATAGGCATGAAACAACTGTTTCACCTTAGAGAAACAAAAGTTTCATGCCTATGAAACTTTTGTGGCATCGGAAGGAAATAAAATAAATAAAGGCTGTCCGATTCATTTCTGACAGCCTTCTTTATTTAATAAGAAAATACTTCTTATTTATACGGTTCGCCTTTAACAGCTGCGATACCTGGCAGGACTTTTCCTTCGATAGCTTCCAGCAAAGCACCACCACCTGTAGATACATAAGATACTTCGCTTGCAATACCGAACTTGTTAACGCAGGCAACAGAGTCGCCACCACCAACAAGAGAGAATGCACCGTTCTTAGTAGCTTCAACGATAGCGTTACCTACTGCACGAGAACCATCAGTGAAGTTTTCGAATTCGAATACGCCTGTAGGACCGTTCCAAAGGATAGTCTTAGATTTTTTGATAACGTCAGCGTAGATTTCGATAGTCTTAGGGCCGATGTCAAGACCTTCCCATCCGTCAGGAATTTCGTTAACGTTAGCATATTTAGTGTTAGCGTCGTTACTGAAAGCGTCAGCGATCTTAGCGTCGACAGCCAATACCAAGTTTACACCTTTTTCTTTTGCTTTCTTCATCAGGTCGAGAGCCAGATCCAGTTTATCGTCTTCAACGATAGAGTTACCGATCTTGCCCCCCTGAGCCTTAGTGAAAGTATAAGTCATACCACCTGTTACGATCAGGTTATCTACCTTGTTCAGCAGGTTTTCGATGATTTCGATTTTAGAAGAAACTTTAGAACCACCCATGATAGCAGTAAACGGACGAGCGATGTCGTTCATTACTTTTTCTACAGCTTTTACTTCTTTTTCCATCAGGTAACCGAACATTTTGTGGTCGGCATCGAAGTAATCAGCGATCAGCGCCGTAGAAGCGTGAGCACGGTGAGCAGTACCGAATGCATCGTTTACATAGCAGTCAGCATAAGAAGCCAATCTCTTAGTGAATTCTTTCTGGCTTTCTTTTACTGCTTTTTTAGCAGCTTTCTTTTCGTCGTCTGTTGCATCTTCTGCCAGACCTCTCGGTTTGCCTTCTTCTTCAGCATAGAAACGAAGGTTTTCCAGCAATAAAGCTTCGCCCGGTTGCAGAGCAGCAGCCTTAGCGCCAGCTTCTTCACCAATACAGTCGTTAGCAAACTGAACTTCTACGCCCAGTAATTCAGATACACGACCCAAAATATGTTTCAGTGAAAATTTATCAGTAACGCCTTTCGGACGGCCCAGGTGAGAACCTATGATTACACTGCCACCGTCTGCCAGGATCTTCTTAAGAGTAGGAAGAGCGGCACGAATACGAGTGTCGTCTGTGATGTTGAAGTTTTCGTCCAATGGAACGTTGAAGTCAACTCTTACAAATGCCTTTTTGCCGGCAAAATTGAAATTGTCAATTGATTGCATAACTCTTGTATTTAAATTTCTGTATAAAATGTCTTTCTTAGCGCTCGCAAACTTACATAAAAATATTTTATTTCAATGTTACATTTGCAGAATAATTCGGTCTGTTTAGCATACAAATGGCTTCTTTGGGGGGTATCTATATATAATGTATAGGAAAGCTTCGTTGGTTATCGCATCCATAACAGAACTTTACCGGATTAGGAAAGGAAATGTTTGTACGATAGTTTTTTTTTAATTCTTTTAAAAGTATCTAATACTCTCTGTATATATATTTGCCCCGGCTAATAAGTAATCATTTTTGTATACTCTATAAAAATCATTATGAAAATGCAAATTAACTGTTTAAACCTATTATTTGTACTGTTATTGGGAATAATCCCTTGTAGTAAAGTTCACGCTGATGATTCTGAAAAGAGCGTGATGTTGTACACTCCCTACACAAAGATAGCGGTTCCGCCGGGGGAGTCGATCGATTACAGTATTGACGTCATTAACAAGAGTGACGAAGTGAAGAACGCGACTATCTCTGTCGAGGGAATGCCTCGGGGGTGGAGTTATGAAGTAAAGTCCGGAGGATATTCGATCAGCCAGCTTTCGGTTCTACCGGATGAGAAGAAGAATTTTTCCCTGAAAGTGGAAGTGCCGGTGAAAGTGAATAAGGGGACTTATCATTTTACGGTTTTGGCCGATGGCATGGCAAAACTTCCGCTTAGCATCACTGTTTCCAAGCAGGGAACTTATCAGACTGATTTTACAACAACTCAGCCGAATATGGAGGGTAACTCCAAATCTACTTTTACCTTTAATGCAACGATCAAGAACCGTACTGCGGAACAACAACTTTATGCCCTGACGGCAGATGTGCAGCGTGGATGGAATGTTGTTTTCAAGCCTAACTACAAACAAGCTACTTCTGCCCAGGTGGAACCCAATGCTACGCAGAATATTACGATTGATATAAATCCTCCGGCAAATGTAGCAGCAGGAACTTATAAAATCCCCGTTCATGCATCGACGGGTTCTACTTCTGCCGATCTGGAACTGGAAGTAGTCATCACCGGTTCCTATGAAATGGAACTGACGACACCGAGGGGATTGCTTAGTTCGGATATAACGGCCGGCGATACCAAGCGGATAGATCTGGTAGTAAAAAATAACGGTTCCGGTGAGTTGAAAGATGTAACATTTTCAGCAAGCAAACCGGTAGACTGGGAAGTCTCTTTCGATCCGGCCAAGGTCGTAAAACTGGGGGCAGGACAGAGTACAAATGTGGTGGCTATCGTAAAAGCTTCCAAAAAGGCGCTTCCGGGCGATTATGTTACAAAAATGGAAGCAAAGACGCCGGAAGTTAATGCTACTGCAGATTTCCGTATCTCCGTAAAGACCCCGATGGTCTGGGGATGGGTCGGTGTATTTATTATAGTGGTAGTATTAGGTGGTGTGTATTATCTGTTCCGCAAATACGGAAGGAGGTAAGCCATGTGCCAGCATGTTATCGAACTAACCGGCTTGACAAAGAAGTACGGAGGTTTTACAGCAGTGAATGATTTGAATCTCACTGTTGAGAAAGGTGATATATTTGGTTTGCTTGGTCCTAATGGTGCGGGTAAATCAACAACTATCCTGATGATGCTCGGACTGACCGAACCTACTTCCGGGTCAGTAAAGGTCTGTGGTATAGATTCGACTACCCATCCGATAGAGGTGAAAAGGAAAGTCGGTTATCTACCCGAAGATGTAGGTTTTTATGATGATATGACCGGAATAGAGAACCTGGTTTACACGGCTCAGCTGAACGGTATTCCCAAAAGCGAAGCGATACAGAAAGCGGAGCAGCTACTAGACAGGGTAGGGTTGACTAATGAAGGAAAGAAGAAAGCCGGGAAATATTCCCGGGGTATGCGTCAGCGTCTGGGACTGGCCGATGTGTTGATAAAAGAGCCGGAAGTAATTATTCTGGATGAACCGACATCGGGAATAGATCCGTCCGGTGTACGCGAATTTATGGATTTAATTCATCAGTTGAGCCATGAGGATGGGTTGACGGTCTTATTCTCTTCTCATCATCTGGACCAGGTTCAGCAGGTTTGTAACCGGGTTGGGTTATTTAGCGGTGGTAAACTACTGGCTGATATCAGACTGGCCGAGTTACAAAAAGAAGAACATGCGCTCGAACATATTTATAATCGTTATTTCGAAGGAGGTAAAGATCATGAATAGAATATATCATCCTTTTTGGGTAATTGTAAACAAGGAAGTTTCTGACCATGTGAGAAGCTGGCGGTTTATTATTCTGATCGTCATTATAGCGTTGACTTGTATGGGATCGTTGTACACAGCCCTTACTAATATCGGTGCTTCTATTAAACCGAATGATCCGGATAATGCATTCTTGTTTCTGAAGCTGTTTACCGTATCAGATGGAACGTTGCCCTCCTTTGTCGTATTTATCAGCTTTTTAGGGCCATTGTTAGGAATCGCCCTCGGATTCGATGCGATCAATTCGGAGCAAAACAGAGGTACGCTTAGCCGTATCCTGTCACAGCCGATTCATCGGGATTATCTGATCAATGCGAAGTTTGTGGGAGCTCTGATCGTGATAGCGATTATGCTGTTCTCGTTAGGCTTTCTGGTTATGGGCTTTGGATTGATTGCTATCGGTATTCCGCCAACGGCAGAAGAGTTTCTAAGGATGGTGTTCTTTATTATTGTTAGTATCTTCTATGTAGCCTTCTGGCTGAATTTGTCGATATTCTTTTCCATACAATTCCGTCAGGCGGCGACTTCTGCATTGGCCTGTGTGGCGATCTGGTTGTTTTTCAGTGTTTTTTATAATATGATCATTAATTTGATAGGAAAAGCACTCAGTCCTTCCGGATTTGCCAGCGATTATCAGATAATCAATTACCAGCGCTTTATGCTTAATCTGTTACGTTTTGCACCGAGCCAGTTGTTCAGTGACGCAACGACCACATTGCTGATGCCTTCTGTCAGAAGTCTGGGGCCGTTGACTATGGAGCAGGTTCATGGAGCTATTCCCAGTCCGTTGCCTTTAGGACAGAGCCTGATGGTTGTCTGGCCGCAATTGACCGGGCTGATTGCGGCGACGGTTGTTTGTTTCGCTTTATCATATTTGTCTTTTATGAGGAGAGAAGTTCGTTCCCGGTAATTTGATAAATTAGAAAAGGCTCTTATCCGATGTAGGGATGAGAGCCTTTCTTTATTCATTGTATATCTATCTTTTCGTTATATGGCTTCCAGCTTAAAGCGCAGGCGTAATCTTCCGTCTGCATAATCATAATTCAGCAGTTTGAACCGTCCTATTTCGGAGGTATTGCCGACGTGGGCGCCAATGCATGCACAAGCATCGTAATCACCAACACGAACGATGCGTAGTGTATCGCTGGCTTCTTCCGGTAATTTGCTGAGATCGACAATGGCACCGGCTTCCGATTTAGGGATAAAGTCGATTGTTACAGGTAGATGTTGATTTATCACTTCGTTTATCCGTCGTTCTACTTCTGCCATCATTTCTGCAGTAGGCGCTTCTGTTAATTCATAATCGCACTTGCTCTTTTTTCTTTCTATATGGGCATTCCTGGAACGGGGACAACCGAACATCCGGACCATCGTCTGGTTAAGAATATGTTCGGCTGTGTGCATAGGTGGATACTCGGCTTTGTTGTGCTCGTTTAATTGAATTTCTTGTTCCATAAATAAATTGAATATCTCTGTTTTTGATTATTTATTCTGCAATATCCTTTTTCAAGATACTATATACATTAATATCTGTGTATTCACCGTTTATTAAAAGTTCGCCGTCGCGTTCCGTACCTTCTTGCTTGAATCCTAAGCGTTGGGGAATGGCATTGCTGGCTGCATTGCCTACGGCACATCTTATTTGGATACGATTGAAACCTTTTTCAAAGAAAGCTAACAGGCATAGGTGATGTACGGCCCGGGTAACAAGACCTTTTCCTCTGTATTCAGGAAGTAGCCAATAACCTATTTCCGTACGATGGTTGGCGCGGTCTGAGAAATGAAAACCGATCAGTCCGCAAATATTTTTCCCTTTTTCAATCATATATACGATATCCCGTTCTTCATACGGCACCTGTAACGATGAGGAAAGGAAGGCTTGTTCATCGCCAACACTTTTCAGGCCATCGACAAAAGGTAACCAGGTCCGTAAGTCGTCGCGGTTTTTATCTATTGCATCGAAAATGATTCCGGCATCTTCATAAATAGCTTCACGGATAGTGTAGCCCGGAACTCCGAAAGACGAGGCATAAGGATAAATACATTTCTCGAACGCTTTCCTTATATTATTACCTCTGTAACGAACCTCTCCTGTATATTGGAATCCCAGCGAATCGATCAGGTGAAGCATATATTCATTGTCATAATTTGTATCGACGCGGAAGTTATAGATTCCTTTCTGACGACTGACCTCTTCGGCTTCCAGCATAAAACGCTTAGCCATTCCCTGATGTTTCATTTCATCGGCAACAGCCAAACGGTGGACAATCATATAAGGTAATTCATTCGTCCATTGTCCATCAATGTCATTGTAGACCGGCTCTCCGTCGAAGGAGATAACACCGTATGCCACAACCGTATTTCCTTTGCAGAAAACATAGCCGTTTCCAGTTTCTATATCTTGCTGGATTGTTTCGAAGGTCGGATAATGTTCATCCCACTGATGGCTACCCAGCTGGCGCATTTGTGCTTTGGCTTGTCCGATAATGACCCAGATACGTTCGAGGTCTGCTTCTTCGGCCTTTCGGAATTGTAAGTTAGATGTGATATTTTTGTTGTCCATATATTCCCCTTTCAAAAGACACAAATATACGGAATGTTTTGGACTGGCGGATGTTTTGGGGAAAGAATGTGTCTTGGGGGTAAAAAGTGTTTCACCCTAATGAAACAACTGTTTCTCCTAGGTGGAACAACTGTTTCATTAGGGTGAAACACTTTTGGAGATAGCCTAAAATTCGTAGTGGAAACCGAATGTCAGGTCTTCTGAACTTAGGCTGATACCGGATACGCTGTTGCCATATTTGTAATCATCGCGGTAACCAGCAAATCCGTATTTGGTAACGAATGACAGATGTTCGCAGATTTCAATAGCAATACCTGGCTTGACACCAACTTCGAAACCGTTGACATTGTTACCATGCTTCTTTATATAAGTAGAAACTCCTACACCACCATCAACGAACAAACGAACGATTCCTTTTTCGAAGAAAGAGTAGCGGGCATAAGGAGCGAAGTGGAAAGCATTCCCTTTTACTCCATCTATTTTAAAATGAGAATAACCGATTTCGGCAGCGATAGCCCAATTTTCAGTCAGATGATAACCAACTTCCGGAGCGATAGAAAACTGTGTTTCATCTGAGTTTCCATTGTGAGTCAGATTGAAAGAACCACCTACATAAACCTGTGCATCAGCACTGATGATTGCCATAAATGCAACCACCAAAGTAAAAATCAACTTTTTCATCTTAGCTTGTATTTTAAACGTTAAATGTAAACGGGCGCAAAGATAAACAAAAATAAACATATGTTGTACGGCATAAATATTTTATTGTTTGTCTTGCTTATTACAGAATATCCTTAACTTTGCCACCGTAACAATTAATAAAAAAGCATTATGTCAGTTGCAAAGAGGGATTTAGATGATACTAGAAAGGTGACTACACATCGCCTGATGGAAATGAAACAACGTGGAGAAAAAATATCCATGTTGACAGCTTACGATTATTCAATGGCTAAACTGATCGATCAGGCAGGTATGGATGTTATCCTGGTCGGCGATTCAGCATCAAATGTGATGGCCGGAAATGTAACAACGCTTCCTATAACACTGGACCAAATGATTTATCATGGTAAATCTGTTATGAAAGCCGTTAATCGTGCATTGGTAGTAGTAGATCTGCCTTTCGGTACCTATCAGGGTAATTCGAAAGAGGCTTTGGCTTCCGCTATCCGTGTCATGAAGGAAACACATGCTGATTGTATTAAACTGGAGGGAGGAAGTGAAATAAGAGAATCTATTGAACGCATCCTTTGTGCAGGTATACCTATAATGGGACATTTGGGTTTGACTCCGCAGTCTATTAATAAATTCGGTACTTATACAGTTCGTGCCCGTGAAGAGGCTGAAGCACAGAAGCTGATTGATGATGCACATCTGTTGGAAGAGATCGGCTGTTTTGCCATCGTGTTGGAAAAGATTCCGGCAGACCTGGCTGCTCGTGTCGCTTCTGAGCTGACTATTCCTATTATTGGTATAGGTGCCGGTGGAGGTGTAGACGGACAGGTTTTGGTTATGCATGATATGCTGGGTATCAACATGGGATTCTCTCCGCGCTTCCTTCGTAGATATGCTAATATCGGTGAAGAAATCACTCGTGCTGTACAAGCTTACATCGAGGATGTGAAGACACAGGATTTCCCGAATGAAAAAGAGCAGTATTAATACTGATTGAACTTATAAGAAGCACGTGTTTCGTGCTGTTGATTCTGTTTTGCCAGTGTGATGGCAAATGTCTGCCACTAGAATGGCAGAACATTGCCATTACAGCGGCAGGGCTCTGCCATCCTAGTGGCAGAATTGTTAGTTTAGCATAAAACCTTCCCTTTATTATTGATAAACATCTTATAGATCATGAAATCTCACCTTTTAATAGGAGCCGCTTCTTCGGGAAGTGGGAAGACAACATTTACACTCGGACTACTTCGGGCATTGAAGAACCGGGGAGGGGAAGTCAGACCCTTTAAATGCGGACCGGATTATATCGATACACGCCACCATAAGATGGCCGCCGGTTCTCCTTCTGTAAATCTGGATAGTTTCATGATGTCGGAGCAACATATAAAGGAGCTGTATCGGTATTATACTTCCGAAGCCGATTATGCAGTGACTGAAGGAGTGATGGGGCTTTTTGACGGATACGACGGAATGAAAGGCAGTAGTGCTGAAATAGCCGGTCTGTTGGGTATTCCGGTCATACTGATTGTCAATGCAAAGAGTACGGCTTACTCTGTCGCTCCATTATTATATGGATTCAAAAACTTCCATAAAGAACTTAATCTGGTTGGAGCGGTTTTCAATTTTGTCGCTTCGGAGAACCATTATTCTTTCCTGAAGCAGGCATGTCTTGATGCCGGGGTGGAAGCATTAGGATATCTTCCTAAACAAGCGGATGTAGAGATTCCTAGTCGCCATTTGGGTTTATCATTAGATGAGGCATTTTGTTTCGATACGTTTGCCGATCGTGTAGCCGAATTGGTAGAAAATCATGTCGATATAGACCGGCTTTTGGAACTGACGGCTTATCAACCTGATGCATCTGCCTCTCATCTTCTTGCTCAATCAGGGGAGATTACACCGTCTTCTTTAAGAATATCGATTGCCTGGGATGCCGCTTTCAGCTTTGCTTATGAAGAGAATATCCGGTTGTTGCATCGATTAGGTAAAGTTACCTTTTTCAGTCCTCTGAAAGATACTACATTGCCGGAGTCTGATTTTGTCTATTTGCCAGGAGGCTATCCGGAACTATATCTGTCTGAATTATCATCCAATCAGTCCATGCTCCGGGCGATCCGTCAGTATGCGGAAGCAGGAGGGAAGCTGCTGGCAGAATGTGGCGGGATGATGTATTTATGCAACGAGATAAGATCGGCAGAAGGAACCGTTTATCCGATGGTTGGCTTGTTCAAACAGTCGGCTACTATGGAACAGATGAAACTTTGCCTGGGATATCGTATCTTGCATTATAAAGACTATATTATGAAAGGACACGAATTCCATTATTCCCGTGTCTTGCCCGGTGAAGGACATCTTGCATCAGTTGCTACCGCGCAAACGGCAAAAGGAGCCTCTGTCGATACTCCACTTTACAGGTATAAGAACGTGCTGGCAGGTTATACGCACCTGTATTGGGGTGACAGCACGAATAATAAATGGTTTATAGACTATTTGAACGGACTTATTTAGCCATAGCCTGTACTTTCAGTTCTTTGGGCATCTTCTCGATGGCATATCTTAATGAGGTACGGGGCATAGTCGCTTTTTTCGACATCACATAATCGAATACCTCTTCCTGATGAGCTTCGCTGGCAGCTTTCAGCATCCAGCCATATCCTTTTTGTACCAGATCGTCCGGGTCGTAAAGGAGAATATCTGCTATCTCGAAAATATCTTGCAGGAACAAACCTTTTCTGGCGGGGATAATCAGGGTGACAGCCGCTGCCCGTTTAGTCCAGCGATTATCCGACCGTGCCCATTCTTTCAGACGGGATATATATTCGGGATACATTTCAAGAAATGTTCCGACCGTATGATTGCATAGTGTGTCGCAGGATGCCCAATTGTTGACATACGAGTTTACCCATTTTTCAAATACGGTAAAGTCTTCCGGTTGGTATTGTGTATAAATATAGTAAGACCAGTTGCAGGCAATGTACGATTCCTCCGAATAACCGGATTCCCACAATGCCTCACATAAAGAAAAGATTTCATTTTTAGGAAGTTCTTTGATCGACGTGAAAAACTCTTTACTGATCTTGTTGACAAGAGGAACCTTTACACCATGATACAGAATCTTTTCCTTGAAGAAGTTCTGGGCATTGCCACGAGTCTTTTCGTCTATGTTTTCAATGAGTGCCTGTTGTACTGTTTCTATGATTGTTCGCATAAGGTCGTCTTAATAATTTACTGCAAACATACATATTTTTATTATATATGCCGGTTTTATCGAAATAATCCTTATTTTCGTGAACACTAATAATTCATACCATGGTCAATACTATTTTTCTCGGTATCGCAATAGTTGCTTCAGCTATATTTCTGATACAGTTTATCATGTCTATCTTTTTCGGTGACCTGGATACAGATACGGATATCGATGCAGATCTTAGTAGTGCCGTATCATTCAAAGGTTTTACTCATTTTTGTATCGGCTTCGGTTGGTATATGTATATTGCTCAAAGTACAGCCATATCGACTTTCCTGATCGGTATCCTGATCGGATTGGCATTCGTTTTCGTCTTATGGTTCCTTTATAAAAAGGCTTATCAGCTTCAGAAAGAGAATAAACCGGAGAAGACGGAAGCCCTTGTTGGCCGGGAATGTACGATTTATGCACACGATGGTATTCGTTACATCGTACAGGTGGCTCAGAATGGGGCTCTCCGTGAAGTGGAAGTCCGTTCGTTGGAGGGAAAGAAGTATCAGACCGGAGACCGTACGATTATTTGCAAAGTAGAATCAGGAACAATTTATATACAATAACAAACTCAAGGATTAAGTTATGACACAGGAAATGTTAATTATGGTAGCCATTCTGGTAGTGGTTATCATCCTTTCTTTTATCGGGATACTTTCCCGTTATCGCAAATGTAAGAGTGATGAAGTGTTGGTGGTGTATGGTAAGACATCCGGTGAGAAGTCTGCCAAACTCTATCATGGTGGTGCTGCCTTCGTTTGGCCTATCATCCAGGGGTACGAATTCCTGTCGATGAAACCGCTTCAGATCGATTGTAAGCTGACCGGAGCCTTGTCTGCCCAGAATATCCGTGTGGATGTTCCGACAACCATTACGGTGGCGATCAGTACGGACTCCGAAGTGATGCAGAATGCAGCCGAACGTCTATTGGGGTTGCAACCGGAAGATAAACAGAACCTTATTACCGATGTCGTATACGGTCAGATGCGTCTGGTTATCGCCGACATGACAATCGAGGAATTGAACTCCGACCGTGACAAATTCCTGTCTAAGGTACGCGACAATATCGATACGGAACTGCGCAAATTCGGTCTTTACCTGATGAACATAAACATCAGTGATATCCGTGATGCCGCCAACTATATCGTCAACCTCGGTAAAGAAGCGGAAAGCAAGGCTTTGAACGAAGCTCAGGCAAATATCGAAGAACAGGAAAAACTGGGTGCTATCAAGATTGCCAACCAGATTCGTGAACGTGAAACGACTGTTGCCGAAACGCGCAAAGATCAGGACATTGCGATTGCTGAAACCAAGAAACAACAGGAAATTTCTGTGGCGAATGCGGATAAGGAGCGTATCGCACAGGTTGCCGTAGCCAATGCAGAAAAGGAATCGCAGGTTGCCCGTGCCGAAGCCGATAAGAATATCAATATCGAAAGAGCGAACACTGATAAAGAAAGCCGCGTGGCCGAATTGAATTCCGATATGGAAATCAAGAAAGCCGATGCCGGAAGAAAAGCAGCCGTAGGACGAAACGAAGCAAACAAGGAAGTGGCCAAGTCAGATGCCGAACTTGCCGTAACTCAAGCAGAGGCCAATAAACAGGCAGGTGAAGCAGCAGCCAAATCGGAAGCCTCTGTACAGGCAGCTCGCGAAATTGCACAACGTGAGGTGGAAGAAGCGAAAGCCAAAAAGGTAGAATCTGCCCTGAAAGCACAAAAGATCGTGCCGGCCGAGATTGCCCGTCAGGAAGCGATCCTACAAGCTGAAGCAGTTGCCGAAAAGATGATCCGTGAAGCTGAAGCGAAAGCAAAGGCAACATTGGCACAGGCCGAAGCCGAAGCTCGTGCGATTCAGATGAAACTGGAAGCCGAAGCTGAAGGTAAAAAGAAATCGTTGCTTGCCGAAGCCGATGGTTTCAAGGCGATGGTTGAGGCTGCCGAATCGAATCCGGCTATCGCTATCCAGTACAAGATGGTGGATCAATGGAAAGAAATTGCCGGCGAACAGGTGAAAGCCTTCGAACATATTCAGCTGGGTGATATTACTGTCTTTGACGGTGGTCAGGGTACAACCGGTAATTTCCTTAACCAATTAGTTAAAACAGTGGCTCCGAGTTTGGGAGTCTTGGATAAATTGCCTATTGGTGATACTGTAAAGGGAATCATACATCCGGAAGAAAAAGAAGAAAAGAAAGATACAACAAAAAAGTAAGATGAGAATTTATACCAGAGGAGGAGATAAAGGCCGTACCGGTATCCACGGCGGCGAACGGGTAGACAAAGACGATATCCGTATCGAAGCGAACGGTACATTGGATGAAGTGAATGCACAAATCGGTATCGTGCGGGCTTTATTGCCTCCTGAACATGAATGGCAGGATGTCTTAGGTAAAATACAGCGGGAACTGATGGTGGTTATGTCGCATGTAGCGACCCCATCGGCTATCCGTGATAAGAATCCGAACAGTCTTTCGGAAGATCTGGTGTTTTTCTGTGAGCAGCAGATTGATGCCCTGACTGCGCAGATGGAAGATAACGGATTTTTCATCCTTCCGGGAGGCACATTGATCTCCGCCCATCTGCAACTGGCCCGCACGATTGTCCGTCGTGCCGAACGTCGTTTGTGGACGTTGAACAGGCAAGATCCCGTTGAAGAGAATATCCTTCAATTTACTAATCGCTTGTCGGATTTACTCTTTACGATGGCACGGTATGAGATGTTCCGCCAGGACCATACCGAGGAGCGATGGCAATCTTTTTTGTATAAGAGAAAAAAATAAGGTGACCTTAGGGCCACCTTTTTTATATTGCAACATCTTGCCAACTACCTTTTACTAATTCCCGTGTTGTTTTAAAACCAATTTCTTTCAATATTTTGAACGCTTCTTCGCGTCCGTCATTTACCAGATCGGGATAATGGCAGTCTGAATTGACCATTACCGGTATATTCATTTCTTTCAACAGGCCGAGATATTCTTTGCGTGGAAATATCTGTTGTTTTTTTACCAGATTCTTGGTATTGACTTCAACCATTAATCCTTTTTGAACTATCAGGTCGAGAGTTGCTTTGAATGGAGCCTGATACCAATCTGCATCAAAAGAGAAATCATTGCATTTGTGTCCGTTCATATAGATCTTGTCCATATGTCCCACAATGTCGAAACCACCTGCTTCGATCATTTTTAATGTAGAGTCGAAATAGCGGGCAACCAGTTTGCCGATATTACCTTCGAAATAACGGTCAACCGAATTTTTGTAATCGGAAAAAGCCCCGTCTATGCACACCATATTATCTTCACTCAGATGTTCCGATAAAGGCAGGAAATGAATGGAGCCGATCCGATAATCTAACGGAAGTTCCTGAAAATAGGTGATGGAAGGATTATAAGTCTCATCCAGGTAGTCGATTTCCAGAGATGTATATATTTCCAGTCGGTCTGCATATTTCTCCTTCAACCGGCTTATCTCCGCCAGATATTCGGGCATATCATCTTTTGACATATTCCAGAAAGTTTCAAAAGGAAGGGGCGAGTGTGAGGAAAAACCGTACGCCCGGAATCCATGCGATATAGCGAATTTTACAAAATCTTCTGGAGTACTACGCCCATCACAGAATGTGCAATGACTGTGATAATTACTAAGTTGCATATAAATATTATATTGTCAATTGTTTTCGGTATGCAAAGATATGAAATCTTTCCATCTTATCGAAGTGGCTTCCCATAATAAATGGGGCCATAGCGGAACGCTTAAAATTTACGTTGTACAGACTGTTTTTGATGAACATATTGGCAATTGCGATTGTTTATTAATTGAGTGATTGTTAAAAAAGTGATAAATAAAAAATAGATATGAACAGGCGCGAAAGATTGGAACTGGAGATATCCAATATCCAGACGAAAATAGATAATCCTCCAAAAGAGACACCATCCCATATCCTGAAATCATGGAAAAAGGACCTGGTAAGTCTGGAGTTTGAATTGAATAATCTCGTGGATGGCGAGGAAGATAATAATTATTAAAGGTTAATGGTTTGTTCTGAAAGAGAAGAAGCGGTAACAAATATGTTCCGCTTCTTTTTTATTTATAGAAAAATGTTCATTTATTTAATCACATTCAGTTCTTTACCAACTTTGATAAATGCAGCGATCGCCTTGTCTAAATGTTCTTTTTCATGTCCGGCAGACAACTGAACACGGATACGTGCCTGGTCTTTCGGAACTACCGGATAATAGAATCCTGTTACATAGATTCCTTCTTCCTGCATCTTGGCTGCGAAATCCTGAGATAATTTGGCATCATATAGCATAACAGCGCAGATAGCAGACTGAGTCGGTTTGATATCGAAACCGGCAGCCAGCATCTTATCGCGGAAATAGGATACGTTATCCATCAGTTTTGTATGCAGTGCATCGCTTTCTTTCAGCATCTTGAACATTTCCAGACTAGCTCCGACAATAGCAGGTGCTACCGAGTTAGAGAACAGATAAGGACGTGAACGTTGGCGAAGCATGTCGATAATTTCTTTTTTACCTGTAGTGAAACCACCCATTGCACCACCGAATGCTTTTCCTAACGTACCTGTAAAGATATCTACTTTTCCATATACATTATATTGTTCTGCTACACCGTGGCCAGTCGGACCGACAACACCCGCAGAGTGAGATTCGTCTACCATTACCAGTGCATCATATTTTTCTGCCAGTTCGCAGATTTTATCCATCGGAGCAACATTTCCGTCCATTGAGAATACACCGTCTGTTGCAATGATGCGGTGACGTTGAGCCTGAGCTTCCTGTAGACAACGTTCCAGATCAGCCATATCGGCATTTGCATAACGATAACGTTTTGCTTTACACAAACGTACACCGTCGATGATAGAAGCGTGGTTCAGTGAATCGGAGATGATAGCATCTTCTTCGCCGAATAACGGTTCGAACAAACCACCGTTTGCATCGAAACAAGCAGCATACAGAATAGTATCTTCCGTTTTGAAATAATCGGAAATAGCAGCTTCCAATTGTTTGTGCAAATCCTGAGTTCCGCAGATGAAACGAACGGACGACATTCCATATCCGTGAGTATCCATAGCTTCTTTTGCAGCTTTGATCAAACGTTGGTTGTCTGACAGACCAAGGTAATTGTTGGCACAGAAGTTTAAAACATCACTTCCGGCATTTACTTTAATGTCGGCTCTTTGAGGCGTAGTAATAATACGCTCATTTTTGTACAATCCGGCAGCTTTAATATTTGCCAGTTCCTGTGTAAGGAATTCTTTCAGTTTACCGTACATAACATTGTTTTTTGTTAGTATTTTTGAATCAAGTAGACGAAATTGTTTATAGTTGATGCGGACAAGTTACAGTTTGAAGCTTTTTATAAATGTAAGCTGCCAACTGTTAATAGTCAACTGTCAACTGATGAAGCAAAGGTCATATTTTTTTTTGAATTTTGGTATTAAAAAACACAAGAAAATAATGCAGGAACAATTTTATTCTCTATACCTTTGCCGCGGAAAAAACTTAAAAAGACAATAAAACGCAATGAAGAATGTATTAATTATTGGTTCTACCGGTCAGATCGGCTCAGAGTTAACCATGGAGTTGAGAAAACGTTATGATGGCGACATCGTGGCAGGTTATATTTCCGGTGCAGAACCTAAAGGAGAGCTGCTGGAATCGGGACCTTCTGCTATTGTTGACATAACAAATGAACAGCAGATTGCTGAGACGGTTTCTAAATATAAGATCGATACGATTTATAACCTGGCAGCTTTACTTTCGGCGGTAGCAGAAGCAAAACCCCAGTTAGCGTGGAAGATCGGTATGGGTGGTTTGTTCAATGTGTTGGAGGTGGCACGTGAAATGAAATGTGCTGTCTTTACCCCGAGTTCTATTGGTGTATTCGGTAACAATACTCCGAAAGACAAAACTCCGCAGGATACAATTCGCAACCCGCGTACAATGTATGGTGTAACAAAAGTTTCCGGTGAGTTGCTGAGCGATTATTATAATATTCGTTTCGGTGTCGATACTCGTTCGGTTCGTTTCCCGGGATTGATCTCTTATGTAACTCCTCCGGGTGGTGGTACGACCGACTATGCTGTTGATATTTATTATTCTGCAGTTAAAGGCGAGAAGTTCGTATGTCCGATCGCTGCCGGAACATTCATGGACATGATGTATATGCCGGATGCATTGCATGCAGCTATCCAGATCATGGAAGCTGATCCTACTCGTCTGCAACACCGTAACTCATTCAACATTGCTTCTATGAGTTTCGATCCGGAAATTATTGCAAATAACATCCGTAAATATATTCCTGACTTCCAGATGGAATACAATGTGGATCCGTTGCGTCAGGCAATTGCCGAGTCATGGCCTAACTCATTGGATGATACTTGTGCTCGTGCAGAGTGGGATTGGAAACCGACTTATGATCTGGATACCATGACCCGTGATATGATTACAAAGCTGAAAGAGCGTTTCGATAAATAACAAATATAAGAGGTTTGGTGATGAGAGGGGATGTCCGGTTTCGGGTATCCCCTTCATTTTTATCTAACGAATAAGAAAGTTTCTAATAATAAATGGTTGCTTTTGTATGTTTTAGAACATGTTTTAGGTAAATAATGTTAATGGAGTGCGTTTTTCTTGCAAATGTTATGCTGTATAACATAAAAGCGCTATATTTGCACTGTGTTTTTCATGGTATTAGATTTAAGGTTAACAATGAAGATTGGCTGTCTGTGATAGATAGCCTTTTTTTTGTTCCATTAGGCCAATCTGTCATCCGTTAAATTCAATGAATCTCCACCAGATAGCTTGCACTGAATGTCTTTCCCGGTTGTAGATGTTGCATCCAGTCTCTGTCCTTGTATTCACCGGTATAGTTTACCCGGTCGCAACGACCGTACCAGGGTTCGATGCAGACAAAAGGTGCATTTTTCGCAGGTGGCGACCATAGGCCGACTACGGGGGTGGTGAAATAGACAGTGAGGTAGGAGCTACCATTCTGGTTGAGCAAATCTATCCGTTTCACCTGACTGTTTTCGAGAACCAAAGCATCTTTATCGAAAGTGTGTGTATCCAGAGGCAACAATCCTTCTTTATCCAGTGGCAATGGATATTCCTGATTTCCTAAGCAGCCTTTTTCCTGAATTAGTTTATACTTTAGTCCTTTTGTGCGGTCGAAGGCAAAGAAACCGCGTTTTTCACTGTTTGCATTATAATTGGGGTAATAGAATGCAGGATGTGCTCCGATTTGGAAGTACAGTTCTTCGCTACCGGTATTTTTCACAACCCATACGATTTCTATCTGATTACCGGCCAGGCGGTAACCGATTTCGAGATAGAACGGGAATGGGTATAGTTTTAACGTGTCTTCATTTTCAGTCAGTTTAAAACGTAGTTCCGTATCTGTTTCTTTTATCAGTTCAAAATCTTTGTCGCGGGCAAAGCCATGTTGCAAAAGTGAATAAGTGACACCGTTGTGTCGGTATTCATTATTCCATAGACTGCCGACAATAGGGAACAAAACCGGAGAATGGCGTTTCCAGAATGCCGGATCGGCTTGCCAGAGATATTCTTTTCCCGTAGCATTGGCAACAATGCTGCTTAACTCGGCACCGTGGGGAGACACTTGGATGGTTAGTAAATCGTTTGATAATGTTTTCATATTCTGATAATTTTTGTATCGTTTTCAAGACAAGCAAAGTTAGTAAACTTCTTTTGGGAATTCCCGGCTGTTTTATAATAAAACAAAACGGGAAGCGTTAAAAGATCATTGAATAGTTGAAAAATATGATACTACACAAAAGAAGATTGTCAGCGAAAAGCTGTTTCGTGTTTCTGTTTTGTTTTTGTCTGTCGCTCTCGTTAGGGGCACAGGAGAGGTATGCTAAAAACTCCGTACTAAGCAATGGAACCTGGGTGAAAATAGCGATCGAGAAGGATGGAATCTATAAACTAACAAATTCCGAACTAAAGAAGATGGGGTTTGATGATCCTTCGAAAGTGGCTGTGTATGGCTATGGCGGCTGGCCGCTCGAAGAAGATTTCTCGAAGCCTTATGTGGATGACCTGCCTGCGGTTCCGGTCTTGAGGAAAGATGATTATCTGCTTTTTTATGGGCGGGGGACGACGAAGTGGGAGTATAAGTCTGAACAGTATACCGGCCAAACCGAAAGAAAGACCTTTGTTCATACAAATAATCCTTATTCTGAATACGGATATTATTTCCTTACTTCTTCTCAGAACGCAAAAGAAATGGAGACGATAAAATCAGAGTCCAAAGATGCAGTGGAAGTATTTAATACTTTTGACGATTGTCTTTTACATGAAAAGGATTTGGTCTCTCTCAATACTTCGGGGCGTGAACTTTATGGAGAGTCGCTTATGTCGTCGATATCAGTGCCTTTTAATAATGTAGAAGGAATAGTGCAGGAAGATGCTATGGTGAAATGCCGATTGGTTGCTAAAACGAATGAAATTAAAAATTTTACCCTTTCGATAGAGAATGAAGATGTTGTGAAAGGGTCTGTATCGGGCATATCTTCAAGTACAAAAAACTTCATTTATATAAAAGCCAGATCGGCTGAAGGATCTGGTTATTGGAAAGGACAAAAAGGTAAAGATTTTATTATCAAAGTGAATTATTCCGAAAGAAATAATAAAACTGCATTTCTGGATTACATTTGTGTACACCTGAAGAGAGAACTTCGAACGTATAATGAACCGACTTTTTTTCGTAATGTTTCATCGATAGGACATAAATCCCGTTTTACAATAAAAAATGCCAACTCAAATACGACTGTGTGGGATGTTACGGATGCGTTAAATCCGAAAGTGATGGAGGCTGAATTGAGTGGAACAGACTTGTCATTTATAATTCCTGAAGCAGATCTGCTAAGAGAGTTTGTTGTTATTCAGCTGGACAAGACTATTCCGTCTATTTCAGCAAAAGAGGCACAACTGGTTACTAATCAGAATTTGCATGGATCTGAACAGGTCGATATGGTGATTATCTCTCCTTCGGCTTTTAAAAGTGAGGCGGAAAGATTGCAAAAAGCGCATGAAGAGAAAGATGGTCTGATTACCCGGATATTTACCCCGGAGGAAATCTATAATGAATTTTCAAGCGGGACACCAGATGCCACGGCTTATCGACGTCTGATGAAAATGTTTTATGACCGAGGTAAAGACAACGCAAAATCTCCTAAATATCTTTTGCTTTTTGGAGACGGTTCGTTTGATAACCGGTTCCTGACAAAAGATTGGCAGGATGTGAGTGAGAGTGAGAGAATGAATATGTTGCTAACCTATCAAACGACTGAGTCATTGGATATGTATTCGTATCCGGTAGATGATTATTTCGGTTTTCTGGAAGATAGTAATAAAAGTTTGTCATCGGCAGATTTGAATCTTGGTATCGGACGTTTCCCTGTTCGCACCCGTAAGCAGGCAACAGTGGTTGTGGATAAAGTTATCTCCTATATGAATAATTCAGATTTTAGTATTTGGAAGAACAACCTGTGTTTCATAGCTGATGATGGTAATAATGCGGATAGCTTTGATATTGTACATCAGAATGATGCTGAGGCTTTAGCAAAAGTGATAGAAGAGTCCCGTCAGGAGTATATCGCAAATAAAATTTATTTCGATGCCTTTAAAAAGGATCTGGGAGGTGGTGGCAAATATCCGGAAGTGGAAGAGAGAATTATAGAGAAACTGAGAAATGGAATGTTTCTCCTGAACTATGTTGGCCACGGAAACACGGAGAGTCTGAGTGACGAAATGGTTATAAAACATAGTGATATTTTAAAATATACATACAAACATTTACCTTTATGGATCACTGCAACCTGCGACTTTTGTCGTTTTGATGCTGTGGCTACATCTGCCGGAGAAGATGTGTTTTTAAGAGAGAAGAGCGGTGGTATTGCCTTGTTTACTACTTCTCGCGTAGCTTTTGTGGATATTAATGAGGAGATTAACGCGAAGTTTATGAATTTGTTATTTGATAAGAAATATTCTCAACTAACGTTAGGTGATATTATAAGGAAAACGAAGTCTAATTCTTCTGATGTACGCAAACTAGGCTTCTGTCTGATCGGTGATCCGGCATTGAAGTTGTCTTATCCCAAGCATCGTGTTCAGGTTACCGCAATTAACGGTTTGGCGATAGAAAAAGATACGGTTGTTTTTAATGCAAATGCCTGGATAACTTTGGAAGGAGATATTCTAGATACGAAAGGAAGCCTCGTCTCTGATTTTAATGGAGAATTGCGTACAAAGATCCTGGATGGCTACCGAAAAGATTCCACATTGGGAAATAATCCTTATAAAAATAAGATCTATTATCATGATTACTTTAATACTGTTTTTGAAGGAGGCGGTTCTGTGAAAGACGGTAAGTTCAAATTCACCTTTAAAGTACCAAAGGACATTTCCTATTCAGCGAAAACTTGCGGTAAAATGAGTTTATACGCTTTTGACGAGACTTCGGGTGAGGATGCACAAGGTTATTTTGATAAATTCCTTGCCAATGGGACGAAAGATGATCCGGATAATGATACGCAAGGTCCTGAAATACGATCCTTGTTTCTGAATGATTCTACTTTTGTGAGTGGGGATCAGGTAAATAATACCCCTTATTTCTATGCAAAGCTCTGGGACAAAAGCGGTATAAATGTGACAGGTAGTAGTATCGGACATGATATAACACTCAATATTGATAATAATCCGGCAACAAACTATACGTTAAACCGGTATTATGAATTTGTTCCCGACTCGGAAGGAGAAGGCATTGTTAGGTTTGCTGTTCCGGCATTGAAACCGGGTTTGCATGAAGCCGAATTCAAGGTTTGGGATATAATGAACAATCCAACGAGTTATACTTTCCGATTCGAGGTAGTGGAAGGTTTGAAACCTTTCCTCTCCCGTATCATTGCAACCCCGCCGCCGGCCAACGGCAATGTGAAGTTTCATCTTTCACACAATCGTCCTGAGACACAGATGAAGGTCGGCATCATGGTCTATGATATTAGCGGACGTTTACACTGGAAGCATGAGGAAACAGGATCGTCCGAATTGTTTAAAGACTATGTGATCGATTGGGATTTGAGAAATAATGCAGGCTCGCATGTACGCCCTGGCATTTATTTATACCGTGCCGCTATCAGCACCAATAATTCGAAAGAAGCAACTGAGACGGAGAAAATGATTATTTTATGGTGATTTTATCTACATTTGTAGGAAATAAAATAAACCATGGAAAGTATATACAAGGCAAATGAAAACAGATACAACGGAATGATGTATCGTCGTTGCGGCCGTAGCGGGATATTACTGCCGGCTATTTCACTGGGGTTATGGCATAACTTCGGAAGTGTGGACGTATTCAGCAACTTTATCAGAATCGCTCATGCCGCTTTCGACAATGGGATCACCCATTTTGATTTGGCTAATAATTACGGACCGGTCTACGGATCGGCGGAAGAGAACTTCGGCAGGATATTGAAAAAAGGTCTCGGCGCCTATCGTGACGAACTCCTTATTTCGACCAAAGCCGGTTACGATATGTGGCCCGGCCCGTATGGAAACTGGGGAAGTCGTAAATATCTGATGGCAAGTCTGGACCAGAGCTTAAAACGTATGGACCTCGATTATGTGGATATTTTCTATTCACACCGTCCTGATCCGGAAACGCCTCTGGAAGAAACGATGGGTGCTTTGGCTGATATTGTCCGTCAGGGGAAAGCCTTGTATGTCGGCATCTCCAATTATAATGCAGAGCAGACAGCGAAAGCCCTCGCGATATTGAAAGAACATCGTGTGCCCTGCCTGATTCATCAGGCACGTTATTCCCTGTTCGACCGTTGGACTGAACCCGATTTATTGCCTTTATTGAAAGAAGAAGGAGTCGGTATGATTGCCTTTTCACCTTTGGCGCAAGGAATGCTTACCAATAAATACCTGCATGGAATACCTGAAAACTCCAGAGCTGCTAAATCGACCGGACACTTGCAACGTGAGCAGGTGACGGAAGAAAAAATAAACAAGATCCGTCAGTTGAACGAGTTGGCGATGGAACGTGGACAGACATTGGCAGAGATGGCTTTGGCCTGGTTGCTGAAAGACGACCGCGTAACCAGTGTACTTGTCGGAGCCAGTTCGGTAGATCAGTTGCTCGATAATCTGAAAGCATTGGAGAATATCAGTTTTACAGCGGAAGAGCAAGAAAGGATTAAAAGAATATGAAACCATTCTTATATCAGATAGCTTCTATATTCTATCAGCAATACGGTGCGGAAGTCTGCAAGCTTGCTTTTGTGTTTCCTAACCGCCGAACGGGACTTTTCTTTCAAAAATATCTTTCGGAGGTAGCCGAGAAACCTCTTTTCTCGCCAACCATCCTCACGATCAACGACCTGTTCGTGCAGCTAAGCGGTAAGCAGACAGCCGACCGTATCAATATGCTGTTTATGTTATACGATATATATATACGCCATAGCGGTTCGACAGAAACATTCGACGAATTCCTGTATTGGGGTGAGATGCTATTGAACGATTTCGACGATGTCGATAAATACATGGCGGATGCACGTATGCTCTTTACCAACGTTACCGACTTGCGCGAGATAGAGAATGATTTCAGCTTTCTGGATGAAGATCAGATTGCCGCTATCCGTACTTTCTGGTCCTCATTTTATCCGAAAGGCGATTCGCCCAACCAGGAAGAATTCCTTGCTGTATGGAAGATACTTTATACATTGTATGATGACCTGAAGAAGGCCCTCGCTGCCGAAGGCAAAGGCTATGAGGGAATGATCTTCCGTGAGGTTGTCGAGCAGATGGAGCAGGATCGTTGTTGTGACCTGCCTTATACGAAGGTCGTCTTTGTAGGATTGAACGCCCTTTCTGTTGCAGAGGAACGTTTCCTCTTGCAGCTCCAGAAAAGAGAGATCGCCGATTTCTACTGGGATTATGCTTCAGCCAAAGTGACTGACCCTAATAACAAAGCCTCTTATTTCGTGGAACGTAACCTGAAGAACTTCCCTTCGAAATATCCTCTTCCCAAAGAAGAAGAGGTAAACACAAATATCGAAGTGATCGGTATTCCTTCAGGTATCGGCCAGGCCAAACAGGTATATTCCTTATTGAATGAACTTTGCAAAGAAGATGAAATGAGTCCCGAAGAGGCATTACGTACGGCTGTTATCCTGCCGGACGAACATTTGCTTATCCCTGTACTCAATGCAATTCCCGAGCAAATCCGCCGTATTAATGTAACGATGGGGTATCCGCTGGCCGGTACGCCAGTGGCTTCACTGATGGAATATATTCTGGCACTGCAAAAGAATGTCCGTTACGTAGACCGGCAGCCGATGTTTTATTTCCGTGATGTATTGCCTATACTGAACCACCGGTATATCAGCACCACGAACCCGGAGACTGTCTCTTTCCTGATCAGGGATATAGCTGAGAACAATAAGATATATATTACTTCTGCCGATCTGGGTAAAACTGCTCTTCTTTCTGTTCTGTTTACTCCGGTAACGGATGTCGAAACCTTCTCCGATTACCTAATCAATGTCTTGCAGGAACTGAATAAGGTGATGTACACCCTTTCCAACGAAGAGGAAGAAGACGCTACCCAGCGGACCAATGATATCGAACAGGAATTTATCTTCCATTATTTCACGACTGTGAACCGTATGAAAGAGATCATGCAGGACACCGGTATTGAAATGAAGATCGACACCTATTTCCGCCTGCTGAAACGTGTGACGGATACGATTACGATTCCTTTCCGGGGTGAACCGCTTTCCGGCCTGCAGATTATGGGAGTACTGGAAACCCGTGCACTCGATTTCGACCGCCTGATCATTCTTTCTATGAATGAAGGGATCTTCCCGTTGAGGAAAGCGGCCAATTCGTTTATCCCGTATAACTTGCGTCGTGGGTTCGGATTACCCACCTACGAGCATCAGGACAGTGTCTGGGCCTATCACTTCTATCGCCTGATCTATCGGGCAAGCCATGTCAGCCTATTATATGACACCCGGAGTAACGGATTGCAGACGGGAGAGGTGAGCCGTTTCGTCCATCAGTTGCATTATCATTATGAACAGCCGATGCATGATAAATTGGTTGTCTATAATGTCTCGTCCGCTAAGACTCCGGCCTTACAGGTCCAAAAGACCGATGAGGTGATGGCGCGTTTGGCGGCATTCCGTAAGGGTGGTGTACGTGCCATTTCCGCCAGCGCCGTAAATACCTATCTGGATTGTCCGCTTAAGTTCTATTTCTCAGTCGTTGAAGGTATCCGTGAAGAAGAGGAGGTGAGTGAGACGATAGAGAGTAATGTGTTCGGTAGTATCTTGCATAAGGTAATGGAAGAATTATATGAACCTCTTTGTGGAAAGATGGTGACAGCCGATTTGCTGAAAGCCATCAAAAAAGATACTCCGGTACTGACCGGCGCCATTGCACGTGCATTCGCTGAGGTCTTTTTCAAGACAGACGTGGTGCGTCCGCTGACAGGACAGAACTTCCTGATCGGTGAAATGATCCGTAAATATGTCGAAAAGATACTGGAGCGCGACAGCAAGCTCACCCCGTTCAAATACATCGAATCCGAGAGACTGATCAACCGTCTCTTTACCCTGAGCGACCGCTCGGAGATCCAGTTGAAAGGTTTTATCGACCGCATCGACGAGGTGCGGGATGCTGTCCGTATTATCGACTACAAGAGCGGTAGCGGGACTTCTACGTTTACTACCGTGGAAAGTCTGTTCGATATGGAAGAGAAAGACCGTGCCAAAGCAGTGATGCAGGTCTTCATGTATTCTTTGATGTATGGAGAAGTTCCGGCGGGGAAAAAACTTCAGCCGGGTATCTATTATATGCGTACGCTTTTCTCAGACTCGTTCGATGCAGCCGTAAGCCGCCGTATAGAAAGAACCCGGTCGGAACGGGTGACTGATTTTGCGGAATATTCGGCAGCCTTCGAAGACGGTTTGCGCGGCTGTCTGGATGAAATATTCAGCCGCGAGAAACCATTCGTGCAGACCCCGACGGAAAAAGCCTGTGCCTGGTGTCCTTTCAAGGATATATGCGGAAAATAATCAGAAAAGAAATCCCAGTGAGAAACTCATCATATTGGTACGCTTGTCGATCGAAATATTTCGTTCGACAGGCAATTGTGATGATCGGTCTTTGAAATCGGATTCGATCTGGTTGATTCCGAACTCGTAGGTAAACTCAAAGAACAGACGCCAGATGCTTACGCCCAGCCCGGCGGCAATACCTATACCGAAAGGTGTATTGTCATTGATATATTCATTGGTAAGTTCGGAGAAATGGGTCGTGTAGCGTAACTTATAATTGTATTTCAATTTAGGTCCGACCATCATACTGAGAGCATACGGACCCTCTTTCACCAGATAATATCCGATCATGACCGGAAGTTCCAAAGAGGTAGACTTAAGTTTAAGCTGGTCGTTTCCGGAATTTTTGCCTGCCATGGTTCCGGCACTTTCTGTTTCCGGTAGTGAGAAAAAGATATCGCCTTCTGTCCGATACCAGGACAGATCAGGCTGAATAAAAAAACGATCGATGTTGATCCTGCAAAAGATAGAAGCCTGGTAACCAACCTTGTATTGCAACCGGATGTTCTCGGCTTCGACATCATCGATCCTGAGCGAGTTCACGATCGGGAAAGTTGAGTTGACACCGACTTTAGCTCCGAAATTGAAAGCTTTATCCTCGATCTGGATAAACTTTTGTGCCTGGACGGAGATACCGGCAAAAGACATAAACAACAGAAGGAAGATCTTTTTCATAATACTTATTTTTTCTTTTTCACCGACCAGCCGAACTTACCGACAAAGTCTCCCAGTCCGTAATATTTTCCATGCGAGTAAGCCAACAGGTCGGCACGTTGCATGTCGAATGCTCCTGTTTGCGGGTCCAGATACCGGTCGTCTGCCTGTACATTCAGTACGTCGGCGATAAACATATCGTGACTGCCCAGGGCAATTACTTCTTTTACCCGGCATTCGATACAGAGAGGAGCTTCTTCTATGGTAGGACAATCGACCCGGGTCGCTTTACCAGGCGTAAGTCCCATTTCCTCAAATTTATGATGGTCTTTTCCCGAGTTCACACCGCACCAGTCGGTGGCATAAGCCAGTTCGCGTGTGGTCAGGTTGATAACAAATTCCATATTCTTTTTCAGAACAGGATAGGAATGACGTTCGGGACGTACGGATATATAACACATGGGTGGATTGGTACAAATCGTACCAACCCACGCCACAGTAATGATATTGTATTCTGAAGGTTCGCTACCACAACTAACCATTACTGCTGGCAATGGATAGATCATGGTACCGGGCTTCCAGTTCTGCTTCATATTATTTATTTAATAATGATATCTTCTTTATTGATCTTACGTTCGCAATAATGACATTTGATCGTGCCTTTTTCCTTATCTATCACCTCGAAGCGACTTGGCATCGGTTCGTTATTGGTGATACATTTCGGATTATTGCATTTTACCAGACCAACCAGTTCGTCCGGCAAAGTGACCGTTTTCTTTTCTACAACCTCGTAATCACGGATAATGTTCAGGATCACTTTTGGAGCGATCAGGGCGATACGGTTAATCTCGTCTTCCTCAAAGAATTTATCAGAGATCTTGATTACACCTTTGCAACCCATTTTATTGCTGTGGAAATTGTTTCCGATCGTGATTGTGTTATCCATATTTTCAAGGCCCAGCAACTTGGCTACTTTAAATAACTGGCTGGGGGGGATATGGTCGATAGCAGTTCCGTTCTCTAAAGCGGCTACCTGCAATTCTCTTTTCTTTTCTACTGACATAATGATTATCAGAATTAAATATTGATACCTAAAACTTCACAAATAATGGCCTGGCGGGCAAACAGTCCGTTGCGTGCCTGCTGGATATAGTAGGCCTTCGGATTATCGTCTACATCATAGGCGATCTCGTTGACGCGGGGTAGCGGGTGAAGTATGCGAAGGTTTTCACGGCTATTTTCCAGCATCTTGTTACGCAGGATATATACATTCTTAACCCGTTCGTATTCTTCCAGGTCGGTGAAGCGTTCGCGCTGTACGCGTGTCATATAGAGAATATCTGTATTGTTGATTACTTCTTCATCGAAAGTGGTATGTTCGTAATATTTGATACCGTGTTCGTCGCAGAAGTTCTTGTATTCGTCCGGCATGCGAAGCTCGTCCGGCGCCACGAAATGAAAAGTAGGATTGAAGTGCGACATGCCGACGATCAGCGAGTGTACCGTACGGCCGTATTTCAAGTCGCCCACCATTGTGATATTCAGGTCGGTCAGTTTTCCTTGTGTCTTTTGGATCGAATAGAGATCGAGCATCGTCTGCGAGGGATGCTGATTGGCTCCGTCTCCTGCGTTGATGATTGGAATATCTGTTACTTCCGATGCGTAGCGGGCAGCACCTTCCAGATGATGTCTCATGATGATGAGGTCTACATAGTTGCTTACCATCAGGATCGTATCTTTCAGCGTTTCGCCTTTTGAAGAGCTTGTGGTCGAAGCATCCTGAAATCCGACAACCCGTCCGCCCAGGCGGTTGACAGCTGTTTCAAAGCTTAATCGCGTGCGGGTAGAAGGTTCAAAAAACAGGGTAGCCGCCACTTTACCTTCCAGTAGCTTTCGGTTCGGGTTCTCCTCAAACTTCCTGGCGTTATCCAGAATACGAAGAATGTCCTCTTTGGTACATTGATCGATAGAAACTAAACTTTTACTTTTCATTTTGTGTATAATCTTCTTTTATGCAAAAGTATAAAAAAAGCGGAGACTGAATAGCCTCCGCTTGTATTTATTTAAGATATTCTGCCAGCTTCGTCGGAAGGTAGAATGTGTTGTTCTTATCGACGTAGACAACGACCGAATTGAGCCGGACTTCCTCCTGTCCTTTTTTACCGATGGTTACGATATTGCTGAACGGAGTGATGTTGATCTGTTTCTTCTTGTTTTTCACAATCAGCGAGGGAGAGCCTTTCTCATCTTTTGCCGGAATGATCTCGCAGTTATAACCTTCGAATACTTCTGTATGAGGAGCGAAATTTTCGGCAGTCAGTTCGTCCAGTTTATCCCGGTTCATACCGAAAAGAGCACACAGATAAGCGTTCAGTTCGATGTTGGTATGCATACCGATCGGTAAGCTGGCCTGATCCGGATGGTAAGCAGCCAGGAATACATCTTCGCCGGTGTGTCCGCCGGTTGTAAATCCGAAGCAGGTTTTTGAAGTCAGCAGCTTAGACATGAAAGAGGTCAGCGAACCGCTGTACAGGGAACCTTTGCCTTCGGCCGTACGTTCGCTTTCGGGGATCGGGCTGTTCTTATAGTCTTTACAATGGTTCAATGCGTCCAGCTCTTCCGGGCTCAGTTCGAAACCTGCATATTCACGGAAAATGTTCTGTACTTCGGAGTTGGGCTCGCTGTTCACCTTTTGGGCGAAACCTTCGGCAGTCAGCTTATAGAGGGAGAACTGGTGGAACAACTGGTCTTTTGTCAGTTTATCGTATCCTTTACAATCCGCACGGCCGATGCTGATACCGCTGTTTCCGTGGTCGGGAACCATGATAACGGCAGTTTCACCGTTCTGGCGGGCAAACTCGAGTGCAGCACCGCAGGCACGGTCGTAAGCCAACATATCTGTAGCCATGCCGACAGGGTCGTTTGCGTGAGCGGCCCAGTCTACTTTGCTACCTTCTACCATCAGGAAGAAACCTTCCGGATTTTTGGACAGCTTTTTGATTGCGATACGGGTCATTTCTTCCAGTGAAGGCTGCTGAGCCGGGTCACGGTCGAGGTCGTAAGCCATTTCGCGGTCTGCGAACAAAGCCCACATATTGTTGCCGTTATAGTTGCGCATGCCGTTGATGTCGTTTTTGAATACACCGTATCCGTTACCTTTCAGATAGGCTTCACTTTCTTCCGGAAGGAGGGAAGCACCGCCGCCGATCACTACGTTCAGATCGTTATGAGCCATCTGCGGAGCGATCCATTCGTATTTACCACGGTTGTAGCTGTGAGCAGAACAGTCTGCCGGAGTAGCGTGTGGAAATTCGCAGGTGAAAACAAGACCGGTCGATTTGCCCTGTGTTATTTTAGCGGCTTCCAATACAGTTGTTAGCGGTTGGAAAGCGCGTGCCGGATCGGTCGGGTAAATATCATTGTCGCCGTCATTCTCAGGATAGGTCGATACGTAACCTGTGCGGCTCGGGTAGCCTGTCATGTAACAGGAGGTAGTCGGAGCAGAGTCACCGATCGGAGCATTCGAGGAGTGCGTACGTACAGTACCACACAGATACGGGTCCAGATTCAGGTTGGGTTTGTCAGGATTGGTGTACCATTGCAACCAGCGTGCCATAGAAACGGTAGCCAGTGAAGTGCCGTCCGGTATCAGTAGGATGATGTTCTTGACCGGTTTTACGTTTTCCACATCCGCAGCTTTTGCCGGCATAATGATGATTGCCAGTAGAAGCAGAAAAGTAATCGTCTTTTTCATGTGCTTGTATGTTTATTAATTAATGTAATTGTATGATCTCTTCTTCGAAATGAGTTAGCTTTTCGATACCGGTTTCCGTAACCAGGAAGCTGTTCTCGATGCCGACGGCTCCAACGCCCGGAATAACGAATTTAGGCTCGAGGGCAAATACCATATTCGGTTGCAGTTCTTCTTTGGAGCGGGGTGTCAGTACCGGAAGCTCGTTGATCTGGATGCCGATACCATGTCCGACGAATTTGGCTTGCTGTTTGGTCCCCATAAAGTTTCCGGCAAATCCTTCTTTCTCTGCAATATTTGCGGCAATGTTGTACAGCTCCGAACAAACGACACCCGGATGAGCCATGTTTTCTATTTCGCTTTGTATCGTTAATGAGGTCTGATGCGCACGATAGGCTTGTTCTGTCAGTTTACCGACCGAGAATACGCGGGTCATGTCGGTCATATACGGCGTATAATTACCTGCCATATCCACCATGATGGCTGTTCCGTCTTTCAGGATCGTGCCGTTGGCTCCGAGCGGACAGGAGGCGTCCATTCCGCTGCCGCCGAGGGCAAAGTCGAAAGGAGAGGGGGCTTCGGCATTTTCGCCGGCGAGGATACTTCCCATAAAGATATCCATATTGGCTCCGAAAGCGCGGAAGATTCCGATCGAACCGTTCTGGCGCATACGTCTTTCTATTTCATATTGAAATTCAAGATCGGTCATTCCCGGACGGAAACATTCGGCAACTTCCGAGTATGTCTTGGCGTGCTTTTCGGCAGAGATGCGGAACTGCGAGATTTCCCACGGCGTTTTGATCTCGCGAAGGGTTCTCATCAGGGTGGTCGCATTGCCTGTTTCTTTCGGGTTGAATATGGATTGCAGGCGGATATAGTCGTTGTATGTCAGCTCATCGGCTTCCAGCAGCAACTTTTCCGGCATCTTGATGCCACGGGCGGCAAATATCTCGGCCATTTGTTCCGGCTTGCGGATATATTCGATGTGATCGTCGTTCAATCCGTTCGGGCGTTTAACGAAAAACCAGGGAGCTCCTTCTGCGGGCAGATAGAAATATCCGCTGAAAATCCTTCCGGTTGTATAATACAGGTTTACATCTACACTTAGCAGGCAGGCGTCTGCATTCAATACTTGCATTGCCTGTTGTATACGACCCCATTTAAGTTGCAGGTCGTCGATCAGTTCTTTTTGTATCATTTCCAACTTTTATTTTTATGTGGCTTCAAAGGTATTAAAATCTGCCGGGAAAAAGGAAGAACAGGCTATTAAATCTTGATTAAGATTTCCTGTTTCCCGGCAATTCCGCTTTCAGATAATTTGCTGTAATGGAAGATGGGTAAGAGAGCATTTGCTGTGGTGTTCCTTGAAAAATCAGTTTGCCACCCATTTGTCCGCCTCCCGGGCCCAATTCGATCACATAGTCGGCTGCTTTCAGTACATCCAGGTTGTGTTCTACCAGGAAGATCGTATTGCCTTGCTCTACCATGGAATCGAACAATTCGATAATGTGCCGGATATCTTTCACATGCAGACCGTCGGTCGGTTCGTCCAGTACATATATTTTACCCCGGTCGTCGAGATGGGAAGCCAGCTTTACGCGTTGCAGCTCGCCACCCGATAGGGTAGAAAGCGACTGATTGAGGTGCAGATACCCTAATCCGACCTGCATGAGTGGCAGCAACTTCTTCTCAATAATCGTCCCTGCAAAACGGAGTGATGCTTTCCGCACGGTTAAATCCATCGCTTCGGCTATATTGATACCTTCTACCTCATATTGCAAGGCTTCCGGCGAGTAACGTAAACCGCCACATGCTTCACAAACCGTTTCTATCGCATCCATAAAAGCCATATCCGACACGATTACCCCTTTCCCTCCGCAGACAGGGCAACCGCCTTTCCCGTTGAAAGAGAATGTGCTTAAACCGGCGCCACTCTTTTGTGCGAAAATCTTTCGGATATCGTCCGCTACGCCCAGATAGGTGGCAGGCGTCGAACGCAGGCTAATACCGATATTCTTCTGGCTGATATAGATAACCTCTTCCGGACAGGCTTTGCGGAAACATTCCATCAGGGAGCTTTTTCCTGACCCGGCAACTCCGGCGATGACGGTCAGAACTCCCATCGGAAGTTTGACGGTCAGGTCTTTCAGGTTATGTTCGTTGGCATGTTCGAGTGTGAACCAGCCTGACGGTTGCCGGAGATTCTGCTTTAACGGTACTTTTTCGGCTATCATCTTTCCGGTCTGTGTGCCGCTTTTCAGCAAACCTTTGTAATCCCCTTCGTACAGGATATTGCCGCCGTCCATTCCCGAGCCGGGCCCCATGTCGACGATGTGGTCGGCAATTTGTATCATCTCCTTGTGATGTTCGACAAGAAGAACGGTGTTGCCGTGGTCGCGCAGTTTGCGAACAGATGCTTTCAGTAGATGAATATCGTGGCTGTGTAGTCCGACGCTCGGTTCGTCCAGAATATACAGCATGTCGCACAATGACGAGTTGATGTATTTGGCAATTTTGCACCGTTGCGCTTCTCCGCCCGAGAGAGTTCCCATGCTACGGTCGAGTGTCAGGTAACCCAATCCTATTTCCAGCAGTGCCGCTAACCGTCCACCGATGGATTGTTTTATATCGTAGGCGATAGGATCTTGTATGGTGTTTAACCATTCGATAATATCAGGGATGGCCATCCTGGTGACTTCGGCTATATTTTTCCCGTTGATGCGGCATGACAATACGGTCTGGTTGAGACGTGTCCCTCCGCAATCAGGACAGACCCCCATTGTCAGCATCGGTTCGAGCAGTTTCTGGTGAACTTTACCCTCCTCCGAATTGATAATACTCCGGTACATACGCACAACGAGCCCCTCATATTTGGCTGTCTTGGGCCAGTTTGCCGGCGCGTTTTTCAACTTGATACTTGGAGAATAGAGGAATAGTTCCAACTCTTCCGGCGAGTAATCTTTTATTTTTTTGTCGAGGTCGAACAGTCCTGTATTGGCATAACGTATCCAGCGCCATTCACCGGGCTTGAATGCTACATAATTGATCACTCCGTCTTCATTCAGCGATTTGTTGAAATCGACCAGCTTGTGTATATCCAGCTCTCTGATCTCGCCGAGCCCGTCACACCGGGTACATCTGCCCTGCGGATGGTTGAAAGAAAATGTGTCTGAGTAGCCGACAAACGGTTTCCCGACACGTGAGAACAACAGCCTCAATAAAGAGTAGATATCCGTGTAAGTTCCGACGGTAGAACGTGCATTAGGTGCAGGTTTTCGCTGGTCGATCACGATGGCTACCGGCAGATGTTCTATCTTATCCACATGCGGACGCCCGTATTTGGGCAGATACTGCTGGACAAAACTCGGGAAAGTCTCGTTCAGTTCCCTTCGTGATTTGGCGGCAATCGTATCGAGTACCAACGACGATTTCCCGGAGCCGGAGACTCCTGTGAAAATACTGATCTGTTTCTTCGGGATATTCAGTGAAACATGTTTCAGATTATTCTCGTGTGCACCTTCTATTATAATGTATTCTTCTTCAGAACTGTTCATATTATTCGTCATCATCTGTATTCATTCTGTATCGACTCACAAATATCGGGTGAAAAATCCTCACAACAAAATACTTTTCATATCTTTGAGCGGATTCTGATTTAATAAATAGCGAATGGATATCTTTTTGATTGTTATCGGGGCTGTTTGCCTGCTGGTAGGATTTGCCGGATGTTTTTTGCCGGTCTTACCGGGACCTCCTTTGTCTTATCTGGGACTTCTGTTACTTCATTTTACGGATAAAGTGCAGTTTACGGTTACGCAACTGGTTGTTTGGGGCGTTTTAGTTGTCGTTGTGCAGGTACTGGATTATATAACTCCGGTACTCGGTTCAAAATATGGTGGCGGCAGTAAATGGGGAAACTGGGGATGTGTGATCGGAACGATTGCCGGTATATTTATTTTTCCTCCCTGGGGCATCCTGTTCGGTCCGTTTGCAGGAGCCGTGATCGGCGAGTTGTTAGGTGGCAAAAAGTCATTCGAAGCTTTTAAGGCGGGGATAGGTGCATTTGTCGGATTTCTGCTTAGTGTGGTTGCTAAGATATCGCTTTGCGGATATTTCGTCTACTGTTTTATAAAAGCACTGATTGTATAAAAGAAGAGAGGTCCATTCGAACCTCTCTTTTTTTTTCTGTAATTATTCAGCAGGGGTACCGCCGGCTGAAATGATCTTGCTGCGTTCGATAGATTGCAATGCCAGATAATTTGCTCCGAAGTTTTCCATGTTTTCAATTTCTGTTTCGAACTGATCCAGATGGCCTTCTTCTTCGATAACCAGGCCTTCGAAAACCTTCTTGGTGGCAGAGTCTGCATGTTGAGCACATTCGTTTGCCCATGCATTGTAATCGTCTACACTTCCGGTTTCCATTTGAGCTGCTTTTTCAAGCATAGCTTTTACATCGTGAATTTTTTCTACGGGGGCTGAACATTTCATTTCTACTTCACCTTTCAAGAACAGGATACGTTCTGCCAGGCGTTCCACATGCATCATTTCTGTGATGGCTGTACGTTTGAAAAGGTTTGACAACAGGTCGTATCCCATGTCGTCCAAACGAAAATGAAAATACATGTACTGGTTAACAGCTGTCATTTCATCGGCTACTGCTTTGTTTAGCAGTTCAATACTTTTTTCTCTCTTAAGCATAATCGTTGAGTTTTTAAATTATGTTATGTAAAACATATTTGTTCCAATGCCGTAAAGTTAACAGTTTCCTTTATACAATGGAGCGGGGCTGTAATAATATTTTTTATCTTTGTCATAGATTCTATCAATAAAAAAAGATCAAATGACAAAGATACAGGAATTTCTGGCTGCGTTGCCGGAAGACAAAAAGGCCTTATTCGTTCCGGTGTTCGGTAATGTGGACAAGTTTTATACTGTTGTATATCTCGTTACCCGTAACGAGCATATAACGGATCAGGAAAAACCGGAGCGTTATGAAGACCGCCTGCAGGTGATCCGGCAAGTGAAAAGTAAATTGGAAGCATTAGTTTCTTCTTACGGACTGGATGGGAAAGAGATTGTGGCTGATATTGCCAGCGACTATTTTGAAGATTATGTAAATTACAAGGAACCGGAGTTCGATATCACGAACGAAGAGTTTATAGGCATCATACAAAAGCTGTAAATTCCGGTATTATATACTACACTTATATTCTAAACAAATTCAATTATGAAAATCTTAAATCTATGTACGTTATCTCTTTTATTGATAACGCCTTGCCTGAATGCCCAGGTAACGGTAGTAAAAGACAGTAAACCGGTTTCACGTATTCTGGTGGAAAAAGGCGGTGAGATCGATAACGAAGCCGCACTTCTTCTCCAGGATTTTGTGAAACGGATAAGCAGTGCCACGTTGCCGGTAATCAACGATAAGACTCCCCGCAAAGGTGATATCGTGATTGGCGGGAAAGACGTGTCGGGCCTGACGGAAGACGGATTCCGTCTGCGAACCGACAATGGTATTGTATATATCAGTAGCGGTGGAGATAAAGGTTCCGTTTATGGGGTGGTCACTCTTTTGGAAGACTATCTGGGTGTTGCTTATTACGGAGCGAATGCTTATACGCTGACGGAAAATCCGACTATCGTGATCCCGGAACTGAACAGGGCCGAGAATCCGGCATTCCGTTACCGTCAAAGCCAGTGTTATGCGATGCATGAAGATCCGGTTTATAAACAATGGTTTCGTTTTGAAGAACCATCCGAAGTATTTGCCGGTGGCTTATGGGTGCATACTTTCGACCGGATTCTGCCATCCGATGAATACGGCACATCCCATCCGGAATATTATTCCTTCATTAATGGAGAACGTCGTCCCGGAAAAGCCAGCCAGTGGTGTCTGACTAATCCCGAAGTATTCGAACTGGTCTCCCGGAAGGTCGATTCGATCTTTAAGGCCAACCCCGGAAAGAATATGATCTCTATCAGTCAGAACGACGGTAACTATACGAATTGCAGTTGCCCGGAATGTAAAGCGCTGGACGAGCAGGAGGGAGGTCCTTCCGGCAGCCTGATCCATTTCCTGAATAAGCTGGCCGCCCGTTTTCCGGATAAGGAGTTTTCCACCCTGGCTTATCTGTATACCATGCATCCTCCAAAGCATGTTAAACCTTTACCGAATGTCAATATTATGCTTTGTGATATCGATTGCGATCGTGAGGTTCCCCTTACCGATAATGCTTCGGGGCAGGACTTCATGAAGGCTATGGAAGGTTGGTCTGCCATCAGTAATAATATATTTGTATGGGATTATGGTATTAATTTTGACAATTACGTCTCTCCGTTCCCGAATTTCCCGATCCTGCAAAAGAATATCCAACTGTTCAAGGAGCACCATGCGACCATGCACTTTTCGCAGATCGGAGGATCAAAAGGAGGTGATTTCCCGGAAATGCGTGCCTATATGGTCAGCAAGCTGATGTGGAACCCTTATCAGAATGCCGATTCATTGATGCGTGCGTTTATGGATGGCTATTACGGAGCGGCATCCCCTTATATTTATCAGTATGAGAAATTGCTGGAAGGAGGATTGCTTGCCAGCAAACAACGTCTCTGGATATACGATTCCCCGGTTACACATAAAGACGGCATGCTGAATACCAACTGCCGTAAGCGTTATAATCTACTGTTCGATCAGGCTGAGCAAGCCGTGGCGTCCGATCCTGTTTTGTTGAAACGGGTACAAATGTCTCGCTTGCCGCTGCAATACGCAGAGTTGGAGATCGCGCGGGCCGAAGGCAATCACGATCTGAATGAGATCAAAGCCAGACTGGCCCTGTTTGATGAACGCACCCGCGAATTCGGGATACCGACATTGAATGAACGTAAAAACTCACCTGCCGATTATTGCCGGTTATATGCTGAACGCTATCTGCCCGGTAAAGAAAAGAATCTGGCAAAAGGAGCTAAGGTGATCTGGATACAGGAGCCGACGGGTAAATATAAGGCTTTGGGAGAAACAGCTCTGACCGACGAACTGTTTGGCGGTACAACCTTTGTGGAAAGTTGGGTAGGATGGGAAGGTACGGACGGTGCCTTTATTCTCGATTTGGGAAAGGACACTTCGTTCAGCTCGATAGAAGGCGATTTTCTCCACCAATTGGGACAATGGATATTGCTGCCTGAAAAGGTTACCTATTCAATCTCTTCCGACAACAAGACCTGGCTGCCGTTCGGAGAGAAGACCTTGCCGGAAGACCGTTCCGTACAAGTGAAATTTGTCGGTGTGAAATGTGATAAACCTTCACCTGTATCTGCCCGGTATATAAAGGTCGGGATCGTAGGAACCCAAATCTGCCCGTCCTGGCATTACGGTGTCGGATATCCGTCCTGGTTCTTCCTGGATGAGGTTACAGTACATTAAATCAATGTATCTTTTATTAATCTTGGGATGAAACTTTATTGAAATATTGACTTAATATCAATGAAATAACTTTTTTTGTATCAGGTTAGCATGACTATGTGCTGAATAACACCTACTTTTGCGGTTCGCCCGGTGATTAATCCGGGCGGCAAATAAAAGAATAGTTGTTTTTTGGTATATACACTACATTGATGAGTTATTTTATAAAGTTGAGGGATTGGTTTACTTCCCAGAAGCACTTATTGTTTCTGTTTGCACTATTGTTTATCATTCCTAATTGTGTATTGTTTTTTACGGAGCCTTTGCCAATAACGGTGGGGATTGCTTCTTTGATCCTGCCGTATGCCTTTTGGGTGGCTTTGCTTCTGCTGGCGCGTAAACCAGGAATAGTAGTCTGGTGCTTGTTGCCTAAAGTTATTCTGGATGGCGGCCAGCTGGTCCTTCTCCATCTTTTCGGAGAATCGGTCATTGCAGTGGATATGTTTCTGAACCTGACCAGTTCAACGGCTTCTGAAGCCAGCGAGTTACTGGGGAATATCTTTCTGGTCATTATAGGGGTCTTTTTCTTTTATACGCTACCCACGCTAGTATTGGCTACCTGGTCTATCCGGCTGAAAGAAAAACTGACCGGTGATTTTCGCAGGAAATGGGCGATAAGAAGCCTCGGTGTTTTCGCATTGGGGATTATTCTGTGCCTGCTAGCTCCGATACAGGGCCATAACGTCTCCTTGAAAGATGATTTTTATCCGGGAAATGCACTTTATAATCTTTACTTCGCGATCAATAAAGCGGAGAAGAACAGCAACTACCACATTACTTCGGCCGACTTTACCTTTAATGCCACGAAGCCGGTACAGGCCGAAGGCAAGCGGGAGATTTATGTATTGGTAGTGGGCGAAACTTCCCGTGCTATGGAATGGAGTTTGTATGGTTACGAACGCGAAACGACTCCCCGGATGGAGAAGCTGGACGGGTTGGTGCACTTTACCGATGTTGTCACCCAATCCAATAATACACATAAGAGTGTCCCTATTATCCTGTCGGCTGCCAGTGCCGAAGACTACGGGGTTATTTATGACGAGAAAAGTATTGTAACCGCTTTTAAGGAAGCCGGTTTCCATACGGTTGTGATTGCCAATCAGAACCTCAATACTTCGATGATCGGTGCATTCTACCGCGAAGCCGATACCTTTATCGATATGAGCCAGTTCAAGACAGGGTCTTCCTATCTGACATCTTTGCACGATGGCGCACTGCTTCCTTACCTTCAAAAGGAGCTGGACAAAACGGACGGTAATCTTTTCTTTGTGATTCATACATACGGGTCGCACTTCAATTATCATGAACGTTACCCGAAGGAATTTGCATTTTATACCCCCGATAAGGCGGAAGGTATCCGTGCTGCTTATAAGACGCAGTTGCGTAATGCCTACGATAATTCGATCTATTATACCGATTATGTCCTGGGAGAGATCACCGATATGCTTGCTAAAACAAATGATTGCGTGTCGATGCTTTACCTGAGCGATCACGGCGAGGATATTTTTGACGACAGCCGGGCCCGTTACCTGCATGCATCGCCTATCCCGACCTATTATCAGTTGCATATACCTTATATTATATGGTTCTCTGAAGCCTATCGCACAGCCTATCCGGAGAAGTACCAGGTTGCTCTGTCCCACAGTGCTTTACCTGTCAGCACGAACAGCGTGTTCCATACAGTGCTCGATATTGCCGGAGTGCACACTCCGGTAGCCGATTCGACACTGGCTGTGTCGAATTCCGCCTTTACGGTTCACGACCGCATGTACCTTGGAGATCATGACGATCCTGTTCCTTTCTGGAAAGTCGGATTAAAGAATGCTGACTTTGTCATGTTGGATAAATGGGGTATTGTTTACGATAAAGATTGATATTCCGTTACAAACATTTATCTTTGTTCCATGGCTGAACAAAGTGGACATATAACCCTCAAAGTGATCATGGGATATCTGCTATTGATAGTAATAGCAGTATGTTCGGTCGTATATATCTATCAGATCGTGGAGCAGATAGCAGGTGAGGAGGAGCCCGATACCAAGGCACGCCGGAAGGTCTATCTGGTCACGAATACGTTATCCCTGCTTTATGAAAGCGAAGCGCTGGGGCAACTTGTCGGTATGCCTCAAAACGATGTGAAGCATTTTAACCGTACCTTGAATAAAGCCCATCGTAACATGGACTCGTTGCGGGTCCTGATCTCCGATTCCGTGCAATTATTGAAGATCGATACGATCGACATGCTGCTCAGGCAAAAGCGGAGAAATACCAGCCGGCTGCTTGAAACCTGGAAAGAGGTCAATACCGAACATCTTTATACGCTTAATATTGAAAAGGTGATCGCCCAACAGGATACGCTCATTCAGCAGATGGAGATCAAAGAACATGTAGTTGTCAAGCAGGATACCGTTCTCAATCCGGTAAAACCCCGTGGCTTTTTCCGTCGCTTGGCCGATGCTTTCTCCCCCCGACGTCCCGATACGAGTATTGTGGTGAATACGACCCGCCAGATCGTGACGGACACATTGGTGAATGCATTTAATCCCTCCGATACGATTGTAAGTGTATTGAAAAGTATTCAGGACAGTGTCGCCGATCAACGTAAATTGTTGTCGGAGCAGTTATTGGATCGTGCTGCCAACCTACGTTATAATAATAGTATCGTAACCAGTAAGATCAATCAGATTTTACGTGATATAGAGGAGGAGGAAGTGAATGCCTCGCTCGAACGCATGCAAGGAAAGCAACAGCTCCTGCGAGAAACATCTTTGTTGATCGCGGGAATTGCCATTGTATCGGTCGTGATAGTGATCATTTTCATCTTTATGATCACGCGGGATATATCGAAAAGTAAATACTACCGGATGCAATTGGAAAAGGCCAAGCAATATGCGGAGGACCTGCTTCATAGCCGGGAAAAAATGATGCTGACCATCAGTCATGATATCCGTGCCCCGCTCTCGTCTATCATCGGTTACATAGACTTATTGATGAGAAGGCATCCCGACGAGAGACAGCAATATTATCTGGAAAACATGTCCGGATCGGCCAGTCATATCCTTTCTCTGGTGAACGATTTATTGGATTTCCATCGTCTTGAATCCGGACAGATAGAGATACAGCGGATTCCGTTCAGCGTGTCGACCTTGTTTAATGAGATCTATACCAGCTTCCGTCCGATAGCCGAAGCGAAGTCGCTGGAGTTTGTCCTGAATCTGAAAGAGGCGGGTAGCGATAAGCTGTATGTCAGCGATCCGATCCGCATTCGCCAGGTGGTAGGCAATCTGCTGTCGAATGCTATTAAATTTACCCGCGAAGGAAGGGTTGTGATGGTTGTTTCCGTCAATGTCCTTACCGGTAACAGCGCGCAGCTGAATGTGATTGTGAGTGATTCCGGTCCCGGTATCCCGGAGGAAGAGCAGGAGCGTATTTTCGGTGAATTTACCCGTCTATCGGTAAGTGAAAAGGCGGAAGGGTTCGGTCTGGGATTGTCTATCACCCGGAAGATGACGGTCCTGATGGGTGGTTCTCTCTTGCTAAAGAGTGTTGTCGGCAAAGGGTGTGATTTCACGATCGAGCTTCCAATAACTGTGGCGGATGTACAGGTACTTCCTGCAGCCGAAGAATCGGTAGCCGAGCCTGCAACACCAGCATTTTCCGGACGCGATATTTATTGCCTGTTGGTGGACGACGACCCGTTGCAACTGGCCCTTACAGAAGAATACCTGCGTCAGAACCATGTGGAAGTGGTAAGTTGTACCGATCCGTTTGCCGTAACCGGTTTATTGGAGAAAAATACGTTCGATGTTATTATTACGGATATACAGATGCCCGGAATGGATGGTTTCCAACTGCTTGCGCAGATACGCTCTTCCTATATGCAGGGGATGGATAAGATCCCGGTGATCGCTCTTTCTGCCAGTGTGGAAAATGAGCACGATCATTATCTGGAATCCGGCTTTACAGGCTTTTTGAATAAGCCTTTTACGGCCCGCCAGCTGATTATGTTATTGAATAAGTTGCTTTCGACGAAAATAGAAGTGACGACAGAGTTCAAATTCGATTCGCTTACAGCATTTGCCGGTGAAGATAAGGATGCGTCCAATTCCATATTATCCACTTTCATTTATGAGACAGGAAAGAGCAATGATTTGCTGGAAGCCTGTTTGAGTGAAGGCAACCGGGAGCAATCGGCAAAACTTTCCCATAAAATGGTCCCATTGTTTACTATGTTGGGAGCAACTTCCCTGGTCGAAAAGCTAAGGTCGATAGAAAAAAATGCACAATTCATGGCGGAGGAAGAGTGGAGAAGTCGGCTTTCCGAGGTAATCGCCGAAGTAAAAAATATCATAGCCCAGGCTACCAGGCTGATAGGGTAGGTCTTATATGATGATGTGGAATATAGTTGTGGATTTTTTCCACAGTTGTATCCTGATTTCTACAACAATGCATTTTTATCTTCTTGTCTGTTAGAACATTTTATCTTCCTTTTCTGTTAAGTTATAAGAGTTTATGAAATCAACGAAGCTCTTTTGCGGACTTTGGCATGAATTTCGTACTCCTATTATCAGAATCGTAAGTGGACGTTTCTACATTTAAACCGTTTAAAGCAAAAAAGATTATTTCTGAGTATTCTATTAAGTCTGCAAAACAAAAAAAGCATCTGTTGGGGATGCTTTTTTTGTTTGGTGTAAGTTTGTTTGCTACATTTGCGCTCATTAATAAAAAAAGACCAATAGAATACCATGGAGCACGAAATGCCACTCAAGTCGGCACGCATTGAAGTTGTCGACGCCTTAAGAGGTTTTGCCGTTATGGCAATTATGTTTTTACATAATATCGAACATTTTAATTTCTACGAATTCCCGGAAGCTACTTCCGAGTTCATGAAGTCGCTTAACACGAATGTCTGGGATACCCTGTTCTTCCTTTTCAGCGGAAAAGCATATGCGATTTTTTCCCTCTTATTCGGTTTTAGCTTTTTCATTCAATATAACAACCAGGCTAAAAAAGGAAAAGACTTCCGTTTGCGTTTCCTGTGGCGGTTGTTCCTGCTTTTCCTGATCGGCTGTTTCAACGGTGCGTTCTTCCCCGGAGATATCCTCGTTTTGTATGCTATAGTAGGGGTTGTTCTTATACCGGTCTGCCGGTGGAGCGACAAGGCTGTATTGATAACGGCTATTATATTGATGCTTCAACCTGTGGAGTGGGCTAAATTTTTCTATGCGATGAATAATCCGGAGTATGTGGCTACGCCGGGTCAATGGTTGGTACATCATAAAAATATGTATCCGTTCCTGAGTCAGCCTGATTTCTGGGCAATGATAAAGTCAAATCTGTGGGACGGACAGCTTTTCAGCCTGTTGTGGGGATGGAGTCATGGCCGTTTCTTCCAGACCGCTTCCCTCTTCCTTATAGGTATGTTGATCGGACGTCGCCAGCTGTTTGTCCATTTATCGGAGAACCGTAAATTTTGGCTTCGAACGTTACTGATCGGCTTTGTTTGTTTTATTCCTCTTTATTATCTGGCGGAAGCTTTACCGGAGCTGTTAGCGAATAAAAGTATGTTGTCTCCAATGAACACGATCGTCTCCTCTTTCCGTAATTTCTCATTCATGTGTGTATTGGTTGCACTCTTTGTCTTCTTGTGGCAACAGGTATCCGGTCACAAAGTATTATCTGTTCTGGTACCTTATGGGAAGATGAGTCTGACAAACTATTTAAGCCAGTCTATTATAGGGACATTTATCTATTTCGGCTATGGTCTGTCACTGTATAATGTGTTGGGAGTAGCAGCCAGTTTCGGAGTCGGCATCGGGCTGTTTGTCCTTCAACTGGGATTCTGTCATTGGTGGTTAAAGAATCATAAACAGGGGCCGTTCGAAGGGGCCTGGCGTAAAGCAACCTGGATTTGTTCCTGATTTATCCTTAAAATATATATCTTTGCCTAAGGTTTAAATATAATTTAAGTATGCCATCAGTTCTTATAGTTGAAGATGATATAACTTTCTCTTTGATGCTCACAACCTGGTTAGGGAAGAAAGGCTTTGAGGTTAAGGCATTAAGCTCGGTTTCGGACGCAAAGCGCCAGATTGAGAGTGTCAGCTACGACCTGATCTTGTCAGATCTGCGTTTGCCGGACGGTGATGGGATCGACTTGTTGAAATGGGTAAAGGAAAAATACAACTCTTTACCTCTGATCATGATGACGAGCTATGCGGAGATACAGACTGCTGTGCAGGCCATCAAATTGGGGGCATCCGATTATATAGCCAAGCCGCTGAATCCGGAAGAGTTGCTGGGTAAGATCCGTGAGGTGGTAAAAGCGCCTGCGGTGGAACATCCGGTTGCTAAAAAATCATCGGAAGGCAACACTTATATTGAAGGACAGAGTCCTGCTGCCCGTCAGTTGTTCGATCATGTCCGTCTGGTAGCTCCGACGGATATGTCTGTACTGATTACCGGGGCGAGCGGAACAGGTAAAGAATATATAGCCCGCCGTATCCACGAATTAAGTAACCGTAGTAAAGCTCCGTTTATCGCTGTCGATTGCGGGGCGATCCCTAAAGACTTGGCGGCATCCGAATTTTTCGGCCATGTGAAGGGATCGTTTACCGGTGCGATAGACAATAAGACGGGAGCCTTTGTAGCAGCCCATGGAGGAACGATCTTCCTGGATGAGATCGGTAACCTGACTTATGAGGTGCAGGTGCAGTTGCTTCGTGCTTTGCAGGAGCGTAAGGTCAAACCGATCGGCAGTAATGAAGAGACCGCTATTAATGTCAGGCTGATTTCGGCCACGAACGAGAATCTTCGAACTGCTATTGAAAAAGGAGATTTCAGGGAAGACCTCTATCATCGTATCAATGAGTTTACCGTCCGTATCCCGGATCTGAAAGAGCGGAAAGAAGACTTGTTGCTTTTCGCCAATAATTTCCTCGATCAGGCGAATGCGGAACTTCAGAAAGACATTATCGGTTTCGACGCTGAGACGATCCGTCTCTTCCAGTCGTATTCATGGCCGGGTAACCTGCGTCAGATGAAAAACGTCATCAAGTATGCTACCCTTTTGGCTACCGGCCGGTATATCACCCGCCGCGAACTTCCCGAAGAGTTGACGGAAGCTCAGGAGAGGGACACCCGTATCCTCCTGAAAGACGAAACCCACGAATGCGAACTGATCAAACGAGCTCTTCAGGAGTCCAACAACAATAAAACCCGTGCCGCCCAACTCTTAGGCATCGACCGTAAAACGCTTTATAATAAGTTGAAGTTGTATAATTTGGATTGATTGTTTACCTTTGTGTTTGTCATTAAAAACAATAGAGTATGGAAACGATGCCGATCAGAAAGCTGCCTGTCGGGGTACAGGATTTTACAAAACTGCGTGAAGACGGTTTTATATATGTGGATAAAACAGCTTTGGTTTACAGGTTGGCCACAACCGGATCGCAGATTTTTCTGAGCCGTCCCCGTCGTTTCGGTAAAAGTCTCCTTCTCTCTACCCTTGAAGCTTATTTCCTTGGAAGGAAAGAGGTATTTAAAGGACTCGCTATGGAAAAGCTGGAACAGCAATGGACAGTTCATCCCGTATTACATCTGAGTCTCAATGCACAGTTTTATGAAGATAAACGGAGCCTGGAACAAGTATTCGAAGGACATTTTATTGAGTGGGAGAAACTGTACGGCGAAACCAATAAGGAGTTAGGATATGCCGGACGCTTCATGCAAATCATTCGGCAGGCTAACGAAAAGGCCGGACAGAAGGTGGTCGTTCTTATCGACGAATACGATAAACCCTTGCTTCGAAGCCTGACCGACGATAGCCTGCACCACCTTTACCGCGAAATGCTGACCGGCTTCTATACTGTATTGAAGGATGCCGACCGCTACCTGCGGTTCGTATTCATTACCGGTGTAACCAAATTCTCGCAACTGGGTGTGTTCAGTAATCTGAACCAGTTGATGGATATCAGTATGAGTCCTTTCTACGCCACTATCTGTGGCTTGACCGGAAAGGAAATCGAGCAGAATTTTCAACCGGAACTGGCTGTACTCGCTGAAACAAACGGGTTGACTTATGCAGAGACAATGGATAAACTCACCCTGCAATACGATGGATATTATTTCACGCCCGTTTTTAAAGAGGGAATCTATAATCCGTTCAGTATACTGAATGTATTCAGTAGCATGCTGTTCCAAAACTACTGGTTTGCTACCGGTACTCCTACCTCTTTAGTGGAAATGCTGAAGAAAACAGATTATGACTTGCGCAAGCTGGATGGCATCGAGGTGCCTGCCGCCGCCCTGACCGATTACCGCATGGACTTCAAAAATCCCGTACCGGTGATTTACCAGAGTGGGTATCTGACGATCAAAGGTTATGATCCTGAATTAAACTATTATGTGTTGGGTTACCCTAACACAGAAGTGAAATATGGCTGGCTGAATTTTATTGCTCCATTTTACACTCCGTTGTCAGGTACGGATGCTCCTTTTTATATTGGCAAGTTTACAAAAGAACTGCGTGACGGCGATGTAGATGCATTTATGACTCGTTTGCGTGCTTTTTTTGGCGATATATCCTATGAACTGAACGATAGGACCGAACGGCATTATCAGGTGATCTTTTACCTTGTTTTCAAACTGCTCGGACAATTTGTGGACGCAGAGGTACGCAGCGCCCGCGGACGCGCAGATGCCGTAGTAAAAACAGATAAGCGTATCTATGTATTCGAATTCAAATTAAAAGGTTCTGTCGATGAAGCCCTCCGACAGATCGATGATAAAGGCTATCTTATTCCATATACTTCCGATGGACGCCAACTGATAAAAGTAGGTGCTTCATTCGACCCTGCAACACGTAATATAGAGGAATGGAAGGTTATCACGCTGCAGTAGTTAATTATACATCAATATATACCCATTCAGATAAGTTGCGAACAGCAGCCACGCTACATAGGGGATGAATAAAATAGAACTAGCCTTGCTGACAAAGTAGCTCTTTAGGGTGTAGTTGATAACGAATATATCGAGCAGCAGGATATTGATGAATCCGATAAGCGGATTCTGGAAATAAAAGAAACCGATGCTCCAGGTGAAGTTGAAGAATAACTGCATGATGAATGCTTTCACAAAGAATCGCTTTTGTTCTATTGCTGAATTAATGATCAGTCCGATCGAGATACCCATACATAAGTAAAGAATACTCCAGGCTATTGGAAAGACGATATTCGGAGGGGTGAGTGCCGGCTTGATGAGAGTTGGATACCAGTTCTTTATTGCGTCAGCCTGAAAGTAGCTGGCAGTAAATCCTACAAGGAAACAAACCAGAATAGGGATAATGATGGATAATACTTTTCTCATGATCGTTTGCTTTTCTTATATAACAAAGCGCGAAACCTTAAGGTTTATGTTTGTGATAGTAGCCAGTTTTTACTCCCTGCGCGGATAGTGAAAGATGGCTGCGCAGGGAGTGAGAACTGGCTGCGCGGTTAACTTTTGTCGGGGAGTAATTGTTGTATCTTTGCCCTTCTTAAAAATAGGGAAAAGTTATGAAACATAAGGATTTTTGCAAACAGATGAGGCTGCAGGAACAGGAGAAACGCGCTGCAGGCGATGAAAGTACGGCAGACTTGTATCGGACTGTCCGGAACCATTTCATACATTTTAATGGAGGCCTCGAGCCGGGGTTGAAGGATGTGACACCACAGATGGTACATGCCTTTCTGAAATGGCTGAAGGAAAAGGGACTCAAAGTGAATAGCGTGAACAGCTATATCAGTAACCTGCGTGCCATGTATAACCGTGCCTGTATGGGATGGAAAGGCCGTCCTTCCGAATCGCCTTTTACCGGCATTCATTTGAAACGTGAGGAAACAATGAAACGTGCCGTATCGGTTGAAGTAATCAAAAAACTGGCTTTGCTCGAATTGAAAGAGGAACCCCGGAAACAGCTGGCTGTCGATATAGCCCTGTTTTCGTTTCTGGCTTGTGGTATTCCTTTTGTAGATATCGTGCATCTGACAAAAGCGAATTTGAAGGATGGTGGTAAAATTCTGGCTTATCGCAGGCGGAAAACAGGTATCCTGATTCAGATGGAGATCAATCACGGGATGCAATTGTTGATAGACCGTTATAATAGCCCCGATGCCTGTTATCTTTTTCCCGTATTGCCGGAGAATGCCACGCACGAACAGTATAAATATTGTCTGGCAAAGGAAAATCAGTATTTGAAGCAGATATGTATCGACCTTGAACTGGTGGATATACTGACTACTTACGTCTTTCGTCATGGATGGGCTTCGGAAGCTCATCATCAGGGAGTACCGATCGGTATCATCAGCCAGGCGCTGGGACATACCTCGGAAGCAACGACCCGTATCTATCTGAAAGCTTTTGAACCTGATAAAATGGCAGAAGCAACACATGTTGTAACAGGGGAAGTAGAAGCTATGATGAGAGCGTAGGATACACCCTTATTTATATAATAAGGGAAAAATGTTGTTTCTATCTCAAACATAGGCTTTTATAGTCTCTTAGATTTATTATTTGAGATAAAGTACTGTGCAAACATAGATAGATTCCTACGAATAAACAAGGCTTTGAAAGTGTTTTATTAAAAAAAGCACATCTATTTAGTATATATTCACACATTTTCTTCTTTTATCACCCTATAACTTGAATTTTAGATAGTCTAGGCATGAAGGGGGCTGGGAATGCTATCTCTTTAATGTCTATTAGAAAAAAACTGTTATTATCTCTGTCCATTTTTTCCCTAAAAGAACTTCAAAAAAATCTCAATCCTGCATTATATGCCATTTCTGGGGGCGAAATCTTTCTCCTAAAAAAAGTTTTTTTACTGATTTCCCTTATTATATAAATAAGGGAAGAAAAATCAAGAAAAATTGAATATCAAAAGCTAATAGGGGGATGTATAGGATGAAACAGCAAACACATAAAAGGATACTAGAAGTAATGAGAGCCACACTTAGCTTGTTCCTGCTTTCTGTGCTTTTTTTCCCGGAAGTAAAAGCTCAAACTACCTCCTATACGAAAGCAGAATCTTTTTTATTTTCCTTTAAGGAAAATAATGATATGTTCCTGGCTGATTTCGGTGACAATGCTTACCAGTTGGAACGGATGGGACGATTGTTTCCACTTTTAAGAAAGCAAATGTTAACGGGAAGTTGTCATGTGCTGATCATATCGCATGTGAGCGCCTACGACTCGGAAGATTTTGCCGTTGTCAATGAAGCGTCTCTTCGTGCAAACCGTATCCGTGCCTATCTGAAAACCCGGTTGGATATTCCCGGTGATTGTGTAGCATTCTATATCGATCGCAGTGGAAGTTATCGGGACAGGGTACACGTTTATCTGGTGGAATCACCGCTTCCCTGGTTTGCTAATACCGCGATCCGGTATAGTGAAAGCCGTTATCCGAAAGCCATCCGGGATGCATTGGAGAAATATGGAGCCATACCCTACGCAGACCTATTCGGACGGGGAGAGGTAGGCGGTTACGATCGTGTGGTATACCGTATCGACGATCCGTTGTTCGATCCTTCTGAGCTGGAAGATTACCGCTTGGCTTCGGTAGTGGATGAGTCAGTGCAGAATCCTCTGTCTTCAACAGTTGTAACGACACATGAAAAAACGCGAGTTGTCAGGAAAGAAGTTCCGGTGAATAAAGTAACGGAGGATATACCGGCAAAAGCGGATGAACCCGTAGCGGTTACCAGCCGGCATCCGTCTCCTTCAATTCCGGGATCGCCTGTGTATATGTCCGTCAAGACCAATTTATTACCCTGGTTTACAGTCTCTCCTTCCGTTCAGTTGGGTACAGGAGACGTGAAGCTTCAAACCGGCTCCTTTATGCCTAACCTGGAGGTGGAATGCTATTTTTCCGACCGTTGGTCGGTTGCCGTGTCGGGCATGTATTCCGATTTTTCCTATAAAGATAAGACACGCGACCGCTGGTCTATATCCGAATTCTCGGTCGAACCCCGTGTGTGGCCTCTCACTCCCGGAAAATTTACCTGGTTGAATACCGGCTTGTTCGGTGAATACGGCGATTTCGATGTACGAGGTAGCGATATCGATCCCGATGAAGATGTGCTCTATGGCAGGACCGGCCGTTTCTGGACGTTAGGGGCTTCGATCGGCTGCCTGATTCCTTTAGGAAAAGGTTTTTGTGCCGAGGCGAGTGTGCGGACAGGGTACCGTTCGGTTTTCGACGGGAAGAAATATCGCTACGATAAAATAGACGACAAGAATTATCTGGAAAGCCGTTTTTCGTCGACGGGTTTTATGGTCGGGCTGAAAGTCAGCCTGGTGTATCGTTTTCAAATCAGATAAGGAAAGGGTAAATATATGAAAAAGCAGAAACAGAATAGAATAACGGGTTGGATAGCACTTCTTGCATGTGCCTTTACGGTGTCGTCTTGTGTCTATCGTATGCCCGACGAAGATTGGGAGAAGAACGGTAAAGTGCGTTTGTCTCTTGAATGGCAGACCCGGAGCAGTTATCCGTCGGCTATGACCTATTATTTCTATAAAGACGGGACCGGGCGCCCGATAGTCCGCCTAGGAAGTGCTTCGGGTTATGAAGGGACATTGCCGTCGGGACAATATAAGGTGGTGGTTTGCAATACCGATTGCGATAATGTCCTGCTGGAAATGGATAACGGCTATGAACGGGCTTTCGGCAAGGCCCGGCAGATTTCTGCTTTAAAATCCGCTTCCGTACATATTGCACGTCCCGGTAATTTATACGGTACGGGTTGTCAGTCGATCGATGTAGGAGGAGAAAAGACCGTTGTGGAAGAGCTGTATCCGGTCAGTCTGGTGAAGACGCTGGAACTCAATATAAAGGTGACAGGAGGAGAAGATACCCGGTTGACGGGACTATCCGGCCGGTTGACAGGCGTTTCGTCGCAGGTACAGATCCCGACGGGAAAAGCATTGTTCGATACCCCGGCTTTTATGGCATTCGAGCCGGAAGCGGCTAATCCGGGAGTATATACATCTTCTCTTAATCTGTTCGGCCTGTCTGACGGAGGCGAGGAGGGTGATCCGGTCGAACTTTACCTGACGCTTACGCTGAAAGACGGAAAAGAGGTCACTTCGTTTACGGATATAACCGGAGTAGTGGGTAACGCGTTCGAGCAAAGCATATCGGCTCATGTCGTACTCGACCTGGAGATCGCGTATGATGAGATAAAAGGTGCAACGATCACCCTGTCCGGCTGGAAAGAAGGAACCGGTGAGGTGGAAAACTGACAATACTTGATATATAATAACGTATAGGGAAATGAAGATTAAAAACAGATATGTAGGAGGATGGTATCTGTCTGTATTTGTCCTTTTAGGAACAATAATGGCGGCCTGTTCAGACAGTGACGGAGATTTAACCGATCCGTTGGGGCAAAAGCTGGTGCTTCGTGCCTTTTCGGAGAAGCTATCGGGCGAGGTTTCTTTTGCCGACTCCGTATTTTTTGCCAAAGGCAATGAATCGGGAAAGTATACGGATATATGGAAAGCCCGGGTAAAAGCGGATGGGAGCACGAGTCTGACGGAACCGAAATATTATCCATCAGACAACAGTCGTATTTATCTGCGCGGCTTTGCACCTGAAGGTCGGTTGGCAGGTGAGGGGCGGATCGCTTATTCGATCGACGGACGGCAGGACTTGCTGGTGACCGACGAACAGAATGGCTCCCTGACGGATATGTTCTGGCAGGAAGGAAAGTCGTTCCGGTTTACCCATCTGCTGAGCCAGTTACGTTTTCAGTTCCGGTGTGACGAGGCTGGGAAAGAGAAAGGGTGGAAACTTTTCGGCCTTGTGGCGGAAGGTGTACAATGCGATGCCGTATTGTCGATGCCGGATAAAGGGTTGACTTTCTCCGGCGAACAAAAGGGGGTAGTCGTCCTTGACCGGATGGCCGGCGGCGAGTGTCTGCCGCTGGATACCGATTGGGTAGACATGTCGGAAATGGTCATGATACAGCCCGGTGTTGCGGTCGGCCTGACGGTGATACTGGAAGACCGTGCAGGCAATCTGACGCGGTTCGAGCGGTTGCCGGTATCGTTTCATGAAACGGATGGCTATCCGGCATCCGGCACTTCTTATCTCTTGTCGGTCGTGCTTCGTGCCGATGGTGCCTGTTCCCTGTCGGCACAGGTATCGGAATGGAAGAGAGGGAATAACGGAACGGGAGTTATCGATTGAACATATATTATTTAATCAATTAATAAAAGAAAGTATGAAACAAGTATGGATGTATGCCGCTTTTCTGGCGGTAGTGATGTCGGGTTGCTCTTCTTCGGAAGAAGGAGAGCTTCAAACATCTGAAATCAGGGTCGGAGCAACCGTAAGCGGAGCTATAACCAAAGCGCCGGTCGTTACGGGCGATACGTTTACGGCAGCTATCACCGCTTTTGAAGGAGCGCAAACTCCTCCATCATGGACGGCAGCCCCTGCATGGCAGAACAGTATCACATTGGTTGCTGCCGAAACAGCGGCGGGAACATCGGTCCCTTTGAATGTATCGAAGGTGTATCCGGCCACAGGAAATGTTTATATGGCAGCCTGGCATCCGGAGATCGCTTCCCTATCGGGGGTCGTGACTTTTCTGCAGACAGGAACGGAGGATGTGATGTATGGCGGTATCGTTAGCGGAAGCAAAAGTGTTCCGGCAGGAGCGTTTTCCTTTACTCATGCACTGACGCAGTTGAATTTCCAGGTACAGGCATCGGATGGTTATCTGACGGCAAACCCGGATAAGAAGATCACGAAAATAGAAGTTTTAGCTGCTTCTTATCCGAAGACAATGACGATCGCAGACGGTACTGTTACGTATGAGGCTGCAGCTACATTGCCGGTACCGGGCATTACATCTACCCAGCTTACCAAAGATGTGACGAAGATCGGTGAACCTTTCATGATACAGGCATTGAACGGCGTAAAAGTGAAAGTGACCTATGAAGGTGGTACAACCAGTCCGGAAATCAGCATTATGGATGCGTCTACCAAAGAAGGTCTGAATGCCCTGGCCGGAAATTCTCATCTGATCACTTTGTCATTCCTGAAAACAGGTGAAATAGCCATCGAAGGAACAGCCACTGTAGCCCCGTGGCAGGTAGGTGCCTCCGGAAACGGAACGGTAACAGAGTAGATTAGCAAATTGGCTTATTATTGAAAATAAATGAAACTAGTATTATTATTAAACGAGAAATAAAATGAGAACAAACAAATTTTTAGTAATGAGTATGTTGGCGACGGCTTTTCTGTGCAGCTGTTCCAACGAAGAAGAACCTGCTGTGGGAGGTACCCCGGAAGCGATGCAGGTAAGTGCCGGTATCGGAGAGGCTACCCGTGCGGTGATCGATGCCGGTTATGGCAGTGATCTGGCTGTGTCGTTTGCACGTTTGGATAATCCGGTATCTAATACGGATTGGACAACGCCGGCTATCGATGCTACCCGCCTCGGCGGTGGCGGCAATACCTCCGTTACGTTTGCAACGGCGCAGACTTATATGTCTGCCAATGGCCAGTCGGTGCTGATCGGTTATTATCCGCAGGCTGCCCTGAGCGGGAAAAATAACCCGACAGTCTCTTACACTATTACGGGCGACGAGGACATTATGGCAACAGAAGTACAGACCGGGGCTGCTAATGCCAAGTTTACCCCATTCACCTTTCAGCACCTGCTTACCCAGTTGCAATTCAAATGCTCCGGTTCGGCGGAAGCAGTTAAGAAATGGACAAAAGTTTCATCTATTACGGTAAAGAACGTACACAATACGCTGTTGTTGTCGCTCGACAAAACAAGCGGCGCTACGCTGGCGACAACAGGTTCGGCCAGCACCAGCCTGCCTGTGATAGGTTGTCCGGAAGAAGTATCGGCTCCCGATGCAGTCGACCCGCAGACCGGATATCTGATGATCTACCCCGTCGCGGATATGGGTACGGAGTCTGCCGCTATCGCCCTGGAAGTAAAGGCGACCTACGAAGGAACTGAAAAAACATTACAGGTTCCTATCAGCAATATCAGCGGAGGAGCACAGAAAGGACAGTCTCACCTGATCACCCTCAATTTCACGATCGACGGCGAGATCACCATCGAAGCAGGCATTGCCGAATGGCAGCCGGGCAACGGAGGCAGTTCAACGATCACTCCCGGAGCATAATCCTTTTTAGAATAGCAGGAGATGAAGAAAATAATAGTGATAGCCACCATCGTTTGCCTTTGGGCATTAACCGCTTGTTCGGACGGCAGCGATTCGACGTTGCAGCCGGTTCCCGAAACGACGGTGTGCCTGGAGGGGGCGATCGGTGTGTCTACCCGTGCAGTGATCGGCTCCGGCTATAAAAAGGATCTGGCTGTGTGTTTTGCCCGTCAGGACGAAACAGCCTCCGGAGCGTATGGTACGTGGAGTATATCCGGAGCCGTCCGGAGCGGCGGGGCGGGCAACCGTCCGGTCGTGTTCGACGAGACGCAGCTCTATCCGTCCGATGGAAGCAATATCCGTTTGCATGGCTATTATCCGGCAACCGGTGAAGCGGATGCTGCGGCAGGTCGGATAGCCTTTACCATAGACGGAATGACGGATGTGATGGCAACGGGCAGTCTGTCGGGAAACAGCTTTGCACCCCTGCGCACCTGTACGTTCCGGCATCTGCTGACCCAGCTCGGTCTGGTTTGCTACAGCGACCGGGCCGACCGGTGGGGAGAGATCGTCCGGATAGAAGCAACGGGGGTACATACCCGGCAACAACTGGACTGGCTTTCGGCTTCGCCCGCGTTGGCCGATGTTTCTTCACCCGAAGAAATAAAGATTGTAGCCGTACAGGAGATAGCTGGTCTGCCGGTTCCCCAGGTAGAGGAAGGCGGAGAACTTCCCGAAGCGCAGGGATATATCCTGCTTCCGGCCTTATCGGCCCCGATACAATTGCAGGTGACGACCACAAAGGATGGCAACGGGAACGAAACGGAAACTGTCTCCCGTGTATCGGTTGCCGTTGAAGGAGGTTTTCAGGCCGGCAAACGGCATGTCGTCTCACTGTTTTTCACCGACGGACGGAAGATACAGGCTACGACGGTCGGCGTAGAACAATGGGCGGATCGAGATGCCGGCGAAATACCGATTTAAGTAATAGAATAAGTTATAACTAGTATTTATATTAAAAACGAACGAAAATGAAAAAGACAATGACAATGGGCGCTATGGCAGTTGCCCTGCTGACAGCAGTCAGTTGCTCGAATGAGGAAACGGAAATTATTACCGGACCCGGCAACGACGGCCAGGTAGCGTTGGGGATCACCCCGAATCTGAAAGTGGATGCCGGAACCAAAGCGGCTACCAAATCTGTCGTGAGCGGTGAAGCGATCACGTATGATAAGGCCAATTTCTCAAGCAGCGATAATGCACCGGGGTTGGGTGTGTTGGTCACGAACAGCGGTGCTACCGGTTGGTACACGCCCGACGGAACAGAGTATACGGGCCATCATGTATGGTATCTGGGAGATGAAAAGGGAGCTAATTGGATTTCTGTCAAAACAAAAGCCGGTACTTTCGCCGATACGAAAGAAGTTCCTTATTATCTGAGTAAAACAGTCGGTAAAGTATATGCCTATTATCCTTATAATGCAGATCTTGCGACCACTCTTTCTTCTATAACTCAGGAATCTGACCTGAAAATCCCGGTAACGGTATTGACTACCGGTGAAATAGATGCTACGAAAAACAATGCGAAGAAGTATTGGAACGCCGGTAGTTGGGCTACGACTGCCAAGGGGGATCTGATAAACCTGGCGATGGCAACAGAAAAGGATTACCTTTATTTTGCAGGAACAGAAGGACGTTATGTGAACAACGGACGTGCGGACGGACAAACACCGGTCACTCCGGATGCCGAACCGGATAATAAGAATGCGGACAATCCTGGTTATAAGATCAATCTCGATATGCACCATGCCATGTCTATGGTGTCTTTCCGGGTGTACGATGGCGGTAACCTGAGTACTAATGACGTGAAATTTACTAAGTTCGAGATAAAAAACAATACAACTTCCGGAGCAAATCCTTTCAAGGTAGGAGCCGGAACCATGTCTTTGGTTGACGGTACGATTGCCGGCCCGTCTACGACAACCGGAATGGCTCGTACGATAACGAACTATATCCTGATGAGACAGGTGGATCCGACAACGGGAACTGAAGGTGAACATGCTTTCAAATCGACAGGTACCAGCACCAGCTCTGTAAACGGTAAATCGGTATCCAAAACGGTCAGTGCTATTGTGTATCCTACCACTTTCAATGAGGGAGAGATCGACGTGGTAATCACTCTGCAGGAGGGTAGTAACACTCCTGTCGAATATCCGGTAACCCTGACGGCCAATGAATGGGCTGCCAACAACAATTACATCTATACGCTTTCTGCCGGCCGTAATAAGCTGACGATAATGGATGTTACCGTAGAAGCATGGGTCGATAACGAACAGGACGAAATCCCGCTGTAATCATTTCCATTAAAACAAAGCCCATGAAACAGAATCTATATACATTTCCGCTAGCGCTCTTCCTGTTTTTGTGTACTGCCTGTACACAGGCTGATATCGTTTTGCAGGTAGCCGGTGGCGATGGAGGAGACGGCGGGAAAGACAAAGGTGTCCCTCTGTCGGTTAAGAACCTGGGCTTATCGGTGGAGATAGAAACGAGAAGCCTGGTGACCGGAGGTCCCGTGAGGAGTGACACCAATCCGAATCCGCTGACGCAGGTAGGACTTTGTGTCACGAAGCAGAGCAGCAGCGGTTCGGTGAGCGTTTATGCCAGCGGCAATAACACACAGATGTTCACCTACAATACCGTTACGCCTGCCTGGGAACTGGCGGAAGGCGAAGAGGCGCTCTACCTGTACTCTGAAAAGGGAACGGTATATGCTTATTCGCCTGCCGATAAAAGCGTCTCGCTCTCAGGCACTCCGAAAGTGCCGGTAATGAGCAGTGTGAAAGTCTCGGAAAAGCAGAATTTCGTATTCAATGACGGCGGTGGTGCGGTGGATGCTGCTACCGATGTACTGTGGAATACCGATCAGGATGATTATCTCTATTGCACGGCATCCGATCAGGTGGACCGCTGGCATCCGGAGGTTTCCTTAACCATGCGGCATGCGCTGACGAAGGTGAGTTTCCGTATTCTGGAAGCTGACGGGGGAACAGCATTCGATGGTTTCCATGTGGCTAAGGTGGTATTGAAAAGCAGTGACGGTTTTAAAAAGTCGACTTCTGCCAAGCTGAACCTGTTGACAGGGGAGTTGAGCGGTACGCTGACACCGGTAAGCCAGCTGACCTTTACTGCCGATGGCGATATGCGTGCTGTCGGAACCGGTGTGAACGAATCTGCGCAGGTGCCGGTACAGGCCTTCGGGCTGGTGATCCCGGTGACGGGTGTATCCGTTACATTGGAGCTGACACTCGACGACGGTCGCGTGTTCACGATGTCTCCGCCAGAAGGGAGTGCTGATCCCGGCACATTCACAGCCGATTGGGTGAAAGGGAATAATTATATCTATAATATCCGTATGCTTCCGCAAGGAATCGTTATAGCGAATATGGAAGTATCCGGCTGGAACGACGGTGGTTCGACCGACATTCCGGTAGAATAGGCTGCAACAAACAGGGCGGGCGGGGAGCGATACCCCTCCCGTTCACAAAGAAGAATGTGACAAGTAAAGATTAAAATGAACTGAGATGAAACGGAGTCGAATACAACTATATCTGTATGGGTTACTGGCCGGCAGTTTGCTGGTAGGGTGTACGGCAGGACCGGTGGAAGAGATCGTACCGGAGGAGGCACAGCTGGTGATGCTTAGCTTCGGCAAGCCTGACCTGGGAGTGCCTGCGGTACTGACCCGTGCCGATGAAATGGTGACGACACCTACGCCGTTACCTGTAGGAACAACCGTACGGATCGGCGCTTATTTCACCGGGAACGTCGGGGATAAGCAACAACCTGCTTCTTTTGCTACGGATGAACCTTCGTTTGAGGCTACTTATCGGATAGGCGATGACGGTGCGTTGACTCCCTGCCGGGTGGACGATGCCGGAAAGGTAGTGGAAGGAGAAGCCAAAGGCTTGCAGGTGAGAGGGGGCGTATACGATTTTTATGCGGTATCGCCGGCGCGGAAGCTATTGAAGGGTGCCGATAATAATTATAAGATAACCGGTATCCCCCATAAGGAAGATGTGATGGATGCTTTTGCCCGCGGTGTTGCGGTTGCTAAAGAATCGCGTGTGGTGACACTCGGCACTTTCCGGCGTAAATGTGCGTTGGTGGTGTTTAATGTGGCTCCTTCGCCCGACAACGCGCTGCCTTTCGAAACATTGTACGGCACAAAGCTGGAACTGAAAAAGATATCTTCTTCGGGGGCCTCTCTGATAGCCGGCGAAGATACCGGAATACCGCCCACCGGGGGGAGTGAAGAGGAAGAGGCCCGGATCGTATTTGCAGCCGAAGAATTCGAACCGGTGGAGTCGGACTCCGAAAATATCGGATTGAACAAGACAAAGGGAATCCTTATTCCCAAGAACAACCTGCCTTTCGATGTAGAGATAACAGTGGTAAGAGACAATGAAACGGCTACCCTGAAAGCGACGATCGATAAGAATATTTCTTTCGACGAAGGTAAGCGGTATGTTTTTACGCTGGAAGTGAAGAACAACGAAAGCAGCTTGCTGATGAAGGTGCTCGACTGGAATGCAATCGCATTTAAAGATGATAACGTCGGAGGCCCCGACGAGCCTTATCCCGATCCGGATGTGAATGAGGGGATCGGCACTACGATAGTTGTTGCCAAATGGACTGAAATACCCTGGAGCGGAAACGGGGAAATTGGAGGAAATTAAAAAACGAAATACAATGAAACGAGGAAGTGAAACAGGATGGAGGCCTTTGACGAGGATCGGAAGATTGCGCATCGGCTTATTGCTGGGATGGTTGTTTGTGTATCTGATCTTACTGGTGGCGGGTGGCTGCACACAGTCCGAAGTGGAAGAAGATGTGATCCCACCGCATGCCCTGAAAGATGTGGAAGCGGGTTTTAACCTGCATGTGCTGGCTAACCAGACACCCGTGACACGGAGTATAACATGTAGGTCTGAGGGTACGATAGATGCCGACACGTTGGTAGCGGCTGTAAGCGATACGGTGCGGACACGGGCTGCCGCTCCGTTGTCGGAGATACAGGAAAATAAGATTGCCAGTTTGTGGGTCGGACAGTACGATGCTACATCCGGAACCCGGCTGTTTAGCCAGTATATCTCCTCGATGGCTGATAATACGGTGAATGTGAAGTTGAAGCAGAGCCAGAGCGGAGCTAAAAGTCGTGTGTGGTTTGTAGCGAATGCCGGCGATCTGGGAGAAGTGGCTACCGAAAAGGCGTTGAAAGAGCGGACATTGACACATAAATCCACTGGTGAGGGCTTGCCTGAAGATAACTTATGTAAGATGACAGGAACCTGGGAAGGAATTGTACAGGAAGGTGGAGTGAAAGAGGTTACTGTGAACCTGAAACGCCTCCTCGCCAGGATTACGTTTACTTATTCGATGGGGAATGATTTTGCGTTTACACCTACATCGGTCATTTTGAAGAATGCTCCATCCGTATCGCAGGTGGAGGCACCGACAGGACAATTGACGACAGGTGTTACTTATAGTAACTATACAGGTACGGCCAATAATGCAGGTGCTACGGTCTACTGGTACCTACCGGAGAATATGGCGGGTACCGTTAGCGGAGAAAATGCAGTCGATTCGGAGAAAAAGAAGACCGGAAAAGGCGTTACGAATGCGACTTGTATCGTGTTGTCCGGCGATGCCGTACAGGGAGGTGTCACTTATAAGGATGTAAGTTTCACTTTTTACCCGGGTAGCAACATGAACAATTACGATATCATCCGCAATTCTCATTATACGATGACGGTCACATTGGTAGGTATAGATGCTTCTGACGAACGTATCACCGTTGGCGAAATACCTCCTATTGAGGTCGATCCGAGTGAAATGCCGGCAAATAAAGGCGGTGAAAAGGATATACAGATAACCGCCCGTCCAGGTCAGCCGTGGGAGTTTAATATGCCTGAGTGGTTATCCGCCGTACTGGATGGGAAAGATATCCCTACGGGGGCAACCATCACGCATCAGGGACCTGCTAATGTAGTATTTAAGGCTGTATCTGCTAATCCGAAAGCAGAAAAGCGATCTGTTTCGTTTAATATCGAAGTGAATGGAGTTAATCAGGAGATAACGATCACTCAAAGCGGTTCGACCCTGACGAAAGGAAATGCTGTTTCGTTAACTGCCACAAAGAATTCGGAGGGTGAATCTTCTTTTACTGCTACCGAGGGTTTGCAGTGGCTTGCCGCTTTGAGCGATGGTGACGGCTGGCTGGGTTGGTCGACAACAAATCCGGGAACTTCCGGAAGTGAGGCACCAGCTGGTGCACAGATACTTAAAGTAAAAACAACGGCTGCTAATCCTTCGGCACAGGCACGTAGCGGAAAAATCATAGTGAAAGCGGGTGCTTCTGTGGGTGATGCCACTTACACAGGGTTGAAGCAGGAGATAGCTGTTAGTCAGGCAGGTTCGACCGTTAACGGTTCGACTATTAACAGTATAGCTGCCAAGGGAGCGACCGGTGATGCTTCGTTTACGGCCACCGCAGGATTAGCTTGGGCATCGAGTGTAACGTCGGGCAGCTGGATCACTTTAAATTCCGGCGGCTCGGGAACACCTACCACTGGAGGGCCTCAGACGATCAACTATACGGCAACCGTAAATCCCTCTTCTTCTCCCCGTAGCGGCACGGTCACCGTCCGTGCGGGTGATGCCTCTGTCGGTCCGACAGGAAGTATCGTTCTGAACCAGTCGGGTGCAACCTTGAATGCAGATGCTGCCACCAAGACAGTAGCAGCAATAGCTTCTACGGGTAACACTTCCACTTTTACCGCCACTGCGGGTCTGTCCTGGAATGTGGGTGTTGCTTCTACCGGTAATTGGTTGTCTTTAACAGGTACAACTAGCGGAACGAACAATACGACCGATGCTGCTCAGACTATCACTTATAATGCTGTCGTCAATCCTGATGCATCCACTCGTCAGGGAACGATTACCGTAAAAGTCGGTAATGCCGTCAATGGTACGGATGCGGGGTTGACTAAAACGATTGCTGTTACTCAGGAGGCTTCTTCCTTAACGGCTTCCGGTAGTAAAATCACATTGGCAGCCACAAAAGGTGACGAAGGGACATTCACTTTTAAAGGAACTTCGGGTTTGTCTTTTTCTGTCACTAAGCCTGACTGGTTGACGTTAACAGGAACAACATCAGGAACAACGAACGGAGCAGATCAGACTTTTGGGTATAAAACAAACGCCGTCAATTTGAATAGTACCGAACGTGCAGCTGCCAATATATCTGTTAAAGCCGGGAATATAACTAAGAATGTTGAAATCAAACAGTCGGGTTCAACGTTTACTGTTGACAAAACGGAGATTGAGTTGGAGAATATTGAAACTTCGGGTTCTGTAAAGGTTACCGGTACGGATGGTTTGCCGTGGACGGTAACTCCGTCTGTGCAAACAAATGGAATAACTCCCGGTACCACTTCGGAAACGGCTAATGGCGGTGCTCAAACAGTGACATTCTCTTCTACAGCGAATACCGGTGGTGCCCGTGAGGTTACATTTACTATTGCAGTCACTGGAGGTAATCATTCAAAGGAGGTGAAGGTAAAGCAGAAAGCTGGGTTGACAAATACTGTGACGATTGATCAGGCTATAGCGGATGCTTATAAGGCATGGAATTCTAACACAGCTTATCCTCCTTTTAATTATGATAATGGAAATGTAACGGGAGGTGGTAGTGATTATAAAGGAAATTCTTCTGCTTATACAATAAGTACACCTTATACAGTAGAGGTTGAGAGTACTCAAAGTTCTTCAACCTATGTCTATAATAATAGTGCAGCAAAAAATTATTGTACGGGTAAAGGTGCTGGTTGGCGTTTGCCTACCCAGATCGAGTTGTTTGCTATGTGGACAAAGTGTAAAGGAACAAATAATGATGCAACGGATAATGAGGATGCATCAACAGCACTCGGCGCTAAGTTCATCAGCTATTACTACTGGAGTAGTTCGGTCTCCAATGGCAGCAGCAATAACCGCTGCGTACTGTACTTCACCAGTGGCGGTTTCAATTACAGCGGCACGGACGGCAGTCGCTATGTTCGCTGTGTCCGGGATAACTGAACAATTTATCAATTTAACAATTTAAAACCGAAAGACCGCCGTAAGGCGGTCGAAATTTGAAAATTAATCAAACAGAAAGGAGTAAGTATATGAAATAAGAAAATAGTCTGGACTTCAGAATACCATATCGTTACGGCGTATGGTAGCGTAAAGATTCGGACGAATCCGGTTGTCCACAGGATGTGAGTTCTGTTAAAATTATATCGGGGAGCCCCGTTTATAAGTTACGAGCGACAACTTCACCGTTCATCAGCAATTGGTACTGGAGTAGTTCGGTCTACAATGGTAACAGCGATCGCCGTTGCAAACTGAACTTCAACAATGGCAATTTCAATAACAACAACACGAACAACAATAACTATGTTCGCTGTGTCCGGGACTTGTTTGGAATCTTTGGGAATGAATGTCCGGAAAATAAGAGATAAATAGAAGTAAATGACAGATAAAAATAGTTTGAACTTCAGAATACCATATCGTTACGGCGTATGGTAGCGTAAAGATTCGGACGAATCCGGTTGTCCACAGGATGTGAGTTCTGTTAAAATTACATCGGGGAGCCCCGTTTGTAAGTTATAAGTGACAACTACACCGTTCATCAGCAATTACTACTGGAGTAGTTCGGTCTACAATGGCAACAGCAATAACCGCTGCAAACTGAACTTCAACAATGGCAATTTCAATAACAACAACACGAACAACAATCGCTATGTTCGCTGTGTCCGGGACTTGTTAGCGAATCTTGAATAAATGGAGTATAAAATGAAAATAGATTTTGAATCTTTGCTGGAAGCATGGTACGAATGCCGTAAGACGAAACGGAGAACGCCAGCTGCTATGGAGTTTGAGATAGATGCGGAGCATAATCTCTATACATTATATAAAGAGATAGAAGAAGGGCGCTACAAGATTTCGCGTTCGGATGCATTTGTCGTACTCGAACCTGTCAAACGGGAAGTCTTTGCAGCTTCTTTTCGCGACCGGGTGGTACATCATTATCTGGCAGCACGTATCAACCCTTTATTTGAAAGGGAGTTTATACTGGATAGCTATTCGTGCCGTGTCGGTAAAGGCACATTGTTTGCTGTGAACCGCCTGAAACGGTTTATAGCCCAATGTTCGGCCAATTACACCAAAGACTGTTATGTCCTTCAGTGTGACATAC
>NZ_CAJJWO010000025.1 GCF_905196875.1 uncultured Parabacteroides sp. | reverse complement strand
GCCGGAGCTATTTCAAATGGGTGCCGAGCCATTTTATTTAGCTGCCGACCCATTCTGAAAAAGCTGCCGACCATTTGTCGGGTTTCCTTATATCCTCTTCGCAAAACGCCCATACCAACAACACAACATTCAAAACTGGCAATATTAGCGTTTTTCCACCTCTCTCTTTGTCTTGACAATGAGGTTTTTTTAGGCTGGTTGAGTTGCTATTTTGTTTATATATAGATTGTTAGTGATATTTGTCTTTGTCCGGTGCGATTCTTTCTTCGTTTTCTTTTTCTCCTTTACCTTTGCCGGTGTTAATAATTCTCTTTGAAGTAAAACAAACAGATAATGCTATGCGAACACAACATCTATTTACTCTCTGCTTATCGGGACTGCTGACTCTGGTAGGCTGTAATTCGTCCATCGTGGAGAAACGGGCAACAGGTTTGCCTTATGAAGTCCTTGTTGTCATGACGAAAGAGGTCGGAAACAGCGAGGTCGGTGATATGGTAAAAGAACAACTTAACTCTCCGGTTGCCGGACTTCCTCAAAATGAACCATCCATGCGGGTTACTTTTGTTCCGACAGAAACGTTTAACGATCTGCTCATGTATGTCCGCAATATCCTTATTGTCGATATCGATCCAACCCAATATACCGCAGTGTCGTTGAACGGAGAGAAAGATAAGTGGGCGAAAAATCAGGAAGTGATAAAGCTTTGCGCCCCGTCGGATCAGGATCTGGTTACTTATCTTACCCTTCACGACTCCGATATTGTCAACCATTTTTGCCGTATCGAGAAAGACCGGCGGATCGCTATTCTGAAGGAACATTATAGCCGGTTGGCCATGGATAAAGCGCAGGAGAAATTCGGTATCCGGATCAATGCGCCGGAAGATATGACCTATTATAAAGATACAACTGATTTTTTGTGGGTTTCGAACAATGCCAATACCGGCCGTGTTGACCTGATCGTTTATTCTTTTCCTTATACAGACGAGCATACGTTTACGCAAGATTACCTGGTAGCCAAACGCGATTCCGTTCTGAAACACAACCTGCCCGGGGCTTTCCCAAATTCATATATGGCAACCGAAACGCGTGTCGAACTGAGTTATGAACCGATCATTCAAAATGAAAAATACCGTGGCGTGCTGCGCGGACTGTGGAAGATGGTGGGCGATAAGATGGGCGGTCCGTTTGTCAGTCATGCCTTTCTGGATACGCGGAAACAGCGTGTGATTGTAACCGAGGGGCTGGTGTATGCTCCGGAAACAACCAAACGCAATTATATACGCAGGATAGAAGCTGCCCTTCATACAGCCCGTTTTGACACTCTGCCGGAATAACCGCCTTTGCCCGATCACGCAAAGATGGTTTGCCTGGTCGGGCAACACTCGTTTGTTAATTTCGGATAGGGGTTGGCAGCAACAATACCTGCTCAGGGATGTATCCGCTACGGATACGCCATTCCTGGGGATAGAGGTTATTAGCCCGGTTGCCCAGATGCTTGACAAATCCCAGTGGAAAGCCGTTGTAACAAACCAATACATATCCTTTCTGCGTCTCTTCGGGCAAGAGCAAGACCTCTTTTTTCAGGTACTTGACAGCATCTTCCCAACTGATCTCGACGGAGGTGAAGGCTTCCCGGTTCAACGATGTACTTAATGCCAGCGAATGGGCAGGCAGGATGTCTTTTCCTTTCAGCTCGCCGATGCGTATCCCGGCTGTGACGATCCGGAGTTGAGCGGCAATCAGTTGCCAGGTTTCATAATGAACCGATGGAATGGCCTGGATGGTGTCGTTAATCAGTTCGAAGCGGAACTTGTCTGCTCCCTCTATCCATTTGCTTACCAGGGAAGGGATGGCTGGCGAGGCTTTCCCTTTTTCTTTCTTGTTTTTATTTTTAGGACGGATCTCATTCGTTTCACCAGGGGCTTTGCGCAAGGCGGCAAGGAAGAAACCTTCCCCTTTGGTCTTATGCGGGAAGAAGCGGTAGACCGGATGATCGTAACGTAGTGCGCTTGTGATCAGCCATTCTTCTTTAATAGGAATGGTCAGGGCTTCAGCTCCCAGTTCTTCCAATATATAATGTATGTTGTCCTCGTCTTCTTCTGTATTGTAGGTGCAGGTGCTGTATATCAATAGACCACCCGGTTTAAGCGCGTTCCATATATCATGGATGATACGCCGCTGGCGGGAAGCACAAAGGTTCACGTTAGCCACGCTCCACTCGCCGGTGCTGTCGGTGTCTTTGCGGAACATGCCTTCGCCGGAACAGGGTACATCGGTGACGATCACGTCAAACAGGTGGGTGAGGCGGCCAATCTCCTCGGGATCGTTATTCGTCACGATATTGTTCGGATTACCCCATTTGGTGATATTCTCGGCCAGGATATTGCTGCGGCTGCGTATCACTTCGTTACTGACCAGCAGGCTGCCTTCGGGCAAGGTGCTTAGCAGATGGGTGGATTTCCCGCCCGGCGCGGCACAGAGGTCAAGGCATTTGACCGGCTCGGTGACGAAGGTGCGTATGGCTTGTTCCAGAAACATGGAGGAGGCCTCCTGCACGTAATAAGCTCCGGCATGGAACAGCGGGTCGAAAGTGAACGACAAGCGTTCGGGTAAATAATATCCTGTTTCGCTCCAGGCTACCCGTGAAGTCTCCGGTGCTTTCGTCCCTTTCTTTGGGTTGATACGGATACTTACGGGAACATCTGCCTGCAATGCGGCTTCCAGTTTCTCATATTCGTCGCCTAATAAGGCACGGGTACGTGTGATAAAATCGATAGGAAGTGCCATCTTATTCTGTTTGTTTGGTGCAAAAGTACTAACTTTGCAGAAAACTAACAGTATGCAAGCATCGCTTTTCCTTATACCGGTTACATTGGGGGAGACTGAACATCGTCGGGTTCTTCCTGAATATAACCGTGAGATCATCCTTCAGATAAAATATTTTATTGTAGAAAATATACGTACTGCCCGTCGTTTCCTGAAAAAGACGGAGCCGTCTATCGTTATCGACGACCTGACTTTTTATGAACTCAATAAGCACACCTCACCGGAAGACGTAGCCGGTTATCTGGCTCCGTTGGCGAAGGGTGAACACGTTGGCGTTATCTCTGAAGCAGGATGTCCGGCAGTGGCTGATCCGGGGGCGGATGTCGTGGCTATTGCCCAGCGTAAGAACTATCCGGTCGTGCCGTTGGTGGGGCCGTCTTCCATCCTGATGTCGGTGATGGCTTCCGGTTTCAACGGACAGAGCTTTGCCTTTCATGGCTATCTGCCTATCGACGCATCGGAACGTACCAATACGATCAAGAAACTGGAAGGGCGTATTTATTCGGAAAACCAGACGCAGCTTTTTATCGAGACGCCTTACCGCAACAATAAGCTGGCTGAGGAGCTGATCCGCACCTGCCGTCCTTCAACGAAGTTGTGTATTGCATCGGATATCACCTGCGAAGATGAGTATATCCATACCCGTCCCGTAAAGGATTGGGCAGGAAAAGTGCCCGATCTGAGTAAGAAACCGACTATTTTCTTAATCTATAAATAATCTCTTATGGCAACTTATCAGGCACACGAAACAGCCGTTATCGACCCCGGTTGTACGATTGGCAACGATACCCGTATCTGGCACTTCTCCCATATCATGTCGGGTTGTACGATTGGTGAACGGTGTAATATCGGACAGAACGTGGTGATATCACCGGAAGTCGTTCTGGGTAATAATGTAAAGGTGCAGAACAACGTTTCTGTTTATACGGGTGTGACTTGTGAGGATGATGTTTTCCTGGGGCCTAGTTGTGTGTTTACAAATGTAATCAATCCCCGGAGTGCCGTTTGCCGTAAAAACGAATATATGCAAACGCATGTCGGTAGGGGAGCTACGATTGGCGCGAATGCCACGATTGTTTGCGGACATAATATCGGAGCGTATGCCATGATCGGTGCCGGAGCGGTGGTTACTAAAGAGATTTTGCCTTATGCTCTGGTGGTAGGCAATCCTTCCAAACAGATCGGTTGGGTGAGCGAGTATGGTCATCGGCTGCATTTTGATGGGGAAGGTTTTGCTGTTTGCCCGGAAAGCGGTGAGAGATACCGGTTGAAGGATGATGAAGTTACTCGTATTGGGTAAAAATAAAAAAGGCGGAACCATCCGCCTTTTAGTATATCTTAGTTAATGTAAGTCGTTATTTCTCATTCAACCATCTTTGCCCTCCTGGTGTCAAAAGCCAGATAAAGAATGCAACTGATATAACGATGCATGTTATGCATAAATAAAGAAATCCCATAATTTACTCCTTTCCTTTTAAAAATAGTAATAAACTTAGGCTGATGAAACCTATAATTGCGAATAATCCTACTACAAAGATAATAGTTTTATCAATATTAAAGTTTAATATATTCGTTAAAAGAACTCCGCCGAATATCAACTTAGTAAGATCACTAATATATTTGCTGGCTTCTAAATAAACGGCCTTTTTGGTTTTCCTGCTTATTCGTGTTAGAAATTTAAGTTTATCGGGCATTTTACGCCCATGAACTGCCGTAACATTCTTCATAGTTTATAGTTGTTTTGTTAATACTGTGGCAAATATAGAAAAAGAAAGGCGAATAGTCAAACTATCCGCCTTGTAAATATTCTTAGCAAGCCTTCAAACTCATATCGAGACTCTTAACCGAGTGGGTAAGTGCTCCAACAGAGATAAAGTCGACACCGCATTCTGCATAGTCACGCAGTGTATCGAATGTGATACCGCCGGATGACTCTGTCTCGAAGCGTCCGCCGATCATTTCGACTGCCTTCTTTGTATCTTCAATATTGAAGTTATCGAGCATGATACGGTCGATACCGCCCACATTCATGGCTTCTTGCAGTTCGTCGAAGTTACGTACTTCGATCTCTATCTTCAGGTTCTTGCCTTTTTCTTTCAGATAGTTCTGTGCACGGGTAATAGCCTGTTCGATGCCACCGGCAAAGTCTACGTGATTATCTTTCAACAGGATCATATCGAAAAGCCCGATACGGTGATTAACGCCGCCGCCGATCTTTACAGCATCTTTTTCCATCATACGCATACCCGGTGTTGTTTTGCGGGTATCCAATACGCGGGTTTTGGTGCCTTCCAATGCTTTAACATATTTACGGGTAGTCGTAGCGATACCGCTCATACGCTGCATAACGTTCAGCATCAGACGCTCTGTCTGCAATAGAGACTGTACTTTTCCCTCTACAGTAAAAGCGATGTCACCTTTCTTTACTTCTGCACCGTCATTAATAAAGATAGTCATTTTTAGTTCCGGGTCGAAGTCGTGGAAGATACGTTTTGCCATCTCTACGCCGGCCAGAACACCATCTTCTTTAATGATAAGCTGGCTCTTTCCCATGGCTGTTTCGGGAATGCAGCATAAAGTTGTATGATCGCCGTCGCCGATATCTTCGGCAAACGATAATTTAATTAAGTCGTCAATTAACTGATCCATTTGTTATTCTATTCTGATTGATTGTATAATCGCTTTGTCGCCGTCGGCACGGTAAGTGATGTTCACACGATATTCGCCAGAGGCTGTCGGAAGTTTTCCGACAAAGAAGCCGGCATCTTTTTTATCTGCGTGATGAACTACGGAAAAACCTGTAGGTTTATTGCTGCCAAAGAACGTAGAAAGCATCTTAACAGCTTCGCTTCCATTACATTTCTTGGAAGAGCCGGGCAAGGCTATGTCTACTTCCTGGTCCATCGCTCCTGTCAGTGAAGAGGCATTTCCTCCTTTGAAGGCATTTGATATAGGAGTAATATCGGCCGCCATGACGCTCAAAAATGAGAGTATCAATGCCAATGTAAGTAATAATCGTTTCATAAGCTATCTCCTCTTTTTATGAGTTTTCTGATGCAAAGGTATGTATTTTTCCTGTAAATTAGCGCCTTCAATACTAATAATGTAAACGAATGAAAATTGCACTGGTCGTAATAGGTAAAACGGATGCCGGTTATTTTGTAGAGGCAATCAATGAATATAAGAACCGTTTAGTCCATTACATTCCATTTGAAATGGAGGTTATTCCGGATATAAAGAACGTAAAGAATTTGTCGGAGTCACAGCAAAAAGAGAGGGAGGGAGAACTGATTTTAAAGGCGTTGCAGGCCGGCGATCAGTTGGTTTTGCTGGATGATAAGGGTAAAGAGTTTACTTCGATGCAATTCTCTGCTTATATTGAAAGGAAGATGCATACGGTTTCGAAGCGCCTGGTCTTCGTTGTCGGCGGCCCTTATGGATTTAGCGAGGCTGTTTATAAAGCTGCTTCAGAAAAGATCTCATTAAGCAAAATGACTTTCTCGCATCAGATGATCCGCTTAATCTTTGTGGAACAGGTTTACCGGGCAATGACGATCTTGAATAATGAACCTTATCATCATGAATGAATAATATGTCGATGTGATAATGTGCCAATATGCCAATAGAGATAAAAATATTTCTGTAATTGGCATATTGTCTTATTGGCACATTATTTTTGTCTTGTCTTTTGGAGTAACAGATAATCTAATATTGTCATTGCTGTCATCGATTCTACAATAGGAACGGCACGAGGCAGGACGCATGGATCATGACGTCCACGAGCTTTCAGGATAGTATCTTCACCATCCATATTAACGGTTTCCTGTTCCATAAGGATGGTTGCAACCGATTTGAATGCAACACGGAAATAAATATCCTGGCCGTTGGAAATACCCCCCTGTATACCACCTGAATTATTAGTACGGGTATTTATGTGTCCGTTGTCGTTAAAGAAACGGTCGTTACGCTCGGAACCGCGGTAAAAAGCTGCATTAAATCCATCACCATATTCGAACCCTTTAACTGCATTGATTGTTAGCATGGCGTGTCCTAAAGCAGCATGCAACTTACCAAATACAGGTTCTCCCAACCCGACAGGCGTACCTTTTACCACGCAGGTAATTACACCGCCGATCGTGTCGCCTTTCGACTTCACTTCTGCAATCAGCTTTTCCATTTCGGCGGCTTTCTCCGGATCGGGACATCTTACTGCATTTTCTTCTGTCAGATTCAGGTCATAATCTTTGTAAGTACCATCCAGTTTGATAGGACCGACCTGTGAGGTGAATGCCTGTATATTTATGCCTGTCTGGCGTAGTGCAAGCTTGGCGATTGCACCGGCAACACATCGGGCTATCGTTTCACGAGCCGACGAACGTCCACCACCTTTAGGGTCGCGGATACCATACTTCATCTGATAAGTATAGTCTGCATGTGAAGGACGATAAACCGTTTTCATATTGTCGTAATCAGACGAATGCTGGTTCTTATTCCAGATAATGAATCCGATCGGTGTACCGGTAGTCTTTCCTTCATAAACTCCGGATAGGAATTGTACTTCGTCATCTTCCTTACGGGGGGTTGTAATCCTTGACTGGCCAGGTTTACGACGGTTCAACTCTTGCTGGATAAAGTCTGTGTCCAACTCGATGCCAGCCGGACATCCATCGATAACACCTCCGATACCCGGACCATGTGACTCGCCGAACGAGGTTAATCTGTATATATTTCCGAATGTATTCATATTAATAAATGAAATGTGGAGATTAAAAAATGAGTCTGAAAATGAAAAATGAGGAATGCAGAATCTCTATTAATTCTTCATTCCCCATTCTGCATCTTTCATTTATTTATTAGTGGCAGCTACCACATCCGCAACCACCTTCGTGATCGTGGTCACCGCAATCGCTTCCGCAGTCATCGCATCCGCAACCGCATCCACCGGCCGGAGCTGATAATGCTGCAATTTCTTCTGCTGTCGGTTCGTGAACATCGATAACTTCACCGCTGAAGTGTAAAGTTTCACCAGCCAACGGATGGTTGAAGTCCATAACGACTACATCGTCTTTTACTTCAAGGATAGAGCCGTTCAGGCGGTTACCGTTTGAGTCCATCATAGGAACAGTATTACCTTCTTTGATGACTTCCGAGTCAAATTTACCTTCAACTTCAAAAATGTTTTTCGGCAGATCCAATACATGATCTTCCACATATTCTCCGTATGCGTCGGCAGGAGCGATAGAGAAGTCGAACTTGTCACCTACTTCAAGACCTTTCAAAGCATCTTCGAAAGCAGGAAGCATGGCGCCTGTTCCAAAGATGAATTTTAAGGGAGCTTCTGCAACTGCTTTTTCCATCAACTCGCGCTCTTCACCTTCTCCTACGTTCAGGTCGTATGTAACCGCAACGAACTTATTTGCTGTAATTTTCATTTTTAATTGTATTTGTAATAAATAAAACGAGACAAATTTACGTATAATTTCCGAGTTAATCAGGTTATTATTTTAAAAATAAAGATATGTAATGTTTTAATCTGTAATATATAGCTATCTTTGCAGCCGGAATAAAAGAATCAATGAATTCAGATTTGTATAGCGAATAAGTAGTGTTTGTCGATAAGTTATAAAGTGATAGTTACACATGTGGTTTTCTAAATTGAAAGACTTTTTCTTTCCATATTGTAAGGAAAGAAGGAAGTTGATAAGTTTGTTTTTCTTTTTATTGGTACTGAAGTTTATGTGGTTTAATTTGCTTTGGTGCATGTTATCTACGTTCACTCCTTTCTCAAAGGTTGAAACATATCTTGATACTATATTGGTTTCCTTATTTTTATTATTACCGTTAGTCTGTTTCCGTACAATGAAGGTGACATTGGTTATCTTTGTATTGATGGATTGCTTGTTCATTTCCAATCTGATGTATTTCCGGACTTATTTTACAGCAATACCGTTAGACAGTTATCTGTTAGCTGCAAATCTGACTGATTTCTCTAGTAGTGTGTTCGATTCGTTACGGATAGCAGATGTGTTTTTTCCTCTTTCTACATTGATTGCCGGAATCTTATGGTGGCGAAATTATCGGAAAAAGGAAGATATTCTGCCTGTTAACGAGGGTAAAGCGTCTTTTGCATTTGTACGTTATGTTTGCCTGATATTATTAGTGGCTTTATTTCCGACTATTAAACTTTGGAGTCAAAATGGTTTTAAGGCTGCCTACGAGAGATTGCAGGATGCTTACCTGCATACATGTAATATACCGATGTATACGATATTCGGTTCCCTTTATTATGATTATTCATGCGATAATATCACATACACTCCGGAAATAAAAAATCGTATCGACTCCTGGTTAACCAGGAGAACGGATTATAAATCCGTTCTCCCCAAAGTTTATACAAGGGAGAATTGTATTATAATCTTAGCCGAATCTCTCGAAAGTTGGGTGTTGAATAAAACTGTTGAAGGACAGGAGATCACTCCAAATCTGAACCGTATATTAAAGGATTCATCTGTAATCTATGCACCTCATGTCTTATCGCAGGTAAAAGGCGGACGTTCTATCGATGCTCAATTATTGGTCAATACAGGGCTTTTACCCATTAACTCCGGTCCTTATAGCATAAAATTTCCCGAATCGTATTACCCTTCATTAGCGAAAGCTTTTAAACAGAAGCACAAGGATAGTGAAGCCTATAGTCTGACGGTTGATAAGCCGATGGTTTGGAACCAGTGTGTGATCACACCGGCTATGGGATACGACAGTTTGGTTTCGAAAAACAGTTTTGCCAAAGAAGAGCCGGTAGGTTCCCGTGGGCAGGTGGGAGATCGTGCTTTCTTACGTCAATGTTTGAAGAAAATGCAAAATAATGAAGTTTGGAATGAGTCGGGTAATACGTTTTTGCAATGCATTACTTATTCCGGTCATAACCCTTTCCTTTTGCCTGACTCTCTGAAAAAGGTCTTTTTTTCTCCTGAAGTCCCTGAGATTCTTAATAACTATATGACCATGGCGAACTATACCGACCGGGCGCTTGGGGAATTTATAGCGCAACTCCGTGCAGACAGACGTTTTGATAATACCTTGATTATGATTATGGGAGATCACGAAGCGTTAGGAACTGTGAGGAAGGAACTTTGCAATGATCCGGTAGGGAGGCAGATTGTGTCGGACAAGTCATTTGTTCCCCTGATAATTCTAAATGCTCCCTTCAATTTATATCATGGAAAAGTGATGGGGCAGATCGATGTATATCCCACTTTGCTGGATTTGTTGGGCTTGAATGACTATTGGTGGAAAGGTCTGGGAGAAAGTATACTGGATCCTCACAGAGCGAATTTTGAGATCGATCCGCAACTGAATATCGTGGGAGATACTGCCGGAGTTCCCGAAGAAGATATCGATGCAGCAAAAAAAGCCTGGGAAATATCTGATATGATTATCCGGTACGATTATCTGGAACATATACATAATCAGGATAAAAAAGCAGGAATAGCAGCTGTTAAGTAAGAAAAGAAAGTGCGTCAAAAGTGTAGATATCTTTGGCGCACTTTCTTTTATGTTTATTTCTTGTCAATAGCTTTTTTCAACGCGTTTAATGCCGTATCCAGAACAGAACGCGGACAGCCGACATTCAATCGCATATAACCTTCCCCGCCGGGACCGAACATGCTTCCGTCATTTAACAATAAACCGGCTTTTTCCTGAAATAGCTTGACCAGTTCTTCCTGGCTTAATTTCAGATCACGGCAATCCAGCCAGACGAGGAATGATGCTTGTGGTGGGTATACTTTGATCTTCGGTAGTTTCGCTTTGAAGAATTCGTCGACGAAACGGACATTTTCCATTATATACATCCGCATTTGTTGCAACCATTCAGCGCCATAGGTATAAGCTGCCTCCGTTGCTGTATAAGCAAAGATCGTACCGTCTCCTAGCTCCCCGGCTTCCAGAAATTCATAGAATTCCTTTCTTATTTTTTCGTCCGGGACGATGGAATAGGATGTTACGATACCGGCTATATTGAATGTTTTGCTTGGAGCCATGAAAGTTATGCTACAGGAAGCTGCAGCTTCCGATACCGTAGCAAACGGGTGATGACTGAATTGCGGGTAAGCCATTTCTGCATGTATCTCATCCGAGATAACCAGAATACGATGCTTTGCACAGATCTCTGCCAGCTTGACCAATGTGTCTTTCTTCCAAACAATACCTCCCGGATTATGCGGATTACAAAGGATCAATACTTTACATCGTTCATCGATAACAGATTCGAGGTGCTCGAAATCCATTTCGTAGACGCCATCAATCAGTCTTAACGGATTATTGACGACTTCCCGTTTCATACTTTCAGGAACGATACGGAAAGGGTGATATACAGGAGGTTGTATGATCACTTTATCGCCAGGTTTGGTGAAGCACTGGATCACAAAGCCGATTCCTTTCACGATTCCCGGAATATAGCTGAGCCATTCCCGTTTGATCTTCCATTTTTGTTTATAGTCTACCCACTCGATAATACTTTGATAGTAAGAGTCTGATCCGAATGTATAGCCGAATATTTCGTGTTCGCAACGCTTTTTTATTGCATTGACAATAAAGTCCGGTGTCCGGAAATCCATATCGGCAACCCATAGAGGAGTCAGGTTCTCATTGCCGTACCGCTCTTTGATCGCATCGTATTTGACGCAATTGGTTCCGCGGCGTTCAATAACTTCGTCAAAGTTGTATTGTTTCATTTTATCTTAGTTCAGTCTGTTTTTCTTAGTTTGTCGATTGATTGGGGTCAAAGATACAAATTATTTTATCTGAATCTTTTTATTTTGATAATTCTGATATTTTTCGCTACTTCGCGTTAGTTATGGAATTACCAGAGGAACAACATATCTTGAAGGAGATCGCAAAAGGAAATATAAAAGCTTTCGAACAGCTTTTTTTCTGCTACCAACCTAGGTTGGTGTACTTCCTTGTCGGCCTGACGCACGACAAGGAAGTCAGTCGCGATATGGCCCAGGACTTGTTTTTGTCCTTGTGGAAAGATCGGGAAAAACTGAAAGATGTCCGTTCTTTTTCCTCTTACCTCTTTCAGATGGCACGTTTTACCGTTTATGATTATTTTGACCGTCTGGCAGTTTCAGAAAAGTATACCAATGAGTTTTTGCTGGAAACTTCCGTTTCCCAGTCGGAAGAAGAGGCTTTGTTCGCCCATGAATTACAAACGATAATCAACCATGTAGTCGAACAAATGTCCCCCCAGCGGAAATTGATCTACCAAATGAGCCGTGAGCAGGGTTTATCTAATGATGAGATTGCATCCCGCTTGAACATCAGTAAGCGAACAGTCGAGAATCATCTGACGGCTGCACTGGCAATTCTTCGTAAGGTACTTTATCTTTTCTTTTTAATTTATTTAAAATGAAAACTGTTTCATAGTAGTGAAACAAGTGTTTCTCCTAAGTGGAACAACTGTTTCATAGTAGTGAAACAAATGTTTCATCCACAGGAAACAACTGAAACTTTTAAAAAAAACTTCAATTGGATTGTGTGTATCCGTCTGGTTAACCTACACCTTTATAAAGACGGATATTGTATGGAAGAAAACAACAAGACAAAACAACTCATGCGGCTATACTTCGGGAAACATTTTTCCCGATATGGACGTATCTTGTTTGGACGTTGGTTGAAGGCGGACGATGTAAAAAAAGAGAAGGAAGAAGTGTTACAGGAGTTGTGGGAGGAATCGCATCCGGAAGTGACGGCTTCGACCTATCGTGACTGGGAAATCTTGCAAGGGCGTCTTTTCGAAGTTCCAGCCCGGGAGCGTTCGATACCATTATATCGCCACTGGTTGAAATACGCGGCTGTTATTGTCTTACTGATTATGACCGCCGGAATAACATACTGGGCAACCGACAATTTTAAACCTGCCCGTCATGTAGAAATGGCACAACTATTTGTACCCTATGGAGAAAGTGAACAAGTGGTATTACCTGATGGGTCGAAGGTTTGGGTTGATGCAGGTACGTTACTGGTTTATCCGAAAGATTTTACCGATACCGATACACGTACGGTTTATCTGACCGGACAAGCTTCATTCTTTGTCCGAAAGAATCCGGAACAACCGTTTATCGTAAAGACAGCCTGCCTGGATGTCCAGGCGTTAGGCACTGTGTTTACTGTAGAGGCTTATCCGAATGATTCCTGTTCCATGGCTACATTAGAAGAGGGTAGTGTGTTGGTGTCAGTAAGGGATGAAAACATTCAGCCAACCGTACTAAAACCTGACCAGCAATTAGTCTATTCGCATTCGGAACATACAGTGATGATTCATTCTATCGATGCTTCTTTATACAATATGGAAAGAAATGGTTATCTGATATTTGAAAATACATCATTCAACCGTTTGATGGCTTCTCTGGAACGTAAATTTAATGTGACGATCCATTATAATTCCCAGAAGTTTGCAGGAGAGTATTATAATGTCAAATTTTCACCTGATGAGAAATTAGAAGATGTGTTGAAAATCTTGCAGCAATTGGTGGGTATTCATTATAAAATAAAGGGAAATGTAGTCTTTATTAACTAAAATATAGGAGGAAACAGATATGAACAAAAGAAAACCGGAAAGACAGAAAGTGCGAAAATCCCTCTTTCCGGAATTCGAAATCGAATCTTGAACATCATTGGATTGACGATATGGATCGTCAGGTTTTATTAATATTCAATTTTTCAAACATACAAATATATGAAATTAACTAATCTAATACGTATAAATAACGGAAAAAGTATATTCAGACTGTTATTTATAACAGCTTTATCTTCCTATAGCTTATTGTCTTATGCGCAACAACAACAGGTGCGTCTGACCGGAAGTAATCTAACGTTGAAGACTGCTTTTAAACAGATCGAACAACAGACAAAACTGTTTGTGGATTATAATACTCAAGATGTAAATGACTCCCGGGTTCTGACAAAATTGCCTAAAAACAGTAATGTGAAAGAGGTTATGGAGCAGCTGTTGGAAGGTTCCGGTTGTTCGATAACATTTAGTAATGGACACGTGATCATTAATAAGCAAACTCAGGCTGCATCTACAACAAAAAATGTATCAGGCATTGTAAAAGATGAGAGAGGTGAACCCGTGATTGGTGCCAACATAGTCGTAAAAGGTACGACCAACGGAACGGTGACGGATATGAACGGACGGTATAGTTTGAACGTTCCCGAAGGTAGTGTGTTACAGATTTCCTATATCGGTTATAATGCGCAGGAAGTGAAAGTCGGTGGAGGAAATGTTGTAAATGTTTCACTTCGTGAGGATTCAGAAGCATTGGAAGAGGTTGTGGTTATAGGCTACGGTACAGTGAAGAAAAGCGACTTGACAGGGGCTGTCGGTTCAGTGCAAATGAAAGATGTGAGCCAGGTCGGTATTACCAGTGCCGATCGTGCGTTGCAAGGACAAATTGCCGGTGTACAGGTAAATGCCAGAACCGGTCAACCGGGTGAAGCGATGATGATTCGTGTTCGTGGTAGTAACTCTTTGGCAGGTGGTAATGAGCCGCTTTATGTTATTGACGGAATGCCGGTAGAAAAGATGAATTCGGATATTAACCCGGAAGATATCTTATCGATGGAAGTGCTCAAAGACGCATCTTCTACTGCTATCTACGGTTCGCGTGGTGCGAATGGTGTCGTTATGATTACTACTAAAAGAGGTAGTACGGGTGATACAGTATTGGAATACAACGGTTATGTCGGTGTTTCTTCATTAAGAAAGAAACTGGATTTATTGGGAAAAAACGACTATATAGCAATGGTAAACGAAGTATCCCAAAATGATGGAAATGGGATCGCTATTACGCCGGAGCAGGCTGCTTTGCTACCAAATAATGATTGGCAGGACCTGGCTTATCAAACTGCATTGACACATAGTCACCAGGTATCTGTTTCGGGAGGTACCGATAAGACGAAGTTGTATTCTTCTCTGAACTATATGAACCAGGAAGGTATTATTAAAGGATCTAATTATAATCGTTTTGCTTTACGTATCAATGGCGATCAGAAACTGGCGAAGAACTTGTCTTTAAATGCCAGCATCGCTTATTCGTACGGAACCCAGAATACGGCCAACAGCAGTGCTGATGGTTGGGGAGCTATTGCTTATACGGCAATGGTTATGGCACCGATACAGGAAATAAAGGATGCCGATGGTAAATATACAAACTTCTCGGGAACTCCCTGGGGAGGAACAAATCCGGTTGGTATGGCTGAATTGTATAAAGATAAAACGGTCAATTCACGTTTATTAGCGAATATGTCACTTGTCTATGATATTATTGACGGATTGACTTTCCGTGTGAATGCAGGTGCAGAGGTAAATGCAGCAAGTAAAGACCGTTATATTCCGATAGGTTTATCTGCCGGTGGAAAGCTGGATGGGGACGCTTCCAAAGAAAAGGCAAATTATTATACTATTATCAATGAAAATATCCTGACCTACGACAAGAAATTTAACAAAAGTCATGCCTTGAATCTGATGGGTGGTGTCACTTTCCAGACATATCAATGGAATCAGCTGAAAGGTAGTGGAACAGGCTTTTTACGGGATGTATATGAAACCAATAATCTGGGGGCTGCATCGACTCCCGGAACCCCTTCTTCAGGTTTTAATGATTACCGGATGGTATCTTTTCTGGGACGTGCCAATTATAATTTAATGGAAAGATATTTGCTGACTGTTACAGCTCGTTATGATGGCTCTTCTAAATTCAGCAAGAATCATAAGTTTGCTTTTTTCCCTTCGGCTGCATTAGCATGGCGTGTTTCGGAAGAAGATTTTATGAAGGATATCGATTGGATGGGTAATCTGAAACTGCGTGCAAGTATCGGACAAACAGGTAACCAATCTATTGATCCTTATCAAACCTTTGCTCAATTAGGAACCTCCAGCCCTATTTTCGGAGGTGGTAAAGATGTTGGTTTTGGTTTATCTTCTATGGCGAATGATGATTTGAAATGGGAAACAACTACACAGACAGATATAGGTGTTGATATGGGGTTCTTTGGTAATCGCTTGAATGTAAGTTTTGATTATTATTGGAAACAAACGCGTGATTTGTTGTATAAAGCCACACTTCCCCCTTCCTCTGGGTATTCTTCCATGTTAAGGAATTTAGGCCGTATTGACAATAAGGGTTTTGAAATTGCTATCAATACGATTAACGTGAGAGGCAAAGTGAACTGGACAACCAATTTGAACATAACTGCTAATAAATCGGTCGTAAAAGACTTGGGAACAGATGTATATGGAAATAAGATCATGAGGATAGATGCTCCTATCGGTGGGGGAAACTGGTTCCCTCTGTTTGTTGACAAAGCCCCGTTCCAATTGTATGGTTATGAGATTGAAGGCATTTATCAGACTGATGAAGAGGCTCGTCTGAATGGTGAAGCAACAAAGAAAGCCGGAGATTACCGCTATAAAGATACAGACGGAAAAGCCGGTATAACAACAGGTGACAAGACTATTATTGCAAATACACAGCCAAAGTTTACGTTTGGTATGACAAACATTATTAATTGGAACAATTTTGAATTGTCGTTTCTGGTAATCGGTAGCATAGGTGGTGATATTGTCAATGAGTTTAATAAGAGTATCACTAATATCGGTGGAACATGGAATATCCGCAAAGATGTTTGGCAAAACCATTGGACACCTGAAAATCCGAATGCTAAATATGCACGTGCATCTGTTGCTACCAAAGATTATCTGGCCTTCGGCGATCCGAGTTCTGTTTGGGTAGAAAACGGTTCTTATCTGCGTTTCAAAGATATCAAACTCGCTTATACTTTGCCTTCGCAATGGTTTGCTGGTTCACGGAAACCCAATATCTCGGTTTATTTGAGCGGACAGAATCTGATCACGATAACAAGTTATTCTCATTATGATCCCGAAGCATCCTGGACTTCTTCTGCCGTGAACGGATGGGACAGAGGTGTTTATCCATCTGCAAAATCATTTACTTTGGGTTTACAGGTTAAATTTTAATACTTATGACAAGAATGAAAACACTGATTAAAAATATATTGCTGGCTGTACCGGTTATTCTGTCTGTCTCTTGTTCCGATTGGCTGGAAGAAGATCCGAAAACGTTTATTTCTCCTTCTTCCTTTTATAAAACGGTAGAAGATTTTGACGGTGCTTTGAAAGGTTTGTATCCTCAGGGACAAAACCTGAACCTGACAGAGGTGTTTGCCGACTATAACGATAAACCGGAATCAGCCGAACAGGTTGGTGATATTTGGGCAAATAACCCGGGATTTGGTTTTTATGCATTTAGAGATGCGTGGTCCGGACCATACAGTACAATAAAGAATGCAAATATGATATTGGAATCGATAGAAGATAAGGACTTTGCTGCTGAAACCAAGAATCGTATCATCGGTGAAGCGAAGTGTTTACGTGCCTGGTCTTATTTCACCTTGGTTCAGTTTTTCGGCGATGTTCCTTTGCGGGATAAAGTTGTGACTAGCGATGCGGATGTGGCGATAGACCGTACACCACAGGCTGATGTCTATAAATTTATTTTTGATGATATTCTGGATGCAGAACAAAAGCTTCCGGAAGAAGCACAGGAAATGGGACGCGTAAATAAATGGGTTGTAAAAGCGATTATGGCACGTATCTATCTGACTTCTGCCGGTTTTCCGATGAATCAGAAAGAAAATTATACAAAAGCCAAAGAAAAAGCACTGGAAGTGATTAATAGTGGCCAGTATTCTTTGATGCCTACGTACGATAAGGTATTTAAGACGGAACGTTATACGGCAGAAACTATTTGGGCTGAGTTGTTTTCTGCTCCGGATAAATATAGCGGTATGCATAATGAATCTTCACCGATCGGTAGCCAGACAGCCTTATATCTTCCGACAAATGCTTTTATCGCCAGTTTTGCAAAAGGTGATATGCGTAAAGAATGGGGTATCAAGCCTGAATATGTAAATGCGAAAGGTAATAAAGTTATCTCACGTACATATTATAACAAGTATATTAATGAAGAATATCTGGAGCAGGAGCTTCCGGCTTCTAATACCAATATTCTGACCTGGCAGACCCAATTGATCCGTTTGGCCGAAATGTATCTGATTGCCGCTGAAGCTGAAAATGAAGTGAATGGCCCGGCCGGAGCTTATCAATATATCAATGCTATCCGTAAACGTGCCCGTGTTGACCAGAATGATCCGACAAACGTGCCTGATTTGAGCGGACTTTCTCAGGAGCAGTTCCGCGAAGCAGTCCTCCTGGAACGTCAGCACGAATTGTATGAAGAAGGCTTTGCTTGGTATGATCTGAAACGTACCCAAACGTTCGATAAGGTACAGAAAGCGCGTGGCGACAGGTTGAATGTTCCTGTTGGGGCCTACAACAACACCTGGTTGATTCCTGATACCGAAATTCTGAATAATAATATTTCTCAGAATCCGGATTACAGATAATTAATTAGAATTTAGGAAGGGCCGGTCTGAATCATTATTGGATTGGCCCTTTTTATACTCTGCTTTTTTTATATTCTAGTCTTGTTTAAATGAAAATTTAATGTGAAGTCATTATGAGATTGAAAAATAAAGGAATAAAATTCTCTTTAGTCATCCTCTGTTATGTATTTTTATTTGTTTGTGAAGCTTATGCTCACCGTGATATTTATATATCTTCTACTGGTAGTTTATTGGGTGACGGTACAATGGATAATCCGGTTTTGACTTTGGATGAGGCTCTTCGGGTGGCGAAGTCTTCTGCGGAAAAAGATGTGAACATTTATTTCCGGACAGGGGTATATGAGTTCCCAAATCCCGTAATTATAACATCTGACGATTTTGTGGGTAAAAGATTACTCATTTCCGGCTACAAAGATGAAAACGTTATTTTATCTGGTAGTAAAACACTTTCATTGAAATGGCAAAAGGCACAAAAGGGATTGTATAAAGCCTTCGTGGCAGATACTTTTGATCAGATGTATATAAACGGAAATAAACGTATTCTGGCTCGATATCCTAATTATAAAGAAGGAGAACTGTTCAATGGAACTTCTGAAGATGCACTATCTGTTTCTCGCATAAAAAAATGGAAGGATCCTTCGGGTGGTTTTATTCATTCTATGCACCAGGGACGTTGGGGAAGTCAGCATTATCAGATAATGGGCAAAGTAAAAGAGGAACTTGTTTATGAAGGAGGATATCAATTAATCCGGGAATCGCCATTACATAAATCACTCCGGTATGTGGAAAATATACGTGAAGAGCTAGATGAAGCAGGGGAATGGTATTTGGATAAAAAAGAAAGTACATTATATTATTATCCTTTTCCCGGTGAAGATTTGAGTTCTGCAAAGGTAGAGGTAGTCACCTCGCCTCATCTTATAGAGTTACGTGGGGAATATCCGAATAATAAACTTATTGGTGTAACTATCCGGAATTTGTGTTTTACCCGTACGTTACGAACATTTATGTATCCCTACGAAAGTTTGATGAGAAGCGATTGGGGAATATATCGTGGAGGAGCTGTTTTTCTTGAAAATACGGAAGATTGTGTTATTATCGGGTGTGAGTTTTATGATCTGGGGGGCAATGCTGTATTCCTGAGTCGATATAATTATAATTCGAAAGTAATAGCAAATCATATCCACCATATAGGTGCCAGCGGTATTTGTCTTGTTGGGGATACGGCTGCTTTACGTTCTCCATCCTTTGGTTATTATGATTATGTTCCTTATGAAAAAATGGATTTAACTCCAGGAGCTAAAAATGATCATTATCCTCGTCAATGCATAGTTGAAGATAATTTGATTCATGATATAGGAATGGTTGAAAAACAAATCGCAGGTATTCAAATTCAGATAGCGGCCCAGATAAATGTGAGTCATAATAGTATATACCGGAGTCCACGTGCTGGTATCAATATTGGAGACGGTGCTTTTGGGGGACATGTTCTGGAATATAATGATGTGTTTGATACAGTGTTAGAGACAAGTGATCATGGATCTTTTAATTCTTGGGGACGTGATCGTTTCTGGCATCCGGATTTCAAGACGATGGATACTTTGACGCAGAAACATCGGGGGGTAATTCTGCTGGATGCTCTTTATACGACTGTAATTCGTAATAACAGATTCCGTTGTGATCATGGTTGGGATATAGATCTCGATGATGGTTCATCTAATTATCATATTTATAATAATCTTTGTCTTCGGGGTGGTATAAAACTTCGTGAAGGTTTTTTTCGGCGCGTAGAAAATAATTTGGTTATAAATAGCTCATTGCATCCTCATTTGTGGTTTCCTGAAAGTGGAGATGTTGTACAGAGAAATGTGTTTATGCAGCCTTATTTTCCTATTTCGGTTGAATATTGGGGAGAAAAGATTGATTTTAATTTCTTTTCCGGTCGGAAAGCTTTAGACAAAGTTAGAAAAGATGGAACAGATGTGCATAGTGTGACCGGTGAATTGATATTTGCCAATCCTCAAAGAGGTGATTACACATTATTGGATGGGAGTGAAGCGAATATAGTTTCTTTTGAAAATATTCCTATGGATAGATTTGGTGTTAGACCAGTCAAGCTGAAAGCGATAGCTGAAACTCCATTGTTTCCGGATGTACAGCAAATAGACGATGACGATGATTCAAAGATATATGAATGGTTAGGAGCTAAGATCCGAATAATAAAAGGATTGGGAGATCAGTCCGCTTTCGGTTTACCGGACCAGCGTGGGGTTGTAATCGTGGATATGGAAGAAGAGAGCCTGATAGCCAAGTCTGGATTACTGAAAAATGATGTGATACGCGATATGAGTGAGAATGAAATATCTTCGATAGAAGAAGTCTTTGCTTCGACGGAGCAGAATCGATGGTTGGGTAGATTGAAGTTGAAAATATTCCGAAATCAGAAGGAAGAGGAGGTTTTATTAAAATTAAAATGATTGACATTATGATTAAAAAAAAATCTATTATTAGTTTATTGCTTTTGTCTTTATTTATGACTGTCCTTTTTGGATGTGAAAGAGCAAAACGAACAATTGACCGACCTGCAATATCGATGGAGCCTGACCAGTCTACACGTTTGCTACCGAGTAAAGCTCAATTGAATGGAGGCATAAATATATACATGCCAGATGATCCGTATAAATCTTTTTGGGTAGAAAAGTGGAATCACCCCTCTCAATCTATCCAATGGAATGTTAAAGCTGAATCAGGAAGTTATTTGGCAGAAGTTCTAATAAAACTGAATAATATAGGTGGGGAAGAGAATGTTATTTTAGAATTGTCTGACGGACATAAAAGCTGTCAGTGCATTGTGACTGGCAGTGATTGGCAAAGATGTGTTTTTGAAAACCCAATCCAATTGTTGGCTGGTACATCGACAGTTACATTGCGTATTTTGTCTCCGGGAAAGTCTCCGGATTTCAATGTTCATCTTTTTTCATTGGAACTGACGGAGTCAAAGCTTTATGCACAGTTAAAGCAGCATGCGAATGAATTACGCTCTGATGCACATTGGATAGGAGATTTGAAGTACGGGTTCTTTTTTCATTGGAATTCAAGTAGTATGCCTCGGTTTGGTGATCCAAAGACATATGAAGAGGCTGTGAATGATTTTGACACAGAAGGTTTTGCAAAGATGGTATATGAATGTGGCGGTGGACTTGTTTTTTTCACGACAGCCTGGGCGGAAATGTATTTTCCTGGTCCATTAAGGGCCATTGACAATATCTTACCAGGGCGTACAACATCTCGTGATTTGGTCTCTGATATGGCTAATGCATTAGGTAAATATGGTATAAAACTGATACTATATTATAATGTATTAGCAGATACTCACTGGAGGACTTTGCAATCTTACTCAGATAATCCTCAAACATTGTATACCAATTTAGAAAACATATTGGGAGAGATAAGTGACCGTTACGGGAGTAAAATAGCTGGTATATGGTTGGATGATGGAATGGGGTACTACCCGGGTGGTGCTAATTTTGAAAAGCTGACTCGAGCAGCCAAAAGAAATAATAAAGATTTTTTGATTTGCTATAATTCATGGATATTTCCCAGACTTACAGATTTTCAGGATTATTATGCCGGCGAGTTGGGATTATCAGAAGAAAGTGCGGGTATGAATAACCTTTATTTGCCGGTTGATGGAAGTGGTGTATTCATTGGAGGCCCGCAAGAAGGGCTACAGGCCACATATTGCGGATTGCTGGAATCCGGAGATTGGACGCATAGATATAAAGATTCAGAAATAGACGACCCCTTATTAACAATTGATCAATTAGTCAATGTGGTGAAAGAATCCGACAAGCGGAAAAATCTTCCGATGATTAATGTTCGAATTTATCAAGATGGGACAATCTCGTCGAAGTCGGAAGCTTTGTTGAAGGAACTTAAAAAGGTGATAAACGATTAAATCCTCGATGAAATCGCACTTTTTTGAAAACAGGACTATAGTGTAACTCTTATCAGCACTATAGTCCTGCCTGTATCAGCACTACTGTGTGCCCCCTGTCGGCATATAGTATTAATACTGCTTTTAGTAGAAAAATGAAAAAAGTTATAGTTCTCTTTATATATATTCTTTATATATTAATAAGAGCGTCCCACTGATTGTCCCAAGTTTGTCCCAAAGAGTTTTTAAGAAGTGGGTTAAGCTATTGGTGATTAGTATATTATGAATGGGTGAAATTGTCCCAGGTCTGTCCCACTGGCTGTCCCACGTAGATTATGGGTAAATACGGACAAATACCGACAACCGACGACAACGGCGGACAAGGCATTTTCTGACTGTCGTATTTTTGTAGTGTTATATTGTTAGAAGGTCGAGAGTCTGTTAAAATGCAAGTGGAATCGTTCTTTTATCTTTCATTTCTAAATAAAAGTGATGATTTTTCTTTTAAATCCTTTGCTCATATGAATTATTGTTCTACATTTGCAGCGTCAAACAAATTAAAGACGATAAAAAAGATGATGAACAATGTATTGCATATTATTCTCGTGGTGGTCCTTCTAGTCATTAGTAGGTAAGGAGAAAGGTGTGTAAGAAGTTGTGAAGTCGTTAATGATATTTCTTAAGCCTTTCTCCCTATAGAGAAGGGCTTTTTTATTGACTAAAAGATAATAAAAGATATGATGAAGAATCCGTTAAGAAGTTCATATAGTACAGAGGGCAGACGCATGGCCGGAGCCCGTGCACTATGGCGTGCCAACGGCATGAAAGAAGAACAGTTCGGCAAACCGATTATTGCTATTGTGAATTCATTTACCCAGTTCGTGCCGGGACATGTGCATCTGCACGAAATCGGACAGCAGGTGAAAGCGGAGATCGAAAAGCTAGGTTGCTTTGCGGCCGAATTCAATACGATCGCTATCGACGACGGTATTGCTATGGGACATGACGGAATGCTTTATTCTCTTCCTTCCCGCGATATCATCGCAGACAGTGTGGAATATATGGTGAATGCCCATAAGGCAGACGCTATGGTATGTATCAGCAACTGCGACAAAATCACTCCGGGTATGCTGATGGCCAGTATGCGCTTGAACATTCCAACCATATTTGTATCCGGTGGCCCCATGGAAGCCGGCAATCTGGATGGTCGTGCACTCGACCTGATCGATGCTATGATCGAAGCGGCCGACGATTCTGTCAGCGATGAGCAAGTAGAAAAGGTGGAACGCTCTGCTTGTCCGACTTGCGGTTGTTGTTCTGGCATGTTCACTGCCAATTCGATGAACTGTCTGAACGAAGCTTTGGGTATGGCTCTTCCGGGTAATGGAACAGTTGTTGCTACTCATGCCAACCGTACCCGTTTGTTTAAGAAAGCAGCCAAAATGATTGTAGACAATGCTTTTAAATATTATCGCGATGGTGACGATTCCGTATTGCCGCGTAGCATTGCAACCCGTCAGGCTTTCCTGAATGCGATGTCGCTCGATATTGCGATGGGAGGATCAACCAATACGGTACTTCACCTGTTGGCAGTTGCTCACGAAGCGGAAGCTGATTTTACAATGAAAGACATCGATATGCTTTCACGTAAAACTCCGGTTATCTGTAAAGTAGCTCCCAGCTGCTCGTATCATGTGGAAGATGTAAACCGTGCAGGCGGTATCATGGGCATTATGAATGAACTGGTAAAAGGTGGTCTGGTAGACGGAACCGTAAAACGTGTGGATGGTCTGACTTTGAATGAGGCTATCGACCAATACAGTATCACTTCTGTCAATGTAACGGAGGAAGCAATCAATATTTATAAGAGTGCTCCGGCCCACCGTTTCAATCTGGTGCTCGGATCACAGGAAAGCTATTATAAAGAACTGGATACCGACCGTACCAATGGTTGTATCCGCGATGTGGAACATGCCTATGTAAAAGACGGCGGTCTGGCTGTCCTTTACGGAAATATAGCGCAGGACGGTTGTGTCGTTAAGACGGCCGGGGTAGATGAAAGTATCTTCCGCTTTGCCGGTCCTTCTAAAGTATTTGACTCACAGGATGCAGCTTGCGAAGGTATCCTTAAAAACAAAGTCGTCTCCGGCGATGTCGTCGTTATCACCTATGAAGGTCCTAAGGGTGGTCCGGGTATGCAGGAAATGTTGTACCCAACCTCTTATATAAAGAGTAAACACCTGGGTAAAGAATGTGCGCTGATCACAGACGGACGCTTCAGCGGTGGAACATCTGGTTTGTCAATCGGACATATCTCTCCTGAAGCAGCAGCAGGGGGAGCGATTGGCCTCGTGAAAGACGGGGATATTATCGAAATCAATATTCCCGAAAGAACTATAAATGTAAAGGTAAGCGATGAAGAACTCGCCGCACGTCGCCAGGCAGAAGAAGCCCGCGGACCGAAAGCCTTTACACCTCCTTTCCGCCAGCGTACGGTATCGAAAGCACTGAAGGCATACGCTAAGATGGTTGCTTCGGCCGATAAAGGCGGTGTACGAATAGTAGAAGATTAAATAATAATTCAATAGGACAATATGCCAATGTGCCAATAAAGAGATTTATGTGATACAACAGTGTCTAGGAATTGGCATATTGACATATTAGCAAATTAGCACATTATTAAAATGGATAAACAAAAGATAACCGGTTCGGAAGCTTTGCTGAAAGCGCTGATCGCTGAAGGAGTAGATACTATCTTCGGTTATCCGGGCGGACAGGCAATTCCTATATACGATAGTTTATACGACTATAAAGATCAATTGAAACATGTTCTGGTACGCCACGAACAAGGCGCAACACATGCGGCTCAGGGATATGCCCGCGTTTCCGGTAAAGTGGGGGTAACGTTGGTTACTTCCGGACCAGGAGCAACAAATACCATTACCGGTATTGCCGATGCATTGATGGACAGTACACCGATGGTAGTAATTGCCGGACAAGTTCCGTCTCCACTGCTGGGTACCGACGCTTTTCAGGAAGTCGACGTAATCGGTATTACACAACCAATAACTAAATGGGCCTATCAAATCCGTAAACCGGAAGAAATAGCCTGGGCTGTATCCCGTGCTTTCTATATCGCATCGACGGGACGTCCCGGTCCGGTAGTACTCGACCTGGCTAAAGATGCACAAGTCGGTTTGGTGGATTATGAATACGAAAAGGTAGATTATATACGCAGCTATCAGCCGGAGCCGGATATCAAGCAAGAACGTATTGAAGCCGCAGCCGCTCTGATCAATAGTGCAAAGAAACCCTTCTGTCTGGTAGGCCAGGGAGTTATCCTGGGTGGGGCAGAAGAGGAATTGAAAGCCTTTCTGGAGAAAAACGATATACCTGCCGGTTCGACCGTGTTAGGATTGTCAGCACTTCCTTCCGACTTCCCTCTACATAAAGGTATGCTCGGTATGCATGGAAATGTAGGACCTAACCGGAAGACAAACGAATGTGATGTGTTGATCGCTATCGGTATGCGTTTCGACGACCGTGTAACCGGCGATTTGAAGACATATGCCAAACAAGCAAAAATAATCCATCTGGATATCGACAACTCGGAAATCGGCAAAAACGTTCCCGTTGATGTAAAAGTGTTGGGTAATGCCAAACACACCATCCCGATGATTACCTCTTTGCTGGAAGAACGGAAACGCACAGAATGGAATGCCGAGTTTGAACCGGACGAAAAGGAAGAGGACGAAAAAGTAATCCGTAAGGAGCTTTTCCCTACCGAAGGCCAGTTGAAGATGGGCGAAGTAGTGCGTAAAGTATCCGAAGCAACCGGCAACGATGCGATCCTGGTGACCGATGTAGGTCAAAACCAGATGATGGGTGTCCGTTACTTTAAATACAAACAAACCCGTAGCGTGGTAACTTCAGGTGGTTTGGGAACAATGGGCTTCGGCCTTCCCGCAGCTATCGGTGCCAAGCTGGGTGCTCCCGAACGTACTGTTTGTTTCTTTACTGGCGACGGCGGTATCCAGATGACTATCCAGGAACTGGGAACCATTATGCAGGAGGAACTGAATGTGAAGATCATCGTTCTTAATAATAACTTCCTGGGTATGGTACGCCAGTGGCAGGAATTGTTCTTCCAGGAACGTTATTCGAACACTATCATGAAAAATCCGGACTTTGTCGCGATAGCCAAGGCATTCGGTATTGCTTCCCGAGCTGTCGACAGCCGTGAAGAACTGGACGGTGCAATAGAAGAAATGCTCCGCCATGACGGCGCTTACCTGTTGGTTGCCAACGTGGAAACCTGTGGAATGGTATATCCGATGGTTCCGGCCGGAGGAAGCGTTACAAATATGATCTTAGGTGCTAAGTAAGGAGGAACAATTATGAATACGAAAAAATTATATACCGTTATTATCTTTTCAGAGAACACCGTTGGTCTTCTGAACCAGATAACCGTTATCTTTACGCGTCGGCAACTGAACATCGAGACGCTTTCTGTTTCTCCCTCGGCAATAAAGGGGATACATAAGTTTACAATTACTACCTTTGCCGACGAAGATATGATCGATAAGGTCGTTAAGCAGATCGACAAGCGTGTGGATATTCTGAAAGCCTATTACAATACGGATGAAGACCTGGTTTATCAGGAAATAGCCCTCTATAAATTAAGTACCGAGCTCTTTATCAAGATGGGTACGGTCGAGGATCTGATCCGTAAGTACAATGCCCGTATCCTCGAAGTGAATGAGACATGCGTCGTACTTGAAAAGAGCGGACATTATGATGAGACACAAGCTTTGTTCAAAGAGTTGAGCGAAACGATCGGAGTGCTGCAATTCATCCGTTCCGGTCGCGTTGCGATTACGAAGAGCAAGGTGGAGCGTCTGAGCGATATGCTGTCCTCGATGGAAAAGAAGTTGCAGGATAAACACGATTAACAATAAATGTAGGGCGGGTTCCAAATCCGCCCTTCCTTAAAAAGAAGATTATGGAGAAGAACAAAGTAGGAGAATTTCATTTCGTAACCGAGTCCTATCTAATGGACTTCCGGGGTCGCATCACTATTCCGATGATCGGAACTTATTTGCTGCACGCCGCTTCCTGTCATGCCGCCGACCGTGGGTTCGGTTATAACGATATGACCGAAAGGCATACTGCATGGGTGCTTTCCCGCCTGGCAATCGAAATGACTTCCTATCCAGCTATGTCCGAGTCCGTAACCTTATATACCTGGGTCGATGAAGTCGGCAAGCTATTTACCAGCCGCTGTTTCGAACTGGTGAACGGTGAAGGCAAAACCTTCGGGTTTGCCCGTTCTATCTGGGCGGCTATCGATGTGGAAACCCGTCGTCCGACCTTGCTTGATGTAGAAGGCTTGAGTGCTTATGTCACCGACCGTCCCTGTCCGATCGAGAAACCCGGTAAGATCGCCCCGGTGGAAAACAATGTACCCGGTGAGCCCTATCGTGTGAAATACAGCGATCTTGATGTGAACGGACATCTGAATAGTATCAAATACATGGAACACCTGCTCGACCTGTTCGATATCAGCATGTTCCGTGAAAAAGAGATAAGCCGCTTCGAAATAGCTTATCAGTCTGAAGGTAAATACGGTATGGAGTTGACTCTCCATCATCAGGAAGTATCCGAAGACAAATACAATATGGTAATATGCAACGACGGCAAAGCGATCAGCCGTGCCGCCGTTACCTGGAAATAACAAATTATTTTATATACATTTTAATAGTAAAAAGAAAATGGCAGTAATGAATTTTGGCGGTGTTGACGAAAACGTAGTAACCCGCGAAGAATTTCCGTTGGAAAAGGCAAGAGAAGTATTGAAAGATGAAACTATCGCCGTGATAGGTTATGGCGTACAAGGTCCCGGCCAGAGCCTGAACTTGCGCGACAACGGTTTTAACGTAATTGTAGGACAACGTAAAGGTGGTAAGACCTGGGAAAAGGCCGTTGCTGACGGTTGGGTACCGGGCGAAACACTGTTCGATATCGAAGAAGCTTGCGAAAAAGCAACAATCATACAGTATCTGCTTTCAGATGCCGCACAGATTGAAGTATGGCCGCGTATCAAAAAATACCTGACTCCGGGTAAGGCTTTGTATTTCTCTCACGGTTTCGGTATTACTTATAAAGAACGTACAAACATCATCCCTCCTGCTGATGTAGACGTAATCCTGGTAGCTCCGAAGGGCTCGGGAACTTCATTGCGTCGTATGTTCCTGCAAGGTCGTGGCTTGAACTCAAGCTACGCAATCTTCCAGGATGCAACAGGCAAAGCTTGGGATCGCGTAATTGCATTGGGTATCGGTGTAGGTTCAGGTTACTTGTTCGAAACAACTTTCAAGAAAGAAGTATATTCCGACCTGACTGGCGAACGTGGTACTTTGATGGGTGCAATCCAGGGATTGCTGCTTGCTCAGTACGAAACACTGCGTGAAAATGGTCACGAACCTTCTGAAGCATTCAATGAAACAGTAGAAGAGTTGACACAGTCGTTGATGCCGTTGTTCGCAGAAAACGGTATGGACTGGATGTATGCAAACTGTTCGACCACTGCACAGCGTGGTGCTTTGGACTGGATGGGCCCGTTCCACGATGCTACAAAACCGGTCTTCCAGAAGCTGTATAGCGAAGTTGCCTGTGGTAACGAAGCACAGCGTTCTATCGATACCAACAGCAAACCCGACTATCGCGAAGGTTTAGAAAAAGAACTGAAAGCACTTCGTGAAAGCGAAATGTGGCGTGCAGGTGCCGTTGTTCGCAAACTGCGTCCTGAAAACAACTAACAGTTGGTACGATAAATAAGTATTAAACATCTTGCGATATAAAGCGGTAATCCGGTATGTTCCGGGTTGCCGTTTTTTCTTTCCCGCTACCAGTTAAGCATAAACCTATGACTAACTAAGTCTTTCCTCATGACTTATTAATACAAAACTCCCTGGCTATACAATAAAAGATGCCGGGAAGGGATATAGTGGTTACCTGTGTGACGAATTTTAGCTAAGTAAGTTCTCTATCATGAAGTTTTCTGAATTTATCTGAATTTATCTGTCATTTGCAACTGAATCTGTCATCTGTCACCGGTATGGAACATTACAGTTTTATATGTTAAAACCCGTGATTGGTGAAGCTGGTTTATTGATCTCATATGCTTATTGTATTTGATAGGTTAGGAGTTTTTATGGAGTTGCTTTTCTTAATAGATGAATGTTAAATAGTGAGGAATAAAGTATTAAATATATATTTTTATACTTGTGCCTATTTATGTTATATTATATTTGTTGAAGAAAGTACGGTGTGTTTAATCAAGATTGATGGATTAATGTTTGTGAGTAAAAGGTTGTGTGTCTTGATTCTATGAACTTTATTTTAGAGCGTATGGACCTGGGCGCTTTTTGAGGAGAGAAGCGTAACCTCTAATGAAATGAATGCTATTATGATTAAAATTATTTAATTAAAGTCTTGAATTTAACTATGTGGACAGACTCAAAACTAATTAAATCACTAATGTTTTCTGTATTGTTTGGAGCTGCGGGTACTGTAGTTGCAGCTATTCCAACAAGTCCCGAAACGATGGTAGTGCAACAGGGAAATAAGGTCTCAGGCCTTGTCTCTGACGATATGGGGCCCGTAGCCGGTGCTTCTGTCGTAGTAAAAGGAACTTCTGTCGGTACGATTACCGATACCGACGGTCGATTTACCCTGGATAATGTCCGGCGGGGATCGGTAATTGTAATATCTTTTGTCGGCCTGGCTACGCAGGAGATTACGTGGAACGGGCAAGCTAACTTAAATGTTAAGTTGAGTGATGCGACACAGGATTTGGATGAAGTTGTAGTTGTAGCTTATGGTACAGCTAAGAAATCGACCTTTACCGGGTCGGCCTCTGTTGTGAAAGCAGAGAAACTGGAAAAGGTAATGGGTACCGGTTTTACTGAAGCATTGCAAGGTATGTCGGCCGGTGTGAATGTTGTGAACGTACAAGGTAACCCCGGTGCTGAAGCTCGTGTCGAAATTCGTGGTATCGCTTCTATGTCCGGAAAGGCAGATCCTTTGTATATTGTGGATGGTATGCCTTACGATGGTGGTCTTAACCAGATCAATCCGACGGATATCGAATCGATGACGGTGTTGAAGGATGCTGCGGCAACCTCTTTGTATGGTTCGCGTGCAGCGAATGGTGTTGTGATGATTACTACCAAGAGGGGGAAATCAGCTAAGCCTCAGATTAATTTTCGCGGGGCGTGGGGTACTTCCGACAATGCGGTAAAGAACCCTAAAAAGGCTAATCCTTATCAACAGTTGGAAAATACCTGGTATGCATTGTATTACGATGCATTGCTTTACGACGGCATGGATGCCAAGGCAGCCGGCGATTATGCATCTTCCCAGGCATTGACCAAACAGGTAAAAGCAACGAGAAATTCGAAGGGTGAAACTATTTATGTGACCCCGTTTAGATACATCAACGAAGATTATGTTTTGCATGACGGTAACGGTAATCCTTACATGAATCCTAATCTGGAATATGTATGGGATGAAGACGACTGGGATGTTTATAAAGCCATCTTCTCCCGAAAACTACGTCAGGATTATAGTGTGGATATAAGTGGACAAACAGGAAATGGTAAGACTTCATATTTCTTCTCCGGTGGTTACCTGGATGATCAGGGGTATGGAAATCGCCAGTATTACAAACGTTATTCTTTCCGTACGAATTTAAGTACGGAACTGTTCGACTGGTGGAAAGTTGCAGGTAGCTTGTCATATTCCCGTCATCGCCAAAATGTATCGGGAGGTGCCAGCCGTGCTGCAAACTTTACGACAACACTGTCGTCTCCCTGGTTGCGTAACGAGGATAATACGGGATGGGTGGTTTCGGAAAAGACCGGAAAAAGAATGTATGACTATGGTAAATATGTCAACAACTTCTTTGGAGCACATGTCCTGAACAATTCGGGTGACTATTGGGATAATGAGAATGACGATAGTTTCGATAATAATATGGGGCATATTCTCTCGGCTCAGTTTAATACAGAGTTTAAGTTGCCATATAACCTGAAGTTCCGTTCTGCTTTGAATATCGATGATTACTGGAGTCGTTCAATGGTGTATACATCTGCTGTGCATGGTAGTGGTCAGACTGCTCCTTATGGAATTTCTATCCTGGCGGATGGCGGTTATGCCAGCCGTTATGATTTCAATAAGCGCTCTACTACCTGGAATAATGTGTTGTCGGGCGACTGGTCGATCGGCGATCATAATATATCTGCTATGGCTGGTCACGAGTGGTATACCTGGGATTCCCACTATGAGCAAGGTTGGGGTGAAGGAATCATGGAATTAGGTAAATACGAGTTATCGAATACGACCAAGAATTTTGGTGTATGGGGAGGCCGTGATAAATATTCTCTGTTGTCATTCTTCGGAAAGTTGGATTATAATTTCCTGAATAAGTATTATCTCTCTGCCTCGATTCGTGAGGACGGTTCTTCCCGCTTCAGTTCCGATAACCGTTGGGGTACATTCTGGTCGACCGGTGCTTCCTGGAGAATATCGAAAGAGGGTTTCCTGGAAGATGCAAAATGGATTGACAATCTGGTACTTCGTGCCAGTTACGGTACAACCGGTAATGATAAGTTGATTGTACGTAATGCTAGTAACGGTAAAGCAGGGGATGAAGTATTATATGGTTATCAGGGAACTTACGAAAGTGATGACCTCTATCTGAAGTCTGGTCTGAAGCCTTCTACTACTCCGACTCCGGATTTGAAATGGGAGAGCAATAAACAATGGAATATTGGTTTGGACTTTTCTTTCCTCAGCCGTCTGAGCGGTACGGTGGAATATTACTCCCGTACGTCCAATGATCTGTTGTATTATAAGGAATTGCCTCTATCGGCCCAGGTCGGTGCAGCTTCCGGATATAATATGAATATCGGTGACCTTCGTAATAGCGGTGTTGAAATAACGATCAATGCCAACATCTTTACTTCAAAAGATTTCAGATGGGATATCGACGCCAATATGAGTACACTGAAGAATGAGGTTACTTATCTGCCGACAGGTGCTTATACCTATGCCGGTACGGCTTGTACCTATAAAATGGAAGAAGGTAAGTCTATCTACGAGTTTATCGCTCCTCAATATGACGGTGTGAATCCTGAAACAGGTCTGCCGGGTTGGTTGATCCGTGATGGTAATGGCGGTTGGGTGCGTACGGAAGATCAGGCGAAAGTAACTACTGATGATTTTGTATATTGTGGTTCCGCTATTCCTAAAGTATTTGGTTCTATCACCAACAACTTCCAGTTTAAAGGGATCGACCTGTCGTTTATGTTTTATTATTCTTATGGATCAAAGATTTCCGACTATACCTATAAAGAACGTATTATGAACCGTCCGGGTGTAGGTGTCGTACAGGAATTGGTAGAAGACCGCTGGAGACAGCCGGGTGATGCGGGAACACTTATCCCTCGTTGGTCGTATACTCAATATGGCGCAACAGTTAAATATGCCGATAACTTTGTGTTCGACAACCATTACTGGCGTCTGAGAAACCTGACTTTAGGTTATACTTTGCCAAAGAATATCAGCCGTAAGGCATTGGTGGAAAATCTGCGTGTGTATGTGACAGGTAATAACCTGTTGACTTTCGGACCGGCAAAGAAGCGCTTTACAGATCCCGAAACAGGTGTAATGGGTAACAGTTATAATGGTAACGCTGAAACGGATAACGGTATTCAGGGTTCAAGAAGACTGTATATGGTCGGTATTCAAATCACATTATAAATGCAAAAAAGATATTTATGAAAAGATTATTTATAAACATATCCTTCCTGTCCCTCGCTTTTGTAGGTTTTACCCTAACAGGATGTGATGACGATCTGACAACCAGTTCGTATGTGAAAGTGAATGATACGGATGTGCTCGAGAATATATCCCAGCTGGAAAAAGTATTGACCTCGGCGTATAAACAGTTGTATTTTAATACGGATAAAGGCGATCGTGTATATGCCGGGCTTCCGGGCTTCCAGATGTATGTCGATGCAGGAGGTGCGGATATCGTGAGCCATACTAATATGGGTGGCGACCAGGTAACGGCTTATCAATATTCGAACTCAAAGACTCAGGCGGATGGGAATGCATCCAAGATATGGTCGATGTGCTATAACGTGATCAACCGTGCTAATATTATCCTGACCAATGTGGATAATGCCAGCGGTGATGAAACACAAAAGAAGCATATCAAAGGACAAGCGTTGGCTATGCGCGGGCTTCAATATTTTCATTTGATCCAAAATTATCAGCAAACGTATGTTATTGCAAAAAACAAACGGGGGGTGATTTTGCGTACATCTTCCACTGATGAGGCTCATAAAGGCTTTTCAACCGTAGAAGAAATATACACCCAGATCGTATCTGATCTGACTACTGCAAAGTCATTACTTTCTGATTACGCTCCGACAGATATGTGGTTGATTAATTCGGAGATCTGCTCCGGTATTTTGGCTCGTGTGTATCTGGTGATGCAAAATTGGGAAGGTGCTTACAATGAAGCTAAAATAGTCTATGATAATCATAGTCAACTGATGACGCGTGAACAATATCGTTCAGGTTTCGACGATATGATCAGTGGTAATTATCAGGAAGTGGTTTGGGCGATGAAGTATACAGCCGATAACAACCTGGGAGGTAGTACGCAGTTTAACTTCTGGTACAATCAGGACGAAAGTTATGGTGAAGGTTATGCGGATGGACCGATTTATTCTTTCCTGGATTATTTTGTGGATGAGCAGTTTGTGAAATTGTTTGAAGAAAAGGAAGACCGCTATCAGTTCTGGAAACGAACCAAGAATGCAAACAAAGAAATCAATACAAAATGGGCCTTTGATAAGTATAAACATTATGGAGAAGATGGAGGAAGTGTGATCCAAAGTGCTACCCGTCCTGAAGTGTGCTTGATGCGTGGAGCTGAAATGCTGCTGATCATGGCAGAGGCTGCTGCACAGAAAGGTAGTACAGGAGAGGCTCTTACTTTATTGAATCGTTTACAGGTAGCACGTAATGCGACTCCGACAACCAATAGTGGTGGGGATGCATTATTAGAAGATATCTACAAAGAACGTCGTAAAGAATTGATTTGTGAAGGACAGGCTGGTTTTTATGATCTGGTTCGTTTGCAGAAGAGACTGGTTCGTTATGGTGAAACGACAGCAAATCCTGCCGGGCATTATGTATGGGGTATGCAATACTTGAATGGATATAATGTCAGTGATCCTCAACCGATGGGAATTCTTGAATCGAATGATTACCGTTTTTTCTGTCAGATTCCTCAAATGGAAATCCTTAATAACGATGCAATCTCAGAGGCTGATCAGAATCCCTGGAGCGGGCAGTAAGAACTAGATTGCTATTTATAGTAAGAAGGAGCTTTTAGGAGCTCCTTTTTTTTGTCATGAATACCATAGTCTCTATAGAACTATTGTATTCCAGAGGGCAAATATAGCAATATTATTTAATTTGAGTTTAATTATACCGTTAAAATGTTACCAGTTAAGAATTTTAACACAAACAATACAAAGAAGATATAAGAAGTGTATTATATAAAAAACAAACTCAAACTGTTTATTATCATGAACATATCAACACAAACAGAAACAAAATAAATATTTTCGCATATTTATGCATATTTCAAGAATTTAACAAAACCTGTTTTCTCCTAAAAATAATACAATAGTTCTATAGAGACTATGGCATTTAATTAGAGTGTTTGAATGCTTTTCTGAGAGCCAAGTATTTTCGCGTTAGTATTAAATGTTCAGAAAGTCAGTCTCTTATTTTAAATCAAATCGGAGTATTTGTGAACACTATCGCGTAGTTAAAATAGGTTTAATCGTTTAATTGTAATTTTAGCTTATGTTGACAAACTCGAGACTGGTTAAGGCATTGCTTCTGGCTACTGTATTTGGTTCAGCCGGGACTATTAATGCCGTTGTGATTCCGACCTCATTAGGTGCTACGATCACGCAGCAGAAAAACAAAGTTACAGGTTTTGTTGAGGATGAAATGGGACCGGTTGCCGGTGCCTCTATCTCTATCAAAGGAACTTCCTATGGTACTATTACGGATATGGATGGTAATTTCGTATTAGATGGTATTCAAAAAGGAAATGTTCTTGTTGTTTCTTTTGTCGGATTACAGACACAGGAGGTTGTTTGGAATGGACAAAGTTCAATAAAAGTAAAGTTGACAAGCGATACTCAGGATTTGGATGAGGTCGTAGTTGTTGCTTATGGTACAGCAAAAAAGTCCTCATTTACAGGTTCTGCTTCCGTAGTAAAGTCCGATCAACTGGAAAAGATTTCAGCAACCAGCTTCACGGAGGCATTGCAGGGTATGAGCGCCGGTGTAAATGTTTCTAACAATGAAGGTAACCCGGGTGGAGAAACTCGTATCCAGATACGTGGTATCAGTTCTATGTCAGGACAGACAACCCCGTTGTATATTGTGGACGGTATGCCTTATGATGGCAGCATTTCTACATTGGCTCCGTCCGATATTGAATCTATGACTGTATTGAAGGATGCTGCTGCAGCTTCTTTGTATGGTTCACGTGCTGCAAACGGTGTCGTTGTGATCACGACAAAGAAAGGTAAAATTGGTAAACCTCAGATTAATTTCCGTGGTGCCTGGGGTACTTCCGACAATGCGGTAAAGAACCCGACAAAAGCCAACCCGTATGAGCAGTTGACAAACACATGGCGTGCTATCTATAATGATAAATATTATGTGGAAGGTCTGGACAAACAGGCTGCCGGAGATTATGCTTCACAGACAGTACTGGGTCACATGGTTAATCCGCGTGTCAACTCTCAGGGACAAACTGTTTATGTAACTCCGTTTAAATGGACCGGCGATGCTTCCAATTATGTATTGCATGACGGCAACGGTAATGGTTACGTAAATCCGGATCTCGAAATGGTTTGGGATGAAAGCGATTACGACTGGTATGGTTCCGTATTCTCCCGCAAGTTGCGCCAGGATTACGGTATCGACCTGAGTGGTGCTACTGCCGACGGTAAGACTAACTATTTCACCTCTATGTCTTATCTGAATGATAAGGGATTTGCTAATAACCAGTATTATAAACGTTATTCATTCCGTGCCAGTGTAACAACTGAATTGACAAAGTGGTTAAGCATGGGTGGAAGCCTGGCATATAGCCAGTATCGCCAGAACGTATCCGGTGCAAACCGTGCTTTGGTATTCTCTAATTCGTTAAACTCTCCTTATTTGAGAAATGAAGATAATACAGATTGGTATTATTCTCAAAAAACCGGAAAGCGTATTTATGATTTCGGAGAGAACAGTGCAAACTTCTTCGGTTCTCATGTTTTGCAGAATGGTGGTGACTATTGGAACAATCCGAACGATGAAGATTTTGACAACTACGCAGGTAATATGATCACTGCTCACTATTTTGCAGATTTCAAATTACCATTTAATATTAACTTCAAGACAGCCGTTAATCTGGATGATATAACGAAAAACAGATATCAATATTCTTCTGCTATTCATGGTGATGGACAGTTGAAGCCTTATGGTGTAACAGTAAAGACCAGTGGTGGTTCTGCTACTCATGAATCATGGAAAACACAATCTGTTACCTGGAATAATATTCTGACTTGGGATAAGTCGGTCAATGATCATAATTTCAATGTAATGTTGGGACAGGAGTTCTACTCAACCGACAGACATTATGAATATGGTTATGGTGAAGGTATCATGCAGATGGGTATGTATGAATTGAATTCTACTACAAAGAACTGGGCCATCGATTCAAAAAGAGATTGTTATTCATTATTATCTTTCTTCGGAAAAGTCGATTATAACTGGATGAATAAGTATTACCTGTCGGGTTCTATTCGTCGTGACGGTTCTTCCCGTTTTAGTAAAGACAGCCGTTGGGGTAACTTCTTCTCCGTAGGTGCTTCCTGGCGTATCTCAAAAGAGAAATTCATGGAAGATATCAAATGGATCGATAACTTATCTTTGCGTGGTAGTTATGGTACATCAGGTAATGACAAACTGATCCCGCGTAATACAGGTAACGGTTCTTCTAAATTGGATGATGAAATTTTCTATGGCTATCAGGGATATTATACATCTGCTAACTTATATGATCTGGCAGGTTACAAACCGAAGACTGTCGCTACTCCGAAATTGAAATGGGAGCGTAACGAACAGTATAATATAGCATTGGATTTCGCCTTCCTGAACCGTTTGAACGGTACGGTTGAATTTTATACCCGTAATTCGAAAGATTTGTTGTACTACAAGGCTTTGCCTCTGTCTGCACAGGTAGGTGATGCTGAAGGATACAATACCAACTTAGGTAATATCCGTAACCGTGGTGTTGAAATCACGTTGGGAGCTACTGCTATTCAGCAAAAGAATTTCCGCTGGAATATCGATTTCAACATGTCTACAGTAAAGAATGAAGTAACTTATCTGCCGGACGGAGCATATATCTATGAAAACCGTGGTGCCGGCTATAAACTGGAAGAAGGACATTCGATCTTTGAATTCTACATGGTGAAGAATGCTGGTGTAAATCCTGAAAACGGTAATATGCGTTTCTGGGTTCGCGATGGTGAAAATGGTTGGAAAACAACAGAAAACTATTCAGATGTGTCTTCCAAGGATTATCAATATTGTGGTTCCGCAATACCTAAGGCTTTTGGTTCTATCACAAATACGTTTAAACTGAAAGATTTCGACTTCTCATTTATGTGGTATGCCTCTTTCGGTGCCAGAATGTGGGACTATGTTTATCTGGAGCGTACTACGGTTCGTGACGGTGTTGGTGTTATTCAGGATCTGGTAGACGGAAAAGTATGGATGCAACCGGGTGACAATGCTGAATTCCCGCGCTGGTCGGCTTCCAATTATTCTGCAACACGTAAGAACTCTGATTTCTATCTGTTCGATAACGACTATATCCGTTTGAGGAACGTGACATTGGGATATACATTGCCGCGTAACCTGACTGCAAAGGCTGGTCTTTCTAATGTTCGTGTTTATCTGACAGGCGATAACCTGCTGACTTTCGGTCCGGCTGCAAAACGTCATACAGAACCTGAAACAGGTGTTCTGGGTAACAACTATAATGGTAATACGGATACGGATAATGGTATCCAGGGATCAAGAAGAGTGTATATGTGTGGTATTCAAGTTTCATTTTAAATAAGATAGATCTGTATGAAAAGATTATATAGAACCGTAAAATTTGCAGCAGTTGCTCTTCTCGCATTCTCTTTGAGCAATTGTAACGATGATTTGACGACGAATTCATCTACCAATGTGGATGAAGAAACCATAACATCCAGTACTACTGGTTTGAATATGGCATTGAATTCAGCTTACCGCTTTATTTTGATGGGACCGGAAACGGGTAGTCAGAATGATGCTTGTTATACGGGTATGGCCGGTTTAGCGATGTTTTATGATTTGGCTGGTGCCGATTTCCTTAGTACGAAGAACTATGGTGGCTCGGTTGAAAACAGTTATAACTTTGCTCCGGAACGTGCACAATCTACCGGTGATTATTCCAAGCGTATCTGGAGTAATATGTATAAGATCATCAACCAGGCAAATATAATTATCGATGCACTGCCTGAGGCTACCGGAACAGACACTGAAAAGACTATATTGAAAGGACAAAGTCTGGCAATGCGTGGTATTAGCTATTTTAATTTGTTGATTTGCTATCAACAGACTTATGCTATAGCAAAGGATAAACGTGGCGTTATCTTACGTCTTTCTTCTGAAGACCCGGATTCTAAGGCTTTTTCTACTGTTGAAGAATGTTATCAGCAGGTCGTTTCTGATTTGAAGGAAGCAAAAAGTCTGTTGGCTTCTTATGAGAGAACGGATATGTGGCGTATCAATGCTGATGTTGTATCTGCTCAGTTGGCACGTGTTTATCAAGTGATGGGCGATTGGCAGAATGCACTGAATGAAGCAAAAGGTGTGTATGAAAAATATAACACATTGATGACAAAAGATGAATGGTATAGTGGCTTCGATAACCTGCTGACTGATGGTTGTAAAGAAGTTATTTGGGGTGTTAAATTTACCAACGTTTCAAATGTCAGCACCAACAGTATTTTCAACTATATGTATAATCAGGATCCCAGTTATGGTGAAACAATGACGGTAGGTCCTATTTATAGCTTTATCAACATCTTGGTCGATCAGAAGTATGTAGATATGTTTGACGAAAGCGATTATCGTGGAGCCAAATGTACAAAGACAGAAGGTGTAACGGATGCCGATGAAAAACCTGTCATGTTCTGGCATCGTACAGCTAACGGTGATAAGGAAATTAAGGCAAAATGGGCTTATAATAAGTTTAAATACTATGGTGACGCCAACGGTGCTCCAATGGGTAATACATATCCTGAGTTATCATTGATGCGTGCATCCGAAATGTTGTTGATCATGGCCGAAGCTGAAGCTAACCTGAATAACAGCGCTTCTGCTTTATCCTACCTGACAACTTTGCAGAATGCACGTAACGTAGCAAAACCGACAACAGCAACAGCTAAAGACGAACTGCTGGAAGCTATCTATGTGGAACGTCGTAAAGAACTGCTGGGTGAAGGTGTTACCGGTATGTATGATTTGCTTCGTTTGCAGAAACCGTTATACCGCTATGGATCTACATCCGCTAATCTTGCCGGTCATTTTGCCTCAGGATTGATGTATTTGGATGGTTATAATGCTTCGGATGCACAACCGAAAGGCTTCCTTAATTCTAACGACTATCGTTTCTTATGCCAGATCCCTGAGCTGGAAATGGCAAACAATGAAGCAATCAGTAGTTCAGATCAGAATCCTTTCAGCGGACAATGATAGGTTATATTTAATAAGAAAATAGAAGTAAAGGTCGTTTCCGAATGAGGAAACGACCTTTTTTGCGAATAAACCGGTATGGTATTTGCCGGCCCAACAGAAGCAATTATCTTTGCAGATAAGGAAAAAACTAAATAACAATATGCCATGAAGAAAATCAGTCTCCTATTCTTTCTATCTTTATTGATCAATCTCTCTCTCTTTGCCCAGGAAGACATCCGGATCACTCATGCCCCGTATCTGCAAAATCTGGGTGAGAACGAAGTTACTATTGTTTGGACTGTCAATAAACCCTCGATAGGTTGGGTGGAACTTGCTCCCGACGACGGTACACATTTCTATCAGACTGAACGGCCCAAGGTGTTTAATGCGAAGAACGGAATAAAACTGACTTCTACGGTTCATGCCGTCCACCTGAAAGGACTGGAGCCCGGAACGCGTTACAGTTATCGTGTGTATTCGCAAGAAGTTTTGAGTCATCAGGGTTGGCGGGTTATATATGGAAATGTGGCGGCGACAGACGTATATATGAAAAAGCCGCTCGTATTTAAAACCAGCGATCACGGTAAGCAAACGGTGAACTTTGCCATGGTCAACGATATACATGGTAAAAGCGATATGCTGGAGAAGTTGGTGTCTCATTGCGATCTGAAAGCGACCGACTTGTTCTTGTTTAACGGCGATATGGTTTCTATTTTCAACAGCGAGAAAGAGATCTTTGACGGATTTATGAGTAAGGCAACGGAACTTTTTGCTTCAGAGTTGCCAATGTATTATACTCGCGGAAATCATGAAACACGAGGTTCTTTTGCTACGGCTTTCCAGAATTATTTTTCACCCGGACAAGATCATATCTATTATATGTTTCGCCAGGGACCGGTTTGTTTTGTCATACTGGATAGCGGGGAGGATAAACCGGATACCGATCTCGAGTATGCCGGAATCACGGTCTACGACCAGTATCGTACGGAGCAGGCTGAATGGCTGGCAAAGGTATTGGAAAGCAAGGAGTATAAGGAAGCTCCTTTTAAAGTGGTTGTTTGCCACATACCACCATTCGGAGGATGGCACGGCGACCAGGAGGTGAAAGAGAAGTTTATCCCCCTGCTCAATAATGCGAATGTCGATATTATGCTTTGTGGACACCTTCACCAATATATCCGCAATGAAGCGAAAGATGGCGTTAAGTTCCCGGTTATTGTAAACTCTAATAATACGGTCTTAAAAGCTGAAGCCCAAAATAATAAACTTAGCATAAAGATACTCGACCAGGATGGAAAAGAGGTAGATAAGCTGGATATAAATAAGTGAGAGCATACCTATCCTGTCATAAAATGTGCTCTTGTGTGATGATTTATAGGTTACATTCTGCCTTCTCTTACATTTTATAAGGAAACAGGTGTGAAAAATATCGTTTTATATTTGGTGGTTTAAAAAAAGGCTGTATCTTTGCAACGTTAAATAAAAAAAGACAATGAAACAGAATATAGCAAATAGTCTCATTATTTCTCTAAACATTATTCTACTCTGGGAACGGGATAGGAAGTGAGACTGTACGTGCTTTTCTGATGCATGAAGATATTAAAAGAGCCTTTCTCACTTCCTTGTGAGAAGGGCTTTTTTTATGGATACAAACAAGAATATAAACAAATTTAAGAGTATAAGATTATGTCAGACAGATTATTTATTTTCGACACCACGTTGAGAGATGGTGAACAAGTTCCGGGATGCCAGTTAAACAGTATTGAAAAGATTCAGGTAGCCAGAGCGCTTGAAGAACTTGGTGTGGATGTGATTGAGGCAGGATTTCCGGTATCGAGCCCGGGGGACTTCAATAGTGTTGTTGAGATATCGAAAGCTGTCACCTGGCCAACTATCTGTGCGTTGACCCGTGCTGTCGAAAAAGACATCGACGTGGCTGCCGAAGCATTGAAGTACGCTAAACGTGGACGTATCCATACCGGTATCGGTACTTCCGATTACCATATCCGTTATAAATTCAATTCCAACCAGGATGAAATTCTGGAACGTGCTATCGCAGCTACGAAATACGCTAAACGATATGTGGAAGATATCGAGTTTTATTGCGAAGATGCCGGACGTACGGACAATGCTTATCTGGCACGTGTTGTTGAGGCCGTGATCAAAGCGGGTGCCACAGTTGTAAATATTCCTGATACGACCGGTTATTGTCTGCCTGACGAATATGGTGCAAAGATTAAATACCTGATGGAACATGTAGACGGCATACAGAATGCAATTATTTCAACTCACTGCCATAATGACCTGGGAATGGCTACCGCTAATACCGTACAGGGTGTTTTGAATGGTGCACGTCAGGTCGAAGTAACTATCAATGGTATCGGTGAACGTGCTGGAAATACATCCCTTGAAGAAGTCGCAATGATTTTCCGTAGCCACAAGGAACGTGAAATCGAAACCAATATCAATACCACTAAGATCTACGGTATCAGCCGTATGGTTTCAAGCCTGATGAATATGCCTATCCAGCCGAATAAAGCCATTGTCGGACGCAATGCGTTTGCTCATTCTTCCGGTATCCACCAGGATGGCGTATTGAAGAACCGCGAAAGCTATGAGATCATCGACCCGAAAGATGTCGGTATCGACGATAACGCAATAGTACTGACCGCCCGTAGCGGACGTGCTGCCCTGAAACATCGTTTGAGCGTTTTAGGTGTGGAACTGAGCCAGGAAAAGCTGGATAAGGTATATGAAGAGTTCCTGAAACTGGCCGACCGTAAGAAAGATATCAACGACGACGATGTATTGATGCTGGCCGGTAAAGACCGTACCGCCATGCACCGTATCAAACTGGATTACCTGCAGGTTACTTCCGGTGTCGGCCTGCAGTCTGTTGCTAGTGTTTGTCTGGATATTGCCGGTGAGAAGTTTGAAGCTGCCGCATCCGGAAACGGTCCTGTCGATGCAGCCATTAAAGCCGTCAAATCGATCATTCACCGCACGATGACTATTCAGGAGTTTCTCATTCAGGCGATTAATAAAGGGAGCGACGATATGGGTAAAGTACATATGCAGGTCGAGTATGATGGAAATAACTATTACGGTTTTGCAGCCAACACCGATATTATCGCAGCTTCGGTAGAAGCCTTTATCGATGCAATCAATAAGTTCGTAAAATAACATAATACATAATTAGCAATGAGCAAGACATTATTTGAGAAGATTTGGGAAAAACATGTGGTGGATACCCTTCCCGACGGAACGATCCAGTTTTATATCGACCGTCTGTATTGCCATGAAGTGACCAGTCCGCAGGCTTTCGCAGGGTTACGTACCCGTGGCTTGAAGCCTTTCCGTCCGGAACAGATCACTTGTATGCCGGACCATAATATTCCGACATTGAACCAGGAGAAGCCGATCGAAGACCCTGTGTCTAAGAACCAGGTAGATACGTTGGAAAAGAATGCCAAGGATTTCAATCTGACTTATTACGGATTGCAACATCCGAAGAACGGTATCATCCATGTGGTAGGCCCGGAAACAGGTCTGACTCAGCCGGGGATGACAATCGTTTGCGGCGACTCTCACACTTCTACCCACGGGGCCATGGGGGCCATCGCTTTTGGTATCGGTACCAGTGAAGTAGAGATGACTCTGGCTACCCAATGTATTATGCAGCGTAAGCCGAAAACGATGCGTATCACCATCGACGGCAAACGTAAACCCGGCGTAACAGCTAAAGACTTTGCCTTGTACATTATAAGTAAGATGACGACAGGCGGTGCCACCGGTTATTTCGTCGAGTATGCCGGCGAAGCTATTCGCAATACAACGATGGAAGAACGCCTTACTATCTGTAACTTGTCCATCGAAATGGGTGCCCGTGGTGGTATGATTGCTCCCGACCAGGTGACTTTCGATTATCTGAAAGATCGTGAATTTGCTCCCCGTGCCGAAGCCTGGGAAAAGAGTCTGGCTGAATGGCGCGAACTATATAGCGATCCGGATGCCCGATACGACAAAGAAATCGTTTTCCATGCTGAAGATATCGACCCGATGGTTACTTATGGTACCAATCCGGGAATGGGAATGGGTATCCGTGAAAGCATTCCGACGATGGAGAGTGTAGATGAAGCAGGCCGTATCTCTTATAAAAAATCTCTTGACTACATGGGCTTCACAGCCGGTGAACCGATCATGGGTAAGAAGATCGACTATGTATTCCTGGGTAGTTGTACGAACGGACGTATCGAAGACTTCCGCGATTTCGCATCTTTGGTGAAAGGAAAGAAAAAAGCGGACGATGTAATCGTATGGCTCGTACCCGGAAGCTGGCAGGTAGAGCGTCAGATTCGTGCCGAAGGTATCGACAAAATATTGAATGAGGCCGGTTTCGAACTGCGTCAACCGGGTTGTTCGGCTTGTCTGGCCATGAATGACGATAAGGTTCCGGCAGGTAAATATTCCGTATCGACATCCAATCGTAACTTCGAAGGTCGTCAAGGCCCCGGTGCACGTACCATCCTGGCCGGTCCTCTGGTTGCAGCAGCTGCTGCGGTGACAGGTAAGATCACTGATCCGAGAGATTTAATGTAATAAGATTACGAACTGAAAAATCAAAAGAACGAAATGAAAGAGAAATTCACGATAGTAACATCCACCTGTGTACCTCTTCCTCTGGAAAATGTAGACACAGACCAGATCATCCCTGCCCGCTTCCTGAAAGCCACCACACGTGAGGGCTTCGGCGATAATCTTTTCCGCGACTGGCGTTATGACAAGGCGGGTAACCCTAATCCTGACTTTGTACTGAATCAGAATACGTATGAAGGCGAGATCCTGGTAGCCGGAAAGAACTTCGGTAGCGGTTCGAGCCGCGAGCATGCAGCTTGGGCGATTGCCGGATATGGTTTCCGGGCCGTTGTCAGCAGTTTCTTTGCCGACATCTTCAAGAACAATTCGATGAACAACGGCCTTGTTCCGGTTGTTGTTTCTCCTGAGTTCCTGGCAGAGATATTCGCATCTGTCGAGGCCGATCCCAAAGTAACGTTGACGATCGATCTCCCTTCGCAGACGATAACCAACAATGCAACCGGTAAAAGCGAATCCTTTGACATCAACGCATATAAGAAAGACTGTCTGGTAAACGGTCTGGACGATATCGATTACCTCTTGGCTAATAAGTCGAAAATTGAATCGTACGAAGCAAACAGAAAGTAAGATGTTAGAAATAATGGATACAACCCTTCGGGATGGGGAACAGACATCGGGTGTCTCCTTTGCGGCTCATGAAAAGCTCAGCATCGCACAGATGTTGTTGAGCGATTTGGGAGTGAACCGCGTAGAGGTAGCCTCGGCACGTGTATCGGACGGAGAGTTCGAAGCCGTGAAACGTGTGGCTACCTGGGCCGAACGTACCGGAAATCTGCATAAGCTCGAAGTCTTGGGTTTTGTAGATGGCGACGCCTCGCTCAACTGGATCGAATCGGCCGGTTGTCGTGTGGTAAACCTACTCTGTAAAGGTTCGTATAAACACGTAACCGAACAACTCCGCAAATTGCCTGAACAGCATATTGCAGATATCCGTTCTGTTGTATCGCTGGCTACCGAAAAAGGTATTGATGTAAATATTTATCTGGAAGACTGGTCGAACGGAATCAAAAACTCCCCCGATTATGTATTCCAACTGATCGATGCGTTGAAAGACCTGCCGATCCGTCGTTTCATGCTGCCTGATACACTGGGCATCCTGAATCCGGGCAATACGTACGAGTTCTGTAAGCAGATGCTCGACCGTTATCCCGACCTGCATTTCGATTTTCATGCCCATAACGATTATGACCTGGCGGTTGCTAATGTCTACTCGGCTGTCAGGGCTGGGGTACATGGTGTGCATACCACGATCAACGGGTTGGGCGAACGGGCAGGGAATGCCCCGCTCAGCAGTGTGATCGCAGTAATCAAAGACCATCTGAACGGTCAGACCAGTGTGCGGGAGGAAAAGATCAATGCAGCCAGCCGGTTGGTAGAGACTTATTCAGGCATCCATATTGCCCCGAACCGTCCGATCATCGGCGAACATGTCTTTACGCAATGTGCCGGGGTGCATGCGGATGGCGATAGCAAAAATAATCTGTATTGCAATGACCTGATCCCCGAACGCTTCGGGCGTGTACGCGAATATGCACTCGGAAAAACATCCGGTAAAGCCAATATCCGTATGAACCTGGAATCGCTCGGAATAGATGTAGACGATGAATCCATGCGTAAGATCACCGAGCGCATAATCGAGTTAGGTGATAAGAAAGAAATGGTAACAACTGAAGATCTGCCTTATATTATCAGTGATGTCCTTCACCATGATACTATGACGGATCAACGTATCCGTATATTAAATTATTCATTATCTTTGGCACAGGGACTGAGGCCTGTAGCAACACTGAAGATCGAGATCAACGGCGAGGCTTATCAGGAATCGGCTTGTGGCGACGGACAGTATGACGCATTTGTTCGTGCTCTTCGTAAGATCTATTCCGATCTGGGGCGTCCGTTCCCGATGTTGACCAACTATTCCGTATCTATTCCTCCCGGCGGTCGTACCGATGCTTTCGTACAGACGATCATCAGCTGGAATTTTGCCGGAGTAGACTTTAAGACACGCGGTCTTGATGCCGACCAGACAGAAGCCGCCATCAAGGCAACGCTGAAGATGCTGAACAAGATTGAACAATAATTATAGGAGGTATTAGTTATGAACAAAAGATTGACCATTGCGCTCGTAGCGCACGATAACCGTAAAGCAGACATGGTAGAATGGGCTGTACACAATGCAGAATTTCTTTCTCATCATCATTTGGTGTGTACCGGAACCACCGGTGGACTGATACGTAACGCTTTCGACGAGAAAGGCGTAGGTGCTGAAATTACTTGTATGCATTCCGGTCCGTTGGGCGGAGATGCCGAAATAGCAGCAATGGTAGTACGGAAGGAAGTGGATCTGGCGATCTTTCTGATCGACGACTTGAATCCACAGCCTCACGAAGCCGACATCCAGATGTTGCTTCGCCAGTGTCGTGTTCATAATGTGCCCATTGCTTGTAACCGTTATAGTGCAGACCTGATGATTACGAGCACTCTGTGGGACGATGACAGTTATGTCCCCACGGAACCCAAATATGTATTATTTAAAAGAGACTAAAAATAATGTGCCAATATAACAATGTGCCAATATGCTGATTAAGATATAATCTGTTGGTATTAGCATTGGCATATTGGCACATTGAACAATTATTTATATGAAATTAAACATCGCAGTCCTTCCCGGCGACGGTATCGGTCCCGAGATTGTAGAACAAGGTATGAAAGCCGTAAAAGCTATATGTGAGAAATATGGCCATGAATTAAGTTACAAACATGCTTTAGTGGGAGCCGTTGCCATCGATGAAACAGGCAACCCGTATCCGGACGAAACGCACGAGCTCTGTATGCAGAGCGATGCCGTTTATTTTGGTGCGATTGGTTCTCCGAAATACGATAATAACCCGTCAGCCAAAGTTCGTCCCGAACAGGGACTGCTCGGTATGCGCAAGAAACTGGGGCTTTTTGCCAATATCCGTCCGGTGACTACTTTTCCGTCGTTGCTGCATAAGTCGCCGCTTCGTGCTGAATTGATCGAAGGGGCCGACTTCATGTGTATCCGGGAATTGACAGGTGGTATGTATTTCGGTCGTCCGCAAGGTAGAAGCGAAGATGGTAATACGGCCTACGATACCTGTGTTTATACCCGCGAAGAGATCGAACGCATCGTTCGCCTGGCTTACCAATATGCACAAAAACGCCGCAAGAAAGTAACCGTTGTCGATAAGGCGAACGTATTGGCTACTTCCCGCCTGTGGCGTCAGGTTGCACAGGAAATCGAAAAAGAATATCCGGATGTGGAAACTGAATATATGTTTGTGGACAATGCTGCGATGCGTCTGGTTCAGTGGCCGAAGAGTTTTGATGTGATGGTGACTGAAAATATGTTTGGTGATATCCTGACAGATGAAGCGTCTGTGATCACAGGTTCACTCGGAATGTTACCTTCGGCCTCTATCGGTGTACATACTTCTGTATTCGAACCGATCCATGGTTCTTATCCGCAAGCTGCCGGGAAGAATATAGCGAATCCGTTGGCTACTATCCTGAGTGCAGCCTTGATGTTCGAATATGCTTTCAACCTGATGGAAGAAGGTGCTTTGATTCGCGAAGCGGTTGCCGCCTCTATGGATGCAAACGTCGTTACAGAAGACATTGCTGAAAACGACAAGGCCTATAAGACCAGCGAAGTCGGAGATTGGATTGCTGAATATATTGCAAAGAAATAATTGTTTATAACATCCGGTGGAGCGAAACATTTTTCGTCCCATCGGGCGTTTTGTTTGATATAATCTTATTTTTTACTGCGACTATCTTGTATAGTGTTTTATTCCTATGTACGTGTTTTTCTTATTCTGAGATAGTAACTGTTTATTATAAGTCTTATTTTCTTTATGCATAACAATACATGATTATGCATCTTTCTAATAATGAGAATTGTCATTAATAATGGAACTTCGCCACTTTTATAACCCTCAAAATAAATATTTATAAATAGTATAACAAAGAAAGGGCATCAAATCTAGCTTTTGTAAATGGGTACGAAGTATTGACAACGCTTTGCTAATATGACCTTCTACTGTTTTTTCGCTAATATTCAATAATTTAGCAATCTCTTTGTTCTTTAATCCTTGACCACGACTTAATAGAAAAACTTTTCGGCATTGTTCCGGGAATGTCTCCACACAAGAAATTATCTCATCCGATACCTCTTTTAGTAACAATGATTCTTGTAAATCATAGCTAATTATTTTTTGTTGTAGCTGTAATTTGATATTTTGTTCGTTAAGATTAAGGCTTTCTACTTGTGAATTAAGATAACTTATTGATCTATTATAAGTCGCTTTATATAAATATGGTTTTATAGACTCACTAAAATTGATAGTTTCCCGTTTCATCCATAAAGCAAGAAATACATCCTGTACAATATCTTCGGAAGCGAACTTATCATTTGTATACTTATTAGCAAAAGCAAGTAATGGATAATAATACACATGGAATAGGTCTTCAAAAAATATAAAGTCTTGTTTTACAAAGTCTCTATTTGCTATGTTGCTATTATTATGCATAATCTCACTCTCTCTAATTGTAGTTTTTTGACGCAAAGATAACATTACTCACACAGAAATATCAATCGTTTGTTATGTGGCTGTGTTAAATAATATTTATTTCTATGTATATAACGAGGGGTAAAAGTTCATTTTGTGTGTTAGATATAAATACTATACAAAATGGATGACATCATTATAAAATATTTAAATCAGACAGCAACAGAAGAAGAAATGAAACTTCTGTATGCATGGTTAGAGTCTGATATTGATAATCAGAAATATTTTGCGGCTATAAGGGATGTTTGGTTTACTTCTGAGGCTGCCTTAGCTTCTTTATATGGGAAAAATACGAACGCATTTACTACATTCAAGAATAGAGCGTTAGCATTTGAGTCCAGAAAAAAACAAAAAAATAATAAAATGTTTTTATTCAAAATTGCAGCATCAATAGTTATACTGATTAGTTGTTCACTTATAAGCTTCTTAACAGGAAAGTACTCCTTTCCTGTTAAGCCTCAAATTGTTACGATCAAGACGAATCAAGTTCTTACAGGAGTTGGACACAAAGAAAAAATAATTCTTCCAGACGGTTCATTTGCTTGGTTAAATAGTAACAGTAAACTGATGTATCCGGATAAATTTGAAAGAAATAGCAGAAAGGTGATTTTGGATGGTGAAGGATACTTTGAAGTAAAGCATGATAAAAATTCTCCTTTCTATGTGGAGACATCCAACATGTCTGTAAAAGTATTAGGCACACATTTCGATGTTCAGTGTTATTCGGAAAGAGATATTTCAGAGGCAATATTGCTTTCAGGAAAAGTTGAAGTTCAATTAAAATGTAATAATGATACACATGTTTTGTCTCCAAACGAAAAGCTATCTTTTGATAAACAAAGTAATAAAATAAGTTTAATCAAAGTGGATGCTACTGATTATGCATTATGGACGGCAGAGAAACTAGTTTTCGAAGATGAGAGGTTAATCGACATATTAAAAAAAATCGAGTATTGGTATAATATTAAGATATTTATCCAGAACAATGTTCCGTTAAATACTCGTTATTCTCTAACTATTCGAAATGAATCAAAAGAAGAGATACTCAGAATGTTATCCATTTTAGCACATTTTAATTACACGATAAATGGAAATGTAATAAATGTTTTCGAGAAGTAAAGTTAAGTAGTAACCTTTTAAATCTGATAAAGCCTATGATATAGTAAAAAATTATTCGAAAATCAGGCAGATGCTGGTAACATCCGCCTGACAACTTTCTTGGTTAAAAATCAACTCTCTAATATAGCAACAGAGAGTCTCATATTAATTTAAAGCAATACAAACGTATGAAAAAAAAATCTAAGGAAAGGAACACTGTATCCTTTCTTAACAAAAATTTGTTCAGAAAAATGAAACTGATGCTGTTTTTGATCTTTGTTACCTTCTCTCAATTGTCAGCAGTAAATACTTATGCTCAAAGTGCAACTATTAATTTGCAACTTTCAAATGTGTCTTTAAAAGAAGCGATTAAAGCTATCGAGAAACAAACTGAATTTGTATTTTTCTACCGGACAGAAGAGCTGGATGTTACTAAAACAGTAAATCTTAATATTCATAATGGGAACATAGTTGAAGTATTAAATAAAACATTCAGTGATTATTCGTATCAGATAGAAAATAAAAAAATTTTATTGACACTCAAAGCAAATCAAAAAACTAATCAGATATCAGGAGTGGTAGCAGATATTACTGGTCTTCCGCTCATTGGGGCAAACATTGTACAAAAAGGTACCACAAATGGTGTCATTACAGATATGGACGGACACTTTTCTCTGGAAGTCCCTGCAAATTCGATCTTAGTAGTGACCTACATAGGATATCTCCCTTTGGAAGTTCGTGTATTGGGACAATCGAACTTAAATATTGTATTAAAAGAGGATGTAAAAGCAATTGAAGAAGTAGTGGTTGTTGGGTATGGTATTCAGAAAAAAGTAACAGCAACAGGTTCAGTTGGTAAAGTTGAAGGTAAAGAGCTCAGCAAAATGAATTCTGTAAATACATCAAAAACACTCCAGGGGCTATCTTCCGGGCTTACAGTCATCGATCGTGGAGGGGCACCGGGAAGCGATGACCCACAGATATTCTTAAGAGGTATAGGAACAACCGGATCTTCTACTCCACTAATTCTAGTTGATGGTGTTGAGATGAGTTTGAGTCAGGTTCCTAGCCAAGAGATAGAAAGTATCTCTGTATTGAAAGATGCAGCTTCCGCTTCTATTTATGGTTCACGAGCAGCTCATGGAGTAATTCTTGTAACAACCAAAAGAGGCAAAGTTGGCAAAATGAAATTATCATATAATGGATATATCGGTTTTCAGGATTTAGCAATAAGACCTAAACAGGTGGGTGCTCGTGAATATATGAATTTGGTGAATGAAGCAAGTAAAAATGCGGGAAAATCACCTTTGTATTCGGAGGATGTTATTGCTGCTACCGAAAGAGGTGATGATCCATTTAATTATCCATATGTAAATTATGTAGATGAAGTCTATAAAAAAACGTACATAACCCAACATACGGTTACGGTTTCGGGAGGAAATGAAAATGGTCGTCTTTTCACTTCATTTGACTATTTAGATCAACCCGGATTAATAAAAAACACAGAGTTTAAACGTTATAATTTTCGGATGAATGCTGATTTAAAAATTGGAAATATGTTGAGATTAAGTAGTGACATATCATACCGGCATTCAAATCGTCTATGGTCCAGTCAATTGGGTGATGCACAATATCATGCTTTTTCAATGAAGCCTACTACACCTGTTCGTTATGAAGATGGACGATATACCATAGATGATCAATTACAAAATCCTGTAGCGAACAGTGATATTGATGTTGCTGGTAGAAATGATTTTCAGACAGATAATATCTTAGGACAGGCGAAAGCTGAATTCGAACCTTTAAAAAATCTCATATTTACGGGAGTTGTCGCGTTGAATGGTTATTGGGATAGAAATAAAATACATAATAAGAATTACAAATTTTATAATGCTAATAATGAGTATATTAATCAATGGAATCCTCAAAATTCAGTTAGTGATACACGAAATAACAAATATGAACTGACATTGCGTTTTCTGGCTAATTACAATACTACTATCCGCAAAAAACACAGTCTGTATTTCTTATATGGTATGGAACAAATATCTTTTCGTAATTACTATTCTCATGCAGAACGAAGAGATTTAGTTTCTGATGCTTTACCGGATGTTTCTTTAGGGTCTGCAAATAATCAATTTTCATACGGATATCCTACATTAAGAGGAATAAATTCATTTTTCGGACGTATCAATTATGGGTATAAGGAAAAATATCTCTTTGAGGCCAATTTACGTACCGATGGTTCTTCCAGGTTTGCTAAAGGTAGTAAATGGGGAGTTTTCCCTTCAATATCAGGGGCGTGGAGGCTTTCGGAAGAATCATTTATGAAATCAATTGATTTTATAAGTAACCTTAAATTGAGAGCTTCGTGGGGAAGAACTGGTAATGAAAATATAGGTGAATTCCTATACATTCCACAATTCGGAACAGAAGATGTTGTAATGAATGGAAGTTTAGTTACAGCTGTCCGTCAGTCACAAATGGCAAATCCTGAAGTTACTTGGGAAACCGTCGAGCAATCCAATATAGGATTAGATTTTGCATTTTTTGATAACAGACTATTTGGTGAGCTTGACATTTATTCAAAGGATACAAAAGATATTCTTATTAATTTGGCTATTCCACAATTTATCGGATTAAGTGCTCCTCCACAAAATGCAGGTATCGTGCGTAATTCAGGGTTTGAAGCAATGCTAGGGTATAGAAAAAATGCAGGTGAATTTCAGTTTTCTACGATTTTGAATATTGCGTATAATAAAAATCGTTGGATTGACCGAGGCGGAGATGAAGCAAATATTGATGAATGGAATATTGAAAAAGTTGGATATGGTCTAAATTCATTTTACATATATCAAGCAGATGGATTAATTGCTAATGAAAAGGAACTCGCTGATTATAAAACAAAGTATAAATCTGATCCTCGCGGATTGGCTATATTAAAACCGGGAGATGTAAAATTAGTCGATGTAAATAATGATGGAACGATTGACCCTGAAGACAGACAAATATTTACAGGCAATTTCCCTAAATTTACATTTGGTCTTAATTTAAATGCTGAATATAAAAATTTTGATTTAAGTATCTTGTTACAGGGTATTGCGGGAGCAAACCGTTTCCTTTTTGGCAATTTATATGAAGGTCCGGCTTTTGAAGATTTTACTGGTATTCATTTTAGAGATCGCTGGACAGAGGAGAATCAAAATGGAAAAGCGTCTATTCCTAGACTAGAATCAGCTGATAATAAGAATATAAGAGGTGCTTATAATTCATTTTACCTCAAAAATATTACCTATTTGCGTTTGAAGAATTTGCAAATAGGATATACATTACCTAAAAGTATTGTAGATAAATTAATGGTAGATAATTTACGCGTGTACTTATCAGGGTCAAATTTATTGACTTTTAGTGGTTTATTTCAAGGTGAAGATCCGGAAATGTCGACAGGTTTACCTACAAATTTTCCACCCACGAAGATTGTTAATTTTGGAGTTAACATCATATTTTGATTAAACTAACAGAAAAAATAATTATGGAAACATATAATAGAAATAATATTTTTCATCTTTTGATGATATGCTTTGCCTGTTTAATGAGTGCTTGCAATAGCAATATTGATCTTGAACCTAAAGGGATAATAACTGCAGATGGTTTTTTTGCATCTCCCGAAGATTTTGAAAAGGCATTGAATGGAGTTTATACACGGATTAATACCGGTAGCTGCTACCAATGGTTAGATGCAACGACAGATGATGCTTTGGTGACACATAGCTGGAATGCAGGTTACCAACTGGGAAGAGGCATCGCAAATTCCACTTCCCCTTTCCCGGCTAATAAATGGTCACAAAATTATGTTGCAATTCAAAGGGCTAATAATATAATAAATAATATTGATACTTATAAATGGCCAGATGAAGCGAGTGATATAACAAGAAATAAGATACTGGGAGAAGCACGTACATTAAGAGCTTTTTTCTATCTGGACCAAGTTTGTTTATTTGGACGGATCATGTTTTATGAAATAAATCCGGCAACAGTTCTCGAAAGTGAAAATATTCCACAAATAGAAGATCCAAAAATTGTTTTTGATTTTATTTTGAAGGAACTGGAGGAAGCAATTATTGGACTACCTGAAAAATCTGAAAATAAATCAAAAATAGGACAAGCTGCAGCCCGATTATTGCGGGCTAGGGCTGCGGCTTATGCTGCCGGATATTTGAATGATAAATCGTATTTTAAAATAACATTGGCTGAAACTGCCGAATTATTAAAATCAGCTCCTAAACTGGGTGATTATGATAGTCTGTTTAAATTAGGTAATGAAAATATCGAGGAGGTTATATTAGTAAAGAGTTATTCTCCGGACGCCAGACATAGATGGGGAGATTGGTATAATAATTCGATTGGTGGATATTGTGTGACAACTCCAGTTAAAGCATTAGTTGATGCATATGAGTATATAATCCCTAAAAATCCAACAATGCCTTATGTCGGTAAAGATCCTCGTTTCTATTCTACGATCTATGCTCCCGGAATGCTTCTTCGTGATAAATATTATAATACAATTCCGGATAATACGGTGGAAAAAGATGGCAAAATTTATTTTGATCCATCCAAGGATTATGGCGTGCTTCAGGAATATGAAGTTTCGTATGGTGATGTATTGGGAGAACCTGGTGGAGGAGAATGGAATAAAACTACTACTGGATTCACTTATAAAAAATATAATTCGGAACCGGACACATGGTTTACATATAATTCATATATCGTATTTCGTTTTGCAGAAGCTTATTTATTAAGGGCAGAAGCTTTAGTAGAAACAGGTGGAAATGAATCAGAAGTAAAATCCTTATTAAAAATTTTGCGTGACCGTGCCGGAAATACAAATGATATAGACGAAGTATTAAAGACTAACTATAATAATAATTTGCTGAATATGGTCCGAAATGAACGACGTATTGAATTGGCCCAAGAAGGACTTCGACTTTTTGATATCCGTCGTTGGAAAATTCTGCTTGATGTAATGAACAAACCTATTGAAGGAATAGAATATCGTGATTTTTCCGGAACTACTCCCATCTGGAAAAAATATATACCTGCAGAACGTGAATCATTAACCGCCAGAGACTATTGGTGGCCTATTCCTCAGTCAGAAATAGACTTGAATAAAGGGCGGATCACTCAGAATAAGGATTGGTAAAAAGTATGCATATGAAGAATAAATTCATAAAGAAGGAACAATTGAAAATATCTCTCCTGATTGTATTCTTTTTTAATACTTTTTGGGGAGTCGCTCAAGTTGTAGAAACGGAACATATTCGCACCGGATGGCAATTTTCAAAAATTGTTTGCCCATCCAAAAGTGATGCCGCTTCACATTCGACAATAACATTGGCCGGAAATAAGGCATTACCATCTTGTTTGTCCTTAAAAGGATTACATAATGGGGTATTAGCTCAGGAATGTAGACTGGTTAGAGATTTCTTTTGTTTTACAAATCAAAATCCAAAAGGAGGACGGATAGTCATGGACTTAGGAAATATTATTCCAGTGAAGATGATCAATAGTTATTCTGCTCAAGGACCAGTAGGAGGTACAACCTGGTGTGAAGAATTCAAAGGAGAAGGCGGACCACAGGTTTATACGGTTTACGGCAGTTCTCTTAATAGTCCAAATCCAAATAACCTGACAACATCCGAATGGATAAAAATTGCAGAGGTAGATACTCGTCCTCTGCCGGACGAAGATTGGATTGGACAATATGGTGTAAATATTAAGGCTAAGAATAATGGGGTTCTAGGTAATTTCAGATGGATAGTCTGGGATGTGAAACCGACCTGCAAACCTAATATACATCCAGAGTGGACAAATACTTGGTATGCAGAATTAGATGTACATACGGATACATCTTTAGCTCATGCCGGAGACGCTATACCTGCAGGCTCTCAATTAGAAGAAATGATAGTCGTGTATAAAACACATTTTGATATAGGCTTCACACATCCTGCGCCGGAAATCGTAGATATCTATCGAACCAGTATGATTGATAAAGCTCTTGATATCATAGATGAATCTTATAAAATGCCAGCTGAAAAACGTTTCAGCTGGACAATACCATCCTGGGTCGCTTCTCAGATGTTATGGGAAGGACAAGAGCCGGATAGGAAGAAAAGAATTATAGATGCAATTAAAAATGGAAGTATTGTTGTTCATGGATTACCTGTAACACTCCATACAGAAAGTTTGAGTTTACAAGATCTGGTATTTGGCCTCTCTTTTAACAAAAAGCTCAGTCGAGAAATAGGAATTCCATTGTCGCGTTCGGGAAAATTAACAGATGTGCCTAGTCATTCTTGGATATGGCCAACGATCTTCAAGAACGCCGGAATGGATTTTCTACAAATCGGAGTAAATCCAACGAAAGAACGGCCAGATTTACCTTTATTATACTACTGGGAAGGTCCTGATAGTAGCCGTTTGCTTACAATGCATTCACAAGGATATGGTTCTGACACAGAATTTGGGCATGGTTTATATCCTCCGGTAGATTGGCCCTATAAACATTGGCTGGCCATGCTGGTTACATCCGATAATGCCGGACCACCTCAAATAAAAGATATTCAAAATGTATTGGACGAAGCTGCCCGTAACTTACCCGGAGTAAGAGTACGTTTTGGCAAAATGGATGACTTTGCTGATGCTATTTTTAAAGAAGAGAAGAATGGAGCAACTATTCCTGTTATACGTGCAGATATGCCAGATCGTTGGATACATGGGCTAGCCACAATGCCGGTAGCCGAATCGATTGCACATAAGGTACGTGAAGAAATAGTATCAATGGAAATATTAAATTCACATACTCAAGAGTGGGGAATGTCTAACCTTGATATTCGAAATGAATTGTTTCATGCCCACGAACAGAGTTTAATGTATGGTGAACATACGTTTGGAGGGGCAAAAAACTTATCTGGCAAAAATGTGTATGCACTTGAAAATTTCGAAGATTATATAAAAAAAGATGAAAGATGTATTTGGCTGACAAAAACTTGGGATGATCATTTTAATTATATAAGGGAGGCTGCAAAAATAACAGATTCACTTGTGACTAATGCTATGGAAGAATTAGCTCTTGCTGTTAGCACGAAAGGGAAACATATTGTTGTTTATAATCCTCTTCCTTATAAACGAGATGCAATTGTTGAAGTACCCAATTCTGGAGGTAAGCAAATAGTCGCAAAAAATATCCCACCATGCGGTTATAAAACATATAAATTGGATGAAAATAAATTCAATGTTGAAAGTTCTTCTGATCTAGAAAATAAAATAATAGAAAACAGATTTCTTAAGATTGAGGTAGATCGTAAACGGGGGGGGATCATTTCTGTTATCAATAAGGAAGATGGTCGTGAATTAATAGATTCAAGTGCAGACTATGCATTTGGACAATATTATTATCAGCGTTTTGACAGCGTTCAGAATTATAATTATCACATTGCAGTGAGTCATTTAAATTCAGTTTATGGTTCAAATGGCAGTGGGGATTGGGGATGGAACACTCGTGCTGACCTTCCTTCATCACCGGCTTATCAACATGCGGTACCGGAATATGAGAAAATGAATTTTCGAGAAACTCCAGTTGGTATGGAGGTTACCTTGCAAGCTTCTCCACAGGGTATTATTCGATCGAGAGTAACAGTAGCTATTACATTGCCAAACGATTTTCCATGGTTTGAGATTGAAGTACGGCTGGACGATAAAAAACCGGATTACTGGCCGGAAGCAGGTTCGGTTTATCTACCAGTAAAAGCTGAAACTCCGCAGTATAGAGTAGGACGCTTAGGAGCAATGGTGGATCCTTTTAAGGATTTTGTAAGTGGTAGTAATCGTACTTTTGGATATGTTAATACAGGAACTCTTATTGCAGATAAAACAGGTGTAGGAGTTGGTATTTGTCCGTTAGATCATGGCATTGTGAGTTTTGGTGATAAAGGTCTTTGTATGATTGATGATAATTATGTTCCTGACAAACCCACAGCGTTGATCAATATGTATAATAACATCTGGACTATTAATTTCCCATATTGGATACAAGGAAGTCTGAGTTCTAAAGTTCGTGTATGGGCAACAGATAATTTACAGCCAGAGAGCTTGATTATACCTGCAACAGAAGCTCTATCTCCGGTTTTAACGGGATATGCCGATAATGGTTCCGGACTTTTGCAAGATATCGGAATTGGAATGCAATTCTCCCGCCTGGGGGTAAAAGTCATCTCATTCACACGTGATTCAGAAGGGCAGGATATATTACAGCTGTGGGAAACAATTGGTAAATCTGAAAATTTAACAATTACAATGCCTGAAAATTCAAAGTTTGTAGAGGCTATTCCTATTGATTTAAGGGGAATGACAGTGGGTAATCCTATCCCAATTGTAGCAGGAAAACTAACATTTAATTTGAAGGCTTATTCTCCTGCTGGATTTGTTCTCAAATAAATATCTAAAATATCTTATTTAGATTCCAAGGGCTTGTCCGACTTTTTGGACAAGCCCCTTTCTTTTCTATCATTTTGTCATCTTCATCAATTCTTCGATGACTGTTTGGTCGTATCCCATTTCGAGTGCTTTTTGAAAGTCGTTGGCGGCAGACTCCTTTTCGTATTGGGCCAGTTTAACTTTACCTCTTAATACATATAAGGAAGCACCAGGTGTGCTTTCAGAAAAAACTTTGCTGATATCAGCCATGGCCCGTGCATTCTTTCCCATCATAAAATAAACATCTGCACGTCCTTCATACAAAAGCCAGTCGCGGGGCATCTGGCTGATCAGGTAGTTGAATATCTTTTCGCTTTCATCATAATTGCCACGCATCTTTTCAAGGATGGCATGTCCCAGACGGGCACGTACCGACTTCTCGTTGATCTCCATGATCTTGTCGAAATCCTGTTCGGCCCAGATATAATTCTTCTTTTGTATATAGATCAATCCCCGGCAGTAAAGAGCCTCTTCGTTTGTCGGTTCTTCGATGAGGAGGGCGTTGTAATCGTTCAAAGCCTTTTCCGTTTCACCCATTTCGGAGTATAACGAAGCACGGTTTTCGAGGATTGTCGGGTTATTGGGGCGTCCGCTTAGTGCGGCCGTATAGGAGAGCAGGGCCTCTTCTAGTTTTCCCTGCCGGCGTTGTATGCTTCCCAAATTGGTTAATAATGCGTAGTTCATCGGGTTACCAGGTTCTTTGCGCATGGCCGAGCGCAGACTTTCTTCGGCAGATACCAGATCTTTCTTGTCGAGGAAATCGTAACTCTTTTCAATCAACTCTTCATAAGATTGAGCGTAACTGCTTGCTGCCATCAATAGGAAGACAATGAATATCGGAAGTAGTCTCATTCTGTTGTTTTTATCTGTTATTTGGAATGGATGCAAAGCTACGTAAATATATTGTTCGGGCGCCGGATTAAAAAAACTTTATACCTTTGCCACATTTTATAAGACTTTTGGGGACTTTGATTGTTATAAGATAAAAGTGTTTAATTAAAAATGATAGATTTATGATATTATTAGATGTGTTGGCGTCCAATCCGAGATTGGAAGGTTTTATTAATTCCCTGATAGAGCAGGGTAGTCATTTAGGGTGGACAATAATCAAAGCTGTAATCGTATTTATTGTAGGACGGTTTATTATCCGGATGATAAACAAACTCGTTCGTCGTATTCTAACCAAGCGTGATTTCGATCCGTCGGTGAAGACCTTTGTCGGAAGTCTTGTCAATGTAACCTTGATGGTGCTATTGATCATCTCGGTGGTCGGTGCACTGGGTGTACAGACAACTTCGTTCGCTGCGCTGTTGGCCTCTGCCGGTGTAGCCATCGGTATGGCACTCAGCGGAAACCTGTCGAACTTTGCCGGAGGATTGATCATATTACTTTTCAAGCCTTATAAGGTAGGCGATTATATCGAGTCGCAAGGTGTCGGAGGTACAGTAAGGGAAATTCAGATTTTCCATACGATCCTCCTTACGGCAGACAATAAAAATATATTTATCCCTAACGGTTCGTTGAGCAGCGGTGTCGTTACCAACATCGGTAATGAACCAACCCGCCGCGTAGAGTGGACTTTCGGAGTAGATTACGGTAGCGATTTTAATCATGTTAAAAGTGTGATCGAGTCTGTATTGGCAAAGGATACACGTATAATGAATGAACCGGCTCCCTTCATCGCTTTGAGTGCACTGGCCGGCAGTAGCGTAAATATCGTAGTGCGTACCTGGGTGAAAAGTTCCGATTACTGGGGTGTTTATTTTGATACCAATAAGGCTATTTATGAAACATTTAATGCTGAAGGTATCGGTTTCCCGTTCCCGCAACTTACCGTACATCAGGCAAAAGACTAACTTGTCCTTAAAATAAATCTTTTTGTTCAATAATCGCTGGATTTGGTTCGGTGAGGATATATTCTTAAAAAAGTAGAACAAAAAGATTTATCTTTGTCTTTCAGAAAATTTATTGAAGAGTATGGATTTGTATAAAAATATATAGAACTTTATTTTATTACTTTAGTATTAATTTATTGATTATAAAAAGATGAAAAAGGCTCGCCATTTGTGGACGAGCCTTTTTTCTTATGAGTTCAGGCGGTCTACCGTTTTAACTCCTTTGACGGCTTTTATCTTTTTGACCAGCATATTCAGCGAATGGGTGTCCCTTACCAGTACGGCGAAGTTCCCCTGGAAGATACCGTCTACCGAGTCGATATTCAGCGAACGGAGCGTAACATTGTTTTCTTTCCCTATCACAGAGGTAATGTTTGTTACGATCGTGATGTCGTCACGCCCGATCACCCGCAATGTGACGATGTAGCCATTATCTCCTTTTCCACTCCATTTGGCCCGGATGATACGATAACCGAAACGGCTGAACATCTCCTGTGCATTCGGACAATCCAGGCGGTGTATCTTGATACCCTGTGTGGAAACAAATCCGAAAACATCATCCCCATAGATCGGATTACAACATTTGGCTAGTTTGTATTCTATGCCCGTCAGGTTCTTATCGATCACAAGCACATCCTTGTTCGTGGATATCTCTTCTACTTCGGTGGTCTTGATATACTCTTCGGCACTACGCACTTCCGAGCGTTCGTTCGCTTCAGTTTCCTTCCGTACATATTCCTGATATTCGTCAATCACATTGTTGGCATCCAGCCGTTCTTCTGCTATTTCAATATAGAAGTCGGTGACGGTCTTAAAGCCTTTTTTCTTAATGTAACGCATCAGGTAAGGTTCGTCCATCTCGATCTTCCGGTTTTTGAAACGGCGTTGCAGCATTTCCTTGGCAAAGTCGACCGCTTTGGCTGTCTCTTCCCTCAGTGCCTGCTTGATCTTTACCCGGGCTTTGGAGGTGACGACGATATTCAGCCAGTCGCGTTTCGGCGACTGCGTAGGGGAGGTGACGATCGACACCGTGTCGCCGTTATGAAGTACATATTTAATAGGTACGTTCTTCTCGTTAACTTTGGCCGACACGCATTTACTACCCAGCTTCGAGTGGATGGCAAAGGCAAAGTCGAGCACAGTAGCCCCTTTGGCCAGTTTGATCAGTTCGCCGGTAGGAGTGAAGACATATATCTCGTCTTTGTACAGGTCCATCTTGAAGTCCTGCATCAGATCGAGCGGATTGTTCTCTTTCTCTTCAAGGGCTGCACGGACAGTGTTGAGGAACTCGTCCAGTCCGCTTTCGGCTTTTACCCCTTTATATTTCCAGTGGGCAGCTAGTCCCCGCTCGGCGATCTCGTCCATACGGCGGGTACGAATCTGCACTTCCACCCATTTATTCTGTGGCCCCATTACCGTGATATGAAGACTTTCGTATCCATTCGTCTTCGGGATGGAAATCCAGTCTTTCATACGGTTCGGGTTAGGCTGGTACATATCAGTTATGATCGAGTAGACCTGCCAGCAGTCCGAACGCTCCTTTTCCAAAGGAGTATCCAGTACGACACGGATAGCGAACAAATCATAAATCCCTTCAAATTCAATCTTTTGCTTTTTCAACTTGTTGTTGATGGAATGGATTGACTTCGTACGTCCTTTGATATCGAACTTCAGACCTATTTCCTGCAACTTCTTCTTGATAGGAGCGATAAACTCGGCAATATAGATATCGCGCGAACGTTTCGTCTCGTTCAGCTTTTTCTTGATGAAGTCGAACTGCTTCGGGTCGGTATATTTCAGCGACAGGTCTTCCAGTTCGCTTTTGATTTTGTACAATCCCAGACGGTGGGCCAGCGGGGCATACAGATACGATGCTTCGGTAGCCAACCGCAAACGGTCGTCTTCTTTCAGCTGTTTACCCAGGCGCATCAGGCAAAGGCGGTCGGCAATCATGATCAGGATCACCCTGACATCTTCTGCAAAAGAGAAGAGCAGGTGATGGAAGTTCTCGGAGTTGACAGCCGTATTGCGTGCATACAGGTCGGATGTTTTCAATAGCCGGCGGATGATCAGCGTCACGTCCTCATCGAATGTTTTCTCGACTTCCTCCAGCGTCACGACTTTTTTCAGTACAGGCCGATAGAGCAGGAGTGCGATAACGGATGTCCGTTTCAGGCCGATCTCCGTTGTTGCGATCAGGGCGGTATTTATATTGCGAATCAAGCCGTTGATGCCGTTCTTGTCTCTTCCGTAACAGTCGAGGGCGACAACACGCTGCATCAACTCTTTCATTTTTCGTATATCCTCTTTCTGTAAAAACGAATAAAGGCTACGTACTAATTGTCTGTATTTCGAGAAGAAATCTTTTCTCTCCTCCTCAGTAAAGAACGGTTGTATATCCATAGTTGCGTCTCTTTTTTTACTGCCCATTTGAGGACAGGCCGTAAAACATACTGTAAAAGTATCTTTTTTCTCCGAATATCAATGCTATTCTAATGGTATTTTTATACATTTGCGAGAAGCATAGGCCCGGAAGGGGCCGAAATGGATAAGAATACTAATTTAAAAAGATATGCTATGTTAAACGCAAACGATTTAAAACAGCTGGCGGATAAAGGGATCAGCGAACAGCAGATTGAAGAACAGTTAGCTTGTTTCGTAAAAGGCTTTCCTTACCTTGAGATTGCCGCTTCGGCTTCGGTAGAAAAAGGAATAATGGTTGTTTCGCAGGAAGCTCAGGCCACCTATATGGATGCTTGGGATGCTTACCTGGCTAAAAATAAACGGATCCTTAAGTTCGTTCCGGCGTCGGGTGCTGCCAGCCGTATGTTTAAGAACCTCTACGAGTTCCTGTCTGCTGCCTATGACGTGCCGACGACTGACTTTGAAAAGAAGTTCTTCAATGAAATCACCCGTTTCGCTTTCTATGATGAATTGAATGCCGCTTGTCTGGCTAACGACGGAAAAGATATTCCCGCCCTGATCGCATCCGGTAATTATAAAGCTGTAGTATCAAACCTGTTGGATGAAAAGGGATTGAACTACGGACAATTACCCAAAGGTTTACTTCTGTTCCATAAGACGGCCGACAAGGTACGCACTTCTATGGAAGAACATCTGGCCGAAGGTGCCATGTATGCTAAGAACAATGCCGGCGAAGTAAATATCCATTTCACCGTATCTCCCGAACATAAAGCCTTGTTCGAGAAACTGGTGAATGAAAAGAAACACGAATACGAAGAAAAATTCTCCGTTGCATACGATATCTCTTTCAGCGTACAGAAACCGAGTACCGACACGGTTGCTGCCGATATGGAAAATAATCCTTTCCGCGACAAGAACGACAAACTGTTGTTCCGTCCCGGTGGCCACGGTGCACTGATCGAAAACCTGAACGATATAGATGCTGATGTCGTATTCGTAAAGAACATCGACAATGTGGTTCCCGACAGTTTCAAATGTTCGACCGTAATCTTCAAGAAAGTAATTGCCGGTGTACTGGTTACATTGCAGGAACGCATCTTCAACTATCTCGACCTGATCGAAACCGGCAAATACACACACGACCAGGTAGAAGAAATGATCCAGTTCCTTCAGAACGATCTCTGTGTGAAGAACCCGGAAATGAAATTGCTGGAAGATGCTGAACTGATCCTTTATATTAAAGGTAAGTTGCTGCGTCCGTTGCGCGTTTGCGGTATGGTGAAGAATGTGGGCGAACCGGGCGGTGGTCCGTTCCTGGCAGTCAATCCCGACGGCACAGTATCTTTGCAGATATTGGAAAGTTCCCAGATCGACCTGAAAGACCCGGCCAAGAAAGCTATGTTCGAACAAGGTACCCACTTTAACCCCGTTGACCTGGTATGTGCCCTTAAGAACCATAAAGGTGAAAAATATAATTTACCGGAATATGTAGATAAGAATACCGGCTTTATCTCTTACAAGAGTAAAGACGGACGCGATCTGAAAGCGTTGGAATTGCCCGGCCTGTGGAACGGCGCAATGAGCGACTGGAACACGATCTTCGTAGAAGTCCCTATCGAAACATTCAACCCGGTAAAGACAGTGAACGACTTATTACGTCCCGAGCATCAGTAATTGGGTCGATGCCATAATAAGAATAAGGTTTAATAGAAGAAAGGCGGACTCGTGAGGGCCCGCCTTTTTGTTATCTTTTGATTATCTGTTGTTTTCAATATTATATCTTCGGTAATTCCCACGGAGCGCGGTATTCCTTACATAAATATTTATCCGCTTCTGCATCATGGAAGCTCGTTCCGTCCCACGAAAGTTTCTTTCCGGTACGATAGGCGATGTTACCCAGTTGGGAGAATTTAGCGATATGGGCACCGATCTCGATACTTGCATTACAGTTACGGTTGCGTGACTTGATGCATTCCAGATGGTTCTTTACATGCAGGTTCAGACCGCCTTCGCCATAGGCTTTCTTCAGGGCTACGGCTTCCATGCGGGCTTTGCCGTTTACTTTTTCGGGGATCACTTCCCAGCCGCCGCGGTCGATAACCAGTGTGCCGTTTTCGCCTACGAAGCCGAGTCCGTGGTTGCGTCCGTAAGCGCCGTCGTCTATACCAATGGCATGATCCCACATCACGGTGAAGTCGTCGAACGTATAAATTGTTTGGAGCAGGTCGGGAGTTTCGCAGGCATCATCCGGATAACCGAATTTGCCGCCCGAAGCCATGATGGAGTTCGGAGCCGTTACATTCATGCCGTAAAGTGCATAATCCAATAGGTGAACGCCCCAGTCTGTCATCAGTCCCCCGGCATAATCCCAGAACCAGCGGAAAGTGAAATGGAAACGGTTACGGTTGAACGGACGCTGAGGTGCCGGACCGAGCCACATGTCGTAATCGACACCTGCCGGAACGGGTTCGTCGGCCACAACGGGGATCGACGGGCACCATCCCTGGTAAGAGAAAACTCTTACGGTACGTATCTTACCCAGCTGTCCACTATGCACGAAAGCCATTGCATCCTGCCAGTGAGGATCGCTGCGTTGCCATTGGCCGACCTGCACGACACGGTTGTATTTTTCGGCGGCACGTACCATAATGTTACATTCTTCGATGCTGTTACCCAGCGGTTTCTCGCAATAAACGTCTTTACCGGCTTCACAGGCGGCTACCATCTGAAGGCAGTGCCAATGGTCGGGCGTACCGACGATAACGACGTCTACATCTTTGTTGTCGATCAGCTTCCGCCAGTCTTTGTAGAGGTGTTTTACCTTCTTTCCGGTCAGCTTTTGCGTCTCGGCTGCCCTGTCGTTTAACACTTTTTTATCAATATCGGCTAGTGCGATACATTCTACTTCCGGATTACGGAGGAAGGCCTGCAAATCTGAAAAGCCCATCCCTTTGCAACCGATCAGGCCGACACGGATTTTGTCGTTGGCACCCACCGGGTTACCACCGGCTTTAATAAAGAAAGGATTCATAGAAAGTCCGGCTCCCAGGATTGCTGCCTGCCGGATAAAATCTCTGCGTGTTGTCATGGTCTATATGAATTAATAGTAAAGATACACTCTTGTTAGCTAGACGTCAAAAGTAGGAATAAAGCCTGGTTTACCCCAATAAAATATGTAATAAATATATAATGTAGTGTACAAATCCGAAAAAGCGAAGTAAATTTGCACTTGCTCTCGGCGAAGAGCGATGTAAAGAGTATCCACCAAAAATGAAACAAAATGAAGCTGACACGCTTATTAACTTGTCTTTTATTATGTGTTATGGGGATGTCCTGTATACAGGACGAAGCTCCTAATGCGGAAGCCGATATCGTGGTTTGCACGGTTCCGGCTGATATATTACGACGCGAACCGATTATTGACAACGATAAGATAACCTTGATGGTTAAAGCCAATACCGACTTGTCGAAGCAGGCTCCTGAGTTTACACTGACACCGGGTGCAACAATTTCCCCGGCCAGTGGTACGACACTCGACTTTAATTCCCCCCAGTTCTATACCGTTACTTCCGAGGACGGGAAATGGAAAAAGCGTTATGAAGTAATTTATATCGTTACGGGTATCGGTACGGAATATCATTTTGAAGATGTGAAACATGGCGGTAATGCCGGTTATGATATATTCTATGAATCTGACGGTAACGGCGGTAGCATCATGGATTGGGCCAGCGGTAACCCCGGCTTTGCCTTTACGGATATGAGTGCCCCACGTGAAAATTATCCTACGATGTCGTCGAATGACGGTTATAAAGGAAAATGTGCCATGCTGGTGACTCGTTCGACTGGAAAGTTTGGGGCGGATGTAGGAATGCCGATTGCTGCCGGAAACTTATTCATGGGTACATTCGATATGCTTAGTGCTATTACGGATGCTTTGAAGGCGACTAAATTCGGTATGCCGTTCGAACATGTGCCGACTTACTTAACAGGATATTATAAATATAAAGCGGGAACGGAATTTTCCGAGTCAGGTAAGATCGTACAGGGAAAGAAAGATATGTTCGATATATATGCTATCTTCTATGAAACCAGTGAAACAGTGAGGACGCTCGATGGAACAAATAATTTCACGCATCCGAACCTGGTATCGATCGCACGTATCGAAGATGCTAAGGAAACGGACGAATGGACGCAGTTCTATCTTCCTTTCAAAACCCTTCCGGGCAAGACGGTAGATAAAGCGAAGCTGGAAGCCGGACAGTATAACGTTGCCATTGTCTTTTCTTCAAGTATAGAAGGTAATTTGTTTAACGGTGCGGTAGGTAGTACATTATATATAGATGAAGTTGAATTGATCCATTCTGTGGAAGAATAAACCTGATAGAAATATGAGAAACAATCGATTTATAAGTATTCTGAGTCTGTTATTATTAGTGTCTGTCACTCTTTCGGCTCAGAAAGACCGGAATCAGGGGATCATCAAGTCATCGTTGATCGGTCTGGAGTATGAAGTAAAAGCCGGTTTGAGTATCGGTGGTACAGCTCCTATTCCGTTGCCTGAAGAGATACGCTCTATCGACAGTTATAACCCGACTTTGCAGGTTGCTATCGAAGGGAATGTAACGAAATGGCTCGACCCTGCCCGTACCTGGGGTGTTATGGTTGCCTTGCGTCTTGAAACGAAGGGGATGAAAACGGATGCACGTGTGAAGAATTATAAGATGGAGATTATCGGTGATGGCGGCGAGCTGATGAAAGGCTATTGGACGGGACAGGTAAAGACCAAAGTCAACAATTCCTACCTGACTGTTCCTGTATTGGCTGCCTGGCGTGTCTCTCCCCGTTGGAAACTGAACCTCGGTCCGTACGTATCTTACCGCCTGGAAGGTGACTTCACCGGAAGCGTGTATGATGGTTACCTGCGTGAGAATGATCCGACTGGCAACAAAGTAAACTTTGAGGAGGGTAAAAGTGCTCCTTACGATTTCTCGAAAGACCTGCGCCGCTTCCAGTGGGGTATGCAGCTCGGTGGTGAATGGAAAGCTTTCAAACACCTGAATGTGTATGCCGATCTGACCTGGGGGTTGAATGATATCTTTAAGAAAGACTTCGATACGATCACTTTCGCCATGTATCCGATTTATCTGAATGTAGGTTTCGGGTACGCGTTTTAAAAGAAGTTGCTGATTCATAATATAAGCGGAGAGTTTCAAATGAAGCTTCTCCGCTTTTTATTTACTCATTGTCTTTCTTCGCATCCTGCCTGTATTGGGATGGCGGCATTCCTTTGATCTGTTTAAACATGGTACTAAAATGACGGGGATATTCGAAACCGACGGCTTCGGATATTTCCGTGATGTTCATGGTGGAACTGATCA
>NZ_CAJJWO010000024.1 GCF_905196875.1 uncultured Parabacteroides sp. | reverse complement strand
GTTGACCTGCTGTTGGAAACAGCTCAGTAAGGATACCTCTCCTTTTTCGTGAAATTTTTTGATCTTCATTTCTTCTTTCTATTTAGTAAGGCGTAAATATCATAACTTGATCCTAAATATAAAAAGCAAGAAGGACGAAATGTTCTACTAAAAAGAGAAAGATACTAGCGGATGGGATATACGATTATATACTATAAAAGGAACCAGTAGTTGGACACTGATTCCTTTTATAGTATATAATTTAATGTATAGCTTACCAGATAACCACCCGGTCGGCAGGCAGCATATACATCGGATCGCCTTCTTTGATATCGAAAGCGGTATAGAATGTATCGACGTTGCGGAGGGCGGCATTGACACGCCATTTACCCAATGAATGCGGGTCGATCTTTGTCAGGCGCAGGATTTCTTCCGGACGGATATTCTGTCCCCAAAGGGTTGCATATCCGAGATAGAAACGTTGCTCGTTGGTGAAACCATCGATCGGAGCCGGTGTTTTGCCATTCAGTGAGTTCAGATAAGCCAGGTGAGATACCAACAAACCACCCTGGTCGGCAATGTTTTCACCCAATGTATAACGTCCGTTAGCATGTACGCTGTCTACAACGATGATATCGTCGTACTGCTGAACCAAGCGGTCGGCACGTTCAGTGAAAAGAGCAGCATCTTCCGGAGTCCACCAGTCACTCAGGTTACCGTCTTTATCGTAGTTACGTCCCTGGTCGTCGAAACCGTGAGTCATTTCATGACCGATCACGACACCGATAGCACCATAGTTTACGGCATCATCGGCTTCCGGGTTGAAGAAAGGAGGTTGCAGGATGGCAGCAGGGAAACAGATCTCGTTCGTCGTAGGGTTATAATAAGCATTCACAGTCTGCGGAGTCATTCCCCAACGAGACCGGTCGACCGGTTTTCCGGCCTGTGCCAGCATATAATCCATTTCGAAGATATTCGAGCGGCATACGTTTGCCCAGTAAGAGTCGTCTTTGATTTCCAATGCACTGTAATCGCGCCATTTATCGGGATAACCTATCTTTACGATAAAGGCAGAGAGTTTTTCCTGCGCCTTTGCCTTCGTTGCATCGCTCATCCATTCAAGGCCGGCGATGCGTTCGGATAACGCTTTCTGCAAATTACCAACCAGTGTCAGCATCTTTTCCTTCGAAGAAGCCGGGAAATATTTAGCCACATACATCTGGCCGACAGCTTCTCCCAAGGCTCCGTTCACAGTAGACAGGGAACGTTTCCAGCGAGGCTGTTGTTCCTGTTTTCCGGACATTGTCTTTCCGTAGAAGTCAAATTGTGTTGTCACGAAGTCGTCACTCAGGTAAGGAGCAGCGGCATCGAGCAGGTTAAATGCCAGGTAGTATTTCTGTTCGTCGATAGAAACATTTTTCAAAAACTCTCCCAATGCGTCATAGAACGGAAGTTGTTTGGCATCCAGGTATTCGATTTCCATCAAGCCCATGCTTTCAAAATAGACATCCCAGTCGATCGGGTTGTTTTTGGCTTTGAACTCACTCAGCTTGATCTTGTTGTAATTTTTCTGACTGTCACGCAGGTCTTCACGGCTGAAAGATATTTCAGCGATACCCGTTTCAACCTTCATTACTGCATTTACAGCTGCATCTGCCTGTTCGGGGGATGCTCCGGTCAACGTAAACAGTTGATTGATATATTGCTTGTAAGCATCACGCATTTTCATTGTCGCTTCATCGTCCAGCAGATAATAATCGCGGTCGCCCATACCGATACCGGCCTGATACAATTGTACGATATTCATCGAACTGTTCTTTTCGTCGGCATCTACAAAAAGGGCAAAGAACGGCGACATTCCTTCTTTATGCAAGATAGCGACCATTTTGGCTACATCCGCTTTCGTTCCCAGTCGTTGGATCGCATCCAGTTGGTCTTTTATAGGAGCCATTCCTTCCTTATTCAGCTTCACACTATCCAATCCCATTTCATACAAGGATCCGATCTTTTGAGCCACGCTTCCAGCCTCCTGGGGAGTGCTTCCCAGTTCATCGATAAGCGAACGAAGTTGTTCCTGATTGTTGTCACGCAGTTGGTCGAATGTGCCAAAACGTGAATACTCCGGTTTCAGAGGATTTTTTTCTATCCAGCCACCACAGGCATACTGATAAAAATCAGTTCCGGGCGCCACTGTTGTGTCCAGATTAGCCAGATCGATGGCGTCTACTTTTGCAGTTTCCTTCACAGGTGATTTACTGCATCCCGACATTGCAACCATACCGGCAGCAACCAACGGAATTACCATTAACTTTCTCATTTTTGTTCAACGTTTTCTTGAATTATGCCGCAAAGGTATACAAAATCAGCTAAATAGAACCATTTTTATCCTAATATGACCGATTATTATACCTGACCACAGTAGCAAATTATGTACTTTTACCGTCAGAAAACAGTTATAAACTTAATTTTTATCATGAATTACTCAATGAAGACCGTAACAATTCTGATGGCCCTGTTGATTTGCGTATTGACAGGTTGTAAGAACGAATCCGGAAATGGAGGAACCTTTGAGATAGGTGACAAAACATTTCTGTTAAACGGCAAGCCTTTCGTTATAAAAGCTGCCGAAATCCATTACACACGTATCCCCGTGGAATATTGGGAACATCGTATCCAAATGTGTAAAGCCCTTGGCATGAATACCATCTGCATCTATGCATTCTGGAATATTCATGAACAGAAACCGGGAGAATTCGATTTCACCGGACAAAACGACATTGCCGCATTCTGCCGGCTGGCACAGAAATACGATATGTATATCATGCTACGTCCCGGCCCATACGTTTGCTCCGAGTGGGAAATGGGTGGACTCCCCTGGTGGCTGTTGAAAAAAGAAGATATCCAACTCCGCACGAACGATCCTTATTTCATGGAACGTACCCGTATCTATATGAATGAGATCGGAAAACAAGTGGCAGACCTGCAAATTACCCGCGGCGGTAATATTATTATGGTACAGGTGGAGAATGAATATGGTTCGTATGCTACGGATAAAGAATATATAGCCAGGAACCGGGACATCCTGCGGGAAGCCGGATTTACAGATGTTCCGCTGTTCCAGTGCGACTGGAGCTCTAACTTCCTCAACAATGCGCTCGACGACCTGGTATGGACTATCAACTTCGGAACCGGAGCCAATATAGACGAACAGTTCAAAAAGCTGAAAGAGGCTCGTCCGAACACCCCGCTGATGTGTAGCGAATTCTGGAGCGGATGGTTCGACCATTGGGGACGCAAGCATGAGACAAGGGATGCGGAGACAATGATCGCCGGCCTGAAAGACATGCTCGACCGTAACATTTCTTTCTCTCTTTATATGACTCACGGAGGTACCACCTTCGGACACTGGGGCGGCGCTAACAGCCCGGCTTATTCGGCGATGTGCAGCTCATACGATTATGACGCACCTATCAGTGAAGCCGGATGGACGACTCCGAAGTATTACAAACTGCGTGAATTCATGGCCGGTTATATGGCACCGGGCGAAGTGATGCCGGAAGTGCCGGAAGCATTCCCTGTCATTGAAATCCCCGAATTCGAATTAAATGAAACAGCTTTATTGTTCGACAATCTGCCGGAACCGAAGACCAGCCACGATATAAAAACGATGGAACAGTTCGACCAGGGATGGGGAAGTATCCTGTACCGAACCACTCTTCCGGCAGTAAAAGCAGGTACAACACTGCTGATCGACGAAGTACACGACTGGGCACAGGTTTTCGTCGACGGTAAACTGATAGGCCGCCTGGATCGCCGCCGCGGAGAAAATACGATCAAGTTACCCGCTGTAGCAGCCGGTTCACAACTGGATATCCTGATCGAAGCGATGGGACGTGTCAACTTCGACAAAGCCATCCACGACCGGAAAGGGATCACCGAAAAAGTGGCTCTTATCACCGAATCGTCTACCGACGAACTGAAAGACTGGCAGGTATACAATCTACCGGTCGACTATTCTTTCGTAAAAGACAAAAAATTCGCAACCGGTAAAAAAACGGAAGGTCCGGCTTATTACCGTGCAACCTTCAACCTCGAAACTCCCGGTGATGTATTCCTGGATATGCAAACCTGGGGAAAAGGTATGGTTTGGGTAAACGGCAGGGCCATGGGACGTTTCTGGGAGATCGGCCCTCAGCAAACGCTGTTCATGCCCGGTTGCTGGTTGAAGAAAGGTGAAAACGAAATCATCGTTCTCGACCTGAAAGGCCCTGAAAAGGCAACGATCAAAGGAGTTAACCAACCGATTCTGGATATGTTGCGTGCCGAAGCACCGCTCACCAACCGCAAAGAAGGCCAGAATCTGGATTTGAAAAATGAGAACCCTGTCGGACAAGGTTCGTTAAAGGCCGGTAACGGCTGGCAGGAAGTCAGGTTCGATGCACCTGTCGAGGCCCGTCATTTCTGCCTGGAAGCGTTGAACGCACAGGACGGTGGAAACAATGCAGCTATCGCAGAATTTTATCTGCTCGACGAAAACGGCAATCCGCTCGGACGCCAGCACTGGCAGATCGGTTATGCCGATAGCGAAGAAACATCCGGCGGAAACTTCACTGCCGATAAAATCTATGATTTGCAGGAGTCAACTTATTGGAGTACGGCCAGAGGGGCCAAATACCCGCATCAGGTGGTGATCGATTTACGCGAAACGGTTACAGTTTCCGGCTTCCGCTACCTGCCCCGTGCCGAAGAAGGATACCCGGGAATGATTAAAGATTACAAGGCGTATACGAGGATGACGCCATTCAGGTATTAAAACAGGGTATTAATTGTAATTTATTATTGCCCATTAATTAAATCAGCCAGATTGTTTTTAATCTATAACAATCTGGCTGATTTTGTTTCAGTTATTGGCAGATATGAACCAATATAACCAGCTTCGTAGGGGCAGGTTCCAAACCTGCCCGTTGTGACGATTACATCCTGTTGATATTGGGCGGGTTTGGAACCCGCCCCTACGAGGCCTGTTATTTTGGTTCACATTCTATATTATCCTTGCTTCTCCTTCAACAACTGTTCCAGCAAGGCTGATTTTTCTTTTTCGAGGGCAAGCATACGCTCGTAAAGGTCGCTGGTTTGTTTGTTTAATTCTACAATTTTTTCAAGAGGATGGATAATATGTTGGTGATTTTCATCATTAATAGTTCCTCCATAATTATAACTTCCACTTTCAAACGTATTATTCTCAACCACCACCGACAGCGGGTTCTCTTCCAGCTCCTGAATGATTTTGGGAGATACATTAAATATATTAGCTATTTTCAGCAGCATATCTTCTTCGATCACCCGGCGACTTTCCAGACGGGAAACGGCCGATTGGTCTATTCCCAGCTTTTCAGCAAAAGCACTCTGCTTGATACCTAATATCTGGCGTAATTTCCGGACATTCGCACCCTCGTTTACATTTTTGGTTCTTTTCAGTTCTGCATCTTTTTCCATACCTTATTTATTTTATTGAAGACAAATATAAGGACAAACAATTAAGTATCTGTCTAGGACAGAAAGAAAACTACATAAAATATGCAATGCACCGCATATTTTATGCGCGAATGGATTTTTCAGAGAATAAAGAATCACCGACCTTTGTAAAACCAAAGTATAAGCATGATTTTAGAACCCAGAAACACATCTCCTACTAATTTTTGAAAGGGGAAATAGAGATCGATGATAGGTACATCAAATTTCATATGCTTTAAGTGGGGCATATTAATTTGTTGAAAACTGCCCGGTTCGAGAGGATAGGACAGTTTATTTTTTGAAATTCAGGCCGAGGAATTAGGTCGGGTTCTTTTAAAAGATTATATTTATAGCGTTGTATACATGCAATCACCCCATTTTATAAAAAAAATAAGATTGTATCAAAACAATTTGATTTTTGGACTGAAAAAATGAAAGTGCAGCAAGACAATCTCATTTTTTGAATGAAAAAACAAGATTGCACCGAAACAATTTCATTTTTTGAACGAAAAAATAAGATTGTACAAAAACACTGGTATTTTTTGAATGAAAAACAAGATTGCACCAAAACAAGAGACATTATTTATTAATTAAATCTAAAGACATGAAGGAAATTGTAGAAGTTCCCAGTTTATCAAGAGCCCGCAACGCCGAGCATTTCCAGTTTCACGCCAACGTCCTCACCTTCGCCACCCCCGCCCTGGCCACCGAGTTGAAGATCGAAAGCCTTCAGAAAACCTATGCCGACCTTTTTAAACGCGAAGACGACCTCTATCTACAGACCCGCGCTTACGAAGAAACACAGGCCATGAACGAAAAAGACCGCGAACGCGACGATCTTTTCATCTACGTCAAACAAACGGTTGCCGCCATGCTCTACAGCCCGGTGACGGAAAAAAAGACCGCAGCACAGAAGATCGAGTTCCAGATGAGACCTTACAAAGATGCAGCCTCGAAACCGGCTGCCGAAAACACGGCGCAAGTGACCAACTGCCTCCAGGTGCTGGAAAGTGAAGCCAACCAGGCATATATTACCGCCCTGGGCCTCACCGACGTGCTTCCCCTATTGAAACAGGCGAACAACGAGTTCAACGAACTGTATGTGAACCGTTCCGATGTCAAACTCGGACGCGTCAGCAACGACAGTCTGAAAACTATACGCACGCAGGTGGACGACGCCTATCGCGCAACCATAAAGGCCGTCAATGCCCTCTGGCTGGTGAACGAAACGATTACCCACGATACCGCACAGGCAACGAAGCTGGCCGGCCTGATCGACAATATCAACGCACTGATCGTGCAGTTCTCCGAAACCCTCTCACGCCGCAAAGCCGGAACGAAACCCGATATCCCCGTCGATCCGACTCCCAAACCCGATCCGACACCGGAACCCGATCCCGACGATCGCCCGGTGATCGAATAAAATAATAAGAGGCCGACTCATCACTGTTTCATAACAGAAATCTTTGAGCCGGCCTTTTTTTTGTCGGTTTCAAGGAATATTTGTATAAAAAACAATAATTCGTAGGGTTTTGGCTCAAAATACCCCCTTTTTGACGAATTTGTGGTACTGCGAAACAAAAAATATAACGTATTTTTGACACATAATAAAAAATCACAACAGTATATCATGAAAAAACAGTTATTATTATGGGTTGCAGCGACCGTTCTATGTAGCTCTTGCGCACAGAAAAAAGAAACAAGCCAGCCCGAGCCGTTCAAAGCCGGCGAATTTAAAGAATGGGCACAAACCCCTCCTATGGGTTGGAACAGTTGGGATTGTTATGGCCCGACAGTGGAAGAACACGAAGTGAAGGCGAATGCCGACTATATGGCCGACAAGCTGAAAGAATACGGCTGGGAATATATAGTAGTAGATATCCGCTGGTTCGTGGAAAACGACAAGGCAGGCGGTTACAATCAAACCGATCCCCGGTATGTATTGGATGAATACGGACGTTACCAGCCGGCCATAAACCGCTTCCCGTCGGCCAAAGACGGCAAAGGGTTCAAGGAATTGGCTGATTATGTACATAATAAAGGACTGAAATTCGGCATCCATATTATGCGTGGTATCCCGAAAGAAGCGGTCGAAAAGAAACTGCCGGTAAAAGGTGCCGGGGAGATCACTGCCGACCAGATTTATTCACCCGAACTGCAATGCGAATGGCTGAGAGATAACTACACGGTCGTTGCCGATAAGCCGGGTGCACAGGAGTATTATAATTCCATCTTCGAACTTTATGCTTCCTGGGGAGTGGACTTTATCAAGATAGATGATCTGTCGCGCCCCTACCACCTCGGCGAGATCGAGTTGATACGAAACGCCATCGACCATTGCGGACGGCCGATCGTATTGAGTACTTCCCCTGGCGAAACTCCGATTGCCAACGCAGACCACGTACGCAATCATGCGAATATGTGGCGTATGGTAGACGATGTTTGGGATACCTGGCCTCATATCACCCACCTGTTCGATGTAGCCCGGAAATGGTATCCTTATATTGCCCCGGGCACCTGGCCTGACTGCGATATGATCCCGCTCGGACGTATCTCTATCCGCGGAGAACGGGGTGAAGACCGCATGACCCGCCTGACCCGCGACGAACAATATACATTAATGAACCTGTTCTGCATCTTCCGTTCCCCGTTGATGTTCGGCGGCGACCTGCCCAGCAACGACGAATTTACCCTTTCCCTGCTGACAAACGAGGAAGTCCTCAAAATGCACAAGGAAAGCACGGAAGTACGCCAACTGTTCCAGCAGGACGGAAAAGTAGGTATCACTTCCAGAAATAAAAATACGGGGGATATATACCTCGCCCTGTTCAACCTGAACGATAAAGGGAATGCCGTTATCGACATTCCGCTGAAAGACCTGGGTTTGAACAATAACTGCCTGATCACGGATATGTGGAACAACAAATCGGTCGAACAGAAAGGTGACAAAGTAAGCTGTGACCTTCCTCCGCACGCGTCCGTCCTATACAAATTAGTCTCTGAAAATTAACCGACAAATATATATCATGATGAAAAAGTTATTTATCAGTGCCCTTGCCTTTCTGGCACTCCCCCTGTTCGCCCAGAAAGATGCGAGCATCCGTGTATATCCCCAGCAGGGAACACAACAGATCAGCAAACATATCTACGGCCAGTTTGCCGAACACCTCGGAACCTGTATCTATGGTGGCCTTTGGGTAGGTCCCGAATCCGACATTCCCAACACAGAAGGTTACCGCAACGACGTATTACAGGCATTAAAAGAATTACATATTCCCAACTTGCGCTGGCCGGGTGGTTGTTTTGCCGACGAATATCACTGGATGGACGGCATCGGTCCTAAAGAAAACCGCCCAAAGATGGTGAACAACAACTGGGGAGGAACAATCGAAGACAACAGTTTCGGTACCCACGAATTCCTGAACCTCTGTGAACTACTGGGCTGCGAACCTTATGTCAGCGCCAATGTAGGAAGCGGAACTGTCGAGGAAATGGCTAAATGGATCGAATATATGACCTCGGAAGGCGACAGCCCGATGGCCCGCCTGCGCCGCCAGAACGGTCGCGACAAAGCCTGGAACGTGAAATTCATCGGTGTCGGCAACGAGAGCTGGGGTTGCGGAGGTAGTATGCGTCCCGAATATTATGCAGACCTGTATCGCCGCTACTCCACTTATTGCCGTAATTACGATGGCAACCGCCTGTTCAAGATCGCCAGCGGTGCCAGCGATTACGATTACAACTGGACAGAAACGCTGATGAAAAACGTAGGTGGTCGCATGGATGGACTTTCCCTGCACTATTACACTGTGACCGGATGGAGCGGTAGCAAAGGATCGGCTACCGACTTCAACAAAGATGATTATTACTGGACGATGGGCAAATGCCTCGAAATAGAAGATGTTATCAAAAAACACATCACCATCATGGACAAATACGATCCCAAAAAGAACGTAGCCCTGATGCTCGACGAATGGGGCACCTGGTGGGACGAAGAACCGGGAACTATCAATGGTCACCTTTACCAGCAAAACACCATGAGGGATGCTTTCGTTGCCGCCCTCTCCCTGAATGTATTCCACAAATACACCGACCGTCTGAAAATGACCAATATTGCCCAGATCGTAAATGTACTTCAGTCCATGATCCTGACCAACGGTCCGAAAATGATGCTGACTCCGACGTACCATGTCTTCGAAATGTATAAAGTGCATCAGGATGCCACATTCCTTCCGATGGATCTTATCTGCGACAAGGTCCTGGTACGTGACAACCGGGAAGTTCCGATGCTGAGTGCATCCGCCTCAAAGGATAAAAACGGAGCGATCCATATCACCCTGGCAAATGTAGATGTAGACGAAGCACAAAACATCACCCTCGACCTGCAAGGACAAAAAATAACCGGTGTGAACGGCCGTATCCTCACCTCACCTTCTATCAACGACCATAACACTTTTGAAAAACCCGGTTTCGTAAAACCGATAGCTTTCAACGGTGCTAAAGTGGAAAAAGGCCAGCTGAAGATCAGTATGCCAGCCAAATCGATTGTGGTGCTGGAAGTGAAATAATCGAGATTCTGTTTCTGCCAGATAAGATGAAATTAATTCCAAATGTGAATTGTCATTTGTCAATAGTTTTCTACCTTTGCCGGACAGAATGAAAAATACATTATCTAAAATAAAAGAATTATGAAACCTACATTATTTGTATTAGCTGCCGGAATGGGTAGCCGCTACGGGGGCTTGAAACAGCTTGACGGTCTGGGCCCTAATGGTGAAACAATCATGGACTACTCTATTTTCGACGCTATCCGCGGTGGATTTGGAAAATTAGTTTTTGTTATCCGTGAATCATTTGAAAAAGATTTCCGCGAAAAGATCATTTCCAAATACGAAAATCATATTCCTGTTGAAGTTGTATTCCAGGACCTGAATAACCTGCCGGAAGGCTTCACTTGCCCGGAAGGCCGCGAAAAACCTTGGGGAACCAATCACGCTGTCCTGATGGGTAAAGATGTTATCAAAGAACCGTTTGCCGTTATCAACGCCGACGACTTCTATGGACGCGACAGCTTCGCCGTATTAGGTAAAGCGCTGACAGAAATGTACGGTAAGAAAAATGACTACTGCATGGTAGGGTATCGTGTTGGTAATACATTGAGCGAAAGTGGTTCAGTAGCCCGTGGCGTTTGCGAAACAAATGCAGAAGGTTACCTGACAGGCGTTGTAGAACGTACAGCTATCGAACGTATCGACGGTGATATCCAGTTTATCGACGAAAACGGCAAGAAAGTAGTTCTGGAAGAGAACACTCCGGTATCCATGAATATGTGGGGATTCACTCCCGATTACTTTGCCTATTCAGAAGAATTCTTCAAAGACTTCCTGAAAAAGAATATGAGTAACCTGAAAAGCGAATATTTCATTCCGCTGATGGTTAACGAGCTGATCACAAACGGTACAGCCCGTGTTAAAGTATGGGACACTACTTCCAAATGGTTCGGTGTAACTTATGCCGCCGACCGTCAGGGTGTAGTCGATAAGATCCAGGCATTGGTAGATGCAGGTGAATATCCGAGCAAGTTGTTTTAATTGATAAAACATATATGTAAATTCCCGGAAGGAATACCGTTGTCGGTAATTCTTTTCGGGAATTTCTTTTATTCTGAAAAATGTAGTAATATTGCATACTACTTACAGAGAGGAGACATGGGGATCAGAGAAAATACGGATACTGAATTAGTTAACCTTCTTATACGGGATGATGAAACTGCTTTTAGCGAATTATATATCCGCTATAAAGACAAGTTGTATTACTTCTGTCTTAATCTGCTCAAGTCAAAAGAGGAGGCGAATGATATTGTTCAGGAAATCTTTATCCGTATCTGGGAGTCCCGAAACTTTATTAATCCAGATTTATCCTTCTCTTCTTTCCTTTACACAATGGCTCGTAACCGAATATTGAATTATTTTCGGGATATAGATATTGACATCAAAGTAAAGTCTATACTTGCACAAAGAAACCCCGTAGAAGAAGATATCATCGAGTCCGAGCTAATCTATACAGAATATCAGAAAATACTGAAAGAAGCAATAGAGGCATTGCCTCCTCAAAGGAAAAAGATATTTAACATGAGCCGGGAAGATAATATGACTCACAAAGAAATTGCCGCCCAATTAGGAATATCGGTTAACACCGTTCAGGAGCATATATCCGAATCTCTGCGTTTCATTAAAAATCATTTCAGCAAGTATACAGATATTTCTTTAAGCTTATTGCTATATATTGTTATATAAGAAAAGGAACAAAATCTGTTTGATACCGATTGTTATTCCTCTCCTTTTTATGTTCAGGTTACATTTCAAAGCTTTTTACTACCGGATCTATATGAGCCTCCGACATCATTTGTTCCAATTGCTTAACAATATCGGGATGTTCAGTGGCTATATCATACTGTTCAGTAGGGTCATCTTTCAGGTTATACAAACTCATTCGAGTATTTCCCTTCTTTATGTCAGGAATATATCCCTTCCAATCTCCTACTCGAATAGCTTTCGAGCCACTCCCTTCTGGATACTCCCAATATAAGTATTCATGTTCCGGCTGCACTCTCCCTTGCAACACAGGAAGGAAACTGATTCCATCTACCTGATTAACAGCCACTCCTGCAATATCCGCCAAAGTGGGCATCACATCCCAGAAGGCAGAAACATGATTGGTCACTGTTCCTGGTTTTATCTGCCCCGGCCAAGCAGCAATCATCGGCACACGAATACCTCCTTCATGAAGAGAAGCCTTCCCCCAACCCTGATCCGAGTTAAAAGGTCTTGCACTATCAAACCAGCGAGAATCTGTACCTCCGTTAAATGTCGGTCCATTATCACTGGTAAAGATCACCAACGTATTTTCATAAATCCCCAGATCCTTCAATTGTTGTATAAGCGCTCCGATCTGATCATCCCAGTAACTGATCATTGCAGCATAAGTTGCATGAGGATATCTGCACGGGAAATATCCTTTATCCCCCGTATAAGGAACTTCATCACCAAATTTATCCACATAATGTTTCACCCAGCGTTCAGGAGCTTGAAGCGGAACATGAGGTAGAGGAGTTGTCCACATCATAAAGAAAGGAACATCCTTATTTTCATTGATAAATGAAGTAATTTCTTTGAACATCAAATCCGGTGCATATTCTTTCTGACTATATTTTGTATAACTTTCTAAAGCCATTATATCAACTCCTGTACTCAGTTTTGTACCAGGTTCCAATAAAACATTTGATAAATACTCCCGGTTTTCATTTCTGTACAAAAACGGCGGAAAATAGGTATGTGCCTGACGTTGGCAATTATATCCATAGAAAAAATCGAACCCGACTTTATTCGGAGTACTTTCAGACCCGGGATAACCCAATCCCCATTTTCCAATGCAGGCAGTGGTATATCCAGCGGACTTCATCATAGAGGCCAGTGTTTGCGTTCCTGCAAGTAGTGGGCGTTGTCCCTCTAATGTAGAGTCAGCCAACATAGCCTCATGACTCCATACATCCCCTCTTTCCGGCATCTCATCATTCCCACGGATATAAGAATGCCCTGTATGTTTTCCGGTTAGTAATACACAACGTGAAGGAGCAGATACAGCTGTCCCTGAATAATGCTGTGTAAAACGCATCCCATTTTCGGCTAGTTTATCGATATTAGGAGTTTCAATTTGCTTCTGACCATAACATCCAAGTTCAGCATATCCCAGGTCATCGGCTAAAATATATATAATATTCGGCTGTTTCTGTTTTGTTTCCGGTTTGGTCTGACAAGAGAATAAGGTCATTATACCCAAAACAGACAAACCAGTATTCTTTATTAATACAAAATCTTTCATATTTACGTCTAATTAAAGTTTATACAATCTTCCACCAACTTATATAAGTCCGGCTTTGAAGAAGCAGGAATAACATGCGATTTAGTCCATGCTTCCTCCAGGGAATAATAATCCGGTTCCGGAACCTGCTTTCCATGAACAGTCTGTATCAACCAGTCGAAAAACATTTCCCAACGGGGATAATAATATTCTTTCAGTACCCCACTCCACTCACGATGTGCATAATCGATCAACTGACTCTTTTCATCAGACCAAGTTGTAATCAATGCACGCGCATTATATTCGAATAAGTCTTTATCGGCTGGATCTGTCATGCAATTTCTAGCCTGATTAATCCAGCTTGAAACAGACAATTCAGATCGGCAAGACAGTAACTGATCCTGCAACAGAATCAGATCCAGAAACTTTCGTGAATAATAAGTCACCGAATCCGCATCCTTATTTTTATAACACCGAATTATCTGATGATACAGAATGCGTCCTTTATTAGCAACGAGTTGCCTGGTAAAATCCACCAGATCGTATTCATAAGCATCATGTCCTTTATATTTGTCCTTCACACTGGCAAATAATTTCACACCTTCTTCGAACTCACTTTCCTCGTAATAGATTCGTGCACTCCCCCAAGCCGATACTGTACGAACTTTTAAAGAAGGACGAGCACAAAAATAACTTTCTGAAGGACGACGATGTCCTTTATAAGTACCGTAAGCCGTTTTATGGAATATATCCCAAGCTTTATTCAACACTTCATCAGGATTCCCATATCTGTAAGTAGCATAATCACGTAGCCAGTTTGTTAGATCCGGAACTGAATCTCTCCAACGCATTTCACAAGCAAGATCGAAAACTACCGGGTTTGTACCGATACCTTCAGGAACATTTCCGACACCTTTGAGCCAAGGAAATGTCATGGTATTAGTACGAGCTCGCACTGGTTCCGAAGCAATTGCATCCAAACGTCCATGTAGTCCGATATTACCGCCCCAGTTAGTGATATTTGCCCATACCCATGGAAATCCACCAAAAGCATTCCGTTCGCTCCAACGATCCCAATATTCAGCACACAGATCTATTATAATCGTATTCTTTTTCGATAAACCAGCCAATAACTCTTCTGTCGGATTTCCACCCCATGACTGAATAACCCAGACACTACCGGGAACAGCATTTTGCATAGCCTCCTGAACACATTCAGCAGCTTCCGTCACGTCTATATTCTCTGTTTTTCCTCCTTCGTGAAACAGATCACCTGCATAATAATGGACTGTTCCATATAGTTTTTCATACTCTTCATACCACACAGATGCCATTTCTTCAAATAAAGGATCAATTGGATTTAGTACCGGCGGACGATCAAAATTAATCCATTTTCCTTGTCCGATAATATCTGCTTCCGGATATTTAGTAGAAAGATTTCCCGGAACCATACCAAAAAATGCCTGAAAAACAGGTTCCATTCCGTATGCCTTCATCCGTGCCACAATCTTTTTCTGCAACTCTTCCTGCCTGTTGAACCAGCTATCGGGTAATGGGCCTCCCATCCCTTCCAGGTTTCCCATCAGAAACCAGCCCTGATAAGCCGGCCCCGGAATAAACTCTTTTATCTCTTTCTCCGAATAATTGAACCTTTTCAGCATATTACGCCACACACATTCAACTCCCACCATCGCCATTGGAGTAGTAATACCATTCATTGCCATCCGGTCTATTTCGCGTTCCCATTCTTCCCAACCCCAGAAAGCCATAGAGTAGCTGAAAGTACAATAATTCAGATAAAATCCCGTATGAAGGGGAGTTTGCATTCTGACCTTCTTCTTTAAAATTGGTAGTTTTTCCGGTATTTGAGTTTGATTACCACACCAAGAAAAAGAACTGTTACAGTAATACTTTAGATACCAGTTCAAACCGGAAGCCAAACTGACAGGGGAATTCCCTTGTATCTGTATTTGCTGTCCAACAGAACTTAATTCAAAATAATCTTCCTCTGTCGGTAATACTTCCGTTTTAAATACAAACTGGTTTTCATATCCGGGAAGAACCCTTTTTAGCAGATCCTGTAAGACATCAGTTGCTTTTACATTGCATACTGTTGCTACACAAAAAAGGCCGATAAATAAAACTCTTATTTTCAAATTCTTCATATCAATCAAATATCATATCTAATGAAAACAACTCCCCGTCCGGGTATAGTTATTTCTATCTCTTTATTTTCTATCACAACTTGTTTATTATTCCATATATCATACAACCGAGCATTTTCTGTAAGAGTCAATACACTAATATCAAATTTCATATACTCTTTTCCAAAATCGGTTCTATTAAATATTCCTATCCACCCTTTATTCGATTCAATATCCTTTACCTTCCATATTTCCACTCCATCTTTCTCAAAAATGAGTTTTCCCATTTTTCCATTCTGATTACATGCCAAAACAGATGGATTTGTCAATAAACTATAAGAATACTCATCCATTGTCAACAAATCACCTCCTATCATCAAAGGAGAAGCAGACAAGGCACGCATCGTGATAAATGTTTTCATTTGCTCCTTACTTAACTCACTTTCCCTGGTAAATCCTTTCCCCGCATATAAAGCACTTTTGCTTATATCTTCTTTGTTTAATGTAGCCGGAGACATTAATTGAAGTTTACCAAACGGTATCATATCCATATCCAGCCAAAATCCGGGAATTTCATAACCACTCCATTTTTTCCATGCGGTGAAACATTTATCAATATCAGATTGTGTATCCCATACATCACCGGTTACACGCAACATATTGGCCTGTTTATAAACATCAATATATTCTACCGGAGCACGATCGCCTGGAGACAAACTGATTACCATATCCCTGCCACACTGCTTAACAGCATGAACCAAAGCCTCTATCTCTTTCGGATAAGGAACAATATCGTCTACCTTTATGAAATCGACACCCCACGCAGCCAATTGGTCAATTAAGCTGTTATAAAAAGCCTGTGCACCGGGTTTCGACATATCCACACCATAATTATAATGACACCAGTTACAGATATTTACTGTGTCTGCAATATCCCGTGCATGATAATCCGTTCCTTTAATAGGTAAATTCAACTCTACCGCTTTCCGAGGTATACCTCGCATCAGATGAAGGCCAAACTTCAACCCTTTTGCATGACATTTATTTATCAATTCAAGAAAGCCATTCGGAAAATAACAGGTAGAAGGTTGTAACAATCCAAATTCATTAATATTTACATCTGAAGCATGTCGTTCTATAGAATAAATTGTTCCCGGTCGCAGTTTATATTCCCCGAACCAACCATTATCTATCACAAAATATTCATAGCCGAAAGGCAGATATTTATCAGCCAATACCTCCAAATTATCAAATGCAGCCTTTTCGTGGAGATAGACTCCATAGCTATCGAAACTATTCCATCCCAAAGGAGGTTTTACAGCCAACGGACTTCCTTGAGCAAAACCGCCACATACGTATAAAGGAAGTAAGGCTATTATAATCAATTGTTTAAATCTATTTTTCACAATTTTATATATTAGATTGGAGAGAAATAATATGGCACACAGATAGAAGTCATTATAAAACAAATCTGTGTGCCATATCTATCCGAAGATATTTAATACCCCGGATTATTAACTCCTAAATTAGGATTCTTTATAAACTCTTCATCAGGAACTTTAAATAAGACATGATGCGGTTTTATGTTTGTTGCAGCTCTGGGATTTTCATCTTTCAAAGCCTGAACTGCATTATAAAGATAGTCATACCCCCAATGGATCAGGTACCAGCGACGGACACCTTCACCACATAATTCCCATCTGTTCTCGTTGACAATCGCCTTCTTTATCTCTTCTTTGGATAAAGACGAGGCATAATTATGACTACTATCTCCAAATGCCCGTTCACGTAAAACATTTAATAATGCAATAGCTTCCGCCGGTTTGTTCAGTTCATTTGCGGCCTCAGCCTGAATCAGATAAAGCTCTGCTAAACGAATATGATGAATATCACGACTTCCATTATTAGCTTTTTCATCAAAAGCAATCCACTTCAACATATAATGCCCGGATCCGCCGCCGTCACCACCATCAAAGGTTATTCTTGTTCCGTCTGTCATCGTCAGTCCACTCCAATCCATTATATCCTTACGGGTATCACCATCTTCAAAGCTTGCCAAAAGATTTTTTGTCGTATTAAACATCCCCCATCCCTGAAACAACTCTCCTGAAGAAGAGACAATAGCTCCGTCTGGACGAATAGCCTTTTTCCCTTCTTTGAACAAAGCATCTACTTTTCCACTTTCATCACGTCCACGAGGATTTGTGAAAGAATGGATCTGACTACCTTTAACATCTGTCAAACCGGGGATAACAAATATCAATTCATCATTAAACTTATTCTTGAAGTCAAATATCTGATTAAAATCATTCAATAATTTATGAGGAGACGATTGGATAACTTCTTTCGATAAATCGTAAGCCTTCTGCCACTGGTTATCCAATAAACAAACTCGTGCCATTATAGATTTTGCACTCCAGGATGTTACACGGCCTTGATCTTTCACCTCTCTTTTTCCAGGTAACGTAATAGCAGCATACTCCAGATCTGCAATAATTTGTTTCAATACTTCAGATTTCGGAGTACGTGCAACGGTAGAGACTTCTTCCACATTCAACTCATCCAACCACATTGGAACATCCCCCCACATTAACACCAGGTTGTTATAGAAAAATGCTCTCAGGAAACGAGCTTCTGCTATAATATTATTTTTAAACTCTTCTTTCAATGCAGACTTTTCTGTACGGGCAATCACCATATTGGCCGAACCGATGGCCGCGTAATGATTTTTCCAGAAAGTAGAATATTCAACTGTCGGAGCATCCATTTGGTAGTATTGATAAACATCTACACGCGGACTTTGTCTCGTAATCATATTATCTACACCGATATCTGCAATGAAAATCTTTTCATAATCACCTATATATATATCGTGTAAATAACCATATACGCCATATAAAGCAGATGTTACCTCATCTTCCGTATTAAAGAAACCTTGTGGTGAAACAAAATCTTTCGGATCCTCATTCAACAGATTACTGCATGAGTTGAATGATAAAACCATCAGTACCAGTAAATTTATTATTATTCGTTTCATTTCAAATACGTATTAAATTATTAAAACTGTGCTTTTAAACCAATCAGGAATGTTCTACTCTGAGGATAAGCATTTTGATCAAATCCCCGGCGTGTAGCTTCCGTTTCCAAATCTCCCACATTCACATCCGGTGAATAACCGAAATATTTAGTCAATGTAAACACATTGGAAACCGTTCCATAGACCTGTAATGACTTTAACACATTTTGCTTTGACAATGGAATATCATATTGCACATTTATATTCTTCAAACGCAGATAAGAACCATCGTGTAAATATAAACTACATCCGCCGTTAAATTCTCCACCAGCATACGTATCAAAGATATTGGTAAAAGCACTACCAGCTTTAGGATAATATCCATTAGGGTTACTTTCGCTCCAACGATCCCGGTTTCTGCCATAAACATTCCCATTAAATCCAGTATCCATACCTCTTCCCGATAAGTCGTACACATCATTGCCATAACTGAAGTCAAAGAACAAACCGAATGTAAAACGTTTGAAAGTAAAATCATTACCAAAACCTCCATAAAATTTAGGTTCAGCATTTCCTATGATCTGTCCATCATGTATATTAATAATATCATCATCATTCAGATCCTCCAGTTTAGGATCACCTGGCTTATGTTTGGAATCTTCGGCAATCTCATTCTCTTTCCATGTTCCCAAATACTTTACACCAAAGAAAGTTCCCATCGGTTCACCGACGATTAATCGAGATCCCCTTCCATTTTCAATGAAGTCCTTTCCTCCAAGATCCAGTATCTTATTTCTGTTTGCTGAAATTGAGAGATTTGTAGACCATTTAAAGTCCTTCTTATCGATATTAACAGAATTCACTGAAATCTCAAATCCCTGATTTCTTACAGCACCGACATTTTCAAGTATAGATTCAAAACCTGTTTGGTATGGTAACTCCCTCTTAAGAAGCAAGTCGGTTGTCTTTTTATAATAATAATCGATCTCCAAGCCTAAACGCCCTTCCAAAAAACCGGCATCCAAACCTACATCCACTTGTTTTGTTTTCTCCCAACCCAGATTCTTATTTGCAGAACTTTCTGGGGCAAACGAAATAACTTCTTGTCCGCCTATCACAGTAGAACCACTTTTCAATTTATCAATCACTGAATACGGATCGATAGCCTGGCTACCGGAAGTACCGTAAGAAGCTCTTAATTTCAGGTTTGAAAACAAACTAAGAGATTTAATGAACTCTTCTTCCGATGCTCTCCATGCGAATGCAACAGAAGGGAAAAAGGCCCATTTATTACCTTCCGAAAGTCGGGAAGAACCATCCTGACGACCAGACACAGTCAACATATATCTACTCTTATACGTGTAATTTGCTCTAAACAGATAAGAGACCAATCCCCATTCCTTTTCGCCTGTCTGAATATCACGTGTTACGGGATCACCGGTTTCCATTGCATGATATAAACTTACATCATTTTTAAAACCACTTGCTGAACCTTCCAAGAATTCGTATTGATACTTCTGCCAAGTGAAACCACCTAATGCAGAAATAAAATGATCACCTAATGTAATATTGTAACTGATCGTATTTTCATTCTGATAAGTAATAGGAAACTCAGTACGAACCTTTGCGTAACCACCAGTTTTGTTAAAAACACGAGTTGGCAGATTTACCGATTCATACCGATTCTGTTTGCTATGACTTATATCGAAACCGAAAGAAGACTTTAATACCAGATTCTTAAAGAGCGTCAATTGTGCATAGACATTCCCCAACCCTCTAAATTTTCTTGTTTTATCCTGAATGTATTCACGCTGGGCAACCGGACTATTATAAACATTACCACTGATTTGATTAACATCGAAATAAGATCCATCTTCATTGTATATCGGTGCAGTAGGTAGTAAATCGTGTCCACCGACAAACGGATTATCCCGATTCGTCATAGAAGCAGTTAATGTAGCTCCCAACTGGAATGCTTTTCCTATTTTCTGATCGACATTGAAGCGTATTTGGTAACGCTCAAAACCAGACTCATACATAATACCTTCCTGGTTGAAATAGTTCATTGACAAATAATAATTACCATCCTTCATTGACTTGGATAAACTCAAATTATGGTCGGTGATCGGAGCAGACGAACGAAACATCTGGTCCTGCCAATTGGTATTATTCACTTGAGAAGGATCTTTAAACGGATGTGGACGACCATAATATTCAGCATATTCATTCTGAAAAACTGCAGCTTCCTGCCCATTCAGAAGATCCAGCTTTTTAACTGGTGTCTGTAATCCATAATATCCACTATAAGTCAACTTCAACCCTTCTGCTCCATCTCCTCTCTTGGTAGTAATTAAAATTACACCGTTTGCACCACGAGATCCATATATAGCTGTAGATGACGCATCTTTCAGTACTTCAATAGAAGCAATATCCGCCGGATTTATCGTACTTAAATCGCCTCCTCCAATAATACCATCGATAACATATAAAGGCTCATTACCTGCATTAATAGAATTACCACCACGAATGCGAATTGTTGTACTAGCACCAGGAGAACCGTTTGCTGATGTTATTTGCATACCACTGACACGTCCCTGCAAAGCTTGATCGATACGAGATACCGGCATGCTCTCAATTGCTGCTCCTTTCACAGTACCAACCGATCCAGTCAAATCGCTTTTACGAACCACACCGTAACCCACTACTACAATTTCGTCCAGCTTTTGTGTATCCTCAGATAAAGTGATATCAATCCTGCTTTCTGTTCCGATCGCTATCTCTTTACTTAAGTAACCGATATAGGATATAAGTAATGTTCCAGTACCCGGCACATCCAGAGAAAAATCTCCGTCCACTCCCGTTATGGTACCATTAGTTGTTCCCTTCACAACTACATTTGCCCCGATAATAGGTTCTCCGTTATTATCACGGATAATACCTGTGAGTTTCTTATTTTGCTGAATTGTCTGTGGTTCAAAAGAAACAATACGGCTCCGGCTCACTGAAATCGTATTATTTATCTTCTTAAAATACAATCCGGTTTGTTGTGATAATTCATTTAAAATAGCATCTATAGAACCATTCTTAATCTGTACATTGACATTTTTCAAGTCTTTCAGTACTGATTCGTCATAAAAGAAATTAAAACCAGTGATTTTACTCAGTTGTTCAAATACATCGCTCACAGAAGTTTGCTTCACGACATAAGTGATATTGTTTTCTTTAAGACTCTGCCCCCAAACGCCCTCCGCACAAAGCAACTGGGAAGATAAAGCAATAGCGCATACGGTTAACGAAGTTCGCATAACAGTCTTGTTTAATATTAGATTATAATTCATACATTTGTAATGTTTTAATGAATGATGTTTGTTAAGACAGGCAGAAAATCCTTACAACCCAGTGGCTCAATACTGTTTTAAAGGTTTCTGCTGAAAATTAATGAAGGCAGCGGTGTGACAGCACTGCTGCTTTTTTTAATACGTTGTTTCCTGATATTCTACATAGGCATTCTCATTAAATAGGTTCGACTTAAAGTTTATCATATATAATTATATTATCTCCTTCCTGACGGCTGTGGAGACCGGTAGTAAAGCAAATGGCTTCGATAACCGCTTCTATACTTTTATTATCGTGTGTCCCGGTAATCTTATAATCGCGATTCTTACATTGCAGGATCACTTTGCGGTTGTATGTGCGGTTGATAGTTTTTATTACCTCCCGGATCGGTTCTTTGTTGAAGTACAAAGAACCCTGTATCCATTTGATATAGTTGTTTTCCTGAATGGTTTCCTTACTGACATTACCATCTATCTTATTGACGGAAAGATGTTCGTTGGGAGATACGGACAACTGAAGATCCTGATCGTCTACATTAACACGAACCTTACCGGTCGATACGGTCAGTTTTATAAAATCATCTTCTTTGTATGATTTAAAATCGAAGGAAGTTCCCAGCACCCTGACCCGGGTTTCTCCACTCTTTATGATGAAGGGTTTATCCGGATTAGGAGCCACATCAAAAAAGCCTTCTCCTTCCATTTCCAGAACACGTTCTTCCTTATTGAAGTCGGCAGGGATGCGTAACCTGGTATCGGAGTTAAGGATAATTTTTGTGCCATCAGACAACACTATATTTTTCTTTTCTCCTTTATTGGAAACCTTTTCCGTGTAAGTAAGCTGCGGAGACGGACGGTCGAGTACTTTCACTAATCCGAATGTTACACTGAATGCCAGGATCAATATAGCAGCAATACGATAAAAACCGTTTAAACGGTTTTTATCTCTAACTATGGGGTTAGAGATTTTCCTATCCTTTCTTTTTACTCCAGATAAAAGTAAAGAAACCTCTTCATGCAATTCTTTTTCCTTTTCACCTTCCGGTCGGGACATGTTTTTATCGATGGTCTCCCACAAAGGCTTAACCACCAGATCAAGCTCAGCATGATTATCCGGCGACTTCAACCAGTGAAGCAATGCGTGCAATTCCTGCTCCGAACATTGGTTCTTTATGTATTTCTGCAGGAGTAATATGATGATTGTGTCTTGCATATATATCTTTATTAGACGACCGTTTTCCAGTCCGTTTATAAAGGATACACACAATACTTTCTTATCTGGGGGTAAGTGTTATATATTTAACACATATTAATATCTTAAAAGTTATATCTCTTATCCCACCATAACCTTGTTCCGGCATTATCCGGTCCGTCCAAAGCCGTTACCAACGAATTATACAGTACAACATCCGTGTCAATGATATCAGCAGGGAAATTTAAACGCCGGATCATAGTCTCCGTATCGATACAACCGTCTTTACTATTATTTATTTTGACAGGGAAAAGCCTCGGGTAACCGGTACGCCTCTGTTCAGCCCAGGCCTCACAACCTTCGGGAAAAAGAGCCAGCCATTTCTGTGTAATGATCTTTTCAAGTTTTATTTCATTTGAAGCTGATTCGAGCCATTCAGGAGAAACCAGACAACGGGCTTTGATATTATTGGAGCTATCGAAAGCATCCACATAATCTGCTCCTATACGATCGGATTGAAGATAATCTTCCACGCCATTTGCCCCCCATTGGACAAACGAAGCAGTAACACCCTGACGATAATTATATTCAACGCTTTCCGTAGTCCATCCCCTTAATGCGGCTTCAGCACGTAAGAACCAAACTTCGGCAGCAGTCATCAATATAGGCTCAGTTGACTGCTCCACATATATTTTCGAATGGGAAGCATAAAGTAAATGAGAGAAACAGGTACCCTGGCGTATCCCTTTATAGATATTATGAGGTTCAAAATCATTAACACCACCAGTACAAGGCTCGAAAAAGAACTCCCTCCGAGGATCTTCATATCCATTCAGAATAGATTCCATAGAGGCATTCATATATACTTCATTCCATACCCGGTTAATTTCTCCCAAAGGATTTTGATATCCATTTTTCGTTGAAACAACCAGTCGGTCTTTCGCCGTTTCAAAAACACCATAAGGATCATTGAACGCTTTCAGGAACTCACTACGTGCCTTTTCAGGATCTGCCATCGCTATACGTATTGCCAAACGCATTCGTAACGAGTTGGCAAACTTCAGCCAGGAGGTATAATTGCCATCCAGTAATATATCGAAAGCAGAAATATCCGGTATTTGTTTTTTTGTCTGAAGAAAGACATTTATCAGATCAGAGGCGGTATCCAGATCCTGAAAAAAGGCATAATAGGCCTCCTTCTGCGTATCGGCTAAATAGAGACCCTCTTCATTTCCAAACATGGTATATATAATCGGTCCGTAAACGTCGGATATCCGATGCATGATCTCCACTTTTAATATCTTGGTTATTGCATAAACTCCGGGATAATTAATCTGCGTAGAGTCTTCCAGTTTATCTATTTGCGGAAGGATATAGGCATATGTATATCCCCAGTTCGTACCGTTCCAACCTTCCTGCAGGTTATAGTCGGAATTGCTACTTCCTCCGTTATGGGGTTTATAATCATGCATATAACCACTGAACATATCTGCATTTAGGTTCTGCATAAGCTGATAAGGCCAGTTCTTCCCTTTACCGAAATCATAATTGAAATAAATACCCTGCTGAATGATACCTAACGGAATCCCCAGGTTATTGAAGTCGACTGCCATATCTTCATCCGTTATTCCGGACTGGTCCGTATTTATATCCTGGAAATGTTTGGTACAAGATAATAAAAGCGGAAAAAGGATAAAAAGCAACACTGCTATCTTACGGTGTGTCATCTGCATACTCCGATATTAAATATCACATTTTATATTGAATCCAAAGCTCCTGGTCGTCGGCAGACCATACACTTCTATTCCCTGGTTATCATTTCCGGTAGAAAGGATCAGATCCGGATCGAAAGGGGCTTTCTTATAAATAAAAAAGAGATTGCGAGCTGTAAAGGACAAGTTTACTTGTTTGATCGCTTTTGTTGCTTTCAACCATTTTTCAGGTAAAGTATATCCGAGCGAACATTCGCGCAAACGGATATTGGTCGCATCATACATATAATACTCGGTCACTCCCGTACGTCCTCCCACTACATTTTTATAAAAACTTTTCACATCCTCGATCCGATGTCCTTCGAGCAAGACAAAGCCGGCATTACGGGCATTACCTGTAACTTCGGTAACTCCAAACATATCCATATCAGCCTGTGTCTGCGATAGTACATCACCACCGAAACGACTATCAATCAAAAAAGAAAGAGACAGGTTTTTATAAGTAAACGTATTGCTCCAGTTCATCGTAAAAACAGGATTCGCATTACCTACTTTAATCAGGTCGCCTTCACCATCCACCTGTGGTAATCCTTTTTTATCACCTTCTGTTTCATACAAGATCTGCCCGCTATTATCGCGGCGGAATGCCTTTCCGTAAATATCTCCAAACGAACCGCCTTCCATCAACTTCATTGCATAGCTGGATGAGAAACCTCTCGGCCCATAAATAAAAACAGGCAACTCCTCATGCAACCGGATCACTTTATTTTTGTTGGTCGCATAGTTCAATATCGATTTCCATTCAAAATCCTTATTGACTACGGGTAAGGCAGAAATACTGATCTCCCAGCCCGTATTCTGAATATCTCCGGCATTGACATAACGATAAGCATACTTATCTCCGGATTTAGCAGGAAGCTTAAAGAATTGGTTACGGGTATTCGTTTTATAATAAGTACCGCTAAAACTGATCCGGTCATGTAGAAAACGCCACTCTGTCCCCAATTCAACAGATGTGGTCATTTCCGGTTTCATATTCTCAAACGGAGCGGCATCGGCATATTCTATCTCGCCACCGGCTCCCACATGCGAAACGGGATTTGTTATATACAAGGGGATATCATTCCCGACTTTGCTCCATACAGCCCGCAACTTAGCAAAAGAGATAAACTCCGGTAACTGAAACATCTTACTCATCATCCAGGCTCCACCGGCGGAAGGATAGAAAAAGCCTTTCTTCTCATTCGGAGTAAACGCCAATGTACTCGACCAATCGTTCCTGGCTGTCAGATCTACAAAAAAGATATCTCCGTATCCTACCTGAGCCGTAGCAAATACCGATTGCAGTTGGCGGTGAGCGTCTATCTGCTGATCGATATAAGCCGAACCATCCATAATAATATTCGCCACATTAAACACATTGGCATATTTCAAGGAGGCTGTCTTTGAGTCATAACGCAAAGAGTTCACCATCTTATCGTTAATGCTGCCTCCCACTACTCCATTCACGGAAAATCGTCCAAATTTCTTTTCAAAAGAAACTATAATATCTCCATACAATAAAGTTTCCTGATAATCGGCCTCAATATATCTTCCGTTCTTTCCGGACAAGGCCGGAGCCGTAGAAGCATAAAACTTCTGCCGTACCTTATCCGACAAATAATCGACGCTTCCACGTGCCTGAACCTTTAACCAATCTGTAACTGTCAATTCTGCATTCAGTGACATGATCGTACGGGTACGTACATCTTTGCTCTGGATACGATTAATAACCCAATAAGGATTCTGTTCGAAATCCTGTGTATCGGAATGCCAGTTCTGCTCATAAAGATTCCGAGAAGAATTCCAGACTTCAAAGCGATCTTTGTATTCTGAAATATCCATCCCTCTGGGAAAACGATAAAGTCCTACCAACGAATTCATATAAAAACCACCACTGGGATTCCGGTTCTTTGTAACTTGTCTGAACAATGAAGCACTACCATCCAGTTTCAACCGATTATCAAACAAAAAAGCGGTTTCTCTGAATGAAATATTATGTTTCGATAGATGGTTATGTTCGATAATTCCTTTCCCCGTTGTATTTGCATACGAAAAATAGGTCTGATATTTCTTATTACCTGCACTAACAGAAAAGGAAGAGATGGAAGTAAGGCCTGTTTTAAAGAAATCATTCACGTTGTCATATACCGGTAGATCCGACTTTTCTCCCCAGCTTTCCACACCATCGGATGGCCCGTACTCATTCTGGAACTCCGGCAAACAAAAAGCTTTATCAAACATCAGACTGGTAGAAAATGAAATCTTACGGACATCCGGATTCCCTTTTTTGGTAGTTATAAGAATAACGCCATTAGCGGCCTGGCTACCATATAAAGCAGCAGCCGGAGAGCCTTTTAAAATACTGATACTTTCTACATCTTCGGGATTCAAATTGGAGATGCCGTCTCCTCCATCACGGTTTCCGGCATCGGCAGTACCACCGATGGCAGTATAAGCCTGTTCATTGGTCGAATTCAGGATAGGGACTCCGTCTATTACATATAGAGGTTGATTATTACCGGCCACCGAACGAATGCCACGCATCAGGACTTTCGATGAACCTCCCAATCCCGAAGAGGTCTTGTTTATCTGTACACCTGCGATTTTCCCGGCAAGGGTATTGATCATGTTCGGGTCTTTCACTCGGTTCAGTTCCTCTCCTTTTACCTGATCGACAGAATAAGTTAACGAAGCTTCTTTTCTCTTTATACCTAAAGCGGTTACAACGACATTTTCCAGATACATTATATCTTCTTCCAACACAACCTCTATATAGTGTTGCTGTCCAACAGGTATCGATCTTGTTTTATAGCCGATGAAAGAAAAAGACAACACAGACTCTTCTCCCCCAACAGACAGTGAGTAGTTTCCTTCCGCATCGGTTACGACACCGTTCGTCGTACCTTCCTCCACAACGTTCGTACCCGGTAATGGTTTACCTTCGGCATCTACAACCCGCCCTGTGATCTTTCTTTCCAAAGGAAATACTCCGACCGTACCGGTTATCGGTAATGTCGGAGTATTCTCTCCTCTTGCACATACTGATAATAACAATAGTAAGAGCACTACTATCCGTTTCCGTAGAAAATACATATTGCTTATTTAATTATCGCTCAACAACGACAAAGATATACAAAAAAGCAACACTACAAAGTAAAGCTTTGATTTTTAAACGTTCTAACTTATTCAATCTGCAAAATAATCCAGGTTCCATCTATCCATCCACTTCAACACCGGCAAGCCGTTCTCAAACTGGATCGGAAGCCAGATGTAACGGGCATCGGACGGATACTTCGGTGTCCAGCGATCGGCCATAAAGATGAAAGCGTCTTTTTTACCGGCTACGGGGAAGATAAAAGTGCTCTGCGAATGGAAAGTGAGGGCCGCATCGTCTCCACGGCAAGGGTTTGGATGTTGCGTCCACGGGCCCCAGATGGAAGAAGCGGAGAACATACGGGCTTCATTCGGATCCCAACCCGTGCAGCCGGAAGTGATCATAAAGTAGGTTCCATCTTTCTTCAAGATGGCCGGAGCCTCGTTATGGCCGCCGGGGAATATACGGACATATCGTCCGGTATGGCTCTGGTAATCATCGGTCAGTTCGGCGATCTGCAAGGTCAGGTTCTCTTCCGAAGAGTAAATATGATAGGCTTTTCCGTCGTCATCCACATAGATGGTCATGTCGCGCGACATCTGGCCGCCTTCCATGTCGCGGCGGACAAACAGACCTTCATCCACTGCCTTTTTCCATTCGGGTGTCCACCATTCGGAGAAATCATCAGCCTTGACATTCTGAGTACGATATTCTTCCGGCATATTCTCCGGCCAGAATCCGGCACAGGGACGATAGGAATGGACGAAACGGTAAGGACCTGTCACCTGATCGCTCACAGCCACACCGACGCGAGCGGCAGCATACCCTTTCCCTTTCAGTTCCAGATGAAACCACATTACATATTTATCAGTCTTTTTATTAAAGACGACCTTCGGACGTTCCAATATACAACCTCTTTCAATATCACTATAAGACTCTTCCGGCATAACAGGCATGGCAATCCCTTCATTCTTCCAGTGAACCAGGTCGCGGGAAGAATAGCAGGTTACACCATCCAGCGCCACACTGGTCGTATCGCTTTTAAACTCGCCGAACCAATAATAGGTTCCGTCGGCATACAACATACCGCCGCCGTGCGCATTTACATGAATGTTTTTATCATCCGGCCATCTTTCACCGGGTACAATCTCCTGAGACTTCATACCAGTATATGACACCAGAAGTAGAACCAAACTTAATATTCTTATCATTGCTATTCTTTTTTATTAGACTAACCGACTGACTACTGAAAGCTGCCGGACTTATTTTTGTTTCACCCTAGTGAAACACTTGCAACTTACCTAAGGAGATAAACCAAACCTCCCAACTATTCCGTAGCTCCCTGGTTAGCACTTGAAGGCCAACCCGGATTCTGATAGATAGGAGATACCGAGATATCGCCACCATTGGCAGAAATCATCAGGTGCTGGATACAGATGGGTTGCAAATAATGTGCCATCGCCCAACGGTATCCGTCTTTAGCAACCGAGCGTCCTGATATCTCGTAAGGGCGAAGGTATTCACTCAACGCCGGATCGGACACGTTAGCACTCGGATTATCCAAACCATATACCAAACGAGTAGAACCGTCTTCATTCTTATACCATTCGTTCATGCCGCCCCACAGACGGAAACCTTCAATATGGTATGGAGTCTTGATCATCTGATCCATGGCACGCCAGCGGCACAGATCCATGAAACGCAAGCCTTCAGCCATTAGTTCGCAACGACGTTCGCGACGAATATTATACAAAGTCGGATCGATCAAATTTCCGGCAGAATAAGCACCCCAATCATTTTTAGCCTCTTCACTCATGCGGGTTGCAGCAATCGTTTTATTATAATCGGTATCCATTTTGGCACGGGCACGAATGGCACGCCAGTAATTCTGGGCTGTTGCATCCAGCGATCCGTTCTTCTCATAGCAGGCCTCCATATAATTCAGATATGCTTCCACACCACGGAAAGTAATCGATCCGGTATAGCTGGCGCCGTTGGCACACTGGTTCTGGTAATATGAGTTACCTTTCCGCAAAGCATAACCTGTCGTATAAGTCTTTTCCAAAGAAGATTCCAGGATAGCAGGATTGGGTTCAACCAATACAGCATGCGTTCCTTCGGTCGATTCGAACAGTACATTCTTTTGTCCCGGTTCCTTCAGGAAGATATTCAGACGGGAGTCGCGTCCAATGCGTACATCGGAAATTGTTTTATCTCCTTTATAACCGGAAGAGGCGTAGATAGGCATACCGTCACTCATCAGGAAGCCATCCACCATACCACGCGTTATCCCTACTCCATAGTCACCATTCTGCGCACCTACCACCACACAGTGGGTTTGTCCCAGTCCTTTACTGTATGGACGCCACAAAAGCACCTCACTGTAACCGGACAGATCTACATCTCCGAACATATCCATATAAGGGTTTACAGGATCAGCAGCATCTTGTTGCACCAGACCGGTATTCTCCACCAGTGGAGTTGCATCGGCCACCTGCTTGGCTGCATCCATGGCTTGTGTAAGGAAATATTCTATTTCACCTTCGATACTACCGGAAGGGAACTGGTAATTTGCATTATACGCTTTATCCTTTCCCGGCCATCCCTGCCCGTTAGGCACAAAGGCGGTACCTTTAAAGTACTTCAACCAGGTCCCTTCGAACAAGGCTACACGCGACTTCAGGAGCAAAGCCGCTTCTTTTGAGATACGGGTCTTGTTCTTATCTGGAGTCGTCGCCATCAACATAATAGCCGAGTCGAGATCAGAGATAATGAAACGGGCCACTTCATTACGAGGGGAACGTTGGCTGGCTTCGATCAGCGGTTCCATCTGATCGGGTAATGTATGGCGGATGATAGGAAAATCGCCGAACATTTGATACCGCTTGAAGTATTCATGGGCACGAAGAAAATAGATCTCGCCAACATAATGGTTGATATTATCCGTACTTCCGGTGATCTTCCCTTCAGCCAGTTTAGGCAGTACGTTATCCAGAAAATAATTACAGCTGTAGATACGTTCGAAGAACCAGTTACGTTTTTTCTTATCGCTGTCTTCCGTCTGGGCTGTTTTCCATTGTCCGGGAACGAACTTATTATCATACGTTTTAGTCGCCTGATTGTCTGTATGCTGATCGGTACCGAAAGTTCCGTAACTCCAGTTATCATGCGAAGGCAGAATGTCGGTATATAAGCCGTTGGCATACGTTGCCAACTGAGATTCTTCGTTCAGGTATTTATCCGGCGTGATTTGAGACAAAGGAGACTGTTCCAGATAATCATTGCAGGAAACCAGCACGCCTAACAAAGCAATACCTGCAAACTGTTTGATTTTATTTATGTGTTTCATCGTAAATTAGCTATTAAAGAGTAACATTTATACCGAATGAGATTGTTTTAGAAAGCGGGTAAGCATTACCGTTACCTTTCTTTGTATTATCATCGATCTTACCACCGTTCACAGTTTCCGGATCGAACATATTGGCCATGCCCGTACCTGTCCAGAGGTTTTCACCGGAAACAAAGATACGCAGTTTGGATACATAGAACCTGTTGGTCAGATTAGCCGGTAACGTATAACCTAACTGAATATTTTTCAGACGGATATAAGAAGCATTCTGCAAATAACGGCTCTGCGTCTTCTGGTTCTTGTCGGTATTGAAGATAGGACGCGGATAATAGGCATTCAGATTGGCTGCCAGGTCGTTAGAGGCTTCCGCGCGGAAATAATCGGCATGTTCTTTAAAGCCGGCCGACCACCACATATTGCTCGTTACGCCCCAGAAGTATTCACTGCCTTGCCAGAAGTCGCGTTTCATCACGCCCTGGAAGAAGGCACGGAAGTCGAAACCTTTATAGTCTGCACCCAGGTCGATACCGAACTGGTAGCGCGGGGTGTTGTTTCCTAACAGCTTATAATCGCCATGATCGTCGATCGTATTGGCACCGTTGTCGATCTTACCGTCACCATTAAGGTCTTTGTACATGATGTCGCCGGCTTCCCAACTTGTACCCAGCGCATCCTGTCCGCCGTTCGGCAGGGAGGCCAGATGGCTGTCCATTTCATTCTGCGATTGAGCGATACCGATTGTTTCGTATCCCCATATCTCGCCCAGCTTCTGCCCCGTACGATATTTATCGAGTGTCCCGGTCGGGTTCGGATAACGGGTGATCTCCGTTTGCGAGTCGGACAGGATAAACTTGGCACTATATCCCAGGCCATTCTTCAGGCGGTCGTTCCAGCCGATTTCCAGATCGAAACCGTAAGTCTTCAAGTCGGTATTGTTTGTCTTCGGAACATCTGCGCCCAAAGAAGCAGGCAGTTCGGGAGCCGGGCCGATCATATCCAGAGTCAGACGATTATAATAATCGAACGATCCGGTCAGACGGTTATTCAATAAACCGAAGTCGACACCGACGTTCCAGTTACGAACGCGTTCCCATCCTAAAGTAGAACTGATCAGTCCCGGTACGTAAGCGGCATTCGGTTTGAGTCCGTTCTGCAACCATTTACCGTCGCTGGCTTTTACTTCCAGTATCTGATAAGAAGGATACCAACTGGTCGTATTCTGGTTACCCAGTTCACCATACGAACCACGAACTTTCAATGTCCCCACATACTCTGCCAACGGTTCCCAGAAAGCTTCACGGGCAATATTCCATCCCAACGAGAAAGAAGGAAACAGGTTCCAGCGCTGATCCTCGCGGAAACGGGAGGTACCGTCATAACGCAGATTTACTTCTGCAAGGTATTTTCCCTGGTAGTCGTAGTTGATACGGCCGAAGAAACCGGCTGTAGTCCAACGCTGACGAGCACCGTTTACGGAAGGGGTTACCACACCGCCATTATAATCGAGTCCCGAAGTAAGATCGACCTCCGGCAGACCGGAGATAATGATGCCGTCGCGTTGTAAACCAAACTTGGTTTGTCGCATCATTTCCGATTGAAAACCGACCATTGCCTTGAAGTTATGACCCGATTCGAGATTATAGCTGTATTCCGTATAGGCATTCAGGTTCATATAGTTTTCTTTGTAATAATCTTCATGCACATTCGATCCTGTGCCGTAGATTACCGGATTGCCATCCACATCGTGATTGAATGTCTGCTGCGAGTCCCAATGACGGTTGGCTGACATGATACGATAGTTGAAATCGATATGGGTAACCCAGTTCTTCACCGGTTCCAGTATCAAAGAAGCCTGTTGATAGATATTATCGGTCTGCGTATAATCGCGTCCGCCTGTTGCCAGTCCTAAAGCGGGAGAAGGAGAAGAATACAGGTAACCGTTCGGATCGTAAAGCGGCAATACCGGCCAGCCCTGACGTCCCAGATCAGAATATAAACCGTCCGTCATAGCAGAAGGACGTCCGTAATCTTCGCGGGTGAAACGGGTACTGTAATTCAATTTAGCCCAATCGGTCAGCGTGGCATTGATCTTTCCTGTGGCAGTATAGCGATCGTAGGTATCCTGGTTGAATACCATCAGACCATTCTGATCCAGATAGTTGAACGAAGCATAGTAACTCACCTTATCCGAACCTCCGTTGATACTGAAGTTATGTTCCTGCGAGAAAGCCCAGTCGCGAAACAAAGCATCGTACCAGTCCACATTATCATTTCCTTCGGCATACCCGTCGGCCCAATACTGGGGGTTATTCGGGTTCGCAATAACAGAATTAGTAATTTTACCTTGCTGGTAATCTTTGATACGTTGTAAACGTTCCGGGGTAAAAAATAGTCCGTTACCGGCATTCACATTCGCATCATTAAAATAAGTGGCGAAGGTATAAGAGTCCATCATATTAGGAGTCTTTACCGGATCGCTCCAACGAAAACTGTTGTTATAATTGATAACCGGTTTGCCGCTGCGGCCACTTTTGGTAGTAATAAGGATTACTCCGAAAGGAGCGCGTGATCCGTAGATAGAAGAAGCGGCGGCATCCTTCAGAATGGAGATATTTTCTATGTCCTGCGGATTAATGGAATTAATATCGCCTTCCATCCCGTCGATAAGAACCAGCGGACTACCGCTCGATCCTTCACCGATCGTAGCAGTACCACGTATATTAATATCGGCTTTTGTTTCCATACTACCGCCGGCCGATGAGATCTGCAAACCGGGAACCAACCCCTGTAATGCCTGAGTCGCACTCATTACCGGACGTGCTTCCAGCGCTTCACTATCTACTGTTCCAACAGAACCGGTCAGGTTCACTTTCTTCTGGGTACCAAAACCAACGACCACCACTTCATCCAACGCCTGGCTGTCTTCCACCAGTCTGATATTAAAAGCTGTTTGATTTCTTACAGGCATCTCCTGGGCAAGATATCCGATATAGGATATTTGCAGGATAGCATCCGACGGGACTTCCAGGTTGAACTGTCCGTCGATGTCTGTCATTGTTCCGACTGTAGTTCCTTTCACAATAACATTTGCTCCGATAACCGGTTCGCCGCTTGTATCCTTAACGACTCCGGAAATCTTTTTACTCTGCTGCGGACTGGCCGCATTACTAAGCCGGGGTGTTTCTATCCCGGCCGCATTTCCGTATAATACGGGGCATGCGCTTAGCAGCGCGGCTGCCAACACAAAACTGTGTGCTTTCATGCAATACTAATTTAATGGTTTAACATTACGGTTAATTTTCTTTCCGCAAATGTGACCATTAAAATAAAAAGTGTACTCCACACATGATTCCAAAAAGTCTATAAACAGAGTTAGTATCTATTTATAGACCTCTTTTATCTATAATTCTCCTTCTTCGGCTATGTCTGGATGATACCGCTCCATATATTCGGAAGGAAGCATCCCGAATTCTTTCCTAAAACAGGCGCTAAAGTACTTCGGATCGTTAAACCCGACAGCATATGCCAGCTCGGAAATGCGTACCCGCTTCTTTTCTTCGATAATCTGACAGGCTGCTTTCAGACGGATATTACGGATAAAAGCAGAAGTATTTAAACCTGTCAGCGATTTAAGTTTCTTATAAAGCGTAGACTTGCTGGTTGCCATTTCTTCCATAAACTGTTGCTGGTCGAACTCCGAGTTATCCAGGTGTTTCTGTACGCAACTGATCGCCCGCTGCAGGAAGTCCTCATCCAAGCTGGTGTAATTCAGTTCCTGCGCTTCGAAGACCAGCTGTTTCTTAAAGTCGCGGGCGGTTCGTTCCTTGCCACGCAGCAAATTCTTGATACGGGCATGGAGCAGCGAGAGGTTGAAAGGTTTGCTAAGGAAACCATCGGCACCCGATTCATAGGCTTCGATACGGTCTTCTTCTTTATTCTTGGCAGTCAGCAGGATGATCGGGATATGGCAGATATCAAAATTACTCTTTACATAACGGCATAATTCAACTCCGTTCATCTCGGGCATCATAACATCGGAGACGATCAGGTCGATGTCTTTCGATTCGATTATCAGAACCGCCTCTTTCCCATTACGTGCCGTATAAACCGGATACTCACGTCCCAAAAGTTTAACCATCAAAGCCAGCAAATCTTCATTATCTTCCACTAGCAATAACGAATAATCGCTTTTTTCTACAGGAGCGTCCGAAGTGTTCCCGTCTTCCGGCTGCAATGACAACTCTTCGGGAACAGTAGTCATTTCAGTCTCATCCACCTGCTCATCTTTATAGGCAGAACGGGATATGGGCAAGGTAATGATAAAAGTAGCCCCCTGCCCTTCTTCGCTTTCCACCCGAATAGTTCCTTCATGAAGAGTGACCAGGTCTTTCACCAGCGACAACCCGATACCGGTACCAATGGTATTAAACCTTCGGTAGTCGCCTTCGTAAAAACGTTTGAACAAATTCTTCATACCCTCTTTGGAAATCCCCTTACCGTTATCTTTCACAGAAAGCGTTACCAGGTTTTCTTCGGCATCCAACGACAGTTTTACTTCAATCGTCCCTCCTTCCGGATTATACTTGGAGGCATTTGAAAGCAGATTGTATACTATTTTATCCAGTTTATCCGGATCAAAATACCCGATAATCGTATCCGGCTGGCAAGTACAGCTGAAATGCATCTTCTTTTTCTTCATCAAAGGAAGGAAAGCTTCCACTTCTTTTCGTACAAAAGCCGACAGGTCGCCTTCCGATACTTTCAGTTTCAGATTACCGCTCTCGGCTTTCCTGAATTCAAGGATTTGCTGCAATAGACGTATCAGCCGGTTGATATTTTCGGACATTACCTTATAAAAATCATCCAACTGAGGAGCCTGCATTTTCATCTCGTCCAGTGAAGCGGACAAGATGGTAAGCGGTGTCAGGAATTCATGAGTTACATTTGTAAAAAACTGCAACTTGGCCTGATTGATTTCCTTCGTTTTCACCAGTTCCATTTTCTGCAATTCCTGTGCCTGTTTTTCGCGAATGCGTTGTCTGATGACACGATAAGTGAAATAAAGGAGCACTGAAAGCAATATAATATATAAGGTATAGGCCCAGGCTGTTTTCCAGGGTGGCGGCAATATACGAATCTGCAATACCCGCTCCTGCTCATTCCATAGTCCGTTTTCATTGGAGCCTTTCAGATGAAACGTATATGATCCGCTCTTCAGGTTATTATAATTGGCTACACGGCTGGAAGCGCCGGTATATTGCCAGTCAGTATCATATCCGTCGAGTTTATAGGCATATTTGTTTTGGGACGGATTTGCATAACTCAGGGAAGAGAATTCGATACTGAAATGATTCCGGTTGTAAGCCAGTACCAGTTCATCCGTAAAATCGGACGAGTTAGCCGTTATTTCCTTTCTCACTTCCGGAGGGAGTTTATCGATTGGCATATTAAACACCGAAATATCTGTAATGACCACCGAAGGAACCACCTCATTCTCTTTCACCTTTTGAGGATAGAAACTTACATACCCTTTATGTCCCCCGAAAAACAATTTACCATCAGACGCTTTAGCGACAGCATCACGTATAATTGAATTATCCGGCAATCCGTCCGTTACTGTGTAAGTCCGGGAAGAGGCCGTTGAAAGATCAGCCGAAACGGTCAGACGGACAAGTCCCGTCCGGGTTCCCATCCAAAGCGAACCATTCTCATCCTCCTGTATATTACTGATTACGTCGGTTTGCAAATTAAACCGTTTGTTGACTGACAGAAAAGAATCACTCTCTTTATCATACAGGTTCAAACCTCCACCATCGGAACCGGCCCATAGATTACCATGGGTATCTTCATACAAACACTGAATAGACTCATAGGACAACTTCTTATTCTGCATACTATACAACCTGAATATCAGACTATCCGGTCTTGTCACATCACCGGTAATACGGATAATGCCATGATTACTGCCGAACCAGATACTTCCATCCGACGTCTCTTCGATCGCATTATATGTATCCCGCAGCGAAGTATCATCCGGCTCAGTCCGGTAATCGCTTAGCGAAACACCCGTTCCATCCGCCCTGTAAACAGCCAACCCTCCTCGACAACCGATCCAGACATTCTTATGTCGGTCTTCACACAAGCTGAAAACAAAACCATCCGGCAGCCATGGAGCATTTCCTTCATTCAGAAACTTTATCTTTTGTCCGACAGCATCTTTATCGTAGATGGTAATGCCTCCGCTCCAGGTTCCAAACCAGATCTCCCGCTCTTCCTTCCGTTCGATAATATGGTTGATCGTATATAAATAAGGAGACGATTGTTTAAAATCCGGATGGTCCGTATAAAAGACAGGCTGTCCGGCATCTTTCTTCTGAATCACCAGGCCATAACTGCCGATACCCATCCATAGCGTCTGTTCACTATCCACGAACATACTACGGACAGAATTACTGAATAGCCGTTGTTTAACCGACTCCAGATCATTTTTCTTAAAAGGAGAGTGCCGCATGTTGACAGAATACACTCCACCACCCATCATCCCCAGCCACATAATGCCGGAACGATCGCGAATAATTGCATCCAGCTCGTTGTAAGGAAGTTGGTACGACTGACTTTCGGGCAAATAATTCACAAACGAATCTTCATCCGAATCCAGATCAAGGATACTTAACCCGCTACGGGTTCCTATCCAAAGCGTGTTGCTGTTGGTTTCTTCCTCTATACTGTAAATAATATTGTCCGATATACTTTGCTTATTGCCGGGGGTGGATACATAATGTTTCCAGGTTACAGTTTCGGGACTTTCGGGATTACTCAGCCGATACAATCCTCTGTCCCAGGTCCCTACCCATATTGTCCGGTAACTGTCTTCGAACAGTACATGAGCAGAATTACGATCGTCCATCTGCGGATATTTCACAAAAGTATCCTTATCCTTCTCATATCTATAAAGACCTACAGCCCAGGTTCCTACCCAAAGCCTTCCTATACTATCTTCCAATATAGACTTAATGCCAACAAGCGGGAGCCCGCTTGTTGCTTTATCGTATACGATAAAGCAATCTCTTTCAGGAATGTAGCGAAATAATCCTCCATCCATTCCAACCCATACATTATTATCTTTCGTAACATATAAAACCGAAACAACGCCATTCTGCAACCGGCTGTCCTCTATCCGGCGGATTTCTCCGGTCCTCATGTCCAGGACATTCAGGCCATTGTTCGTTCCTATCCAAAGATTATTATTATAGTCTTCTGCTATGCATTTGATCTGATTGTCAGTCAGTATACCCGGAGTAAACACATTATCCTTGTAAATATGAACACTATAACCATCGTAACGGCATAAACCCGAATTGGTTGCAATCCAGATATACCCTGTATGATCCTGTATAATTTGCGTAATCTCTTCCGATGGTAAATCTTCAAAAGACGACAATCTGTTGAAACGGAGATTCTTTACAGAACCATTGCCTGCCAGCAAATTATCCGGTATTCCCAATAATAACAACAGTATTTGCAATATGTTAAATACACAAAAAAGACAGGTGTTTTTCATGCTTGTTTCCTTAATTTGTTTATGCAAAAGTAAGAAAACCTTTCCAAATAACCATTAAGTATCAGTTTTACACAAAGAAAAAAAAGGGATCATTACAGAAAGTTGTAATGATCCCCGTGTCCTATCATTTTAATTCATTGAGTGAAATAGATCAGAAGCTATACTGAACCGCCACATTCAGCCGGTTCGCATGACGTGTCTCGTCGTTAAAGTCTGTGCGCCATCCTCTCAGGTATTCGGCTCCAACCTGTAAGTCGGGAGTTATATTCCAGAACAGGTTAGCCACCAGATACTGACCATAACGATATTGTTCCGACGGAGTTGCAGGGTAATCGTTATCGCTATACAAGCGGGATTGGCTGTAAGTACTTGAAACAAACACTTTCGGTGTGATATTATACTGCAAACCGGCATACCATCCCATCATCGGAAGTACCTGCATATGGCCGGCTTTGGTCGGATCGGGAACAATATCCACGTTCAGGTTACTCAAATCGTTCATGTACTGGCTGATACCTTTACCGTAGACACCTTGTCCGTACACCTGCACTTTACTACAAACATTGAATGTTGTAGAAAGTAGGACACCCCAGCCAGTTTCCGATTCGGCTTTATCGGCCACCAGGTTATCATACGTCATGCTTCTTACGATAGCAGCGGCACGCAGATGGCTTTTAGAGTTCCATCCATATTGCAGATAAGCAGGGAAGTTAGGCATACGCTGGGAACCGATACTTAAATTATCATTGGTAATTCCGTCTACTACCGGCATTTCCACACCGACACCGGCTTTCCATCCTTTTCCGAAAGCACGTTCATAACGAAACTGCGTAGCATGATAGATCGCCATCCCGTTCGGCCCGGCAAAGTCGATTGTGGGAGGAATAGCGGCGAGATCCATAAACGAACCGTAATCGTAACCGAGTGTAAAGCCCAGCAAGGAAGCATAGGCATTACGCAACTCGAAACCTTTACCGTCGCCACGGAAGTTACCGGCCGTATAAACGACGAAGTCGCCCAGATACTTGGTATGCCCGACTAACTTCAGGAATACCGTACTGGTAGTAGCATCCATCTGAAACTGGTTTCTGACATGTGAAGCGCCTTTGTTGGGAATCAGCGCCGGATAGAAATCAATATCTTTGGAGATACCGCCAAAGTCATATTCGGCAGTCGCCTTTACATATCCACCGATACCCAGAGCGAAACGGCCTTTCCGGTCGGTCAACAGAAAACGGGGAATGCCCGGTTCGTGGAAGCGCGGATTTTTTGTTTCATTCAAGATCCGGATGATCTCATCTCCCGCTTTGTCGCGCGAAACAAAGATGATAGAATTAGGCTCCTCATCCTGAATGATCACTTTCTGAGCCTGAGTATGGGTAGAGAATAATCCTAACCCGAGCAGGAGAGCTGCTCCTTTAACAAATGCTTTCATAAATGTGTTTTGTTTAGACGTTTTACCAGTAAGGAACAAGCACCGCATGAAAAGGTTGTGTTAAAAGGTTGCGTTAACGACTAAAAGTAACTATTTTTGTTGCCTTAATAACAAAATAAAACGAAGATGAAAAAGCTGTTTGCTATATGTTTATTAGTTGCCGGATTATTGACATCCGTTCATTCGCAAGCGCAGGATGTTGAGACACTCGTTCAGATCGATACCGATATGGGAAAGATCAAAGTGAAGTTATTTAACGATACCCCACAACACCGGGATAATTTTATTAAAAATGTGAAAGAAAAACGTTATGACGGCCTGTTGTTCCACCGTGTAATCAAACAGTTTATGATACAAGGCGGCGACATCAATTCGAAAGATGCACCTGTCGAACAGCATCTAGGCGACGGCGATCCGGGTTATACTATTCCGGCAGAGATCGTTTATCCGAAATATTTCCACAAACGCGGCATGCTATGTGCAGCCCGTACCAGCGACGACGAAAATCCGGAACGCGCCTCATCAGGTACACAGTTCTATATTGTAACCGGAAAGTTCTATACCGAAATGGAACTGGATAAGATGGAGAAAAGCGATAATAAAATCTTTACCCCCGAAGAACGCCAGGCCTATATGCTTGAAGGCGGGGCACCTCATCTGGACAACAAATATACCGTCTTCGGTGAAGTTGTTAAAGGAATGAAAGTTGTAGATAAAATCCAGTTTGTCGAAACAAATGAGGACGACAGGCCGTTAAAGAATATAAAGATCAAGACAATGACTATTGTCGATAAATAATCATTAAACAAAATAAGAATGGAAACGCAAGCAAAAGAGACACAGGTGCTGATGAAAACCAGCCTGGGTAACATTAAACTGAAACTATACAACGAAACACCGAAACATCGCGATAACTTTATCAAACTGGTTGAGGACGGAACTTACAACGGCCTGCTTTTCCACCGTGTGATCAAGGATTTCATGGTGCAAGGTGGTGATGTAACATCAAAAGATGCTCCTATGAATAAACAGCTAGGTGCCGGCGACCTGGGATATACCGTACCGGCCGAATTTGCTTATCCGAAATATTTCCATAAGAAGGGGGCTCTCTCCGCCGCCCGTACTAGTGACGAGGTTAATCCGGAGAAAGAATCTTCTGCCTCCCAGTTCTATATCGTCACCGGAAAGGTTTACAAAGACGCCGAACTGGACCAAATGGAGAAACAAAAAGAAGGCCGTCTGAAACAAGCGATCTTTGCACGCCTGCAAAAAGAAAACAGTGCCAAGATCAAAGCGGCTTACCAAAGTGGTGACAAAGCCGAACTGGCTGTTATCCGCGATACGCTGATCGGCAAGACAGAAATGGAAGCAGAAAAGCGTAAGGATGAAGCCAAACTGACTCCAGAACAGCGTGAAGCTTACAAAACAATCGGAGGTGTTCCTTTCCTTGATTCTGAATATACAGTTTATGGCGAAGTAGTAGAAGGATTGGAGATTGTGGACGCCATCCAAAATGTCAAGACTAACCGACAGGACCGTCCGTTAGAAAATGTGGTTATTGAATCGGTTGAGATACTTGAATGATACAATTCTCTGCTTATAAAGAACATTACAAAGATACAATCCGCCTGGGTGTCCCGATCATGTTGGGACAGCTGGGCATTATTATTGTCGGGTTTGCCGACAACATCATGGTGGGGCATCACAGCACCAATGAACTGGCTGCCGCCTCTTTCGTCAATAACTTCTTTAACCTGGCTTTTATCTTCGGAATGGGTTTCTCCTATGGCCTCACTCCTATTATCGGTGGACTTTTTGCCGGTAAAGAGCTCAAAAAAGCCGGCGAAACACTGAAGAACAGTTTATTTATCAACTTCATTGTCGGTATATTACTCAGCCTTTGCATGCTTCTATTGCTCTTCAATATTGAGATATTGGATCAGCCGGAAGAACTGATGCCTTATATCGTTCCTTACTATATTCTTCAGTTATTTTCCGTCGTATTTGCCATGCTGTTCAACTCCTTCAAACAATTCAGCGATGGAGCGACCGACACGGTTACTCCTATGTGGATCATGCTGGGAGCCAATGTATTGAATATTATCGGAAACTATTTTCTTATCTATGGTAAATGCGGTGTGCCGGAAATGGGACTGACCGGAGCCGGAATATCTACGCTCGCCAGCCGTATCCTGACATTCATCGTTTTCTTTATCCTTTTCCTGCGGCATAATAAATACAAAGAATACCTGAAAGGTTTTAAGGATGGTGTCATCAACCGGGTGAATCTAAGCAATCTGATCCGGATGGGATTTCCTGTCGGCCTGTTAATGGGGGTAGAAACAGGTTCATTCAGCTTAAGTGTAATCATGATGGGATGGATAGGCAGTACGGCATTGGCAGCCCATCAGGTGCTTGGAGTTATTACCACATTGGGATTCATGGTCTATTACGGTATAGCCGCCGCCGTTACTATACGGGTAAGTGCTTTCAAAGGCCGGGGAGACTGGTTGGATATACGCCGGGCTTCCTTCGCCGGACTGCACCTGATTATGGGAGTAGCCGTTATATTTGTCCTGTTTATCCTTGCTTTCCATAAGAATATGGGATATCTGTTCACACCTGAGCATGACGTGGTGGCAATGGTAGCTCTTTTATCCTGGTCGGTCATCCTGTATCAGTTCGGAGACGGGTTGCAAATACTATTCGCAAACGCTTTACGCGGCATAGCCGATGTAAAATATATGGCTTACATGGCGTTCTTCTGTCATTTCGGGCTGGCTTTACCTATCGGATACATTTGCGGATTTGTTTTCGATTGGGGAGCGATCGGTATCTGGTGCGGTTTTCCGGTCAGCCTGACGACGTTAGGTATATTGCTTTGGAGGAGATTCGATAAATTATATTATCTTTGCACCTTCACTAAATCAGATTCCAGTTTTCACAATGCAAATACGAATTAATAAATACATTAGCGAAAGCGGATTCTGTTCGCGACGGGAAGCCGACAAATATATTGAGCAAGGCGCTGTTACCCTTGACGGGAAAAGGGTAGAAATGGGAGCCCAGGTCTCTCCCGGACAGGTGGTGAGAGTATTCGGCGAGATCATCAGCGGTAAAGCTGAATCGATTATCATCGTTTACAACAAACCGGTAGGGATTGTCAGCACAACCGATCCGGCCGAACGCGACAACGTAATAAATGCTATCGGACATCCCGAACGCATCTTCCCTATCGGCCGCCTGGACAAAGACTCTCAGGGGTTGTTATTGCTTACCAATGAAGGGGATATAGTCAACAAGATACTCCGTGTCAACAACAATCATGATAAAGAATATTTCGTAACGGTAGATAAACCGGTTACGGTTGATTTTATCAAGCGTATGCAGGGAGGTATTCCCATTTTAGGAGTCGTCACCCGTAAATGCGAGATTACCCAGAAGGGAACAAACTCGTTTAATATCGTTTTACGTCAGGGACTCAACCGGCAGATTCGTCGTATGTGCGAGTATTTAGGCTACAATGTCACAAAACTACAACGTACCCGCATCATGCACATTCACCTGAACGACCTGAAAATCGGACAATACCGCAACCTCAACCCCGAAGAGACCGAAACATTGTACAAGAAGATTGCCAACTCAGTGAAAACAGAAGAGGCCTCAGCTAAAAAAGGTAAGCCTGCAAGAAAAAGCAGTACTACTCCTAAAAACAGTACGGTTACCAAAAGTCAACAGGCCAAGTCTTCCCCCGCTAAAAAGGAACGGCCAGCATCGGGTAGCAACTTCAAATCAGCTAAGCCAGCAGCCGGCAGAAAAACGTCTTACAACTCTAAAAGCAAGACGCAAAGACGCTCCTGGTAAGCATGTGAGATTGATTTCAGCAAAAAACATTCATCCGATACCGGCAATAAGTATCATTTAACCAACATCCTGTCACCCACTATCATCAAACCGGTTAGGAACTAAACCTTTAGTAAACAAAGACATAAGAACTAATAATAAGCAATCCAAAAAGGAGAAAGAAGAAAAAAAGGTGAATGGTTTATGCAAACCATTCACCTTTTCAAACAACTGTTCACCCATATCTCACACATTCAATATACTGTTTTACAACTAATAAATCCTTAAAGGATGAATGGTTTTTAATGCCATTTCACTATGTAAATAGGAACAAGTTGTAAAGTTAACTCTATTATTATTATCAGCTTTGAATGTTGCAAAGATTGTTAGCTCGAGTTATCCTCTAGAGATGAATCCCTGTTTATTAATTCTTCTTCAACCACTGATTCAGCCATTCGAAGAAAGTACGTTGCCACAACACGCCGTTCTGCGGTTTCAAAACCCAATGGTTTTCATCCGGGTAGATCAACAGTTCGGCAGGAACACCGCGAAGTACGGCTGCATTGAAAGCAGCCATTCCCTGGCCGGCAAGGATACGGTAATCCTTTTCCCCGTGAATACACAGGATGGGAGTATCCCATTTGTCTACAAACAGGTGCGGAGAGTTAGCGAATGTACGTTGAGCTACCGGATTGTTCTTTTCCCAGTAAGCACCGCCCATATCCCAGTTGGCGAACCACATTTCTTCTGTTTCCAGATATTGCATTTCCATATTGAAAATACCGTCATGAGCAATAAAGGCTTTGAAGCGTTTATCGTGATGGCCGGCTAACCAATACACGGAGAAACCTCCGAAACTGGCACCGACACAACCCAGACGATCTTTATCGACATACGGCTCTTTTGCCATCTCGTCTATTGCCGTGAAATAATCTTTCATACACTGACCACCGTAATCGCCGCTGATAGCTTCGTTCCACTCTTTACCGAAGCCCGGCAAACCACGACGGTTGGGAGCCACAATGATATAATCGTTGGCAGCCATGATCTGGAAGTTCCAACGGTAAGACCAGAACTGGCTGACCGGACTTTGCGGGCCGCCCTGGCAGAACAATAAAGTAGGATATTTTTTATTCGGGTCGAAGTTGACAGGATAGATCACCCAAGTAAGCATTTCCTTGCCATCGGTAGTTTTCATCCAACGTTCTTCCACCTTCCCCATTGTGAGCTGATCGTAAATATACTGGTTTTCAGTAGTCAACTGAGCAACAGCATGATCTCCTGCCAGATCGATAGCATAGATTTCATCACCCATACTCATAGAATGGCGTTTGGCCAATAATTTGTTATCGCCACACAAAGTCACACCCTCGTAGTCATACATTCCACTTGTCAACGGAGTGAGTGTATTACCGGTTGTCAGATCTATTTGATATACCTGGCTCTCCCCATGCCATACGCCTGTAAAATACAACTTCTGAGCATCTTTGCTCCAGCAGAATCCGTCAACACTGGAATCGAAGTCTTTACTTACAAAGGTCTTCTCACCTGTTTCAAGATTCATTACCATCAGACGGTTCTGGTCAGATTCATAACCGTCATGTTCCATACTCAACCAGGCAATACTTTTACCGTCAGGAGAGTATTGCGGATTAGTATCGTATCCCATCATACCTTCACTGATATTTACCGTCTGCTTCGTATTCAGATCATATACATAAATATCCGAGTTAGTAGAAAGACTGTATTCTTTTCCTGTTTTCTTACGGCTTGTATAAGCGACTTTGTCAGAAGTAGTGTTCCATGCCAGTTGTTCGATACCGCCAAAAGGCTTCAACGGAGATTCGAAAAGTTCACCTTCCATCACATCGACAGGATTGCTTATTTTGCTTCCATCGAAGTCGGCAACGAAAGGATGCGGAGCGGTTGTCACCCATTCGTCCCAATGCTTATACATCAGATCTGTAACAATTATACCAGTAGCCTTATCCAGATCCGGGTACTTGTCGGCAGTACTCGGAACAGTCTTTACCTGCGAAATAAAAAGAACTTTCTTTTCGTCTGGAGAGAAGGCAAACCCTTCGATATCGCCATCATAGTTGGATAGTTGCTTGCGATCGGTTCCATCCGGATTCATTTCCCAGAGTTGGCTGCTGCCACTTTCACCCGAAAGGAAAGCGATCTTTGTTCCTCCTTTAATCCAGGTTGCTTCATTTTCTGAGAAAGGAGTGTGAGTGATCTGTTTGTTGTCAGATCCGTCGGCGTTCATTACAAAAACTTCCCGGTTACTAGTGTTCAACGGAACACTGTAATAGGCAACCGTATAAACGACTTTTTGTCCGTCCGGAGATACGTTCATCCCTCCGATACGACCCATAGCCCAAAGAGCCTCTGGTGTCATTCGTCCGTCGGTAATCTTGATTTCCGAGCGTCCGATAACGGGTCTTGTGTCCTCTGCTTTTTTAGCATCTTGGTTACAAGCACCTAGTAATACGGATGTTGCCATAACCATTGTTGCAATAGATTTATTCATGTACATTATAATATATTATATTCTGTGTGCGAAATTAGTAAATATAATTTATATCTTTGCACAAGTAATTTAAGAACTGAACAGTATGAACAAGATTTGGTTATTTGGAGCCGCTATAAGTATGGTATTAGCATTCGGCTCATGTAAACCTAAACAGAGTGCTTATAAGGCTGCTTACGAACAAGCCAAAGAAAAAGAATCTACAGCTCCTGTTGAGGTAGTAGAACAAGAAGAAGAGGTGGTAGAGGAAGTCGCTCCGGTTTCCAAACCCAGAACTTCAACTGCAACAACACGTGCGGAAAGAATCAATGCTGCACAAGGTGAAGATGCAAGCCGTCTGAAACGTTACAGCGTAGTAATCGGTAGCTTCAAAAACAAAACAAATGCTTACGCCCTGAAAGAACGTATGCAGAATGATGGCTACAACGCTGTGTTAGGTGAAAACGAACAAGGTATGTTGCGCGTAATCGTTGCCAGCTTCAATGATAAAGCCGATGCAGCCGACAGCCGCGACGCTATTAAATCTAAATATGCTCCTAACTTCCAGGATGCATGGTTACTGGAACGACAGTACTAAAAAAATTCATTATTAAATACACGAAAAGGGATTGACTGATGGGTCAATCCCTTTTTTATGAAACAACTAATTTACATGGCCGGTTTGATACCTTTCTTTACCAAAAAATAATTCATCGGATAAGCACATATAAAGCCTGCACACATAGCCAATTGCATAATAAACCAGAAACTATACGATGTACGTGGAAAAGGGTCCGGGAAGATTACAAAGAAAAACAAATAAGAAAGTGCATACATTCCGATTTGCCAACAGGTAAGAGACAGGAAATCTATTTTCAATGCTCTAAGAAAAATTTTTCCGCACGGTTCCTTTCGCGACATGGGACGGATAGCGGTATATTGGAAAAATGCACCGATCAGTAATGCCAATATATAATCTAATGTCCACAACCAACCAATACCATTCAGTCCCATTGTATCCAGTGCTCCTGCACCAAACGATTCACCGATCATATCTGCTAATGTACAACCGGTTCCACAATGAAAAGTGGATAAAGCAATCTTCTGCCAGAATGGGGAGGTTCCCATATTCATATTCATCCCTGCCCCGTCAGAATCATTCAAGCGTTTCCCTTCAAACGAAAAGAAAGCCCATAATGCCAGAAGTCCAGCCCATAAAGCAGTGAGAGGCCAGACTATATTCATTACTTTCATTGACTGAGGATAATTTCCCAGATTCAAAACGATTGTTATGGCGGAGATCAAAGCCAGTAACAAAGATACAATCGATACAATAGAAAGAATTTCCATACTAACTGATTTTAATTATACTTTTCAGGTATAACGAACAGCAATAGCATGAAAATTGTTGCTCCTATTTATAAAGAAAAAGGTTCGGAAACACCGGACCTTTTCACCAACTTAAACTAAAAAACTAAAATCAACCATCTTTTTGCCTTAAAGCTAAGAGACCCCATGTATTAGTTGATTTTTGGGTTCCGCACAAATGTAAGGATTATCAGTAGAACAACCAGGATTTATTTTGTACATTCGTAGCTTAAAATAAAACTTATTCAACATGAAAATAATTAACGAACAATTACTTGACGAAACAACAGCCCGGGCCAAACAATCCCCCCGTCTGCGTATGAATTACAATTTTCATGAAGAACTGGACGATCCAGTCAACCGCCTGCTTAACGCAATGGAACCGAGAACCTATATCCGCCCGCACCGCCACCTGAACCCGAACAAGGATGAAATATTCCTGCTCCTTCGCGGTAAAGCAATGCTCTTTCTCTTCGATGAAGAAGGATATATCACCGAAAAACTATTGCTCGACCCGAAAGTCGGCTCCTACGGTGCAGAGATCAAACCCGGTATCTGGCACTGCCTGCTTGTCCTGGAATCCGGCACAGTGGTTTATGAGATAAAATCAGGACCTTTCGCCCCTCTGCATCCGGAGAATATGGCACCATGGAGCCCAGAACCAGACGACGAAAAAGGCATCGACGAGTATTTAACCTATCTTACTTCCCTATTATAAACGATGAAAACAATTTATTTAATCCTGTTTCTTTCCCTTATCACGATAGTCCATGCCTCCAACCCGGACGACAGCACCTATCCTACTGCCGAGCGACTTTTCCATATCGCCCGGAGCCTTAACAAAAATCTGGTATGCTACGATGTGAATCTGGAAAACGGCAAGCTGAATACGAAGTCCCCTCTCAACATCTACTGGGTAAACCGGGAAGAACGAGTAGGAGAAACCAACAGCTTAAGCTATTTCCAGCGTAAAATGGCCTACGGCTACAAACTGATATCGGAAGGCAACGACTCCAGCGAAGTGACCCTGACCGCCTACCCTAGCAAGAAACTGACAATCTGCAAAAGAGACTCCAAATATATCTGCATGACAACGATTGACAACCAACCGGCCATACTAGAATCTCTCTATGTAAAAGGCAAACCTAATAATCCGTTAGGCGTTGAATATGTCGAATTGCAGGGAACAGCAATCGAGACAGGAGCAAAAGTAACGGAGAGAGTGAAGAAATAAAACAAAAGAATATTCACATTATTTAAGGGGGAGAATGACTAGACTAAATTAGTTCTTATAGAACTTGGTTTATAATGGCATCAAAGATAATGATAACAATCGGATTTACAAGGGGTGAAGTGTGATTTAATAAAAAAACTAAAACTATACTACAATCAGTTTTATATTACTTTTTGCTTAATTTTCAACGCCTAGAATTGCCATAGTTCTATAAGAACTAATATCAATTCAAGTCTATGCAAAACGTACTAAAAGGCTGGCTCATCGACAATACGGTGACCACAGACGATCTGAACGACAAGATCTTACAACTCGAATCGGCAGGTAAAGTAGGCCCTGACGACATCATCGATGAAATGTTGAAAGAGGATACCGGACTACGTATTGAAACATTGCAACATTCCGTTTCACTCTACAACCGCGTTGTCGCCCGACTTATCCTGAGCGGCTACAGCGTGAACACCGGAATCTTCCGCGCCGTAGCCCAATTCCTCGGCATTGTGGAAGGCGGCGTATGGAACAAGGAGAAAAACTCTATTTATGTATCTGTCACACAAGACAAATTTCTACGCGAAGAGATCGCTAAAACAGCTGTCAGCATTCTGGGAACGAAATCGAACGTGATGTACATTCTCGAAACGGAAGACCGCAAGACCGGACTCAAAGACGGTACGGCTACATCCGGACGCAACCTTATCGTACGCGGTGCTATGATAAAAGTTGTAGGCGACGATGCGGCAGTAGGAGTATCGCTGACCAACAACGAAGGGGTCGTTACCAAACTCGACGACGACATGATTGCTTCCAACAAACCATCGGAGCTGATGCTGCTGGTTCCTCCCGGACTTGCCGATGGCGAATATACACTAACAGTCACTACACAATATTCTACCGGTACCACATTAAAAGCTCCCCGTAGTACCTCCATCACTCTCTGGGTAGGCGGTAAATCGGGCGGTGGTGGCGAAGACGATCGCCCTGTTATAGAATAAGCAACAATTTAACCCCAAGGATCGACACCTTATTCCGACCGCGATGGAGTGTCGATCCCGACCGGGATAAGGTGTCGATCGCGGGCGGAATGGCCTGTCGATCGAATAATAATAACAACACTAATATTAATATGTATATGAAACAATTTCTACAAAAAAGTATGGTAACCAGATTACTTACCATTCTGATTGCCTTTTTTATGATCACTTCGATAGATGTGATAGCACAAACAACACACAGCGTTAGTTCTACTGACGGATGGAACACAGCAGTTTCTTCTTTACAAGAGAATGATATTATTCAACTTACTGCGGATGTTACGATGGGAAATATTCCTGCTAAAGCATGTACTATCACAAGCGACGATGGAACAAAGACACTCACGTACAGCAGTGATTTAGAAATGACTGCTCCTCTTACATTCAAAAGTATAAAGTTAAATATGTCGTGCATTTATGCAAATGGATATGCGCTTGTATTTGATGAGGATGTTGATTGTGTTGGTACATATGGCGAAAATATCACAGGACTGAGAAATATCTGGGGTGGAAGTAAAACCGGATCAGTAGCCAGTACCTCTGTTGTCCTCAAAAGCGGAACTTTCGGTTGGGTATATGCAGGAGGTAATCAAGGTGCTGTTGACGGAGAAGCCAAAGTGGAACTATCGGGTAGCGTAAAAATGAATGGAACTGTCTTTGGAGGAGGAGATGCCGCCTCTGCGACTTGCGGTAGTACACATGTTGAGATTTCCGGAGGGACATACGGTTTTATTAATGGTGGGGGCTATGAAGGAAACGTCACCGGAGAATGTTATCTTAAAATTTCAGGAGATCCAACCATTGTAGGAAATGTTTTCGGAGGTAGCAACCAACCGGGAACAACCGTAGGAAGTACACGTGTAGAAATATCCGGAGGAACATTTAAAGATCCTGATCTGAATACAGTATATGGTACTATCCTTGCCGGGGGCTATGGTTGTACGGTAACAGGCAATACCTATTTGAAAGCTACCGGCGGTACGATCGGGACTCTGTACGGTGGTTGCTCGACAGGCACAGTGAATGGTGCTACCTATGTGGAAGTAGACGGAGCAACGATGGATGGTGGAACTGTCGATGGGAATCCTAATTCTGCAACTGTTTATGGCGGAGGACGAGGTGTTGTATCGCAGGATGATTGCGGAAATGTCGGTTCAACTAAGGTCGTGATAAAAAATATAGGAGGAAACCGCGAAGATTTAATTGTATTCGGCGGTGGATTATTCGGCAGTGTTACTACAAATACAGATGTAACTATTGAAGAAGGAAAGTTCCAACAGGTTTGGGGAAGTAGCTATGTTTCAAGTGGTAATGATTCTGAATATATAGGAAAAGTAGGCGGCAATGTCAATGTGCTGGTAAAAGGTGGAGAAATAGGAACATTGGGGGCTGCCAGAGATCAGGCCCCCGGACAACCAGTATATGTAACCGGAACAATGAACCTGACAATCGAAGGCGGAAAAATAACCGATGAGATTATGGCTGGTAATCACAAAAATGGCGAAGGTTACAAACCATGTACACTGACTATCCGTAATCAGGGAAATGCAAATGCGCCTTATGCTTTGCCTACTACTATAGCCATAACAGATATGGTACTCGATAACTCGACGGTAACCTATTTGCCTGTCCAGGAAATTCCTGGAAGTGGGCTGAGATTGAACAGTATTATTGTCGATAAGGATCATCCTATGACAATCAGCGGTAATGGCAAACTAGTCGGCGACAGAATCATTCTGGATAATTTTCAGACAGGAACTTCTTTGCCCGTTGACGTACCGCTGGTAACAGGCGATGAACAGTTGAAAGACGCTTCTTTTGTAGCTTATGAAGGTCTGGGTGACGGTACATCGACAGGAATATCCACGCTCCCTATCTATAAAGTAGGCGATACCTACCGGAAAACGGAAAAGACAGAAACAGGAGGAGATATCGTAAAAGCAAAAGTCGTAACTATCACCCAGCCTTCACACGGAAAACTGACTGTTAAATGGGTAGAAAACAACCGTGAGAATATATTGGATGATGGAGATCAGGTTCCAGCTGGTACAGAGCTTACATTATTATTGACACCGAATAGCGGCTATCAAGGCGGAAAGATTTACGTAGATGGCCAGCCATTAACCGGATCGACCTATACGGTAACTGATGATGTCACTTTCTCTGCCGACGATATTACGCAGACACCTGCCCCGGAGCCGGAGCCTGAACCGACAGTTTATCATACCGTCACACTCCCTGCCATTGAAGGAGCAATAACCGATCCCATAGCTGGCGATTATGATGTGGAAGCCTGGAGTAGTTTTCGTTTCTACCTGACATTGGATAAAGAATATGACCAATCAGAACCGGTGATCACTACCAACCGTGGCGAAACGATTCAGCCCCGTATAAGCGATGGCGCTTATATCATAAAATATGTTCGTCAACCGATTGTAATAAAGATCGACGGTGTGGTGAAAAACCCCGATCCGGTTGCCAACGAGACGATCAGTACTGACAGTATCAAGATTTATGCCACCAACGGCTATCTACACATACAGACCCCTCAACCGGAACAGATTCACATCTTCACCCCCGACGGGCGCCTGCTGAAAACTTTCCGGACTTCCGGCAATGAAGAACGGATAGCATTGCCGAAGGGTATCTACCTGATACGGGTAACAAATCAGTGTGTGAAAGTTGTTTTATAATAAAAGACAAACCTATAAAAAAGCCTCAGACCAAAGATCTGAGGCTTTTCTATTTATGAATAAATCGTTCTTATACCAATTTGTGAATAACCAGTCCCGAACGCAATTTCGGTTCGAACCAAGTTGTTTTGGGAGGCATGATATTACCGGTATCGGCTATATCCATCAACTGCTTCATGGTGACAGGATACAGGGCCAGAGCCACTTTCATTTCGCCACTGTCTACACGGCGCTTCAATTCGCCCAGACCACGGATACCGCCAACGAAGTCGATCCGCTTATCTGAACGGAGGTCTTTAATACCCAACACTTCATCCAGGATCAGGTTGGAAGAGATCGTCACGTCCAGTACACCGATCGGATCGTTGTCGTTGTATGTGCCCGGTTTTGCTGTCAGGGAATACCACTTACCGCCCAGGTAGAGGGAGAAGTTGTGCAGGCCTGCCGGTTGATAGATGTCCGCGCCTTTTTCTTCTACGGTAAAGTTAGCAGCTACTTTGGAGAGGAACTCTTCTTCCGTCAGTCCGTTCAGGTCTTTGACAACACGGTTATAGTCGATAATAGTCAACTGATTAGCCGGGAAACAAACAGCCATGAAGAAGTTATATTCTTCATCTCCGCGATGGTTCGGGTTCTGTTTGGCCTTCTCCGCTCCTACCAAAGCTGCCGCCGCCGAACGGTGATGACCGTCTGCTATGTATAAGGAAGGCATTGCCTCAAACAATTCGGTGATGCGGGCGATATCTTTCGCTTCGTCGATAATCCAGAAGGTATGACCGAAGCCGTCCAGCTCTGCCACGAAATCATATTCAGGCGCGTTGGCCGTATATTTTTTTACGATAGTATCCAGTTCGGGATTGTCGGGATAAGCGAAAAACACCGGTTCGATATTGGCATTGTTCACACGAACATGCTTCATACGGTCTTCTTCTTTATCACGACGGGTCAATTCATGTTTCTTGATGTTACCTTTCAGATAATCATCTACATAAGCACATACAACCAGACCATACTGTGTACGTCCGTTCATCGTCTGTGCATATACATAATATTGTTCCTTCTGATCCTGAACCAACCAGCCTTTCTCCTGAAACAACCGGAAGTTTTCAGCAGCCTTTTCATAAACAGCCGGATCATGTTCGTCTGTTCCTACCGGAAAATCTATTTCCGGCTTAATAATATGATATAATGACTTTTCGTTTCCTTTTGCTTCTTCACGTGCTTCTTCTGAATTCAATACATCATAAGGGCGTGAAGCGACTTCTTTTATTAAATCTTTCGGCGGACGGATGCCTTTAAAAGGTTTTATCTTTGCCATAATGTTGCGGATTTATTTATTAACTCTGAACTTCTCGTTACCATTCTGAATGAAATCCACGATTTGTTTTGCAGCAGCAATACCGGCATTGATATTTGCTTCGGCGGTCTGTGCACCCATCTTTTTAGGAGTAGCAAAGTAACGATCCGGATATTTGGCAGCCAGGTCTGCATCGATAGCAGGCTTGATATCTGTTATATACTTAAAGTCAGGACGTTCCTCCATCATCTTGGTCAAACCTGCTTCGTCAATCACTTCTTTACGGGCTGTATTGATAACAATAGCCCCTTTAGGCATAGAGTTCATCAATTTAAAATTGATAGAACCTTTTGTTTCAGCCGTTGCCGGGATATGAAGAGAAACGATCTGACAGTTTTTGAACAAGTCGGCAGTAGAAGCAACCGCTTTGACACCATCTTTTTCAATTACCTCTACCGGACAGAATGCATCATAAGCATATACATCCATACCAAATCCTTTGGCAATGCGGGCTACATTGCGTCCGACATTACCATAGGCCAGGATACCGAGCTTTTTACCCATCAGTTCTGTACCGGAAGTCCCGTTATAGAAATTTCTTACAGCATAAACCAGCATACCGAAAACAAGTTCAGCCACAGCATTGGAATTCTGTCCCGGAGTATTCATTACACATACATTATGAGCCGTAGCAGCAGCCAGGTCTACATTGTCGTAACCGGCACCGGCACGAACAACAATCTTCAGTTCTTTAGCAGCATCCAACACAGGAGCATCGATAATATCACTGCGGATAATAACTGCATTCGCATCTTTTACAGCATCCAGTAATTGGGCTTTGCCCGTATACTTTTCCAGAAGAGCCAGTTCGTAACCTGCAGCTTCCACCACTTCACGGATACCTTTCACTGCTATCGCAGCGAAAGGTTTATCTGTAGCAACTAATACCTTTGTCATGATTAATGCTGTTTTTCAAATTCTTTCATTGTAGCAACCAAAGCTTCCACGCTGGCTTTAGGCATCGCGTTATAAAGAGAAGCACGGAATCCGCCTACCGAACGGTGTCCTTTAATACCTACCATACCGGCGGCTGAGGCGAATTTACTGAATTCATCTTCCAGTTCTTTATATTCGTCGTTCATTACGAAACAAACGTTCATAATAGAACGGTCTTCTACAGCAGCAGTACCTTTAAATAATTTATTACGGTCAATTTCATCATAAAGGATAGCTGCTTTTTCAAGGTTCATCTTTTCGATAGCAGCCACACCGCCCAGTTCCTTATACCATTTCAATGTTTGCAGAGCAGCAAAAATAGGGAATACAGGAGGCGTATTGAACATAGAATCTTTCTTGATGTGCGTATTGTAATTCAACATTGTAGGGATGGCACGATCTACATGACCTAAAGCATCCGTACGTACAATAGCCAATGTTACACCTGCAGGAGCCAGGTTCTTCTGCGCACCAGCATAAATAATATCATATTTGGATATATCGATCGGACGGGAGAAAATGTCAGAAGACATATCAGATACCAAACGAACCTTCATATCCGGATCGTAACGCATTTCCGTACCATAGATCGTATTATTGGATGTAAAATGGAAATAATCCGAATCTTCAGCAACCTGATAACCTTTCGGGATAAAAGTATAGTTTGCATCTTTTGAAGAAGCAACAACGTCTACTTCTCCGAACAACTTAGCTTCTTTAATCGCATTAGAGGCCCATGTTCCCGTATCCAGATAAGAAGCTTTCTTATTCAGCAAGTTGAAAGGAACCATACAAAACTGCATGCTGGCACCACCGCCCAGAAATACAACCTCGTAACCGGCCGGAACATCCAAGAGTTCTTTAATCAATGCTCTGGCTTCGTCGTTTACTGCAACAAATTCTTTACCTCTATGAGATACTTCAAGAATCGATAACCCTGTACCTGCGAAATTTTCAACAGCTGCTGCTGCATTTTTAATCGTGTATTCGCTCAGAATAGAAGGTCCTGCAGAAAAATTGTGCTTCTTCATATCAATTTCTTTTTAATGTTATATATTATTTAAGTAACGTGTTTTTTTAAAACAGGCGGCTAATGTACGAATTTAATTGAAACAGAGAAATCAAAAGTCATAAATTATTAGCAAAAAGCCACATTTACTTCTTTAATAACATCTTTTATTCAGCCGTTTCTCCTTTTTCAATTATCTATTGTCAATTATCAGAACCGATCTCCCCAGAGTTTCTTCATCTGCTCGACCAGTTTCTGTTCTGCCGGATTATTCTGCCCTTTCCAGAAGCGTTGATTAAGCACTTCTTTGGGTAAATACTCCTGTTTAACAAAGTTGTCTTTATAATCATGTGCATATTTATATTCCTTTCCGTAATCCAGTTCTTTCATCAAAGCTGTCGGTGCATTCCGCAGATGAAGCGGGACAGGCAAGTTACCGGTACGTTCCACCAATGCGAGCGCATCGTTTATAGCCATATAAGCCGAATTACTTTTAGGACTACTAGCCAGATAAACAGTCGTCTCCGCCAAGATGATCCGTCCTTCAGGCCAACCGATTTTCTTCAATGCATCAAAACATGCATTTGCTAATAACAGGGCATTCGGATTAGCCAGGCCAATATCTTCGGCTGCTGAAATCACAAGCCGACGGGCGATAAACTCCGGATCCTCCCCTCCTGCCACCATGCGGGCCAGCCAATAAATAGCACCGTCAGGATCACTTCCCCGAATCGATTTGATAAAAGCTGAAATTATATCATAATGCATTTCACCGCCTTTATCATAAGCAGCCGGATTCTCCTGCAAACGCTCTACAACCCTTTCGTCGGTTATTTCTATTTTATCCGTCTCTTCGGCAGAGACAACCAACTCCAGGATATTCAGAAGCTTTCTGGCATCACCACCGGAATAGCGCAACATGGCATCCGTTTCTTTCAACTGGATATCTTTCTCCTTCAGTATAATGTCTTCTTTGACTGCTTTATTCAATAATGTAAGCAAATCGCTTTTATCCAGCGACTTCAGAACATATACTTGACATCTGGATAATAACGGACGAATAACTTCAAAAGAAGGATTCTCCGTCGTTGCTCCAATCAACGTTACAACTCCCGTTTCTACAGCATTCAACAAAGAATCCTGCTGGGATTTACTGAAACGATGTATTTCATCAATAAATAAAATCGGAGATACAGTATTGAAAAAGCGATTTCCTTTTGCTTTTTCAATTACATCACGTACATCCTTCACCCCCGAACTGATAGCACTCAAAGTATAGAAAGGAGCTTCCAGTTTATTGGAAATGATTTGTGCCAATGTCGTCTTCCCCACTCCCGGAGGTCCCCAAAGAATAAATGAGGGTATACGTCCTGCATCAATCATTTTCCTTAATACAGCTCCTTGTCCGACAAGGTGTTTTTGTCCGATATAATCATCCAACGTCTTTGGACGTAATCTTTCTGCTAAAGGTTGACTCATCATGCAGACAAAAGTCGGATATTTTATTTACTTTTCAAAGCATAAATACCGTAAAAATATCAAGGAATTCTAATGTTTGAAAGCAGTATTTTATAACAAAAAGCAAGACACACCACATACACACCAGGAAAACCAGAGGTATAGTGTATCATTTTGTCAGCACACATTAGAGAACACAGAAAAATTCATAGTACATTTCCTACGTTCCCTAATGCCATTTTCGTATAATTATTTAATGCCTGTCAGACTGGAAAGATCACGCACAACCGTCATATCCATAATATTACTATATATTTCTGTTGTTCGTACGCTTTTATGCCCCAGAAGTTTCTGCACAGTTGTAATATTTGCTCCATTATATAACAATAATGTAGCATTTGTATGTCTGGCTGTGTGGAATGAAACCTTCTTGTCTATATGAGCCATCTTACAAATCCGGCGAAGTTGCTTATTCACATTCGAATTTGAAGAGGCTGGCATATCAAACAAGGTCCACGGATTATTCTTATACCGCTCATAGATCGGTAGCGACTTTCCATCAAACAACAAAAACAAAGGTAAACGTACATTTACATCAGTCTTAATAGAAGAGTAGATCAACCATATTTTATCTTCTATACAAAGAAAATTTTCTCTTGTTATATTCACTATATCCGAAAAACGAAGTCCGGTATAACAACTAAACAGAAACATATCCAAAGTCCGCTGAAGCGTACGACGTCCTTTTAGGTTAAGCCCCTCCAATTGCTCCAGCTCTTCCGGAGTAAGATGAGATCTTTTACTTTCCATATATTTGATCTTGTATTTACGGAAAGGATACCGGTGTAAATCGAACAAATCTTTATTGATAGCCAGATTGATATAACGCTTCAGATGCTTCATATGTTTAGCGATCGTATTCCGGTGATACTTATGTACCAACAGAAAATGCTCAAAATCGCAAAGAAAATTATAACTTAAGTCGTTAAAACTAACTTCCGTCTGGTAAGATGAAAGAACCTGCAATGTTGAAAAATGATTTTTCATTGTTGACGGTTTCAGATTACTCTGTTTAATCTCATTTAGCATAAACAGAGAAAAAGAAGTCTGACCAGCCTCAGGTTTCTCTTTCAGATCATTCAAAGAAAATTCCTTGCCACTATGGACTATTTCAAGCTCCAGTTGTTCTAATTCCGCAACAAAATTAGACAGATACTGATTCAGAGACTCCATATTTGGATGATTCTTTACAGCTTTTCTCTTTGCGTCCCACTGATAAGGCTTAATATAAACCTTTGTTGAAAAATACTTCTTCTGCTTGTTCAAATAGGCCTCTACCTGAATCAAAGCTTTCCCTTCTGAGTTTAACAGTTTCTTACGGTTAAACACCAAGTTGTAAATTACTTTTTCCATGATATATATTTTATTTTCTGAATGAAACACGAAGGAACGATAATAAGTTCTTTCTTTCGTATAAGACAAACTAAAAGTTTGTTATCACATATTTACCGGAGTTCCGACAAAATTAGACATAATACTCCGACCTACCTTAAAAAACAACCGATTCTGATGCTACTGTTCTTCTTTTCGGTTACAAAGATAAAAGAGACTTACCAATCATAAAAAACAAAAAACAAGAAGAGACTACCCAAAAAGGAAACTAAAATTCACAAAAAACGTAATTGGTTCAGAAAGTGAAACATAGAAAAGTTATTTTTTTTGTGATAGAAAGAAAAAAATATAGAAAGTACCATTTAGCGCACCAATCATCTGGCGTATAATAATAATAAGAGCCATCACTATAGCCTTATGAATTCATTAACTGGAAAATAAGAAGGCTTTTTCCAACACGGCGTTGTCCGGTCAGAACCTTTATCATCTGCGTATTTACAAATAGCTTGATTCGATCGAGGTACAACTCTCTTTTATAAAATTCCGGAGTTCTCATTTTATTACTTATAAGTAAAACTTCTTACAAAGATGTCAGTTTTATTCCTTATAAGAAATAGAAATAACAGAATATATGTACTTAATAGTATTAAACTTTATCTCTGTGGTAGTATTAGATTGGAGTAATAATGTTTATAAAGGAAGAAATGACCTTTTTGATTTAAGAAAAGCTGATAAAATCAAGCCCTGGAAAAAGTTTTCTCAGGGCTTGACATTATATAATTAATAATTCGGATTCTGTTGCAATTTACCACCAGAGACATTTATCTCTGTCATCGGCATAGGCAAAATAGTACGATAATCGTCTGCCTTTATTTCTCCAGCAAATTTATTTTTTACGGACTTACCATTTCTCCAATAATCCCAAGATGTATGTCCTTCCGCAAATAATTCAAGACGTCTTTCCATTAGGATATCATCTATTGTAACAGATGCCACATCGACATAATCTGTGATACGGTTTTTACGAAGAATATTTATATACTGAGCAGCAGCTCCCGCATCTCCATTCTTCAACGCGCATTCTGCAGCAATCAGATAAATCTCAGACAATCGGATCACTTTAGGATTGTTGACATAGATTTGTCCGTCACGTCCCTTATACTTCTGAGGATAGAAGCCTTTATAACCATTATCTGTCTCTTCTGCTACAAGTTGAGTTCTGATATCATTCGGACGAGCATCCAATTCTGCTTTGAAGCTTTCAGTAAATGCACATTCTCCATACCCTTTGGCATGAGTATAGTAACCAAGAGAGTTACGTTGAGCATTATAAATAGAAGTTGTCAGTATTTCAAACATAGCTTCATTTGTTCCTTCTTTATCCCATGCAGAAACATATTCCTCTATTGAATACAGCTTATAAGGAGAAGAAGCAATGATCTCTTTACAATCATTCAACGCTTCAGCATATTTTCCTAAATACAGATAAGCACGTGCACGAATACCCAGAGCAGACCAATAGTTTATATGCCCCTGATTCTTGTCCTTTGTCAAAAGAGGAAGCGCTGTGTTTAAATCATTAACAATAAGGTCGTAAGTAGCCTGTAATGTAGCTCTTTCGCCGATATAATCGGTTTCAAACACTTTGTCAGACAAGACAATACCTAAACCATTCATATCCCCTGCGGTAGGTAATTTGGCAAACATACGTGCCAGGTCAAAATGATATAAAGCACGCATTGCATACAATTCTCCCTGAAGGTTTGCAATGTCACCTTCCAGATTTTCAGATGCAGCCAGAACGCTGTTAATTCTTGCCAGAGATACATAGAATACTTTATAAAAGCTAAAAACTAACGAATGGTTTTTATCCAGTTGATACCGATACATCGGTCCTGCATGATTCACATCGGAAATTGATTGAAAATCGCTTCCACGCAAATCTGCGAACAAAGAAAAATCACCACCATAAGATCCAACTTCCGTAGCCTGATCCGCATAAACACCATTTACGGCATTCTGTAAATCATCTACTGAAGTAATAGCTTCATCTACCGGTAAGCTTGTTCCCGGAGTTTTTTCCAGGACATCGTTACAAGCTGCGGTCAACAGCATAAATGCTAAACTAACCAAATATATTTTTTTCATATTCATTATCTGTTTTACTTAGATTATAAAGTGATATTTACACCAAAGACAAAACTCTTGGTTGGAGGTGTATCCACCTGACGATAACCATTCAGTGGGACATCAGGATCAACACGATCACATTTAGACCAGATCATAAACGGATTGTTTGCACGGAAATAAACTCTCAGGTTATTGAAAATATTTTTCCAAACCGGAAGATTATAACCCAATGTTATCTCGCGCATACGGATATTGTCAGAAGATACGATTGTTCTGCTTGAAAAACGATCCGTACGATAAGGATTTGCATAAATAGGTTTCGGATAGTCCACTACATCACCCGGATTTTTCCAATAGTTTCCGGCAACATCGTTTTCTATATTAAATGAACCTAAACGGAATCCGTCATGATGGAAGAAATATCCTGGATAATCGAACATATCGCCACCAAACTGATAAGTGATCAGGAAAGATAAATCAAAATCACGATATTTGAACGTATTGGTCAAACCTCCGATTACATCAGGAATAGCTTTACCAACTACACCTTTACCTGCTTCCGAATAATAATTGACAACACCCTGACTGTGATCTTCAGGATCTTTCCAGAATTCGCCTAAGCCAGTTTCAGGGTTAACCCCTTTCCACTCCGGCAAATAGAATGTATACATCGATTCGCCTTCACGGTGCAGATACATTTCACCATCTCCGTATTGAATATCTTTTCCTTCCGGAAGTTTATTGATCTTAACCTGCTGATAAGTCAGGTTGAAGTTTGTATCCCATGAGAAATCATGTTTTTTGATGTTTTGGGAATTGACTTCTATTTCAAGCCCTGTGTTTTTCAACTCACCTAAATTCTGCCAGTTGTTTTCAAAACCGGTAACAATAGATGCCGGTACTTCAAACAAAAGGTCTGTTGTCTTTTTATTATAATATTCAACAGTCAGATTTACACGTTGATACATATTCCAATCCAAGCCGATATTGAAGTTCTGAGATTTTTCCCAACCCAATTTACTATTACCAGCCTGACTCCAATAAATAGCAGAGGAAGGACCATATCCGGAACTGAATGAATACAAAGCCAGATTTGCATAATAATCACTAGGCAAGTTACCATTCGTACCATAAGAAAGACGTAACTTCAAATCGGAAAACAAATCGTTATCTTTCAGGAAATCTTTATTTATTCTCCAAGCACCTGATACTGACCAGAAATTAGCCCAACGATTATCTGCACCCAAACGAGAAGAACCATCACGACGGAAGCTGGCCGACAGATAATATTTGTTGTCGTAATTATAGTTTGCTGTTGCCAGATAAGAAACCAAACCTGATTCATATACATTACTGTAAGCATTGTCTGGCTGACCATTACCCAACTCCGGTAATTTATCTGTCGAATACTGTTTAGCAGTAGCAATTATATTGGTCAACTGCTGATTTTCAACTTCAAAACCGCCCAATACATCAAATGAATGTACATCATTCCACAGATTGGCATATCTCAATGTAGAAGAACTGGTCAAGTTTCGGTTTTCATAATTATAGCGGGAACCTAACCCTTTTACCGATTCTCCATCCACACTTGTCGGACTCCAATACTCAAAGTGTTTCGTATCAATGAAATCATAACCAAAAATGCTTTTGAAAGAAACCTTATCAGAAAATTTCACCTGCACATCTGCATTAGTTAAACTACGCATCGTCTTAGACTTGATCCACTGTTCTTCACCAAGCATTAAATGAGGATTAGAGGCTGCTCCCCAACATGCATTCTCATTATATGATCCGTTAGGATTTTTCACCGGTGCGGTAGGATCAGCAGAAAATATCAGGCTAAGAGGAGAAGATGTACCGATTCCCTGATCCTGACTACCCTGGTCACGACCACCGGTTTGTTTTGAATAAGCGATAGACTGTTTTACACCAAAACTCAACCAGTTATTTACCTGATGGTCCAGATTTAAACGACCACTTAAACGGTCAAAATCCGTGCCAATTACAATACCTTCTGACTTGTTGTAACCAAATCCTACATAAAATTGTGTTTTATCAGCACCACCACTGATAGCCACCTGATGATCCTGGGTCAAAGCTGTACGATAAACCTCATCTCTCCAGTTAGTATTTGTTTTACCGGAAGGATCGTTGAAGAAAGAAGCCATATCGCCTTCTGAATCGATAAGAGCATAAGCTTCTTCACGATTGCCAGCATCACCATTCAATATGTAATAGTTTGCAATAGCTTCTTTTCCATATTCGAGTATCTGGCTGGCATTCATTGGAACAAACTGTTTTACAGCCATGTTCGACCATCCTACTTCACCGGTATAAGAAACTTTCGTTTTACCTTTTTTACCTGATTTAGTAGTAATGATAATTACGCCATTAGCGGCACGAGATCCATACAGAGAAGCAGCAGCAGCATCTTTTAATACTGTCATGTTCTCGATATCTTCCGGATTCAGTGAGCTAAGGATGCTGGAAGTCTTACCATAATAACTCATATCGCTGTCATTTTTAACAGGAACACCGTCGATTACGTACAGCGGAGACTTCGAAGCACTGATAGACCCTACACCACGAATATTGATTTCGCCAGGAGAACCCGGGTCACCAGTAGTAGTAGTAACACGTACACCTGTCAATTTACCAGCTAATGCTTTGTCTAACGATTCTTTAGATCCCGATACGATTTCTTCCGAACTAACGGCTTTCGCAGAACCTGTAAAAGAGGCCTTTTTAGCAATACCATAAGCAACAACCATTACTTCATCCAGAGCTTGACTAGAGGTATTCAACAACACTCTAATCTGAGGCTTAACAGAGACCTCTTGGCTTTCCATACCTACATAAGAAATTACCAGAGTCTTTGCAGAACTTGGTACATCCAATGAGAACGCACCATTAAAATCAGTCACTGTACCGACCATTGTACCTTTTACAACAATCGATGCACCAATAATTGGCTCATTATCATCCGCCGAAATAACAGAACCTGTTATCTTCGTCGTCTGAGCAGTCGCCACCCCAATGCCTAGTACCAGGCAGAATAAAAGATAAGTCAACTTTTTCATAGACACACTTTTTTATTTAACTTATAAATAACTAATTTGCACTATATTGTGAATATTTTGCCGAAACCTATTATAAAACACACCAGAGAGACCGCAAATGTAATAATAAATTTATTATAACAACAAATAACTAACAGTTTTTTACAAAAAACAAACTGTTAATTAACAGAATAGCCCGTAAAATGAACAGTTTCGGATAACTCAAGTATTAGGATAAATTAAAATCGGATCAATTGAGGATTTAAAATTTTCTATTTTTAACCCGATCTGATTCACACTTTTTGAATGGTCTTTCCCCCTCTGAAAAACATAGGGTCTTACCAGGGTAGAAAATGCTCCGCTATTTTTTGTGATTTTGAGACGTAAAACGAATACTTAATGAATTTCAAAACGCGATAGAATTTCGTGAAAAATATCCGGAGAATAAAATTGAAACATGAAAAAGGACTCTAATTTAGTCGTAATATCTTACTCTATAAATTATATATGAAATAGATACAAATAATACCCAAATAGGAATTTTATCATATTCGCTTTTTTCCAATTCCTTGAAACTAAAACCGTCGGTATTCAAATTACTAAGTTCTGCAAAGACTAAATCACGTCTTAATTAATTCCAAAATAAAGATTTAATCATTTGAATATATTGCACTTATCTACGTGTTGCAAATTCTATTCGTTTAATAAATAATGTGTGTTTATGATGAAAAAGTTCACTTTTATTCTGCTGTACCTTTTAGTGGGTATATGCACAGTGGTTGCTCAAAGCACAAAAGTAGCAGGAACTGTTACTTCTGCTGACGATGGGCTACCGGTTATCGGGGCATCAATCGTTGTTAAAGGAACAATGGTTGGTACAGTAACAGATTATGACGGTAATTTCTCCCTGGAAGTTCCTGCAAATAGTAAAACATTGATTATTTCTTATGTCGGTATGCTGACGCAGGAAGTACCAGTTGGACCGAATATCAATGCTATACTCAAATCAGATACCCAAAACATTGATGAAATAGTTGTCACTGCTATGGGTATCTCTAAAGAGAAGAAAGCATTAGGATATGCAGTACAGGATGTAAAAGGAGATCAGTTGACGCAAGCTGCCAATACAAATCTGGCAGGCGCGCTGCAAGGAAAGGTATCAGGTATCGATATCGCCCCTTCTTCCGGTATGCCGGGAGCTTCTTCTAAAATCACAATTCGCGGTTCACGCTCTTTTACTGGTGATAATACTCCTCTCTATGTAATCGACGGTATGCCGGTTGCATCTACAGCGGATGTGGATACCGATGTGATGAATAATGGTAGTGTCAGTGGTGCTGACTTTGCAAATCGCGCAGTGGATATAGACCCGAATGATATCGAAAGTATCAACATACTGAAAGGTCAGGCTGCATCCGCTTTGTACGGTATGCGTGCATCCAATGGTGTAATTGTTATTACGACCAAAAGTGGAAAAGGTGCAAGAAAGGGGAAACCGTCTATAACTTTCAATACAAATCTTTCTTTTGATGTCGTATCTACATTACCAGAGTTGCAGCAGGAGTTTGCACAGGGTACTAATGGTAGTTTTAATCCTTATTCCGGATTTAGCTGGGGACCTAAAATATCAGAACTGGCTAACGATCCGACTTACGGTGGTAATGTAAACAATAGCTACACGGCAGGCGGTTTGCATCAGGGGCAGTATTATGTTCCCCAGCGTGCAGCAGCCGGATTAGACCCATGGGCTACTCCGCAAGCTTATAACAATGCAAAAGATTTCTATAACACAGGCGTTACCTGGAGTAATTCAGTAAATGTTGCACAGTCTTTTGACAAAGGTAATTACTCTTTTTCTTTGGGTAATACTACTTCAAGCGGTATTGTTCCTTCAACGGGAATGGATCGCTACAATGTAAAAATGTCGGCTGAAGCCCAGTTGCATGAGAACTGGACAACTGGTTTTAACGGGAACTTCGTAACATCAAAAATCCGCAAACAATCCGGGGCCAATGATGGGGTTACGGCTACGGTCTATACCGCACCTATCAGTTACAACATGGCTGGGATTCCTGCTCATATAGAAGGAGATCCATATACCCAAAATACTTTCCGTGAAAACTGGATCGACGATGCGAACTGGGCTTGTGCAAACAATAAGTTCACGGAACGCTCTCAACGTTTCTTCGGGAATGCTTTTTTGAAGTATTCTACGAAATTCAATACGGAAAATCATAAGTTGGATATTAAATATCAACTGGGGGACGATGCCTATACCACCAATTATTCTGATGTTTTCGGTTATGGTAGTACCTCATACGGAACTGGTATGATTGCTGAATATCATTATACGATCAATGAATTAAACTCTCTCTTAACAGCCGCTTATACATGGAATATCAATGACGAACTTGTATTCGATGCATTGATCGGTAACGAGTTGGTTGAGAAAAGAGTGAAATATACTTATGCAGATGGTATGAACTTTAACTTTCCGGGATGGAATCATTTGAATAATGCCTCTGTTTACAGCAGTGAAGACAAATATACACGTAAACGTACGGTTGGTAATTTTGCCAGTATGTCATTAGCATGGAGAAACATGCTATATCTGAATGTTACGGGACGTAATGATATTGTTTCATCCATGCCGCGCGATAACCGTTCATTCTTTTATCCGTCGGTATCAGCCGGTTGGGTATTTACAGAACTTGATCCACTGAAAAATAATATCCTGACATTTGGTAAGTTACGTGCTTCATATGCTGAAGTAGGTATGGCAGGAAACTATATTCCTACTTATTATTATACTCCCGGCTACGGTGGTGGATTCTTTAACGGGACACCGATCGCTTACCCGATGGGCGGTGTAATGTCTTATATCCCTTATTACATTGTATATGACCCGAATCTGAAACCTCAGAATACCAAATCGTACGAATTAGGTGCAGATTTGACATTCCTGAACGGCTTGGTTTCATTAAACTATACATATTCACGCCAAAATGTAAAAGACCAAATCTTTGAAGTGCCTTTGGCAGGTTCGACAGGTTCAAGCAGCATGATGATGAATGGTGGTAAAATGCACACGAACGTACATGAGTTTACGCTTGGCTTCTCACCAGTAGACACGAGAAACTTTAAACTAGACTTCGCTTTCAATTTCTCGAAAATAGATAACTATGTTGACGAACTGGCTCCGGGTGTGGAAAGTATCTATCTGGGAGGTTTCGTAACTCCTCAGGTACGTGCAGGTATTGGTGATAAATTCCCTGTAATTTACGGTACTTCGTATCTGCGTAACGAAGCAGGACAGATTGTAGTTGACGAGAAAGGTATGCCGCAGGTGGGCGATTCACGTGTGATAGGATCTGTATCTCCGGATTTCCATTTAGGCTTTAATACGAATATAGAACTTTATAAGTTCCGTTTATCCGCTGTATTAGACTGGAAACAGGGAGGACAGATCTATTGCGGTACAGCTGGAGAACAGCATTTCTATGGCGTTACAAAATTATCGGCAGATGCGCGTAAAAACGATTTCATGTTCGACCAGGATGCAGTAAAAGTTACCGGAAAAGATGCAAACGGCAATCCTACTTATGCACCTAATGACATTGTAATCAGCAAAGAGGATGCACAGAGTTATTATGCAACCCGCAGAGGTATCAATGAATCATATGTATATGACAATTCATTCATCAAATTGCGTGAGATAGCGTTGAGTTATCCGGTTTTTGAAAGAAGCTGGCTGAATGTGAACGTAAATGTATTTGCCCGTAACATTATTGTGTGGTCGGAATTGGACGGGTTTGATCCGGAGGCTACACAGGGTAATAACAACATGACAGGGGCTTTCGAACGTTTCTCTTTACCGGGAACGGCAAGTTATGGTTTTGGTGTGAATGTGAAATTCTAATTAGTTAAGGTATAGAAATATGAGAACAATATTAAATACAATGAAAGGTGTCTTTGCCCTATCTCTTTTCTCGGCTTGCCTTGTCGGGTGCTCGGAAGATAAAATGGATGACATAAACAAAGATACGAACCATACGAACAGTGTGGATGCCAAATTTATTTTGACGGATGTAATTACATCCACTGCTTTTTCAAATGTCAGCGGTGATTTTAACACATATGGTTCTGCTTATGTAGAATACGAAACTGGTGTCGATAACCAGTTGTATAATGCAGAGATACGTTTGAATGAACCGACTGCCGCTTCTACTTTCAACAATGTTTGGGCCGGAGTATATACCACATTGAAAAATGCACGTATCGCTATAGGGCAATGTGAAGAAGGTATGCGTGACGAAGGGAATGATATAACTAAGGGAATCGCCTTGGTTTTAGCGGCTTATAATGGTGCTCTCCTGGCTGATATGTTCGGAGATGCTCCTTTTAGTGAGGCTGCACTTATCGACGAAAACGGTGCACCGGTTTATATGAATCCTAAAATCGATAAACAGGAAGATATTTACAAAACCGTTATGCAGGAATTGGACGATGCAATCGCTAGCCTGCAGGGATCAGACAGATCTCCGATATCTTCTTACGACTTGATCTATAAAGGGAATGCAGCTAATTGGATGAAGCTGGCTTATGGATTAAAAGCTCGTTATACAATGCGCCTAATGAATCGTTCCGGCGATGTAAACGGAGATATGACGAAAGTGTTGGAATATGTATCTAAATCGTTTGCTTCTGCTGCGGAACAAGCTGAATTTGCGATTTATGACAATAACAATATCAACCCGTATTATGGATTCAATAACGACCGTGCCGGTCTTGTTTCCAGTCAAAGCATGGGAGAAAAACTGATCGAACGCCAGGATCCCCGCTTGCAACGTGGTTTATTGACACCTTCATCAGTTGGTAAAGTCAGGAGCAATATTACGGGTGCAAACGACTTGAATTATGTTCCTGCTCCAAACGGTTCGCCGGAGCAAAATATGCAGAAATACAGCGTATCTACATTTTATTATGCAAGTACGGCTCCTTCTATTTTGATGAGCTATCACGAACTTAAATTCCTTGAGGCCGAAGCATTATGCCGATTAAATCGTGCGTCTGAAGCCGAAGCTGTTTTAAAAGAAGCTGTTGTTGCGGGTATTGCCAATGCAGAAAGAAGCATTGAATCTGCTATTGAAACACTGGGAGAGGGCATCAATGTGACAGCCGAGGCCATCACGGAAGATGCGGCTAAAGCCTATTTTGATAGTAAAGTCACCCCCTTGTTTACTGCTAATCCTTTGAAAGAAACCATGATACAAAAGTATCTGGCATTGTGGGGTGCTTCGGGTGAAGCTACAGAAACGTTCAGTGATATCCGTCGCTTGATGGCCTTGAATGAAAACTTCATTGCGTTGAAAAATCCGGGAAAGTATCCTTTACGTTGTCCGTACGGGAATAGCGATACGACCACTAACCCAGAGGTGAAAGCTGCTTATGGAGATGGTAATTATGTTTACACTGAACCCGTTTGGTGGGCAGGCGGAAGCCGTTGAAAATAAAAAATAACACATTTCAGAACAGGGTGTATCGTCAATTACGATACATCCTGTTTTTTTATTGTTTCACTTTACTTTTATTCCTTTGTTTATGAACTACTTATTGCTTTATTTATTATATTGGAAGCTGGTAAAATCTGCGGCTGATAATTATCGGCCGTATGGTTGATAATTGTGAGCCAAACGGTTGACAATTATCAGTCGCTTGGTTCATAGTTATCAACCACTGATTAGTCGCGATACTCAGGGCAAACGCATTAGAAAATGCAAAGACAATCAAGAAGTCTCAAAAAATCAAAGATAAGCCTTCATAAAGGAGAATAAAAAGTTCGTTATTATTAGAAAAAGTTCGAAATTCGTGTCTTAA
>NZ_CAJJWO010000023.1 GCF_905196875.1 uncultured Parabacteroides sp. | reverse complement strand
GCCCCGAAGCCGGAAAAGAGAGAGGCGTGTACTTTTCCCATTTGATTCAGTTCTTATTAAATTCGAGTCACATTAAAGTCTTTCAAAACTAATATGTAAGAAAGATCGTCATGCTCATACACATCGTACAAATACACATGTTCTATATTAAATCGACCTTCTAAGCTCTTATCTCTTATATGAAATTCAACCTGATCACCAATGCTCAACTCATCCAGTTTCTTGACTACTATCTGATCCTGCATGAGATAGTAAATAGATCGTACCTCATTCAAACTAATATCGCCATACTCTTTAAAAAAGCGATCAATACTCTCTGTCTTAATTATTGATTTCTTTGCTACCATGTGAAATGATTTTTATTGTTTATCTTTTTCTGTTTCTACAATTGTTCCCCCATCCATCATAAAGGCAAGCTGAAACTCAGCAAACGATCTATAAGCACGGGGAACTGCTCCTTTATACAATCCTAGCAACTCCTTTTCTGTTGCCTCTACTATTTTACCATTTTTCCTTTTCATTGCTCTGAGGCGCCTTTTTTATATTTATTGATTTCCTTTTTAAGCCGGTATACCGGCTTTCCCTTCGGGAAATATAAGACAAGCTACCAAAGTGTTTACGGTAATATAATAGTTACCGAACGGGTAAGTTAAATTTACCCACCTATATTCATTTATACTCGTCATAATCTACAATTGATTTATATACAGCAAATTGACTTGTTTTTATCAATCGATAAAATCATCATTTTTCAGGAGAGTGTGATTTACCTTCATTAATTGCCGAAATTCCCTTTCTTCTTCGCTCTGTATGAAGGTTATAGACTTCTTTACAGTATCCCATTCGTTAGTGACAAACTCCCGAATGTTGCGGTATTCCCAGTCAGACAAAGAGCCGTTTACATGCCTTTCCTTTGCTTGTGTCAATACAGCATCTTTGCCCTTATTCATTATCTCCAGGCAAAGATATTGCTTGGCGCGTCCTGTTCCTTTAGGCGTAATAATATCTTGCTCAAATTGGATCGTTCGCCAATCCCGGAAGAACGACTCTATAAGTTTCTTCAAATTCTCCGAACTGAAAAAATCAGTAACAAAACAATTATCCAACCTTCTATTTACCGTCTCAATCCGCAGTATTTGGTGGAAAGGTATATCCTTCCGCTTTCGATCCATTGACTCAAAGACTTTATCATACACCTTAAAGTACTTTCGGGTATGCTTATGAAAGACTGTTGTTTTCATACGTTCATCTTTATAGCGGGCATTTACATACAGTAGCTTCTCACTTCCTGCAGTTCCGATACTTTTCATCTTATCCAGATACGACCGACAATCCTTAGAAACATCAAGATTAAGCCCTATTTCGTAGTTATAAACCCGTAAATTGTCAATACCGATATCCTTCTCCGATAGTAGATTTCTTATGGATTTCTTTGCTTGTGACATTGAAAATAGATTGTAATTACTTCTTTCATTACCGGATATCTCATTGAAATACTTGTGCAGGCTACTTTCTACCTTTAGCTTCTGATTTGTTTCGATTCTGATATATACGCCTTTTTGTTGAGCTAAATTTTTTGTGCTTATGTTATCATAGAACACGACTCCATCACTTGAATTTGTTTGCAAGTTATTTCTCTCCACAATAGATGAAATCTCGACTTCTGTCAAATTCGGCTTAACTAGAGTGATTAAATCTATCATCTAAATTTTCCCTTCATCTATCAGCTTTTCGATCTCCAAACGCCTTACATAAACACGGCTATTATTATGACCGATTTGGATTTGATCAAAAATTCCGGCATCCACATATCTTTGATAAGTGCTTCGGCCGATTTTCAGTATCTCACAAACCTCTTTAGGGGTTAATAACTCCTTACCTGCCTCATTGACCAACCTTGAAACCATTTCCTTGATGTCAAGTACAATGCTTTTCAGGTCGTTGTATTCCTTCAATGATATAGTATCATTATCATTTGACATATTCTTTACTGTCATAATTCCTGATCATAAACCTTTTTCCTTTCTCATCCGCTTGACCTCGCCTTTGTAATAAGCGATTTTCTCTTGATAGTCAGCAATAGTCAATTTTACGATCGACCGTTTGCCAGATTCCAGTTCTTCTAAAACCTTCACGCCGTATTTCGCCACAATGGCGCGTTTGTATTTCTCATGATTGCCACGTAGACCGATATTACACCGCGAACATTGTGGATGACAATTCCGTTCGTCGTAACGGGTAACGATATGTCGACGGTCTATGTAATGCCCATTCTGCATCCGTATCCACGAAAGCATTTCCCCGCAGGTAATACACCGAGAAAAACCCAGCTGATTAGCTGATTGTATCCGGATATACACCGAAAATATTTTATCTAAGATTTGCTGCAAGACGGAAATAGAAACCTTTTTAGGTTTAGATTTTGTACTTTTTGATTTTATCATGCTTTTTGCTGTTTTATTATCAGATCCTATCATTTGTTTTTTCATTGTCCCTTTTTGATATCAAAATTGATTCCAGCTTTTTATTTGCCTCTATGATGAGCCGAGCATTATGTAGTAATATATGATTCTCTGCTTCTAGCATCTTTATCCTGCCCGCTTGATTCCGGATTGTCAAAGATGATCGTGCAAAAGAATGTACAGCTCTCATGATCGCTTTTGAGGCTTGCCGGAAACCTGTATCAGCAATTACGACATCAATAGCAGCCCGATCCTCATCCGTTAAATCACGAATTATGACATTCTTTCTTTTTCTGTTGCTCTTCTGCATATTTATTGTATTTTATAGTATCCATAATAAACGGCTGACAACTTCTAATACCCGTAGACCGACGTATTCCTAATATCGAGCAGTAGCAGATATAATTCACCACATTACCGCCATGCTGACAGTATCGGCAATTCGCCTTTACTTCATTTTTAGGTACAGTTCTCATCAGGCCCCCATGTCAATTGCACCTCACATTGTAGACTCCCTGTTCCTTGACAAAATGTACAATCTGTAGACTCTATTTTATCACGACTAACTTCATTGTGAAATTGTTTTTGGCCTCTACACACCGGACATTTGAAGCCTTTGAACACAAATTGTTCTTTCTTCTGACGCTCCGGTGTTATAGTTAATATTCTCTTAACCTCGCTCATACCTTACCCTCTTTATTAGTAAATTTTACAGACTTGTGATCTCGGCGTAAATGAGCAAAACAAGAAGAACTCTGATCACAAAACCGGGCTCCGGCTTCCGTCTGAAATACACATCCTCTGCATCCATCCTCCGACAAGACCACCTTTAGTTCCTGCCTTTTATACTTGACCAAATGACCAACATGTACATCCGCTGATATTATATTTTTCTTTATCATCTTACTGCTATTATTGAATCGTAATACATTCTGTTATCTTCATACTCTGCTACCACGTCCTGATTGGTACAACTAGGGCCGAGATCATTTACAATCTCCTGGTACACCTCATCCGGCATAGAGCCAATAACATCTACTGTTTCCTGGTCGAACTCCTCAGCCCCGGCAAGTCCGTAGGCAATGATCGTTCCGATCAGCAGGAGGATTAAAATTGCTTTTTCACTTAAATCATTCATGTCTCAACTCTTTTTAAAGTTTATTTCTTCTTGTCCCTTTCAAGACGTTTCCATCATCCAGAGCTTTCTCTATTTCAACTACTCGATAATAAATTACTCCTTTGGCTTTCTTGATTAAATTACCCTCTTCATCATAAGCCTCCCGGAGATCAAACTTATATTGCTGGAGATATCCGCGCCGGACAAGGGCTATAATTACAGACTTGCCATAACGTGTGTGAGCTTCATTCTGAGTAATCAGAACCTTTGGGTTAGATGCAATCCTTTCCTTCTCTTCCCGCGCCGCCCTGATCGCCGCCCTAGTGATCGCTTCATAATCGACGATCACCGGAATACCGGCGGATTTTTCAGACAACGATAACGCTTGCTGAAGCAGAGCCGCTACTGGGTTGTTATTATTCGGTTCCATATATCTCAGATCTTTTTACTTTAATAGCTTTCCAAAGAACTTTAAAGCTTTTTGGTTGTCATTTTTAATACTCAGTAAGCTTTCATTATCCTGCCGGATCCTTTCAAACTCCTGAAGGTTCGCCTCTACCGTCTTTTCAATCTCTGCATTCAGTTCTAACAGGTCATTTTGAGACTGTTTGAACACTGATAAAATCTGCTCTCTTCGTTCCTTAAATTCGATTGTTTTCATACTGACTGTTTTTTAAATTGTACTACCAAACACTGCTTTTTTTGGGGTGTTTCCTTCTTCACCTTATCCATATTCTTTTTTGCCTCTTCACAATACAGCTTCAGAACCGTATTATACATCTCAAGGTAATCATGGTACGCCTTGCGGTATTCATCCCGCTCTTTTCTAAGTTGTTCTACGATAGTCATTTTTTAGCCTCCTCCCTTGCAAAAACCTCAGCCAACACCTCATCCGGATAGACTTTAACCGATCCCCAGCGAGGATCATTCACCTTCGATGTCTCAATACCTCGTTTCTTACAAATATTACTAGCTTTTGTTCCTATCGCTCCGTAACGCTTTACATCAAGGTGGAGATTATTTCGTGATACATAAGCAACGACAGTGGAGCATTTGAGATCAGTAGTAGTACGCTGCTCTATTTCATCAATTTTGTTTTCAAGGGCTTTCATTCGACGCTCATTCTCTACATTGCGTTGAGCCATTTGGAGGATTATTTCGGCAGGAGATAGTTCTTTTTGTTTTTCTGTTTCCAGTTCTTCCCATCGGAGAACCAATTTCGCACGGGCTTCATCGTTAAACTTGGTAGCGATGTAAAGACATTCTGTTTTGTTGAGTTCGTAACAGGGTCTTTTTTCTCCTTTTTTGTCAGGATAATCAACCAACGCAAAATTGCGTCCGTTAACTTTTATCCAAGCAGGTTCCATATTTCGGATTGCTCTCATTACGTCACTATGACGCATGCCTGTAAGTTCTGCAATTTCAACAGAACTCATCGTTCCATTTTTTAATACCAGTGCTTCCATAAGTCTAATATTATACTAGTTAAAAACAAAGGCTCATCCGATCATTACCTTAATGTGGCTGCCAGGTAACTACTCGAATAAGCCTTTTTAAATCTCTTTTTCCCCTCAGACGGCAGCCACGCTATCTGACGATGATTATTTTTTTCAAATAATCCGTTGAATCGTTGGATATGAAATGGACTGTCACTATATTTGCCTTTGGATGATGATGGTTACGGCTTTTTGTCGTGACAGCCATTTTTATGTCCTTTTAAAATGTTTTACGATGCAAATATAAAGTATTTCGCAAGCATATTGCAAGTATTTTGCAAGCATAAATAGTTAAACAACGTGAATTTACCAGAAAGAATTAAGCAACTAGCTGATTGCAGAGGAATTACAATGTACACCATTGCACAAGAAACCGGCATATCTCAATCTACTCTAAGCCGTTTAATGAATAACAAAACCGATTCTATTAGTAGAAGGTCATTAAAAATACTTGCAGATTACTTCCAAGTAAGTTTGGATTGGTTGATTACAGGTGAGGGAGTCCCATATTTGGACAGCACTACCGAAAGAACTAAATTAAGTGCTAGGACAAGGATTATCCAATATGTCACATCTAAAGAAATACCGATTAAAGAATTTGCAAAATCAATAAAATCATCAATTGAATATTGGAATGATTCAGACAATGATTACACCATACCAATTCACGCAATAAATAAAGCCCTAAAGAGTCTTCCTGAATTAGATCCTGTGTGGGTATTCACGGGAGAAGGTGAGATGCTAAAAGCAGCCTCATCTTCAAAAATAGTACAGATAGATGAAAATCCATATCCCGTAAAACCTTTCATTGACTCTGTCTATGCTGTTTGTGGAGCCCCATCAGGCTTTAGCCTCGCAATCAAAGAAACTGAATGTGATGGTTTATCCCTTCCTTTCATGAATGAATATGATTTTTCTATTAAAGCCAAAGGGGATAGTATGATCAACCGAAATAATCCGGCTCGATCTATTAGAGAAGGTGATATTGTTGCATGCAGGTTATGGAAAAGCCGTAGTCACGTTCGCTGGGGTGAAGTTTATGCACTAGCAACCTCGGAAGGAGTTGTAATCAAGAAACTCCAGGAATCGGAAAAAAATGGATTTATCAAATGCGTCTCTTTCAACACAGAGGATGGCTTTAACCCCTACGATCTTCCAGTCGAGGAAATATTTGACTGGGCAATAGTTACCGGAGTTGTGAGCGCGAGAAACTGGAACTAATAACAACTTAAATCTAAATCACATGAGCGCCACAGAATCTAATGACTTGGAATTACACTATTGGCTACTAGATAAAAGTCATAGCATGAACGCCTTTGTCTTAAACAAAAGCGAATGGGAATTACTCCATCTCATCGAAGAAATATCTAAAGAACTTAATATTGAAATTAATATTGAAGCTTTAGCTATCAGAGAAGGAGGATTAATACAAAGACTCAAAGTTCTAAATAAAAATTTTAAAGCCGGTACTATATCTAATCAACTTCTCATTCTGATAGTCACCGCTATTATAGGAACTCCTTTATCAGTACTTTCAACTCAATTGATTCTCAAACTGTTCGAAGACAATAAGCAAACAGAATTAAACTATCAAAACACAGAATCTGATATTGAATTAAAGAAAGCAGAAATCAGAAAATCAAATGCCGAAGCAAATCTTATTGAAAATGAATTGAAAGAAAAACAAGAAAAGGGTATTTGTGATAAAATCGTAGATTCAATAAAAGAGAACCAGAAAATATCAAAACGAACCTCAAATTTTTATGAAGAACTTTTAAAGGAAAATAAAATATCCTGTTTAACCATTTCCTATACATCTAAGGATAAAAGTAGAACAGAAATGACAATTGAAAGGTCTGATTTTGATAATTTCATTATAAAGGAAAACGAACTTGAACCTATTGTTGATGAATTAGCCATCATAGAAATCATTTCTCCCGTACTAAAAAAAGGAAATTATCAATGGAGAGGCATATATAATGGAGAAGTTCTGAACTTCAATATGAAATCTAATGAATTTAAATCTATGGTTCAATCCGGTAGCATAGAATTTAAAAATGGGGCATGCATATCATGCGTTCTCAAGATGGACCGTCGTATAGATGATGTTGGTAACGAAATAATTACAACTTACAACATAGAAAATGTTATTGGTTATTTTGTTAATGATAAAATAATAGAGACTTCAGAAGGTAAAATGTATAATAAAAAGAAAAAGGCTACAAAGGCGCAACTTAATCTTGAATTCAAAGAAGAAGAACAAAAAAAATTATAAACAAATAATCATGAAAAAGACACTAGTATTACTATTGACATTATTAATGTGTTTAGAAATTCATGCACAAACGGAAACTCTAACAAACCAATCAATACTGGATATGATAGAGTTAGGATTTTCAGAAGATATCATTGTAGCCAAAATACAAAATAGCAACAATAATTTCGATACAAGCATTGAAGCATTAAAAGGCTTAAAAGAAAATGGCATATCAGATAACATCCTCATGGCTGTATTAAATAGCTCTAATATAAACTCTAAAGATGACAACAATAATAATGTCGAATCCTTCAAAAGACTAGGCATCTTTATTAATGAGGGCGAAGAGTTGACAAGAGTATTACCTTCTATTTTTTCAGGAACAAAAACAAATACGCTAGGATCCTCTTTATCATATGGGTTAGCAAGCTCAAGCATAAAAACAGTATTGAACAATTCATCATCCGCCAACATAGTAAACAGTACTCAACCGGAATTTGTATTTTTCTTTGCAAATCAAAACGACCAATCATATATCAACAATGGAAATAATTGGTGGTTCTTTGCAGCAACCTCACCGAATGAGTTCGTTTTAGTAGAACTTGACAAAAAAAGAAAAACAAGAGAGTTAATTACTGGCTCTGTAAATATCTATGCTGGCACTAGTATTGGCGTTGATGAAAACAGTACAATTCCATTTGATATAATACCAATAAATGATAATACATTTAAAGTAATACCGACAAATCCATTAGAGCCTGGTGAATATTGCTTCCTATATCAGGGTACAATTCCACATGGAGGATACAATAATCTGTCTGCGTTCGACTTTTCCATACCTGGAGAAGCTAGTAGAAAAAGTAAAATAGCAAAGTCTAAATTAAGAAATTACGGAGATGACACTTACTTTTAAGTAATTAATCAGCAAGGGACTTTAAATAAAAAACAAACTTTAAATCATAAAATATATGTTCAAATCATTCTCTGATGACTCAATAACGTTTGCACTCATTGTAATAACATATTTCTTACTTCTGATAACAATGGCAGTACTACCTATTATCAGAATACGAAAAAGAAAAAGATTATTAACTTCAGCATTTGAACTCTTAAACAAAGGTCTAACCAACAACACCTTAAAAGAGGCAGATGAGATTTTATTGATATACAAAAATAATTATTTAGATATTTCTTTTTGTTCATTTCTTGAAAAATACCTACTTTATATTCTTCAGAAGCAAACTCCTGAATTTTACATAGATCATTCACCATTTATAAAAGAAATGATAAGAGATGAAAAATCAGAAAAACCATTTGAAAATATACCAGATCATGAGAAACGATTATTGACAGCCATAGAAGACGCTGCCCAAAAAGAGGAAGTTAGCTCCATTCCGTTCAATCTATCAGAACTAGCTAGAGTTTTATATTCTAAAGAGAAAAATTATCGTTATACTAAACTTGTCAATAATTTTTCTATACCTCTTGCTATAATAGGATTAATACTAACTCTAATTTTTGGATTTAGAAGTCCATCTATATCGCAAGAAGATATGAACAGTATTGCACTTAAAGTTAAAGAGTGTACAATTAAACCAGATACCACATCGATAACACAGCCATAAATTAATTTCGTAATACACGGAATTTATACATTCCATAATTATCTTGATAAATAAAGTCTCTCTTTATTGCATATATTGATATAAAATACTTTATTTGCAAAATGACTTTGACAAAAGCCAAAAAAATTGAATATAAACTTTAGAACTAGTTACTATGGCATTAGAACCTGTATTAGATATTTATTGTATTACAGTAGCCAAAAAAGGCAAAGATAAAAGTGGATCATGCTTTAAGGATCTTTTATTATCAACAGTCATTCCTGAAGATGAGACTGATCAAAGCATATTTAAAGCATTTGTTGAATCATTTATAAAAAAACTTGATATAGATACATGTTACCAAATAGATAGATCAAATAAGGTAATTACTATTAAACCTTGCGATAAAGAAGGAGAGATAATAAAATTTAGCCCAGAGTACAATATTTCAATTGAAAATTTCATTTTTTCGGGAGTGTTGCATGGAGGAAGTTATGGGGAGAGAAATTTTACAGTTCCACTTGAAAATAAAAATGAGCAAAACAAGATACCTAATAACGTAGCTCTTACTAAAGAATTTTTCTTTTTGATATATCTTCGACCTAATTCTGATAAAGGCATATTGATGGTTCAATCTTATACAGGAGTTTCATATCATGAACATTTAAAAAGCTTCTTGAACAAAGAATTTCTTTTTTCTAAAGATTACATTATGACTAAATACATACCAACATATTTAGATAGTCTAAAAAAGGATATATTTAAACGTGAAATAACAAAATCTGTAACTTATATTCAAAAAAGTCAATTAAGCGAATTTGCAGGTGATAGAACTGTAAAAGCAGAAATGGATAGTTTTGATATAACAATAACAATAAAACCTTCCAAATCCTATATCAAAAGCATTGATGAAATTAATGATGAATTTGAGAAGTTGGTCATCAAAGATAAGAGAAATTGTTGGTCGAGAAAAGTCACCATAGAAGATCAAGGAACTAAAAAACCATATTCTTATTTTTTAGATAACGAAGATTCCTTAAAACCGAGAATTTTATTAGGAAATGAAATTAACATCACATCAAATGGGATATTTGATATAAAAGAAGTATATTCGTACTGTATTAAAATTTTACCAGAAGTAAAAAATAAGATTAACATACAGTAGCTATGTCTATACCAATCGGGGGATACATAAAAAGATTAATTAAATATTCGCATGAATACCAATACACTAAAATTAATAGTGATGAAGTAAATATGCCTAAATACATCTTTGGCATTTACAAATGGGTATTCATTGGTATTGGCATGTATTTTCTTATATTTTCCAAAAATATAAAACCAGAGATACTTAATTCATTGATCACATCATTTTCGATACTAATAGGGCTTTTAGTGAACTTATTGATGACAATATATAATATGCTTCCTAAATTAACAGAAGCACCAACATACACAAATACAGAGTTGGAATTATTCAAAAAGGATGCTCGCTTTTTCAAGCAAATTGGTTATTTAACAACCTATTCTATTTTGTTAGGAATTATTTGTATAATTCTATCTATACTAAATCAGTGTCCAGATTCAGAAGTTTTACCACTCATCGAACTATTTAAGAGTAATTGGTCCTTCAATATCGATGACATACAAGCTACTATAGGTATAGTTATGTATGGAGTCATCAAAGCATTATTGGTTTATTTTATACTTGACTTATTATATATAGTTCTATTTTCTGTTAGTTCCTTTATCGACTACATGCATGGTGAAATAAAAGATATTGAAAAAGAGAAGGAGTAGACAAACACTACTCCTGATCCTCTTTAAATACATACTCCACAACCTTATCAATCACCTCATCAACTAAGCTGTAATCCGGCTCAACATAAATTTCTGTAATATCATGACCTGATGAGTGCGTAAGGCAGAAAGCAACATCGTCAAGACTCCTACCGCATTTTGTCCTGGCGATTGTTGCGAAGCTATGGCGTGCGCAATAATACTGTAATTTAGGTACGCCGACCTCTTTGTTGATATATTTTAAGCCCTGAGCTATTGCATGATTTAAAGCTTTAGAATCTTTATAGTTTTGATAGAAATTAAACACTCTCTTTCCTGTTTTATCTCTATACTTCTCTATTAAAGGCTCTATCTCAGGCCTAACACGAATCGATAAAAACGCATCACCTGAGGACTTCCTATCAGTTGTTTTTGTACGGAAATACTCTAACCTTCCATCCTTATAAGTAGTACAATTGTAAAAATCTACTGCATTCATTCCGGCAAGCATAAATGACATTTTAAATAAGTCACATGCAAGTGTATCGCTTCTCCAATTTTTAGGAGGATTATAATTAAGTACTTTAAGCAATACCTCTTTTGGTAATGCCCTTCTGGGAGGTCGTTTAACTTCCGGTATGTGATATACCTTAAACGGATCACCCTTAATTATAATATCATCAAATTCATAATCATTATAAGTATCTTTTGCCCGATTAAATATAGTACGGATAGGAACCATGTAGTTAACAACGCCGTTATTGTCCTTAGCCTTAGATTTTATAGTTCTTTTATTCACAACAAAAGTTCTATCTGTCCGTAGCCACGCATCATATTTTATTAGCAACTTTGATGTAAGCGATTTTATTGGCAGTTGAGCTTTCCCTGTCGTTTCCATCAAATAACGACAGAGCATGTTAATCCCGGTTGTCTGCATTCTCTGGGTGCCCTTTTTAGGGATAGAAAGAATATACTCTCTGGCAAAAACAATAAAGTCTATATCTAAATTTTGCCTATTCAGATACCTTTCAATATACTCAACCAACTCTTTGGCATTATCGCATAAGTCAACAGCATCCTGATTTGTATTTACGATCTTCCGAATCGTACTAACCCTTCCGTTTAAACTGTCCTCTATTTCCCCGTTAGTCACAGTTCCCGTAGACGATCCACGCTTAAACTTGACGAACGGTGTATAGATGTTAGTCGCTAAATACGATGTTGTCCGATTATGCGTCACACGTATTTTAGGATTAAATGTCCCATCTGCTTTTTTGTGGTGCTTGAAGATCACCCATGATATTGTTGCCATATTTTTGTACGATTTTTGTAAAACACAAAGTAAATTCTTATCGAATAATCCAATATTTAAGATTAAACCAAAAAAGCTAAAACCGTCAAGAACCCGCATAAACAAGGGTTTCTAGCAAATACAACTAGATAATAAATAAATCACTTAGGTTAAGTACGGGTTTTATTCCTTTTTTCCATACTTTTGCATCTTACGATTTTACAATAATAAATTAACGGAGACATGAAAATTACGATTATCGGAGCCGGAAGTATCGGCGGTGCCATTGCCAAGGGACTGGCAAAAGGAAATATGTTCAAAGCATCGGACATAACCTGTACAGCACAGTCGCAAGCGACATTGGATAAAATGAAAGCTGCCAATCCCGACTTTGTGTTGTCACTCAACAACATCGAAGCGGTTAAAGGAGCAGACATTATCATCATCGCAGTAAAGCCCTGGCGGGTAGAAGAGATTATCGATCAAATAAAGGGAGTGCTCGATTACGACAAGCAGATCATCGTTTCGGTAGCTGCCGGCATCACCTTCGACACCCTGAATTCTTATCTTACCAAAAATACCAGTTACGAAGACTGGGTCACTCCGGCTCTTTTCCGTATCATGCCCAATACAGCCATCGAGGTATTGAGTAGTATGACTTTCGTCTCCGCCCATAACGCAACACCGGAGCAATCCGAACTGATAATAAATATATTCAACGAACTTGGCAATGCCATGTTGGTAGAAGAACGCCTGATGGGTGCCGGTACTGCATTGGCTTCCAGCGGTATCGCTTTCGCTCTTCGTTATATCCGTGCTGCTATCGAAGGCGGTGTCGAACTGGGTTTCTATCCGAAGCAGGCACAGGAAATCGTTGTCCATACCGTAAAAGGGGCTACCGACCTGTTATTAGCAAACAAGAGTAATCCGGAAATGGAGATCGACAAGGTGACCACTCCCGGTGGTATCACTATCAAAGGTTTGAACGAAATGGAGTTGTCCGGTTTCACATCTTCTGTCATCAGGGGATTGAAGGCCAGCAAGTAAAATATAGATCATAATGAAGAAGTCGTTATCCCATTTACCTAAAGAGAAGCAGACCGATTTGCGTCTGATCACCCAATATGTAGTAGAAGCACTTGCCGATCAATGTGAAATGATCATCCTCTACGGCAGTTATGCTCGCGGCAACTACGTAGAGTACGACCAACGGATCGAATTCGGGGTACCGACTTACTTCATGAGTGATTTCGATATATTGGTCATCACCCGAAACGAATGTAATAGTTATGGAATAAATCGTCAGTTGGAAAAAGTAGAAGACCGTTATTATCGATATAAAGGGATGGGAAGATATGCATTCACTACTCATATCCATTTTATCGATGAAACCATCAAAGATTTTAACAAAGAAATAACAAAAAGCCGCTACTTCTATACAGACATAAAAAGAGAAGGCATCCTGCTTTATGATAGTGGTAATTGTAAATTAGCCCGTCGCCGCAAACTTAATTTTACCCAGATCGGAGAGTTGGCACAGGAGTATTATACTGCTAAATTTAAGATAGCAACAAGTTTTATGCGCAGTATCCGTCATGCTTATGATGACAAAGATTTTAATATAGCTGCTTTCTTTTCACATCAAGCTTGTGAGAACTTATACCATGCAATCATCCTGACCTATACATTATATACCTATAAATTACATGACTTAGAAGAATTGATTAAAGCCGCCAAAACACATTCTTTGGAAATAATCAAAGTATTTCCCCGAGATACCGAAGAAGAAAAACGATTATTCAATTTGTTGCTTAAAGCCTATATAGAAGCACGATACAATAAATATTATGTTGCTACGAAAGAAGATATAGAAGCCTTAATTCCACGTGTAGAGCTTTTAGCAGCGATCACCAAAGAAGTTTGCGATAATAGAATAAAGGAATATGAGAGTCGTGCCAGAACGACAAACTAACCGACAGAAGCCGGGGAACTAATTCGTTCCTCCCTATTAACTAACTGAAATGTAAGGACTCCTTTTTATCAAGGTGTACAGGGTAACCGGCTAAGGTGTACAGGATAATCCACTAGGGTGTACAGGGTAATCGATTATCCTGTACAGGGTAGTTGTACTGAGTAAGGAGTTAACAATTAGTTTATTATAGGGTTTGATTTACTTAGACCGGAAGGGAGCAATAGTTTCAGAAGTGATACATGATAAAACATCTTTTATACACAATGTTTTCAGTATTTATTTGCCATTTGTCATCATCCCTCTTACGGTTGATTATGGCAAATGACAAATAACATGGCAAACGGAAAAAAGCATTTGCAATAGCGTATACAACTGTTCAACAACACATTGCGTCAGCATATTGCAAATGGCAAACAAAATACCAAAAACATTCTGTGAGTGTTTATCAATTCACCTTCTTTCGCCGGTTCATTTCCGACTGCAACATCTTTAGTTCCCGGCTGGTCTGTCCTGCTACCGAAGTGTTTTCTTCTGCACGACGGATCAGGTAAGGCAGTACATCGCGAACCGCGGCATAAGGAACATATTTGGTTACATTATATCCTTCATTGGCCAGATTGAATGAAATATTATCACTCATTCCCAACAACTGGGCAAAGAAGATGCGGGAATCGTTTCTGGCAATGCCTTTTTCATCGATCAGCTTAGCCAGTTTATAATTACTTTCCTCATTGTGCGTTCCCATAAACATTTCAAAATGATCCAGGTGATCCATCGTGAAACGAACGGCCGCGTCAAAGTTCTCGTCAGTTGCCTTTTTATCTTTACAGATCGGATCCGGATAACCTAAAGCAGCTGCACGCGCACGCTCTGCCTCCATATAAGCACCGCGCACAAATTTAACGCCGGCAATATAGCCCTTTTCTTTAGCGTCATCCAGAATACGACGCAGGTAAGGCATACGGTCGTGGCGATACATCTGCAAAGTGGCAAATACGATCGCCCGCTTTTTATTGAACTTCCGCATCGCTTCGTCTGTCAGTTCATCCAAAGCATCCTGAAAACAGTAATCTTCAGCATCGACGATCAAACGAACATCATTATCGTAAGCACGCTGGCAGAAAGCCATAAAGCGTTCTTTAAATTCGCGGAAAGCTTTTACTTCTTCTATGGTCAGTTCGCTTCGTTTTTCAGAAGCTTTGGCAAGTAATTCATCGGTCGTAATGGTGGAAGGTTTGAATACGGCATAAGCCAGGTTATCGTTGCCTTTAGCAAAATCGATCGAACGCAATGTCTCTTCAAACGTAGCCTGAATACCTTCGGGGGTTTGTTCGCCCTCGGCTGAAAAATCAAGTGTGGAACGAACGTTGAACTTCCGCAGATGGTCGATTGCCTTCGTACAGTCCTGCAGTGTCTCCCCACCGACAAACTGCTTGTATAAAGTAGGCTTCACAGCCCAGGCCAGAGGGAAATGGATCTTTAAAGCGATATTACTGGCTACACTGGCGAATTTCACCAGCCACGGGTATTTTATTGTATTGAACAGCAAATAAGCGTTTTTCAATTCAGACTGCGATTTAGATGAAAATGCAATCTCGGTATTATCAAAGTCTAACATAGTATTTGATTTAAAAGATGATAGATAACAGTCGGCAACGGATAGCTAAAAACACCGCCGTTTGCCGACTGTCAACTTATATACTATTTTTCTCCTAAGAACGGATAACCGTAAGAAGTGGGCGGAACCAAAGCCTCCTTGATACAACGGGGATTCGTCCAGCGGATCAGGTTCAACGGGCCACCGGCCTTGTCGTTCGTTCCGGATGCTCTCGAACCGCCGAACGGCTGCTGTGCGATAACGGCACCTGTCGGTTTATCGTTGATATAGAAGTTACCTGCTGCATAACGCAGTTTGTTGAACGCTTTATCGATAGCGAAACGGTCACGTGAGAAGATCGAGCCGGTCAATCCGTAAGGAGATGTCTGGTCGCAGATTTCCAGCGTTTCTTCAAACTTGCTGTCTTCATAAACATAGATAGTAATTACCGGACCGAAGATTTCTTCCACCATCGATTTGAATGACGGATTTGTAGTCTGGATCACTGTCGGTTCGATATAATAACCTACCGACTTGTCACCGTTACCTCCGAATATAACTTCTGCATCCGATGCCTGTTTCGCATAATTGATATATCCCATGATATTATCGAACGAAGGTTCGTCGATCACGGCATTGACGAAGTTGGTGAAGTCCTGCACATCCCCCATCTTGATATCTTTCAGCATATCGCCTACCATTTCTTTCACTTCCTTCCACATAGAAGCAGGAATGTAAGCACGTGAACCGGCCGAACATTTCTGTCCCTGATATTCGAATGCACCGCGAACGATGGCTGTTGCCACGTCTGCTGCCGGAGCTGAAGGATGGGCGAAGATAAAGTTCTTACCGCCTGTTTCACCCACGATCTTCGGATACGATTTATAATGACCCAGGTTCTCACCCATCTGACGCCATAAGGTATTGAAAGTAGAAGTAGATCCGGTGAAATGGAAACCTGCCAGATCGCGGCTGGCTGTCACCACCTTACCGATCACGCTTCCCTGTCCGGGGATAAAGTTGACTACACCGTCAGGAAGTCCGGCTTCCTGGAACACCTTCATCAAGAGATAATTCGAATGGATAGCAGTTGTAGACGGTTTCCATACGGCCACGTTACCCATCATGGCAGGAGCCATATTCAGGTTGCTGGCAATAGAGGTGAAGTTGAACGGTGTCAACGAGAACACGAAACCTTCCAGTGCACGGTATTCCATCCGGTTCAGGATACCTGTATCCGAATAAGGCTGGTCGGCATATACCTGGCTGGCATAGAATGTACTGAAACGCAGGAAGTCGATCAGCTCGCAGGGAGCATCGATCTCTGCCTGATAAGGATTTTTACTCTGCCCCAGCATCACCGAAGCATTCAACAGATAACGATATTTTGTAGCGAAAAGCTCTGCCACCCGCAACATAACCGAAGCGCGTTCCACCCAGGGAAGTTCCGACCATTCCTTATGCGCTTTCATAGCTGCGTCGATGGCCATCTGTACCTCTTTTTCGCCGGCTTTATGATAAGTGGCCAGTACATGATGATGATCATGCGGCATAACCACCTTACCGGTGTTGCCTGTACGAACTTCTTTACCTCCGATGATCAATGGAATATCCCATTCTTCATTGGACAATTGTGCTAACGTGCTTTTCAATGCTGCTTTTTCACTCGATCCGGGAGCATACGATTTTACCGGTTCATTAATAGGCTTAGGAAATCTAAAAATAGCGTTATCCATGTTGTTTTTAGTTTATGAATAGTTAATCAAAGATTTTATGTGCTGTAAACGTAGTAAAATAATTTTAATTCATAGCGACTTAAGCGTTAAATTAGTTTTAATCGGACATCATTTCGTGTATAAATTACATCAACCATTTCGCCCCTTGATTTGTTATACTTATATAAATCATCTTTAATGTATACAACTATGGCAATTAGAAGTGTTTGGATAGAAGAGGACTGTATCGCCTGCGGTACTTGCGAAGGCATCTGCCCGGAAGTTTTTCACGTAACCGACCGTTCCCACGTAAATGAAGGAGTAAACTTTAACGACTACGAAGAAGGAATAAAGGAAGCAGCTGAAAGCTGTCCGGTCAGCGTTATTAAATATGATTGAGTGAGACAAATGTCTCATCGACCAGCGTTAGCAGAGTAAAAAGTGAAGAGGTTATTCCGGATGGGATAACCTCTTTTCCTGATAATTCGGTGGTTATATCAATAATAAAGTATATATTCACCATAAAAAGAAACCAGTATGAAAAGAGCGGTCTTATTTCCGGTATTTTGTCTCGTTGCCCTCAGTTATTGTACAACGAAGACCGACAAGCCCGTATCCGGTGATTTACCGGTACCGGACTCAACGGTTGTCGATGTTGCGAAAGAGGTGGAGGTGGCTCCCAAAGAAATTATCATTGAAAAGGAGCTACTCTACGACCAGCATACCCTGGCCGACAGCTATCCTTACAAAGATACCACCCGCGAATTCCAATGGGATAAGATACGCGAACGGCTTACCTGGCTCGAGTCGACCCAACGGGAACCGACCACCTGGTCGATCCTGCAAAACTACAGGAACAAGAACGGCGAAGCTCCGTTAGTCAAGAACTATCACCGCGACTCTTACCGCCGGGTCGCCGACTCGCTGGGAGTAGAACGTTTCCAGGGCGTACCGCTGTATTTACCGGCCGATACCTCCGTTCCCGAATTGTACGGCCGCGACGGTTCGCTGGTGAAACATCTGGAAGACTATACAAACTTCATAAAGGTAGCTTCCGTGCATACGGGAAAAGAATGGATGGTGCCCCGCAAATATATCGAAACCATCGCCGACACGGTTGTATTCAGAAAGGCGATCTTTGTCGATACAAAAAACCAGAATATAGCGACAATGGAACACGTCGGCGACAAATGGCTGGTCAGAAGTATGAACCCGGCAACCACCGGTTTGCACAGGCCGCCTTATGCCCAGGAAACCCCTCCCGGCATTTTCGTGATCCAGGAAAAGAAACCACGGATGATCTACCTGGTAGACGGGACGACGGAGACCGGCGGCTTTGCCCCTTATGCCAGCCGCTTTACCAACGGGGGCTATATACATGGTGTACCCGTCAATGCGCCACGGAAAAATTTGATTGAATTCAGCCCGTCGCTGGGTACGACTCCCCGCTCCCATATGTGCGTAAGGAATGCGACCTCGCATGCTAAATTTATTTACGATTGGGCACCTATCGAGGAAACTCTTGTTTTTGTTTTTGATTAAAAATGATAACTTTGCAGTCTGATTCACACTGACATGCACAAAATTTTCTTATATCTGTTCCTTTTGTTTATTCCGGCAAACTTCTCTTCGATGAGTCGGCCGGTGCCACGCACGTCCGCTACTTCAAGCTGCCGGCAGTTATATATGGAAATGGAACTGGAAGGGATTGTCAATTATGCAGCCTTCGAACAGGCCATAGCCGGATATAATAAGATCGAACAAAAAAGTAAAGAAATACTTACGCTGGTCGATTTCAGCAAACCTTCTACGGAGGAACGTTTTTATGTATTCGATATGAGACATAAAAAGTTGTTGTTCACCTCGCTCGTCTCCCATGGGAAGAACAGCGGAGGGAATTATGCCACCTCTTTTTCGAACGAGAACGGGTCTCTCAAAAGCTCATTGGGATTCTTTGTGACAGAAAATACTTATCAGGGGAAAAACGGTTATTCATTAGTACTAAACGGTCTGGAAAAAGGGATTAACGACCGCGCCAAAGAGCGGGCGATCGTGATTCATGGGGCGGCTTACTCCAACCCTTCCGTTATCGCTTCATCCGGTCGCCTGGGACGTAGTTTCGGTTGTCCGGCCCTACCACAGTCGGTCAGCAAACCGATCATTAATACGATCAAGGGCGGTTCGTTGCTGTTTATTTATGCCAATAACCAGAATTATCTGGCCTACAGCCCTATCCTATCCAAACAGATTGCCACTATGTAAGTGTATATATCATGTCTGTTAAATTAATCCATTAAAAGCAATATAACATGAAGATAACTGCTCCCCGGGTAACAGCTGTTTTAAAAGAAGACGCCCCATTGGACGAGACACTCCTAAATGATGGAGAAGACGTGACGGAATATTCTTTCAAAAACCAACGGGTATTTGAGATCAAGACAAAAAATATAAATATGCAGTCCTGCCTGTTCACGAACTGTATGTTGATTGGCTGTGGCATAAAAAAATCGCAGTTCAGCGATATAATCTTCCGGAACTGCGATCTTTCGAATGTCAATTTCTCCGAATCCGGCTTCCATCGTGTCGAGTTTATCGATTGTAAACTGATCGGCGTGAACTTCGCGGAATCGTCATTAAATCATATTACTTTCAGTAACTGCAAAGCAGAATATATCAACCTGACCATGAGCAAACTGAAATATGTGGGCTTCAACCAATGCGACCTGAAAAGTGGTTCGTTGGAAAGTTGCCAGTTTGCCTATACGGTATTCGATGCGTGTAACCTGAAAGAAGCGGAATTTTACCGTACTTCCTTGAAAGGTACAGATTTAAGCAATTGCGACATATCCGGCATACGGATAAGTCCCATTACAGGTTGTGAGTTACGTGGAGCTGCAGTAACTTCCCTGCAAGCACTTGAACTAGCCCATTTACTGGGTGTTACAATCAAAGGATAATCATCATTTTCAAACTGGTTATCTTGCATATTCCTGATGTCTTTTTAACCATGCTACCGCGTACGAGCAGATTGCCCGTGGCTTTAATTGATTCTCTAATGCGTAGTCGAAAGCCGCTTTCACTAGGGAAGCGGCAATACCTTGCCCCTCCAGAGGTTCCGGAACTATTGTATGAATAATATCCAGATTATTGCCGACAAGCCTGTATTGCACAAAGGCCGTTAAATCATTCGTTTTCACCTCGAAGCGATATTTCTCCGGGTGATGAATTATATCATATTCCATGTATTCGTTTATTATTTATCTACAAAACAACGCTCTTTAATATAAAACACTTTACCTCCGGATAAGTTCATTCGTTATTTCGTTTTTATCATCTTTCTTTTCGGTCTGCGCTTTGGTTCTTTTGGGATGAAAGAGATTCTTTATTTTAGTTAAAAAGCCACTGACTTCTTTGGCGACATCCTGTGTCTTTTTAGAAACACCCACCGACTCGATCAGGGGCGGACGCAGTATCTGCCATAAATAATTAAATGTAGAATGATAAGGATCCCGTTCAATAGTCAGATGAGACTGCCTGGGTGTATGCCTTCCCTTTTCCGGATGATCCGGGTTATCATGTTTCAACACCAGGTTTGCCAGGCGTGATAAAAACTTGTTATCAATCACCTCTCCATGCTTTTCTTTGAAAAGTTCTGCTTTCAGGTCTCGGTAAAGGAACAGCATATCGACGTTAGCTCCTTTGCTGGAGGCTTCCGTACTAAATGTAAAATCATCCAGTTTCCCGCTTTCGATCTTGGCAAATGCCAGCGGGGTTATCAATTCATTCAAGGCTGTCAGGTCGAAATCTTTCATATGGGCATTCAGGATAAAACGATCGTTCAATGAATCGACAGGCAACAACCAGGTCGCTGTAAAATAGCCTGATCCCATCAGCTTTCCATTTGCGTCGAGACGGATATACTGATCCGGACGGGTAACGATATTCGTAAATCCGGAAAACTTACCGTTCATCTCCGTAAAGAATAATTTTCCCGGTTTTATCCCCTTCCGGGCCAGCTCTTCATAAACGACAGAAAAGTTATTGACATCCAGGCTATCGACAGCTATTTTAACGGGAGCTTTCTGCAGACCGGAGTAAATCATCGGAACAATATGACGGGGTACGATTATTTGTTGGTTCTTAAAATTCTGAAGGACGGCATCATCCACCTGCACCTTTCTTACTTTTATCACTTGCTGTGTAATCCAGGCCGGCAAGTCGATCCCCGCAAGATTCAAACGTCCCACTTTGACATCAAACCAGTCTTTATGTTCGGGTTGGAGATAGGCAAATTCCATCTTAGGATATTTGGAAAGCAGGTGGATATCCGCCAGGTCGAGCTGCGTATTATTCAGGCTCACTTCGCCGATACTCAATGTATAAAAGCCATTATCCAACGGGAAAGACAGGTCTTTCGTATTGAACCGGATTGTTTTCAGCTTAAACAGACGGTCTGCTGCATTGACATGTAATCCTTCCAATAGCAGGCTGGCCGTATCGTTATTCAATACGGCATTCGATATATCCAATTTCTCCAGTGAAAGGTCAGGCGTAAAACGTCCGAGCATTTCATACACATCCTCCAACTCGCCTGCGGCAGGTTTCTTTTTCTCCTTATCCGGAACATTCCCCGGCTTATAAGAAAAAACAGGATCAACCAATGAAATATCGCCAACAGCAAAATGCAGGCTGTCCCATCTAATTTTACTGATCCCTATATCTTTCAGTCCGGCTTTATAAAAAGTCCCATCCTTATCGACGACCTCCAGATACGGCGACTTCAGATGAACGGCTCCTGTTTCCAGGCTTTGGGCAAGTTTATCCGGTAAGCGGTTCATTCCGGAAACCGAAACTAAAGGGACCTCAAACCTTATATGCGACTTCGAAGCCTTTTTCCACAACGAATCCTGCGGGATCAACTTTACATCCTGCAAACGAAACAGGCCTTTCTGAGTGGAGAAATCGCCTTTACTCACATACAACCGGTATTCTTTTCCCGGCAGGTAATTATCAAAGTCTTTTAGACTGAATCCAAAATTATCGCACTGGAAAAACAATCCGTTGCTCCGGTTCGTACTGTCGTCTATCAGGAAATTGGTTGCATAGAAATTGAAATCTTTCAGTTTATAAACGACAGGATCAGGCACGCTCCTATCGTTCAACGTGACAAAAGCATGATTCAGACGAATCTGTTTAATAGATAAATATTGGAGTAACGGATTCAATATATCTTCAATATCCGCCCGGGTATCGACCGGCATTTTCTGTTCTTTATTTTCCTTATTATAAGAGGGTGCCTTATTGTACCGGAGATTCGGACGGTCTATCTTAAACAGACCGGCACTGATCCCTTTATCATACAGTAAACCTTTTATAGCGATCGTATCAATACTGCCCGACATATAATCGTTGCGCGATCTAACGGAGATAGGTTTCAACCGGATATTCTCAATACTGAAATCGCCGGTTTCCGTGTTCAGTGCCATACGTTCCACATCCAGGCGATGGTTACGGGCCGTCATCATCCCGCTGATCCCTGTTGCTTCAAAAGCAAAACTGCGCGAATACCATAAACCATGCTTCACTTCGGAAACCGAATCTACCAGGAATTCATTCGCCTGAAAATTAAAATTATCCAGTTTATAGACCTCGACAGAATCTTTCACAGCCTGTGAATAGGCCACTTTGGCATCCTGTATACCGATGGACTGAATAGCAACACTATGTAATACCGGCGATATAATATCATAAAGAGACAAGGCCTGTACCAATGAATCGGTATTCATGGTTGCAGGTTTATCGACCGTTTTGTCTTTAGGCGCCGTATCAGCCGCCAGGTTAAACACCTGGATATCCGATGATGAAATATCAAAAGAACGGGCTGTCAGATAATTCAGAGCCTCTTCCCGTTTAAACTGTATGCCGTTTACTTCAATCGTCCGGACCAATGCATCCACATAGCTATCCGGTTGCCGGTTTTTCTCTATCCACAACTTCTCCTGCGGAATCAGATTGATTCTTTCTATATAAATGATCGAATCCAGCGTACTCAGCTTGATACTGTCTGTTTTCAACACGAAATCGTTATTGGCAAGCAGAGTCTGAGGCTGGTTGGTTACAAACTCAAAATTATCGCAATAGAGCAACTTGCCGCTTCGGGAAGAATTTTCATCCAGCCTGAAATCATATGCACGGAAACTGACATCGGTCAATGCATACAGGATCGGTGTCACCGGATTCTCAACCGTATACGAGACACTCGCATCTTCCAGATTCAGCGTCCGCACACTCAACACATTTATATACGGTGAAATGACTTCGTACAATGATTTGGAACTGACATTCCGGGCCTTCTTCTCCGTGCGTCCGGAGTCGTACGAATCGAATATTTCTATCTCCGGGCCCTTAATTTCAAAGGAGTTAAAGTGTAGCTTCTTATAACTCCAACGCCATGTCAGGTTCACCCCTTTAAAATCGATCACGCCGATCTCTGCCTTCACATAAGTCTGCGGAAGACTGTCGATAGCCGCCCATTGCCGGAAGACTGTCGTATCGGGCATAAGCCTGACGCCTTTTATCTTCAATTCTCCTTTTATGAAACCGATAGAGAGATCATCAAACGAAAGATTATAAAAACCATCCGTAGCCTCTGTCGTCCGGCGGCTCAGTTCCTTCTTCAGATACCGTTCAAGCCGATGGTTCAGATACAGGTTCAGGGCAGTAAGCAACACAACCAGCAATCCGATTGCCGGGAAAATATATTTTGCTATTTTCTTTTTTCGCCCCATATCTAATTATAAACGTTATCCGGTAAAGCAAAGACTTTATAAATTAAAACAAGATAACTGTTATTATGTTTAGGGTTCTATGGCAGCTGGATGTTTTGCCATACGGTTGGCAAGACCCTGCCACACCATTGGCAGAACTCTGCCATCCTATTGGCAAGGATCTATTATAAGTATGGCAAAACATTGCGTTTTAAATGGCAAAACACAGCCAAGGGAATGAAAGGCCCGGTCTTATTTATTGAGAGATACTATACACCAGTATGAAGGCGGGATATACTTCATAGTTCAAAGTGTAGGACCTGGCATCCGGCGTCCGGGTTTCGTAGGCGTGGATTTGTCCGGAGTCTGCATAAGTGAAAGGTTCGATATGCAAATGTTCGATAAAGTCGACATCCTGCTGCCGGATCATTTTAAATAAGGCTTCTTTAGCACACCAATAGATAAGTAAATGATTGACTTCATTAATAGAAGAAACGGAGGCATCCTCTTCAGGAGACATAAAACGGCGGCGTATCTTCAATATCCGCAGAGAATAATATTCGATATCTATACCGGCAGCGGGCTGTTGTTGCAATAGAACGGCGGCATAACCATTCGTATGGGAAATACTCAGATGATAAGCAGAGTCGGACAAATAGGGTGCACCGTCTTCATGATAGCGGATGATAAGTTCCGAACCGGCCAGTTCTTTCAGGAGGACACGGCTGGCTAACCATTCCTGGCGACGTTTCTCTGTTTTTATATGTTGGAGAAACGGTAAATAATCCGGGCGGAAATCCAACATGGAGAGTAATTCATCCGAAGTCTCTTCAATCTTCCAGACACCCAGCAAAGGTGATGTATGTTTCAGGATGACAGGCATTATTTCTTCCAGCTAAAAGATTGTATCAACTCAATAATATCCTTCCGCAAATAATCAGTCAGGGGGGCCAAAGAGTCAGCGTTCGGCACACAATCATAATATAAAGCCCCACGAAAAAAGTTTGAAGAACTGTCCGTCAGCATGAACTGCACAGGAGATGCTGACTCGCCGTCGAGCAAAAACAAGGAACCGTATACTTTTTCATCCGGATTGCTGTAAGCCTGTTCCTTCACGGCATTGGCTTGTTTGGCCTGCCGGGAAACCAACGAACGGGACTCCATCTCGGCTGTCTGTAATGTTTTGCGTGTAACAGGCAGGTAACTGCAATATACTTTTACACCTAAAGAAGGATAAGACAGGTTGATCCATCCCTCCGGACTTCCCTGCGGAGGAAGTTCTACGGTTACCAACTGGGAGACATTAAACCCGTAAGGTAAACTGTCGAGAGGTAAAGGCTGATAACGGGCCTGTGGTGGTTCGATCCGGAAATAACCACGCGGTTTCGGCGTATATTCCGTACAGGAGATACACAACAGAAAAAACAGGAAAAACAGACCCGACAGAATAGACTTCATCACTCCTCTCCTTTCTCTCCAGCTGGAATACGATTAAATTTCACCTTAAGGATCCGACGGTTATCCATTTCGAGAACCTGGAAACGATACTTGTCATAATCGAGAATCTCCCGACGACGAGGGAAATCTCCTTTTATCTCCAACAGAAGGCCGGCCAGTGTTTCCACATCTTCCGTCAACTTTCCAAACTCAGACGGGTCGGCATTGATCACACGGAAAAAGTCTGTCAACAGTATCTTGGCTTCGAAAATCAGGCTACCGTCTGCCAGACGGATGAATTGTTTCTCATCTTCATCATATTCATCGGAAATCTCTCCGACAATTTCTTCCAGGATATCTTCCATCGTAACGATACCGGAAGTTCCGCCGAACTCGTCTACCACGATCGCCATATGTATCTTGTTAGTCCGGAATTCTTCCAGCAGGTCGTCGATCTTCTTCGTCTCAGGAACAAAGTAAGCCGGACGGATCAGGCTCTGCCAACGGAATGTATCCGGTTTTTCGATATAGGGCAGCAAGTCCTTGATATAGAGAATACCTTTGATATTATCCTCCGAGTCTGCATATATGGGGATACGGGAATAACCGGACTTAATAATGAAATCGATCACATTACGAAAGTTGGTCTTTATCTCGATATCTTCCATATCCAGACGGGGAGTCATAATCTCATCTGCCGTTTTATTATAGAACTTGATGATCTCGGCCAACATTTCTTTCTCTTCAGGAATTTCAGTAGAAGTCAGTTCGAGCGCTTTAGAAAGTTCATCGACAGAAAGGTCGTATCTCTTTTTAACGAGCGCCTTGTTAATAACAGAGGTAGAAGTCACCAACACCTTCGATAGCGGGCGACAGATACGTTCGATCATATTCAAAACAGAAACCGAACGGCGAACAAAGCGAAGAGAGTTCTTCTGTGCGTAGATCTTGGGCATGATCTCGCCAAAAAGTAAAAGGAGAAAAGTAAGTATGATCGTTTCGAGCACAAAGCCTAAAGCCGGTACAGCCGAGAAGTTAACCAGGGCATTGATACCATAGGTACAAAGCATAACGACAGCTACATTCACAAAGTTATTTGCAATCAGAATAGCTGCAAGCAAATATTCGGAACGGTCCAGAAGTTTTCTGATAAGTGGATCTGAAGGAGAATTCTCTTCCCGGATGTCATTGATGTCACCCGGGGTAAGAGAAAAGAATGCCACTTCTGATGCCGACACGAAGCCGGACACTAACAGCAGTATACAAGCGAGGCTTAATGCTATAACAGGACCTGCTGTAAGTGCCTGCATAGTTACCTGGTCAAATAAGCCCGATAAATAATAGTCTGAGTCCAAGGGGAACCGTATTAGTTAAACAATATCAGAACGGAAGATCATCCGCACTGTTTGAATCCGAAGAAATATCCGGTTGTTGTGAAACCGGTTGCTGATAAGACGTTGCCTGCGGTTGTCCTCCCTGCTGGAAACCTGTTCCGCTATTAGATGACGCTCCGTCAGCGGGCTTCGAGCCTGTGTTATAAAATTCGATACGGTCTGCATGAATTTCCGTAACATAGCGCTTTACACCACTTTGATCGTCATAGCTACGGGTACGGATCTTTCCTTCCACATAAACGCCCGAACCTTTCTTCACCCATTTTTCAACAAAGGCAACCTGGTCGCGACGCACCACAATATTGTGCCATTCTGTCCTTTCGGGCACAACCGTACCATTTGCAAGTGTGTAACCTCTTTCCGAAGTTGCCAAAGGGAAGTTTGCAACAGCGGCACCGCTGTCGAAATAACGAACGTCGGGATCTTTGCCCACGTTACCGATCAAAATGACTTTATTCAATGACATAGTAATAATTCTTTTAATATCTTACAAAGAAACATAAATTCGATCATTCTGACAAGTTTCCATTTAATTTCTCTAAATAAATATGTATAAGACGGGGAACGGCATAACGCTCGATATCTTCATACGGAACAACCAGATACGAATTCAAAGCCTCGTTGATTTTCTCTATTTCTATCCGGTAAAAAGCCGTATGCAAGACCTGATGGGACAAGACGTGCTTTATTTCCGGTATATCTACTGAGACATTCAACTGGCCGGCTCCTTCGAACAACAGTTTGAAAGCTTCCGTTTTTTGTAAACCGGCAAAGTCCATAGGTTGCTCCGTCTCGATAAGGGGAAATTCATAAAGCCCTTCCCATATATCCTTTTTACCCCGGCGCGAAAGCCAGGTCTGCCCTTTATATATAATGTATAGATAATGGAAATAGCGGGGACGTGTTTTTGTTTTATTCTGCTTTACCGGAAAACGTTGTATCTGGTTGGAAGCATATGCCATACAACGTTCTTTTAACGGGCAAATGTCGCAATCCGGATTTTGAGGCACACATTGTAAGGCGCCGAACTCCATGATTGCCTGGTTGTGAAGTCCGGCCTTTTCCGGATTCATCACGATCCCCGCCAACTCGGTAAACTGTTTTTTACCGCTTGCCGTATCGATAGGCGTATCGACCGCATACAAACGGGATAACACCCGGAAAACATTCCCGTCGACAACCGGATAAGGTTTATTCCAAACAAAAGACACAATGGCGGCAGCCGTATATTCGCCGATCCCTTTTAAAGACAATACATCTTTATATTCACTCGGGAAAACACCCCCAAAGGTATCCATGATACTTTTGGCTGCCGCGTGCAGATTCCGGGCACGGCTGTAATAACCCAATCCCTGCCAATATTTCAATACCTCGTCTTCTTCGGCAGAGGCCAGAGAAGCCACATCGGGGAAACGCCCGGTGAAACGATAAAAATAATCCATCCCCTGAGCAACACGGGTTTGTTGAAGAATTATTTCTGATATCCAGATTATATAGGGATCGGACGACTCCCTCCATGGTAAAGCCCTTTTATTCGTTTTGTACCAGTCAAGCAGCATATTGCTGGTTTCCAGTTCATTTTTCAATTGTGACATATTTGTCCTGTTTTCGTACTTTTAAAACTCTCAACTCGTTGATTAATGCAAACATACACAGATATAATGAATTGTAAGGAATCTTTTTTATTAAAAAATGGCGGGCAATTCTTTTTCCACTTAAATAAAAAGCTATATATTTGCATTCCAAAAAATTAATAGGTCCAAATCATTAATTAATTTATAGACATGACTAAAGCAGATATTGTTAGCGAAATTGCTAAAAGTACCGGTATCGATAAGCAGACGGTATTGAGTAGCGTAGAATCTTTTATGGATATTGTAAAAAGTTCATTATCTGAAGGAGAAAACGTTTACCTGAGGGGATTCGGAAGTTTCGTTATTAAGAAGAGAGCTCAGAAAACTGCTCGTAATATTTCAAAGAATACTACGATCATCATTCCGGAGCATAACATCCCTTCATTCAAGCCGGCTAAAACCTTCCTGAACGAAGTTAAGTAATTAGTAATTATAGTTTAATTTAAAATTTAGAAACAATGCCTAGCGGAAAGAAAAGAAAAAGACATAAAATGTCTACGCACAAGCGCAAAAAGAGACTGAAAAAGAATAGACATAAAAAGAAATAAGTCTATCTGACAAGAAAACTCTAAAGAACAAACTTAATAAGTGACCTTTTAAGTTTGTTCTTTGCGTATTTAGAAAGGTCTGAATTAAAACCCACTTTCAAGTGATAAGTGAATTAGTAGTTGATGTACAACCCAAAGAGGTATCTATTGCCGTCCTGGAAGACAAAAACCTTGTGGAGCTACAAAAAGAGGCCCGCAATGTTTCGTTTGCCGTCGGCGATATCTATCTTGGCAAAGTAAAAAAACTGATGCCGGGGTTGAATGCTGCTTTCATTGATGTAGGGTATAAAAAGGACGCATTTCTTCACTATCTGGACTTAGGTCCGAACTTCAACACCCAACAGAAGTTCCTCAAACAGGCACTCAGCGATCAGAAAAAGATCCCTGCCATTTCAAAAATGCAGATACTCCCCGAAATTGAAAAAGACGGAAGTATAAGTAATGTGCTTAAAGTCGGACAAGAGGTGTTGGTGCAAATTGCCAAAGAGCCGATCTCAACAAAAGGTCCGCGATTGACTTCCGAACTATCTTTTGCCGGAAGATATATCGTGTTGATACCATTTGCCGATAAGGTCTCAGTCTCCACAAAAATCAAGTCGAGTGAGGAACGTGCCCGTTTGCGGCAGTTAATCCAGAGCATCAAGCCGAAAAACTTCAGTGTTATAGTGCGTACTTCTTCAGAAGGTAAACGTGTTGCAGAACTCGACCATGAATTAAAGACATTAGTGAAACGGTGGGAAGAAAACATCGTCAAGGTTCCAAAGTTAAAAGTACCGTCGATCGTATATGAAGAAACGGCACGTACTGTGGCCTTGCTCCGTGATATATTCAACCCGTCTTTCCAGAATATTTACGTAAACGATGCAGATGTTTACCATAACATCCGCGATTATGTCAGCCTGATCGCTCCCGGGAGGGAAGAGATCGTACAGCGATATACCGGTGAACTGCCGATCTTCGACAATTTCAGTATCACCAAGCAAATCAAATCGTTGTTCGGACGTACGGTTACGTATAAAAGTGGAGCTTACCTGATTATCGAGCACACCGAAGCCATGCATGTGATAGACGTTAACAGCGGCAATCGTTCCAAAGGAAGCGATGCCCAGGAAAAAACAGCTATCGACGTAAACACAGCTGCCGCCGACGAAATAGCACGCCAGCTTCGTCTTCGCGATATGGGCGGTATTATTGTGGTCGACTTCATCGATATGGCTGAAGCAGCCAACCGACAGAAGCTGTTCGAACACATGTCTAAAGCGATGGTAAACGACCGGGCCAAACACAACATCCTGCCTTTAAGTAAGTTTGGTCTGATGCAGATTACCCGCCAAAGGGTTCGCCCGGCAATGGATGTAGATACAACGGAATCTTGCCCCACCTGTTTCGGCACAGGAACAATCAAACCTTCGATCCTATTCACCGACAATCTGGAGGGAAAGATCGACTGTCTGGTAAACAAACACAATGTGAAGAAATTCGCCCTGCACGTACATCCTTACGTAGCAGCATTCGTAAACAAGGGGCTTTATCCCCTTAGCATGAAATGGAAACTGAAATACTCCATGAGTATGAAAGTCATTCCTAACCAAAGTCTGGGTTTTCTGGAATACAAATTTATTGATTCCGACAAGAATGAACTCGACATGATGGAGGAAAAGGAAATGAAGTAATAAAAAAAGCCCCGAAGTTATCGCTCCGGGGCTTTTTTTATCACATTTCCTTACTTCTTTGCCTTCGCCATCTCCAACGCATGCGTTGTCACATAATACTTGGCGATCATATTCGGGACTTCCCAGTCCGGCAATTTTCCATCCTGCAAATATTGCAGATAATTTTCCATCACCTGTCCGAAATGAGCTTCATGCCCTACCCTGTATGTTGCAGGAATCTGAACCTGCCATACATTATCCAAAATCTTATTTAAAGCAATTCCCGGATATTTATCAGCCACGGTCGACATGGCAGCAGCCAGTTCTTTTTCATAAGTAGCCAGATCAATATCGGACAGTGCCTCTATATATAATTCCGGCTTATAGCCCTGCTCTTTACCCTGACGGATAATCAAGTCGGCCTTACTTCCTTTCATGACGGAGAAATGAGTATCACCACCACCTTTCGGGAAAGTGTAATTCCAGATAACTGAAACTTTAGCCGTTACATCTTTGATCTTATATACGATATCACCGTTACAATATACTTTCAACGTATCGTTTACGACATCCTTTTTCAAGAAATCGGGATAAGCATCAGTACCAGTCACTTGTTTAAACTCTTCCGGACTGATTGAAGTCGTCCAACGGTTCGCATCGACTAACTCAATATCTTTTTTATAGTCGATGATCTGCCCGGGAAAAGCTTCCCACTGAACGAGATCCACAAGATGAGTCGTTACATCAACAATACCTTCCCCCTGCTGAGTCACGTCAAAATACCACACCGGACGGGTCAATGGTTTATTATCCACCAGTTTAAATAGGTGATGAACACTTTCCTTCACAATAGCCGGCTCCTCCGGAGATCCTTTCAATTGCTCTCCATATACAGCCGGGATCATTGAAAGTTCACGTTGCAGTAGGGTTGTGATCTCATTCCTTTCCGTCATAATGTCATATAGCAGAATATTCTTTTGCCTGGCAATATCGAAACACTCTTCCAGCAATTTAAAATTCTGACTATTGATCGCCATAGGCTTGTCTGAAAGCACATTAATACCGGCTTCAAGTGTCTTCTTTATATATTCGGTCTTCTTTCCGTTGTTACCGGCCTGAATCATTACATTCCCGCTCTTTTCTGAGAGCATCTTTTCCAAGTAATCGGAACCTGTATAAACAATTTCATTCCACCCGGTCGGGTTCTCTGCACGTGTATTGAACCCTTCAATACGTTTCAGGTGTTCATCCACATCAAAGCCACCGGGTGCGTACACATAAACATCTTTACAAACTTGTGGATAAGATACTTTCTGTACCAGGGCCGCATGAAAATGACCGGGATCGAGTGTTATGAGTTTGACTTCCCCCGGAGCACCTGTAAACCCTTCAAGCTGTTCTTTTTTATTAGAGGAACAGGAAGTCCCCAATAAAAGTGTAGCCATGGTAAAAACTAGATAGTTTTTCATTTTATAAACGATTTAATTGATAATAGTCTTTTCTTTACATATAAATTATGCCATATTCCTTCTTATGCCACAAAGATAAAAATATATCGTTTTAACAACTGCCGTATTGTCATTATTTCTGACAGCAAAAACAATTCAGAACCATTCATTGTTACTTTGGCATACGTTTTGTATACTAATTGGTGCAACTCGACAAGAGAAAAAGCAAAGACGAAAAATAATAACAATTAAAATATTATCGAATTATGGGAAAAATTATTGGTATCGACTTAGGAACAACCAACTCATGTGTTGCCGTACTGGAAGGTAACGAACCGGTTGTTATTGCTAACAGCGAAGGTAAAAGAACAACTCCTTCAATCGTTGCTTTTGTAGAAGGCGGCGAACGTAAGGTAGGTGATCCCGCAAAACGTCAGGCTATCACCAATCCTGAAAAAACAATATTCTCTATCAAACGTTTCATGGGTGAAACATACGATCAGGTAACAAAAGAAATCAATCGTGTACCTTATAAAGTAGTACGCGGCGACAATAACACTCCGCGTGTGGATATCGAAGGTCGTCTGTACACTCCGCAGGAAATTTCAGCAATGGTTCTTCAGAAGATGAAGAAAACAGCCGAAGATTATTTAGGACAGGAAGTTACAGATGCAGTTATCACTGTTCCGGCTTACTTTAGCGACGCTCAACGTCAGGCAACAAAAGAAGCAGGTGAAATTGCAGGTCTGAATGTTCGTCGTATCGTGAACGAACCGACTGCCGCATCATTGGCTTATGGTCTTGACAAGACAAGCAAAGATATGAAGATTGCCGTATTCGACCTTGGTGGCGGTACATTCGATATTTCAATCCTTGAATTAGGTGACGGTGTATTCGAAGTAAAATCAACAAACGGTGATACTCACTTGGGTGGTGATGACTTTGACCACGTGATCATCGACTGGCTGGCAGAAGAATTCCTGCGTGAAGAAGGTGTCGACCTGCGTAAAGACCCGATGGCATTGCAACGTCTGAAAGAAGCTGCTGAAAAAGCAAAGATCGAATTATCAAGTACCACAAGTACAGAAATCAATCTACCGTATATTATGCCGGTTAACGGCATTCCAAAGCACCTCGTTAAAACATTGACACGTGCTAAATTCGAACAATTGGCAGACAGCCTGATCCAGGCTTGTATCGAACCTTGCCGTCAGTCATTGAAAGATGCTGGTTTGAGTACTTCCGATATCGACGAAGTAATCCTGGTAGGTGGTTCTACACGTATCCCTGCTGTACAGGCTATCGTTGAAAAATTCTTCGGTAAAGCTCCTTCCAAAGGTGTTAACCCGGATGAAGTAGTAGCTGTAGGTGCTGCAATCCAGGGTGGTGTATTGACAGGTGAAGTAAAAGACGTATTGCTGCTGGATGTTACTCCGTTGTCTCTGGGTATCGAAACAATGGGTGGTGTGATGACTAAGCTGATCGAAGCTAACACAACTATCCCTACCAAGAAATCGGAAACATTTACAACAGCTGTCGACAACCAACCGTCTGTAGAAATCCACATCCTGCAGGGTGAACGCTCTTTGGCTAAGGATAACAAATCGATCGGCCGCTTCCATCTTGATGGAATACCTGCTGCACAGCGTGGTGTGCCTCAGATCGAAGTAACTTTCGATATTGATGCTAACGGTATCCTGAATGTATCTGCAAAAGATAAAGGAACTGGTAAAGTACAGAGTATCCGTATCGAAGCTTCCAGTGGCTTGAGCGACGACGAAGTAAAACGTATGAAAGACGAAGCTGCCGCAAACGCAGAAGCCGATAAGAAAGAAAAAGAACGTATCGACAAACTGAACCAGGCAGACAGTATGATCTTCCAGACTGAAAAGCAGTTGAAAGATCTGGGTGATAAACTTCCGGCTGACAAAAAAGCTCCTATCGAAGCTGCTTTGAACAAGCTGAAAGAAGCTCACAAAGCCCAGGACGTTGCAGGTATCGATGCTGCTATGACTGAACTGAATACCGTATTCCAGGCAGCAAGCCAGGAGATGTATAACGCTCAGAATGCTCAGGGCGGTGCACAACCAGGTCCTGATTTCGGTAGCCAACAGCAAGCTAACGGCAATGCCGGTGGTAGCAAAGACGGTGGCGTAACCGATGTAGACTTCGAGGAAGTAAAGTAAGATTACATTTACCACATAAGATAAAAAGCGATTGTCGGACAAATATCTGGCAGTCGCTTTTTTCATGAAATAAAATTGCAATCATTCATAGATAATCAAAGCCTCCTTATTATATTTGCACCCGCTAGTATAACGATTATGCAAAAACGTCTGCTTTCACAGATTTCTATTCTGTTAATGCTGCTATTCATAGTAGCACTTAGTTCTTGTGCCCATTCCGGTTCAAAGCAAAGACACAGAATATTAGTCATACAATCATATGAACAAGAATATAGCGGATATGCCAAAGTAGAGCACGATATCTTTGCCGAATTGAAAAAGCAAAATCATAATATAGAATTACATTTTTTCTATCTGGACTGCGATTCATACAATGAATCGGATGAAAAAACCAGAATATATAATTTCCTGGACACCATACAAAACTGGCATCCGGAAGTAATCCTAGTATACGATGACCAAGCTACTTACTCCCTATTTGCGTGTCAGCATCCTTTTGTTAAAGAAGTTCCGGTTGTCTTTGCAGGAGTAAATTTTCCGAATTGGAACATAATAAAACAATATCCCAATGTTACCGGCTTATGGGATAGACCTGAATTTATCAAGACAAGTCAAATGATCGAAAAGCTTTTTGGTCCAATGAAAATTAACATCTGGATGGACAATACTTATTTAGGTAGGCAAACGACAGACAGATTCTTTGAAGAAATAAAAACTCCTAAACCTGATAAACCCGGTAATTTTAAATATATAGTGAATGAAGACAGGACTATAACAATGATACCTGACAGTCTCTCATATACACAGATGATAAAACCTTCAAAAATGTTTTATGCGCTGATTAATTCCCGTGAATCATCTTCCAACAGTCTGTTATGGTCGTTATCCGGATTAGCGCGCAACTCTGTTTTCGTACAAAGCAAAAGGGATTTTTCATCCAAACGTCTGGGGTTATATGCCGATGCCCCTACATTCACTGTCGTAAATGAAGGTTTTGGCTTTAAAGAAGGCATTATTGGTGGTTATATCACATCTTATGAGACCCAGATTAAGGAGTCTGTAAACATAGTTACTCAAATACTAAAAGGATGCAATGTCGAAAATATACCTATCAAAAGAAGCCCCAAAGAGTATATACTGGATTGGGCCGATGTCGAACGCTGGAGCGTTTCAAGGAATGATATTCCTGCAAACTATAATATTATCAATATGCCATTCCATACACGATACAAATCTTATATCGTATCCTTCGGATCATTTTTAATACTCGCCATCCTCTCTCTGATCAGTTATCTGACATACCTCTATTTGCGAGAAAACAAAAACAAACGACAGGCACTGGAAAAATTAAAGAAAGGAGAACGGTTTCTATCTCTGGCAGTAGTAGGAGGAAAAGTATTCGCATTCGAACTGAATGACAAGCAATTTTCTTTTGATAAAGAATTTTACACATTTGTAGGAATAACAGAAAAAGATTTCACACTGCATGAGTTTGAAGCCTACATTTATCCAGAGGACTTAACTATTTTCAAACAAAGCATTATAGATGCCTATGCCGGCATCAATACAAACAATATCACACGGTTCCGATGTAATTTCAACAATCAAAGATATCAATGGTGGGAATTCAGATACATATATAATAAAGAGAAGGATATTTTCAACGGACTATGCTTTAACATTCAAAAAATAAAAGAAGCCGAACAGGAATTAATAGAAGCACGGCAAAAAGCCGAAGAATCAGATAAAATGAAGTCGGCGTTTCTTGCAAATATGAGCCATGAAATACGAACTCCACTAAATGCAATCGTAGGTTTCTCTAATATTATAACAGAAGAGGATGTTGAATTATCAATAGCAGAAAAAAAAGAAATTCAGGACTTGATCAGTTCTAATTCAGACTTGTTATTAAAACTAATAAACGATATTCTGGATTTATCACGCATTGAATCCGGAAAGATGGAATTCACCTTTGCTATATGCAATCTGACTGATTTGATGAATAAGATATATCACACACACCAGTTGTTGATGCCTTCGGGAGTAGAACTGAAGTTAGAAATACCCGATCAAGCCTGTATGCTTGAAACGGACTTCCACCGCTTAACTCAAGTCATAACCAATTTTATAAATAATGCTTCGAAGTTTACCCAAAACGGGTATATAAAAATCGGATATATCAATAATCCGGAACAAAAAATGGTAGATATATTTGTAGAAGACACAGGTATCGGTATTCCTCTGGATAAACAACAAGGTGTTTTCGAACGTTTCAATAAACTGGATGAATTTGCTCAAGGAACAGGATTAGGTTTGGCTATTTGTCAAATAATTATTCAACGTTTTGGTGGCAAAATCCAACTTCTGTCAGAAGAAAAAAAAGGTAGTCGTTTTACCATAACGCTACCTTTACACTCTCCAGCCTGATCTATTTAGTCTATCGAAAAAGAATCGGAATCTTTCCAGGCTGGAAATTTTTCCCTCAGATCGTTCAATTCGCTCTTCAACAAAATGCAGGTTCTCGTAATTTCTTCCCGCTTACCGGCATCCGCCAGCTTCTTCCCTTTCGGAGAAAAGAGCATGGAATCACCCCGATAAGTAATACCTTTTCCATCGATACCCACACGGTTTACACCACAGACATAAGCCATATTTTCAATGGCCCGGGCAGGAAGAAGCGACTTCCATACCTTTTTACGAGGTTCAGGCCAGTTTGCAACATAGATCAACAGATCATATTCATTATTTATGTTACGGCTCCATACCGGAAAACGAAGGTCGTAGCAAACCTGTAAACAAATACTCCAGTCCTTATACCTTACGATCGTCCGTTCATTTCCTGCCGTAAAATGCTTATCTTCCCCAGCCATACGAAACAGATGCCGCTTGTCGTAATAAAATTCTTCTCCTTCAGGAGTGATGAAAAAAGCACGGTTGAAATAGTTCTCACCTTCCTTTACAATAAAACTACCGACAACTGCCAGGTTATACTTTTTAGTCCAACCTTTTATTGTCGGTATAGTCGGCCCGTCCATCGTATCAGCCAATCTTTCCACATCCATGGAAAAACCGGTTGTAAATGTTTCCGGAAGAACGGCAATATCCGTCTTTCCGCTCACACGCCGGAGCAACTCCCCATAGTAACCAAGATTCTCGTCTCTATCCTCCCAAATAATATGGGATTGGATCATACTGATACGTAAACTGTCTGCCATAATAGTAAATTAAACTTTTACGAAATTCTCCGGATGACAAGCTGTCACATCCCGATAATATTCGCGAATTGTATGAATATCCTTTTCTGCATTCCCAGTCGGATAAAACAGTCCCTTAATTCCCGCCTCCTTCTTTGCATAATCGAAATAGGCAATCATAATAGGGACCTGTGCTTTCTCCGCTATATAATAAAAACCTTTTTTCCACTCCTCCGCTTTCTTCCGCGTACCTTCCGGGGTAACGGCCAATTGGAAGATCTTACGTTTATTAAACACTTCAACCATCTGATCGGTTACCGAAGTCCGTTGATGCCGGTCGACAGGTACCCCACCCAGCCACGAAAACAGCAGGTTGAATGGAAAAAAGAACCACTCCTTTTTGATAAGAAAACTGGCGTTACGCCCTGCCGCCGTATAAAATAACTTTCCGATAATAAAATCCCAGTTGCTGGTATGCGGGGCAACGCATATCACACACTTCGGCACATCTTCGCCCAGCGGTCCCATTTTCCATCCGGCCATGCGAAGAAGTGCCTTACTGATTGCTTTCTTCATTATTTACTTATCTTTGCTTAGCGCTCCTATTTCGTCTGCAATGGCGTTTACTTCTGTTTGCAAATCGTTTCTGAGTTTACGATAATATTCTTTTACCAACGTTTTATTATCCTTTGCATCCGGAGTACCGGCACGACGGATAAATTCGTCCTGCATATCAAGTATTCTTGCCATCAGCACATCAGCCTTATCTTCTTCAATACCAGGAATGAAGAGTTTACATACCAATACTTCAGAAAATAACTCACCTGCTACGTAGCTGATTTCTTTCTTTAAAATTCTTCTTTTAGCCATAATTTTCATATTAAAATATCCACAAATCTACAAAATCCTTTATTAAATAACTCATACACGGGGAAAAAAGATAAAAATAATGTATCTTTGCACCTTCGAATTCTCTGATTATAAACAAAATCGTTTATGGATACAAAGATTACAACGCCAGATTATCTCTTTGAAAGCAGTTGGGAAGTCTGTAATAAGGTAGGAGGCATCTACACTGTTCTTTCAACAAAGGCGCATACACTGCAACAGATGTTTAACGATAAGGTGATCTTTATCGGACCTGATGTGTGGGGTAACACAAATGCCCCCGATTTTCTTGAAGACAACACGCTGTTTGCAGATTGGATACAACATGCAAAAACCATTGATAAACTAAGAATGAAGGTCGGCCGTTGGAATGTGCCGGGTACTCCTCCTGTCGTATTGGTCGACTTCAAACCTTTTTTCAGTGAGAGAGATGCATTCTTTTATTCTATGTGGGAGAACTTCCGTGTAGATTCGATGCATGCTTACGGCGACTACGACGAGTCCTGCATTTTTGCTTATGCTGTAGGTAAAGTAATTGAAAGTTTTTACAACTTCTACAATCTTTCAGACAAGAAGGTCACAGCACTGTTCAACGAATGGATGCTTGGTATGGGAGCGCTTTACATAAAAAAGCAGATCCCTGCTATTGCCACTTTATTCACCACCCATGCCACCTCCATAGGCCGTTCCATTGCAGGAAATAACAAAGCACTGTATGCTTATATGGATGGATACAACGGCGACCAGATGGCGAAGGAGTTGAACATGGAAGCAAAACACTCGCTGGAAAAACAGGCTGCCCATCATGTGGATTGTTTTACTACCGTTAGTGACATCACAGCCTGCGAATGCAAACAATTACTGGACAAAGCTCCGGATATTGTTACCCCGAATGGCTTTGAACCGAATTTTGTTCCTGAAGGAAAAGAATATACAAAAAAACGTACGGAGGCCCGTCAAACATTGATTAATGTAGCTGAAAAGTTACTGGGCTGTACCATCTCACCGGATGCATTGCTGGTATCGACCAGCGGACGTTACGAATACCGTAATAAAGGTATCGACGTTTTTATCGAAGCTATGAACCGTGTTCGTAACTCCGGAGAATTGCAACGTGAAGTCGTGGCATTCATTATGGTTCCGGCCTGGGTTCGCGATGCTCGTGCAGACCTGAAGGAAGTCATCGAAAAGAATATCAAGACTACTTCTCCCCTACAAATGCCTTTTATTACCCATTGGATGAACCTAATGGAGCAGGATAAGGTTTTAAATTATATTTCGCACGCCGGATTTACCAATCAGGCTATCGAAAAATTGAAAATAGTATTTGTACCCTGTTATCTGGATGGGCGCGACGGTATCTTCAATAAGCCATATTACGATCTGCTGATCGGTATGGATGTTACCGTTTATCCATCGTACTACGAACCCTGGGGATACACTCCACTGGAAAGTGTTGCTTTTGGCATACCGACAGTGACCACCAATCTGGCCGGATTCGGTCTTTGGGCGGAAAAAAGTGTCTCCGGCAAGAACATCAGCGACGGAGTGGCCGTTATCGACCGAACCGACTTCAATTATTTCGACGTTGCCGATGCTATCACTGCTTCAATTCTCTCACTCGTGAAGAAAAACGAAAAAGAGGTTGAAGAAATACGTAAACGTTGTTTTGAACTTGCAAAGAAAGCAGAATGGAGCAAATTCATTGTTTATTATCAGATAGCCTTCAACGAAGCATTAAAGGCTGCCGCTAAAAGAAACAATTAAATATTGCTCATTATTAACAAGATAATCCTATCTTTGCAGCGGTTTTTACATTTTATTTAATGAAACATTTTTAAATCTCACAATAATGAAAATCAAAGCGAATAACGCAAACAGTCCGATCTGGAAGGACGTTTATTCACATTCGATGCTCCCAGAAGCACTCCAGCCCTTACACGAAATTGCTACCAATCTTTGGTGGGTATGGAATCATGACGGAGCTAAATTATTTGGAAAAATCGACAAAGACCTATGGGTTTCCACAGAAGGAAATCCGGTTCTTCTACTCCAAAGCTTATCATACAAACGTATTGAGGAGATTCAGGCAGACAAAGTTCTGATGGCTGAAATCCAGGAAGTTTATGCAAGCTTCAGAAAATATGTAGACGCTAAACCCGACACAACAAAACCTTCTGTAGCCTATTTCAGTATGGAATATGGTCTGACTAATATCCTGAAGATCTATTCAGGAGGTCTGGGTGTTCTGGCCGGCGACTATCTGAAAGAAGCCAGCGACAGTAATATCGACCTGACAGCAGTCGGTTTCTTGTATCGTTACGGATACTTCACCCAATCACTGTCAATGGATGGACAGCAGATCGCAAACTACGAACCGCAAAACTTCAACGCATTGCCTCTCACCCAGGTTATGCAGTCTAACGGCGAACCGATGGTATTGGAAGTTCCTTACCCAGGCAGAACCGTATATGCTCATATCTGGAAGGTAAGCGTGGGCCGTGTGCCTTTATACCTGATGGATACTGACATTCCTCAGAACAGCGAATGGGACCGTTCGATCACTCACCAGTTATATGGTGGCGACTGGGAAAACCGTATGAAACAGGAATACCTGTTAGGTATCGGTGGTATCATGATGCTCAACAAACTTGGTATCAAAAAACAAATTTACCATTGTAACGAAGGCCATGCAGCATTGATAAATGCTCAACGCCTGGTTGACTTCATTCAGAACGACGGACTAACCTTTAACCAAGCATTAGAAGTTGTACGTGCGTCTGCCCTTTATACAGTACATACGCCGGTTCCCGCAGGACATGACTATTTTGACGAAGGCCTGTTCGGTCGTTACATGGGTGAATTCCCCGGCAAGCTGGGTATCAGCTGGCAGGAATTTATCGATATGGGACGCGAAAACCCGGGTTCAAACGAAAAGTTCTCTATGAGTGTATTCGCTCTGAACACTTGCCAGGAAGCAAACGGCGTAAGCTGGTTGCACGGTAAAGTATCACAAAAGATGTTCGCTCCGGTATGGAAAGGTTATTTCCCCGATGAACTTCATGTTAGCTGGGTTACCAACGGTGTACACATGCCTACATGGGCTTCTACCGAATGGAAACGTTTCTTCCACGAACACTTTGACAAGAAGTTCTTCGCCGACCAGTCAAACAAAAAATACTGGGAAGCTATTCAGAATATAGGCGACGATGATATCTGGGATATCCGCAAAACATTAAAGAAGAAGCTGATCGAATATATCAAAGTTCAGTACAAACAGAACTGGCTGAAAAACCAGGGCGATCCATCAAAGGTAGTATCTGTTCTTGAAAAGATCAACCCGAACGCATTGTTGATCGGTTTCGGACGTCGTTTCGCGACTTACAAACGTGCTCACTTGTTGTTCACTGACCTTGACCGCCTGGCTAAGATCGTAAACAATGAAAAATATCCGATCCAGTTCGTATTTACAGGAAAAGCTCACCCGGCAGACGGTGGTGGCCAGGGATTGATCAAACATATCGTTGAAATCTCACGCCGTCCGGAATTCCTGGGAAAGATCATCTTCCTCGAAAACTACGACATGCGTCTGGCGCGTCACCTGATCGCAGGTGTCGATGTTTGGTTGAACACTCCGACACGTCCGTTGGAAGCTTCCGGTACATCCGGCGAAAAAGCTGAAATGAACGGTGTATTGAACTTCTCTGTTCTTGACGGATGGTGGTATGAAGGTTATAAAGAAGGTGCAGGTTGGGCATTGACCGACAAACGTACTTACGAAAACCAACAGTACCAGGATCAACTGGATGCTGCAACAATCTATCATATCCTGGAAACAGAGATCATCCCGACTTACTATGCTAAAAACAGTAAAGGATACTCTCCGGAATGGATTCAGTGCATCAAGAACTCTATGTCACAGATCGCTCCTGACTATACGATGAAACGTATGTTGGACGACTATATTGACCGTTTCTATAATAAACTGGCTACCCGTTCGGCCCATCTGCGCGAAAGCAGTTTTGCCGAAGCCAAAGCTATCGCAGCATGGAAAGAAGAAGTTGCCCAGCATTGGGATAGCTTCCAGGTAGATTCATTTACTTGTAGCCAGGACTTGGCTGTCGACAGCCCTGTTGTTGGTAAGGAATATTCATTCAACCTGGTGATCGATCGTAAAGATCTTCAGGGAATGTTAGGTGCTGAAGTGGTTGTAACCAAAGAAAATTCAGAAAATCACCAGCTTGAATTAGTTTACACAAAACAGTTCGAGTTGAAGAAAGAAGAAGGATCTAAACTGTTCTTCGAATTGAAAACAACTCCGAGTGAAGCAGGTATTCACAAGATGGGCTTCCGTATTTACCCTGTAAATAAAGAATTACCTCATCGTATGGACTTCGCATACATTCGCTGGATCCAGTTATAAGAAATAATTCTATAACAGATATAAAAAGGATGTTCCAAAAATGGAACATCCTTTTTTGTTTAAATCAATATCCCGGATTCTGTGTCAGGTTACCGTTCAATAATAAAATATTTTCAGGTATAGGAAAAACGGTCGTATATCCATTCTCTTCATCCGGCAATTGCGGACGACTACTATACGAACGAGTAAACAGGCCAAAACGGACCAAATCCTGGCGCCTCCATCCTTCCCAGGCAAACTCAAGCTGGCGTTCTGCCAGCAAATTATGCAGAGTAGCCCTCCTGTCAGGCATTCCCACACGTGAACGAACTTGATTCAATTCCGCATCACCATTCTCTCCGTTACGTACTTTTGCTTCACTTTTCATCAACAAAACATCGGCATAACGAAACAAAACAATATCGTTATCCGACAGTTTACCATCCTTAGTGCCTGTTTTATCGATCGCATATTTCTTCATACGGGCACCAGCCACCTTTTCGGAAGCTCTTCCCGACACATCGAGATCCACCTCCCAGGGCAAATAAACCAAGATATCCCCGTTATCCAGCCGGATGGTATCGCCATTCAGGTCAAGCATGATACCGGCAAAATAACATTTATCGAAACGCGCATCTACCGAATCCGTATCATAGCCGAAAGTACGAAGTGCCTCGATAGTCGCAGAGGAACCGTTTTCACCCGATAGCCCATACGCCTTGGCATGGTTATAATGGCGGGAACGAAACAGATATTGCATCTGGTTAGTGTAAAAATTCTTATCCATTGGAATGGTAAATATATTCTCTACCGATGTTTCATTGAACACAGAAAAGTTATTTTCATAATCAGGGGATAGCTGATAACCTTGTATAGTAATGGAATCGCAGTATGCCATTACTGTTTGCCAGGCATTCAAGCGTTGATCGCCCACCTCAAAGAACAGGCTCTTTCCATCCGGACGGCTACCGCTTGTCCAGTTGTTATTCGTATAAACCTCCGCATTCAACGCCAATTTTGCCAACAAGAAATAAGCCACCGGACGGGTCATACGACCGTAATAGTCGCCCAAGCGGTTACTCCGCTCCATACTTAGAAACGGTAACGACTCTTGCAACTCCTTCACGACAAATTCAAAGACTTCTGCACGGGTACTCTGCTTCACCTCCTTCATCGGGGTGGAAGAAGACAATACCAGCGGAACACGTCCGAACAGATCGACCAGATAGTAATAATACATCGCCCGGAAAGCCCTGACCTCAGCCATATAAGCCGGAATATATTTATTGTTTGTCTGCTTGTAAAACTCATCCAGACGTTCCAGCGATTTGTTACTCAACACGATCACCTTATACAAATATTCCCAGGTCGCCCGTATCGCATCGCTGTTGACACCCCATTTATGCAGGAACAACCCTTGCCAGAAACCACCGTCATACCAGTCGCCGCCGCGGGTAGGTAGGATCGCTTCGTCGGTAGTAAAAGTATTCAGGTCGTAGACTCCCCGGTAAGTACCTTGTAATCCCTGACTGTCAGCGAAACCTCCGACATAATTATAAAGAGTAGCCACCGTATTCAGATAAGCCGAGGTGGCATTATCATAAGCATCTTCCTCCGATATCTGATCCCGCGGGTTCTCTTCCAGGAACTTACTGCATGACAAAAACGTACAGACACCTAATATACCGGATAGTAAAACTAACTTTTTCATCATAATAAACCATTAAAATTGGAAACTCAGACCGACAGTATAAGAACGGTAAACCGGATAATTCCGCTTATCGTCTATTCCCAGAGTATTATTTACAATATAACTGTTAATCATAGGCGTAAGGCCGGAATATCCGGTAATTGTCGCCAGATTGTTGACTGAACACGACAAGCGCAGGTTCCGCACATATTTCTTCCATTTACCCAGCGGGACATTCCACCCGACAGTCAGGTAATCGAAGTTGATATAATCGCCTTTTTCCAGCCAGTAGTCTGTTGCCGTCTGATCCTGGATATTCTGTTCTGGTGCTCCTTTCATCACGTTGTAATCGGGAAAACTATTCATATTCATATAGGTAAGAGCTGTACCATTATAAATCTTATGGCCGAAAGCACCATTTATCTGTAAAGAAATATCGAAGTATTTATACCGGAAACTGATATTCGACCCCAGCATTGTTTTAGGAGTAGCTTGCCCGGCTATATAACGGTCTTCCCCATCTTCAATATTCACACCACCACCATTCAGGTCGGCTATTTCATATTTATAACCACCATTTTCCATCTGTGTCAACCCGGTACAATGAGGAAGATAAAAAACACCCAACGGTTGTCCTACCACCTGATAGACAATATGATTATATCCCCCGTGGAAACCTGCCCCGTTCAAGTCGGAGATACTGGTATATTGGGGAGCCGACATTTGTTCTCCCTTATAAACTCCACTCAGGGAAAGCAATTTGTTCTGCTGGAAGGTCACATTGACATTTACACTCAGCTCCAGGTCTTTTGTTTGTAAAGGAGTAACCCCGAACCCCAGTTCGACACCACTGTTACGCATAGCTCCCAGATTTGCCAACAATTTATTATAAGCAAAGGGCGGAACGCTCACATCATACAGGTAAAGCATATCACTCGTCTTCGAATTATAATAATCAACAGTCATCAACAGCCGGTTACGGAAAAAGCCGACATCTATACCTGCATTCACCGTACGCTTCACCTCCCACTTTAAATCAGGATTAGCGTTTCGTATAACCCCCATCGTCACGGTCGGGGTTCCTCCGACAGAAACAACCCCGTTAGGTTTAACCAACTGAAGGGAGTTATAAGAGTCGATAGCATCCTGGTTACCGGATAAACCGTAACCGGCACGTATCTTCAGGTTATTCAGAAACGTAAATTGCTTCATAAGCGCCTCTTCACTCACCACCCAGGCAGCCGAAACGGAAGGAAAGAATCCCCATTTATTATTTTTCCCGACCTTCGACGAAGCATCCGCACGGGCATTGACCGTTGCCACATAACGCCCGGCATAAACATAATTCACACGTCCCAGGAAAGAACTCAGTCGGGGATCTTCATAATACGAATTGGTACCTTCCCACAAACGAACCGCACCTGCCTGCAGGTTATTATAACCGAATTTATCCGTCGAGAAATTCGTTACCGTCGTATAAAAGCCGGTTAGGATATTCTTCTGTGCCTCTGCCAGCCCAAGCGCATCCAGTTGATGCTTACCCCAACTGTTGGAGTAACTCAACATGATATTCCCCAATATATCTTCCATCTTCCTTTCTCCTTTATAGGCCTGCCCATGCGCCCATACCGTAGTAGGCAGATATTGGGAATTGTCTATTACATTATAAGTATAGGAGCCGAATGCCGAAAACTTAAGATATTTATTCAGGTTGACCGTAAACTTCAAATGCGTATTAAAATGAGCATTCGAATCGTCATCCTTCACCTCCAGCCAGGCTAGTGGATTGGTGATCTGGCTGGCATTGGTTACCCCGTTCCATCCTCCGGTCTGTTCATCCCGGTGATTGGGGAATGTCGGGTTGAACGCCGCCGCCGAATAAAACGTCTTTTGAATATCATTCAGGTAACTGTTCTTTTGTAGAGAACCAAATACTCCCATATCGATCTTCAGCCTGTCGTTGAAAGCCTTCTGGGAAATATCCAGTTTAACGGTAAAATTCTGGAAATCATTTGTCCGAACCACCCCGTCACGATCCATAACACCCAGGGATGCACGGTAATTGGAAGTCTCCGAACCACCGCCCAAAGCGATATGGTGATTCTGTACGATCCCTGTACGAGTAATCTCATCCGGGAAATTCGTATTATATCCCAGATCGAGTATATCGATATTGCGGTCCGCCGCCACTACCCGGAAATCATCCCCCGACAACATCTTCATATTCTTATAGACAGCCTCAACCCCGAAACTACCGTCATAACTGATACTGAACGCACCGCCTTTCCCTTTCTTCGTCGCCACCTCGATCACCCCCGAAGCACCACGCGAACCATACTGCGCTGTTTCGGAAGCATCTTTCAGGATAGTAAAACTCTCTATATCCGCCGGATAAATGGCACTAAGCGTATTCAGGTCGGAAGAAACCCCGTCGATAATGACCAACGGATCGTTACCACCTGTCAGTGAAGTTGTCCCCCTCACCCGGACGGAACTCAAAGCAGCCGCCCTGTTGGCTCCCGTAGAAATACTGACACCCGCTGCCTGCCCGCTCAGAGCATTCAGTGAACTGGATACAAAGCCCTTATTCATACGTTTCTCGGAAACCTTATCGATTGAACCGGAAATAGTCCGCTGGCTACCAGTAGCATACCCGATAGCCATCTCATCATCCATTATCACACTGTCGGGAACAGTCGTCCGGAACGTATCCGGTAATAACGGAGCGATCTGCGCCTGAGCCGTAAACCGGCAACCAAGAAACAACAGGAAAGTGAAGGTGATTACCCCCCTTAAACAGGTATTAAATGAATTAGTCATATTACAACTGATTTAAGATTAAAAGACCCCTTATGATAAAAACGCCGGAACAGCAATGATTGTTCATTTATATCCACAATTTGTTCGCTCTCCTTCTATCGTCTACGCAACGTGTCATTTGTAGAAGAAGGAATAGCGATTAGCATTTAGTGATAATTAATAATAGGAGCCGATAAATTATTTACGGAAATATTTCTTTATTCGCCAATACATTGTACCTTTGTCCACGTTAAAAACAGGAAGTATTTTTATAAGTAATAACATATAAAACTTATTATTATGTCTAAAGTAACAGTTGTTGGCGCCGGTAATGTAGGTGCTACTTGCGCAAATGTTCTTGCCTTCAATGAAGTGGCAGACGAAGTTGTAATGCTTGATGTTAAGGAAGGTGTTTCCGAAGGTAAAGCAATGGATATGATGCAGACAGCTCAGCTGCTGGGTTTTGATACAACAGTTGTAGGTTGCACTAACGACTATGCTCAAACTGCAAATTCTGATGTTGTAGTTATCACTTCAGGTATTCCTCGTAAACCGGGTATGACTCGTGAAGAGTTGATCGGTGTTAACGCTGGTATCGTTAAAAGTGTAGCTCAAAACACCCTGAAATATTCTCCGAATGCAATTATCGTAGTTATCTCTAACCCGATGGATACAATGACTTACCTGTCATTGAAATCTCTGGGTCTGCCGAAAAACCGTATCATCGGTATGGGTGGTGCACTGGATAGCTCACGTTTCAAATATTTCTTGTCTCAGGCGCTGGGATGCAATGCTAATGAAGTAGAAGGTATGGTAATCGGTGGTCACGGTGATACTACAATGATTCCGTTGGCTCGTCTGGCTACTTACAAAGGTATCCCTGTCAGCAAATTGTTGAGCGCTGAAAAGCTGCAGGAAGTGGTTGCTTCTACTATGGTTGGTGGTGCTACACTGACTAAACTGCTGGGTACTTCTGCATGGTATGCACCGGGTGCAGCAGGAGCCTATGTAGTAGAATCTATCCTTCACGACCAGAAGAAGATGATTCCTTCTTGCGTAGCCTTGGAAGGCGAATACGGACAGTCAGACATCTGTATCGGTGTTCCGGCTATCATCGGCCGCAACGGTGTTGAAAAGATCGTTGAACTGGAACTGACTGCTGAAGAAAAAGAATTGTTCGCTAAGAGCGCTGCTGCTGTTAAGAGCACAAACGAAGCATTGAAAGAAGTTGGTGCCTTATAAGCAGGTAAACGACTGAAATAAACAAAAAAAGAGGATTCCGGGTGGAATTCTCTTTTTTTGTTTATAACAATTTCTATCTTTACATGCCTAAGACAAGCCAGTATTATATTATGCATGAAAAATCCATACATAGCGAAACTATAAATAAGCTTCGTGAAGGTTCTCACGAAGCTTTTGATACATTATATAATGTATACGCAGATTCCCTGTACGGGTTTGCCTTATTACATACCAAGTCGGTTGTACAAGCAGAAGATATTGTTCAGGAGACTTTCCTTAAATTGTGGAGCATGAGGGCTTCCCTATCTGTGGAAGGATCTTTCAAATCCATGTTGTTCACCATTGCAAAAAATCATGTGATCGATATTTTCCGCCAACAAATAAACCGGCCGAATTTCGAAGATTACATTTCTTTCTGTGAAGATGAAAACTTGCTCGATAATACCTCCGTCGAGAAAATATATTACGACGATTTTCTGGAAAAGTTGGCGATTGCCAAACAAAAGCTTACTCCTGCCCAACGGAATATCTTCGAACTCAGCCGTGAAGAAGGAATGAGTAACGCTGAAATAGCAGCAGCCTCAAACCTGTCGGAGCAGACAGTAAAGAATCATTTATCCGCCGCACTAAAGATACTGCGCACCGAATTACGCAAATACAACTTCATCTTTGCCCTTTTTATTTAAGTCCGAACAAATATGTTTTACAACACATCAAAATAGGTGGTACTATTTTGATGCTATTACGTGTAACTATAAACGATGACAAAAATATGACTGATTCATTCAACAAATTATATTCTCAATTCCTAAATGGAAATACCGATCGGGAAAGATTCAAAGACTTCAAAGAGTCTTTGAATCGACTTCCGGATACCGAACTATCCCAAAAGATGGAAAAATTCTGGTTGGAAAATGAGAACTATCCGGCTATGGATATACAGCATAAACAAAATATCCACAAAAAACTTCACGAGCAAATAATGCCTCAACAGAAGAAAACGTTTATGTACTGGCGTCATATTGCTGCGACCGTCGCAGTGATCGCATTACTATCCGTAACAGTCTGGAACATATCCGTTATGCAAAAAAAGGACTCGGATGATCCCTTCCTGGCTGAAGTTCCGGCAGGAAACAAAGTACAATTAACATTACCGGATAAAAGCTCCGTCAAATTAAATTCGGAAAGTACCCTGTCATATACCTATCAAAACGGAAAACGTGTCGTCAAACTGGCAGGGGAAGCCTATTTTCATGTCTCAAAAGATAAGGAACATCCTTTTGTCGTACAAACGGGAGATTTAAACATAGAAGTACTGGGGACCAGCTTCAACGTTTGTCTCGACAACGACAATAATTCGATCGAAACATCCCTGATAGAAGGGTCTATCCGTCTTTATGATTCGAAATATCCTTCCGAAACATTCATATTAAAACCCAACCAGAAAGCAATCTATTCCGGCAACCGGAAAATCAGCCTTTACAATACGGATAATGTAAAAGAAACGGCCTGGACACGCGACCACCTGGTTTTCGAATCAGAAAAGCTCAGCTCCGTATTCCATAAAATAGAGCGATGGTATGGTGTAAATATTGAATTGAAATGTCCGGAAATAGCCAACGACCGTATTTCCGGTTCCTTCAAGAACGAACAATTGCCTTATGTAATGGAGGCTTTGAAAATTCAATACGGATTCAATTATGAAATAACAGGAAACAAAGTAGTAATCAATAAGTCTAATAAATAAAAAAAATAAGTAAGCCTATGAAATGAAGTATTTATCTATCAACAGAGTATGTATTAATATTAAATATCAACTTAAATCTAATTTAAAGTAATCATGAAGCAAGTGTTTTGGAGTATTGTACTCCTATTCTTCTGTTCAACAATGTATGCGCAGGACATTTCGCAAAAAATATCAATGAATCTGCAGAATGTCACGCTGAAAGAGTTCTTTAATAAAATAGAAGCTCAATCTTCTTTATCCGTTGTTTACCGGGATATTATCCTGAGTGAAAATCCGAATATTGTAGTTTCAGTAACAGACCGTCCTTTACAGGAGGTCCTGAATCTAGTACTGGAAAAACAAGGTCTTTCTTACAAAATCAGTAACAAGACAATCGTAATCGTCAAAGCTCCGGCTAAAGCTTCCGGCAAACAAGCGGAAAAAACAATTACCGGGGTTGTACTGGACGAAACAGGTATACCTGTGATTGGTGCCAATGTTGTTGTAAAAGGCACGACCAATGGAACAATAACCGATATCGACGGTAATTTCACCCTTAACACAGCATCCGGAGAATCATTACTGATCTCTTACATCGGTTACCTTCCCGTAGAAGTTAAGGTATCGAACGCCAGCAAAATAGATGTTTTGCTGAAAGAGGATGCGCAGGGACTGGACGAAGTGGTTGTTGTCGGTTATGGTACCGTTAAGAAAAGAGACCTGACCGGAGCTGTCGCCTCTGTCAATGCCGCCAAGATCACGGCTGTTCCGACTACCACTGCTGCCGAAGCGCTGCAAGGACGTATCCCGGGCGTCGTAGTATCCAACTCCAACTGGTCGCCGGGGGCAACTCCCAGTGTAATGATCCGTGGTAAACGTTCTATTAAAGCCAGCAACGACCCATTGTATGTAATCGACGGTGTGCCCGTTACCGGTGGCATGGGAGAGATCAGCCCTTCGGATATCGAGTCCATGGAAGTATTGAAAGATGCCTCCGCAACAGCCATCTATGGAGCCCGTGGTGCTAACGGTGTTATCCTGATCAGTACCAAACAAGGCAAATCCGGCAAAACCCAAATTGACTACAACGGCTATGTGGGCGCACAAACCATCCTGAACCAGTTGGAATTATGGGATGGCGGAGAATATGCGGAATACACTCGTGAAGCTTATCGCAACACAGCAAACTCTGCGATACGATACAATTCGGATGTAGCTTCCAGAGATCAGGACCTGGTTTGTCCGGGATTCACACGTGACGCGTCTATCATGGAATCTGTAATGATGGGTTGGGGCGACAATGGCGTTTATGATCCGTCCCGGGTACGTACTACGCATTATATGGATAACGTAACCCGTACCGGTATGGTGACCGACCATCAGCTGAGTATCCGCGGTGGCGGCGAACGGACCAACTTCCTGGCTTCTGCTACTTACAATAATAATAACGGTATTTTTAAAGATGAAGATTATGAACGTTACTCTATTCGTTTGAACCTGAATCATGAGATCAACAAGTATGTAAAGATCGGGGCACAGACACAATATTCACACGCTACTCAACAACGCGGTTCCGGACTTGCCAGTGGTTGGCGTTTAAGCCCCCTGGCCCAGTTGTGGGATGACAAGGGAGAGCTTATCCCGCTACCTGGTTCTTACAATGTATATAATACGATGATGGATCTCGTTCCTGGAGCAGTAGACCGTCCGTTGAAAACGACCCGCTATCTGGGTAGCTATTTCCTGGATATCAAATTACCTGTCGACGGTTTGAAATTCCGTTCGAACTTAGGTATCGACTCACGTACCGTACAAGATTACGAATTCAGATCAGCAAAAACAAGTAACCGGGGTATGGGTACTTCCTACGCTAAAAATGCCGTAGACAAGTATACGATGTTTACATTGGAAAATATGCTTTTCTATGATAAGACCTTTAACGATAAACACACATTGGGTGTAACCTTATTGCAATCGATCCAGGAAGATAAAAAGGAAAATGTCAATGTCGCTATGGAAAACCTGCCGTCGGATAATCTTAAATATTACGATTTAGGATCAGGATTGGTGACCAACACGATCGGTAGCTCGATGGTTAAATGGAATATGGCATCGTTCATGGGACGTATCAATTATAACTATTTAGGACGGTATCTGTTAACTGTATCTGCCCGTTACGACGGTTCTTCCCGTTTGGCAGACGGACACAAATGGGTTCTTTTCCCTTCCGCCGCCCTGGCATGGCGTATTAACGAAGAGTCTTTCATGGCTAATACATCCGGTTGGCTGGATAACCTGAAACTGCGACTCGGCTTTGGTAAGACCGGCAACTCGGCTGTAGATCCTTACCAGACAAAAGGCCGTTTGACATTGATCCGGTATCCGTTTGACAACGGCGCTTCGGAAACAATCGGTTATGCCCCCAATATCATGGCAAACAGTTTGCTGACATGGGAAACGACCGACCAGTGGAACCTCGGTTTGGATTTCGGAATTTTGAAAGGACGTGTCAACGGTACGATCGATCTATATATGCAGAACACACACGATCTGCTGCTGGAACGCCAGTTGCCGGTTGTTTCCGGCTTCCCAAACGTGCTGTCAAACGTGGGCAAGACCCGTAATAAAGGTATAGAAGTTTCTATTAATACAATGAATATTAATACGAAAGACTTCCAGTGGAGCACGGATTTGATGCTATCCTCAAACAAAGAAGAAATCGTCGAATTATACAACGGTAAAAATGATGATATAGGAAGTAAATGGTTCATCGGCCAGCCGGTCAATGTACATTATGATTACAAAAAGGTTGGAATCTGGCAGAACACCGAAGCCGACCTGGCAGAAATGGCTAAATTTGCAGCCAACGGTACCGACTTTGTTCCGGGAGATATCAAAATCGAGGATGTGAACGGTGACCATAAGATTACGGATGCCGATAAGCAGATACTTGGAAATCCGCGTCCGAAACTGATTGCCAGTATGGTAAATACCTTTAATTATAAGAATTTCGACCTGTCGGTCTTTTTATATGCCAGTATGGGAGCCATGCTGTATAACGATATTTATGCAGTGGAACATTGCGGCCGTAACGGTGGTGTAAAAGTAGATTATTGGACACCGAATAATCCGACAAACGCTTATCCTCGTCCCAGTATCGATGAAGAACGTCCGATCTATATTACATCCACTTATTATGAAAAGGCCGATTACCTGCGTGTAAAAACAATGACACTGGGATATACATTGCCCAAAAATCTTACCAAGAAGTTCATGGTAGAAAAGCTACGCGTATACTTTACCGCCCAGAATCCGTTTATTTTTACCAATTACACAGGTATCGATCCGGAAGCAGCCAAGGTGGACGACTCCGGTAATCCTAAAACAGACGGTAGCGGCTTCGGTACTCCGAGTGTAAGTTCCTGGGTATTTGGTATAAACATGACTTTGTAATTTTAACCTTATAAATAAAGAATGAAAATGAAATCTATATATTACTATATGCTGGCAGGCTTGACACTCTCTACGTCAGGTTGCAGCAGTTGGTTAAGTGAAGATGATGCTCCGGTAATGTCGTACGACTATTACGAAACGGAAGCCGGAGTAAATGCAGCCATTACGGCCGCGTACGGCTTTCTTCGCTGGGGAGTCGGAGGTGAACGTTTTGATGTCCTGACCGAACATGGTACGGACCTGTTCACGGAAGGGGAAGACGGTAGTCACCGCGAATCATATAACAAGTATGCGACACAGCTGAATCCGGATGACGGTATTTTATATGAGATGTGGGAGAACCACTATAAAGGGATCAGTGATGCCAATATCGCCATGCAGAAAATTCTGGATTCACAGGATTTGCTTGAAAATGTGAAATCGCAGAGTTACGCAGAAATGCAGTTCATCCGTGCTTACCTTTATTTCGACCTGGTACAACAGTTCGGACGCATACCGCTGGTGACTGAAGGTAGTTTCGATATCCGTACGAATTTCAAACGTGCTCCGATAGCCGACATATATAATCTAATTATAAGCGATTTACGCAACGCCGCAGAAAATCTGCCGGTAAAAGTTGCGACCAAAGGACGTGCCACCTGCTATTCTGCCGCACATTTATTGTCGAAGGTTTATCTGACCAGGGGCAGTGCTATCAACGACCAGCGCGGCCAGCAAACAACAGACATGGACAGTACGTTATATTATGCTGAAAAAGTGATCAATAGCGGAGCCTTTTCCCTTCAGGAAAACTTCTCTTCCCTGTGGGATATCAGTAACCAGGGAAATTCGGAAGTCGTATTTGCCGTACAGTTCACGACAGAACCGATGTTTAACGGCGATGGAAACAAACAGCATCTATTCTGGCTGTCCTGGTATGAAGACCAGCCAGGCATGTTGCGTGATATTGCAAACGGCCGTCCGTATCGTCGCCATGTAGCAACGAAGAAAACGATGGACAACTTGTTCGACCGTCTGCACGATTCACGTTTTTACAAAAGTTTTAAATGGGTATATTATGCCAATAACGTAAACACGCTGCCCGTATGGGGACCGCTGTCGTATGATGGTACTGTTTATTTCAACCCGGACCCATCCAAAGGACAGATCGACGGCAAACTGAAGTTCCAGCATGGTGATACGGCTATCTATTACACAATGGAAAAGACCGGATTCGAATCCAACAGCGATAACATGCGTAAATTCCGTGCCAACTATACTTATTCTTACTTCCCCCGTGAAATGCATTCGATCCGTTATTTCCCGTCATTGGTCAAATATCTGGACCCGAACCGTCCTTCTGTTTCGGAAGAAAAGGGTTCACGCGAATGGGTTCGTATGCGTCTGGCTGAAACATATCTATTGGCAGCCGAAGCAGCAGGCCGCAAAGGCGAGTTCGATAAAGCTGCCGAATACATCAATGTGATCCGTAAACGTGCCGCATGGGCTGAAGGAGAACAGAAAGAACAGCAAATCTGGCTTTTCGAAGGAGGCGCAAACGATACTAAAAGTACTTATGAGGAGCTGAAAGTTACGGTGGCAGACCTGAAAGACGATTTTATCACATTCATCCTCAACGAACGGGGACGCGAATTGCTGGGAGAAACAAATCGTTGGGAAGATCTGGTTCGTTGCGAATTATTGTATGATTGGGTGAAGAAATATAATCCGGAAGCTATTCATATAAAACCATATCACAAACTTCGTCCGATCCCGCAGAAACATATCGACCGCCTGAACCCAGTCGGAGAGATCAGTGAAGAGCAGAATGAAGGTTACTATTAATAAGATCATTTAATTAAATATTAAACTTACAATTCATTTATCATGAAAAAAGGATTCATCTATTTAGCTCTGATGAGTTGCACTTTAGCTCCTGTAAGTGCTTTTGCACAAGCAGATAACGTATTGACCGGCCAGGAAAAGAATGAAGGCTGGGAACTTCTCTGGGACGGAAAAACAACCAATGGCTGGCGCGGTGCCAAATTGCAGGAATTTCCCCAAAAGGGCTGGACTATCATCGGCGATGAACTGGTGGTAGAGAAAGCCAAAGGAGAAGAGTCGGGCAACGGAGGCGATATCGTCACTATCAAAACATACAAAAACTTCGAACTGGTTGCCGACTTCAAGATCACGGAAGGAGCCAATAGCGGTATCAAATATTTCGTCGACCCGGAACTGAATAAAGGAAAAGGATCGGCCATCGGTTGCGAGTTCCAGATCCTGGACGACGACAAGCATCCGGATGCCAAATTGGGCAGAAAAGGGAACCGCACGGTCGGCTCATTATACGACCTGATCCCGGCCTGCCAGGAGAAACCGTTTAAGAAAAATGAATTCAACACCGCCCGTATTGTAGTGAAAGGCAATCATATCGAACACTGGCTAAACGGCATGCTGATAGTAGAATACAACCGTAACGACCAAATGTGGAGAGCGCTCGTAGCCGGAAGTAAATATGCCGATTGGCCCGCCTTCGGAGAAGCAGAGGAAGGCCATATCCTTTTACAGGATCATGGAGATGAAGTTCACTTCAAGAACGTTAAGATCAAAGAACTGAAATAATCCGTCATTTTCACAGAATGCCTGATATATTCCGACAACTGAATGCCGATAACGGCGTACTATACACATGGTATGAGGCCATGCACACACGCATCGCCCCATGGAAACTCTAGTTTCCTGATAATTTCATCTCAGGAAACTCCAGTTCCCTCCGCAGGAAACTGCAATTCCCCGGGCAGGGAACTCTAATTTCCTCGGCAGGAAATTAGAGCTTCCTAACGAGGAAATTAGCGCCACCTCTGCATTAGCATTTCATTACATACCGGAAATACAATAAGAAAGCGGAACCTTCATAATTGAAGATTCCGCTTTTCATATATTTAACCGAGTATTTATCTTCCGATAATTCCCAGTTTCGAGTCATTGATAAAATCAATAATATGCTGGATCTCATCGCTCATCGGAACCTGATCCTTAATCATCAGCAAGGCATCGAAAATACTTGTATTGCCCTGGTAGATGATACGATAAGCATGGCTGATATGCTTAATGATCTTTTCACTTACTCCCTGATGTGACAGGATTACGGAGTTAACTCCATAATAAGAAGTCGGCTCTAAAGCTGCCACGATATAAGGAGGAACATCCTTGCGGAAACGGCAACCGGTCTGCACCATCGACCAGGTTCCGACACGGCTTCCCTGACTTGCCAGCACGTTACCTCCGAAGATCGAATAATCTTCAAAGAAACAGTTGCCGGAAATCTTACTACCATAGCCGAATACGCAATGGTTGCCGACATGGGTATCATGCGAAACATGTACGCCTTCGTGCAGGAAACAACCATTACCGATCACTGTCTGTCCTTCCGGATTCGTAGCACGGTTAATCACAACATTTTCACGGATCACATTGTCATCGCCGATAACAACCAGCGTAATGTCACCCTTATATTTGAAATCCTGAGGCTCTGCTGCAATCACTGCCCCGTTGAACACGCGATTGTTCTTACCTAAACGTGCACCACTCATGATGCTGGCATGAGGCATGATCTCGCAACCATCACCGATCTCTACATTTTTATCGATGTAGGCAAAAGGATGAACAGTTACGTTCGCTCCCAGTTTGGCCCCGGCATCTACATAAGCTAACGGACTAATCATAATAATCTAAAGTTTTAATGGTTATTACTCTCTTCCTCCACCGACAGCACTATACAGATTGATAACAGCCTGCATACGCTGAACGTTGTCGGATACTTCTGTCAATTGTGCACTGAGCAGGCTCTGCTGAGCCGATAAAATCTCCAGATAAGTGGACTGGGCTGACTGGAATAGGGCTTTTGTATATTCTACCGCCTTTTCCAATTGCTCGATCTGCTCCTTATCCTGAGCCAGCATCTTATTGGTTGCATCATACAGATGCAGTGCATTACTTACCTCCTTGCCGGCTTCCAGAATTTTCTGCTGATAATTCATCTGGGCAATCTTCTCTTCTGCTTTCGACACTTTCAGGTTAGCCATCAGCTTGCCGTTGTTGAAGATAGGCTGTGCCAGAGAGGCCAATGCCTGAAACATGAATTGTCCCGGATTGGATACTGTGATACCCGAACCGTTTGTCCAACCGGCTGTTGCCGTAATGTTCAGTCCCGGATAGAAAGCAGCACGGGCTTTGTTTGTCGTATAATAAGCGCTTGCAAGCGACATTTCTGCGATCTTCACGTCCGGTCGGTTTTCCAGCAACTGCAAAGGAACACCGGCCATCAGTTCATCCGGAATATATTGATCTTCCAGTCTTCCACGCTCGATCTGCTGCGGTGCTTTTGCTAACAGTACCGACAATGAGTTTTCTACTTCACGAACCTGACGTTTCAGGTTAATCAGTGACGAGGATACCTGATGGTATACGGCTTTCATCTGGACAACGGCAGCTTCGGTAGTCATACCGGCCTCTTTCATTGCCTCCATCGCGCGTACATTTTCTTTATAGATATCGACAGTTTCAGTAGTGATTTCTACCTGACGGTCGAGCATCAGCAAAGTAAAGTAAGAGTTGGCAATACCGCTGATCAACTGGGAACGTACTGCCTGCTGCGAATACTGGCTTTGCAGATAGATTGTTTTCTGGTCGCGACTCGCATTGAGCAACTTACCGAACAAGTCAACCTCCCAACTTGCTGCCGCAGGCAAAGTATATGCCTTGGCATAGCTGGAACTTCCGATTGTTGTAGCAGATCCTTGCGGGGCAAGGTTCAGCGACGGCAGGAACGACAGACGCGCAGAAGTAAGCAACGCTTTCGCTTCTTCCACACGGAGAACGGCTGCCTGCATATCTACATTATTAGCCAAACCTTCTTCAATCAACACCTGCAGTTTAGGATCACGAAAAATATCCTTCCAGGGTATATTTCCCATATTCGTCGTATCTGCTGCTAGTGTCTCGGTAGCCGATACCGGATCGCGATAGATGTCGTCTGTACTAATCGTATCCGGACGGTCGTATGCTTTATAGATATGGCAACTGCTCAATAGAGCGGTTGCACACATCATATATATAATTTGTTTCTTCTTCATTATCTTCTCACTTATTTTTTAGCGTACTGTTCTATTTCCGTATTCAAATCGCTGTTATCCAGATCTTCCCACTCGATCGGTTTAAGTCTTTCCTGTAAATACTGGAAGACTACGAACAGTGCCGGAACGATGAGGAGCTGGAAGACCATACCGACAAACATACCACCGATAGCGGCAGTACCCAACGTACGGTTACCATGTGCACCTACACCGAAGGCGAACATCATCGGCAACAAACCGACTACCATCGCCAGAGAGGTCATCAGGATAGGACGCAAACGGGCGGCAGCTCCCAATACGGCAGCCCAGGTAATACTCATACCCATACGGCGACGTTCGAGGGCGAACTCTACGATCAAAATTGCGTTCTTTGCCAACAGCCCCATCAACATGATCAATGCGATCTGCATATAAATGTTGTTCGACATCGTTCCCAGAATCATCTTCAACGCCGGAATGCTTCCTAAAGCAGCCCAACCTTGTACAAACAGGAAGCTACCCATCAAACCAAACGGAATTGAAAGCATTACAGCCAACGGAAGAATATAACTTTCATACTGTGCACTCAACAACAGGTAGACGAACACGAAACAAAGGATAAAGATCAACCCGGTCGTACTACCGCTTGTCTCTGCCTCTTCACGTGCCATACCTCCCAATTCATAACCGAAACCGGCAGGAAGCGTTGTGCTTGCCACTTCTTCGATCGCTTTCAATGCTTGGCCGCTGGTAAATCCTTCAGCCGGAGCAACCATCACTTTCAAAGAGGTATACATATTGAAACGGCTGATGATATCCGGCCCGTACACTTTCTCGATCGTAATGAACTGGGAGATCGGAGCCATTTCGTTTCCGTTTCTTACCTTGATATTCTTCAACGATTCCATATTGGCTCTCATGGAAGGATCGGCCTGCACCATTACACGATACATCTTACCAAAACGGTTGAAGTTGGAAGCATACAAACCACCATAGTAACCTTGCAGGGTCATAAGAATATCACTCGGACTGATGCCTACTTTCTTACAGGCTGCCGCATCGATATCGATCATGTATTGCGGGAAGTTCGGGTTAAAAGTAGTCTGTGCCGATTTGATTTCCGGACGGTTTGTTAATGCTGCCATATAATCTTTGGAAACGGTAAAGAATCTGTCGAGGCTACCACCGGTTTTATCCTGCATGTTCAACTCGATATCGCTGGATGCCGAATAACCCGGGATCATAGGCGGAGTAAAGAACAATACCTGCGCATCCTTCACTACTTTCTGGGCACGCATGAACAAACTGGCGTAAACAACTTCGGCACTTTGTGTCATCGAACGTTCATCCCAATCTTTCAACTTCAAGATGAATGAACCGTAAGACGGTCCCTGACCACCGATAAAGCTGAAACCGGTAATGGCTGTACGTGATTTAACGGCCGGGTCAGAAGCGATCAGGCTATCTACACGTTCCATGATTTCCTGTGTACGTTCCTGTGAAGTACCCGGAGGTAATGTCACTGCACCCATAATGGTACCTGTATCTTCATTCGGCACCATACCGGTCGGCGTTACCTGCATGAAGAAAATCAACAAGGCAATAGAAGCAACTACCGTACCGAATGCCAGCCATTTTTTCTGTATAAAGAATAAAACTCGTTTCTTATAACTCTTCAATAATGAATCGTATGCCACATTGAAAGAAGTATGGAAACGGGATACAAAAGTAGATTTCTTTTCGCCATGTTCATCATGAGGTTTCAGGAAGATAGAACACAGTGCCGGACTCAATGTCAAGGCATTCAACGCCGACAGACCGATCGCAATAGCCATTGTCACACCAAACTGGCGGTAGAATATACCGGCCGTACCTCCCATGAAACTTACAGGGATAAACACGGACATCATCACCAATGTAATGGAAACAATAGCACCGCCAAGTTCACTCATCGCATCGATAGATGCCTGCTTCGCCGATTTATAACCCTGGTCCAACTTGGCATGGACCCCCTCGACGACGATAATCGCATCATCGACCACAATCGCAATGGCAAGCACCATCGCACAAAGTGTCAGCAAGTTTACACTGAATCCGATCAATGATAACAGGAAGAAGGTACCGATCAGGGCCACCGGAATAGCAATAGCCGGGATCAAGGTCGAACGCAAATCCTGCAGGAAGATATAAACAACAATAAACACCAGGATAAATGCCTCGAGCAAGGTCTTCAATACTTCATGGATAGAAGCATACAAGAAGTCGTTGGCATTCATGGAGACTTCCACCTTCATTCCCGGCGGCATCGTCTTTTCTGATTTTACCAACAGATCCTGAATTTCGTTGATAGTCTCCGTAGCATTCGTTCCAGGCATCTGGTATACGATACAGGTAACGGCGCTATGTCCGTTTACTTTATTGACAAAGTTGTAAGTCAAACGTCCCAGTTCAATATCTGCGATATCTTTCAGGCGAAGCACTTCACCGTCAGCAAGAGCTTTTACAACAATATTTTCGAACTCGTCAGCCGTCTGCAAACGTCCTTTGTAACGGATGGTGTACTGGAATGTCTGATTTCCCTGTTCACCGAAAGAACCCGGAGCTGCTTCCACGTTCTGTTCAGCCAATACATTCGAAACATCGTTAGGAACAAGTTTGTATTGTGCCATCACATCCGGTTTCAACCAGATACGCATAGAGTAGTCGGTACCCAACACGTTGGCATCACCCACACCCGGAACACGCTGTACTTCCGGGATCAGGTTGATCTTTGCATAGTTTTCAAGGAACTTCTGATCGTAACGGTCTTCGGCATCATAAACGGCGAAAACGATCAACATGGAGTTCTGACGTTTCTGAGTCGTCACACCGACTTTCGTTACTTCGGCGGGCAACAGACCTTGAGCCATAGATACACGGTTCTGCACATTGACAGCCGCCATATCGGGGTTTGTTCCTTGTTTGAAATATATCGAGATATCGGCAGAACCATTATTAGAGGCATTTGAGGTCATGTACATCATGTTCTCAACCCCGTTTATCTGGTCTTCCAAAGGTGCAATCACACTATTCAATACAGTCTGCGCATTAGCTCCTGTATAAGTGGCTCGTACCGAAACGGTAGGAGGTGCAATGTCCGGATATTGGGTTACAGGCAGTGTGAGCAAACCTAATATACCCAGGATGACAATCAGGATGGAGATCACCGTTGAAAGCACCGGACGGTTAATAAATCTATCTAATTTCATATTTTACTTTTTTATATACGGAAATAATCAGGCAAAACCTAATCCTTTCTATACCTCTAATTAATTAAAAGCTGTTTTTAAATTTCCTTCGCTCTGATCTTTCATCGCCTGCTGGAATTTTTCAGCTTGTTCACTTTTAGTGATCGGTTTGATTTCCTGGCCGTCATGCAGGCTCTGGACACCTTCGACAACAATCTTGTCGCCTGCCTTCAATCCTCCGGTCACCAGATAAATCTGCCCGTCGCTCAAAGGAGATATCTGAATTTCCGTATTCTTGATCGTATTATCAGACTGCAGTACATATACAAACTTCTTGTCCTGAATTTCTACCGTAGCAGACTGAGGGATCATAATGATATCATTCATTGTATAAGGGAATACGACATTTCCCGTACCACCGCTTCTCAATATTTTCTTGTCATTAGGGAATACGGCACGCATACTTACGGAACCGGTAGACTGGTCGATCACGCCACTTACTGCATCGATCTTTCCTTTCTCTTCCAGCATAGTTCCGTCTGCCAATTGTAACTGAACAGCCGGCATCTTATCTAATTGTTCTTTCAGGGTACCGCCGGCTTTAGTCAGCTGCAGCAATTCCTTTTCCGTCATTGAGAAATAAACATATACTTCTCCAATCTCTGATACAGTGGTCATCGGATCAGAGATAGACGGACTGACCAGACTACCAATACGATACGGGAAAGTTCCAACTACTCCGTTGGAAGGACTGGTAACCGTACAAAAATCCAAATTCTGCTTTGCACTCACTTTTGAAGCTTCCGATTGTGCCAAAGTAGCTTTAGCCGATGCCAACTGGTTAACAGCGGTCTGATATTCAAAAGAACTGATAATAGACTTATTATACAACTCTTTCTTGTTCTTCTCTGTCAATTCCAATGTACTGACATTCGCCTGAGCCATTTCAACAGCAGCTTTTGCCTGATTATAAGCGGCTTTATACTGCGTCGGATCGATCTCAAACAGGGCCTGGCCTTTACGGACAGTTGCCCCTTCATCTACACACAACTTAACAATAAACCCTGACACCTGAGGACGTACCTCGATATCCTGCGTACCTCTGATAGTTGCCGGATAAGAGGTTGTCTGATTACTGGAAGACGAATTTACAGCTAAAACAGCATATTCGCTGTCGCCTAATTTCATACCACTCTGACTGTTTCCACAGGCGGTTAATAAAGACATTCCCACTGCAAATAACGCAATTTGCCTAAATTGGGTAATAGTAGTTTTCAACATTTGTCTATTCATATTCATTATTTAATATATTTTCTGCCCACTGTCATTGTATACATCCTATTCGAAGTCTTGTTTTATCAGGCTTGATAATTGAAGGACTCATATCTAAAAAAGCGTACAAATTTAGTTTTTTTTCATTGCACTTTTCCCGTTTATACATTCTTTTATACTAAAAAACAGCTTATTTATCTGTAGAGATCAAATAGATAGCTTATTTTTTGACCTTTCGAAAGTAAATTAGTCCAAATTGCTATACAAAGTCTGGACATTATTTGTTTATTCAATAATTTACCTTAAATTTACAGCTATCTTTAAACTTAATAATCTACAATCTGATGGGACCTAAATTTTCAATTTCCGAAGTGTGTAGTACTTCATGGCAACGGACCAAAGCTCAGATCTGGGTTTTAGCCGGACTGATAATAGGCATGAGCATCATTTCTTTTACATTAGGGGCATTTGCTATGCCTATACAAAAATCGGTAACAGGAACGATCATTATCAATCTGATTAGTTGTATTATTTCTTCAATCTTCGCTTTAGGATATATGAAGAACATATTCCAGGCTTTGGACGGAGAAGAGCCGCAGTTCTCGGCTTACGGACAGCAGGCTCGTAAAATCATCACTTACCTTGTAGCCAATATACTCATGGGAATTATCGTCCTTCTCGGAATCTGTTTATTCGTTATCCCGGGAATCTATCTGGCCCTCAGGTTGCAATTTTATGCGGCTCTGATCGTTGAAGATGATGCAGGTATAATCGAATCGCTCCAACGTAGCTGGGAAATAACCCGTGGGCAAGGGATGTCGCTCTTTATGTTGATGCTGGCTATGATCGGTATCTGCATTTTAGGGCTTATCTTGTTAGGCATAGGTATTTTTGTGGCAATGCCACTTATATATATGATGTATGCCTATGCATTCCGTAAATTGAATGCACCTTTACAAATTACAGAAGAAATATAACATAATAGTAATACGAAACAGCCCGCAGTTTTTATTACTGCGGGTTATTTATTATAATAAAAAGCCCTATGGGGAAGACTTACAGAATAAAAGATATTGCAGAGTTATCCGGAGTTTCTACCGGAACAGTCGATCGTATCCTGCACAATCGTGGCAAAGTTTCTGAAGAAGCTCAGAAAAAGGTCGAAAAAGTACTAAAAGAAATAGACTATCATCCGAACCTGATAGCGCGTTCATTAGCTTTGAAGAAGAAATATCGCTTCATTACACTAACTCCCTCTTTTGCAGAAGGAGAATACTGGGCCAAACTATCGGAAGGTATTGATAAAGCCGAGCAGGAGTTGTTTAGTTATAATGTCGAAATCGAACATTTGTGTTTCAACCAGTATGACAAAAGTAGTTTCGATAACCTGATACCGGTGATTGAAAAATCAGATTGTCAAGGAGTAATCATTGCTACTTTGTTTAAGGAAAGTGTCTTGCAGCTTACCCAGCAACTCGATAAACTGGAAATACCTTACGTACTGATAGATGCATTTATCGAAAATACGAATTGCATTGCCTATTATGGTACTAACTCATATGATTCAGGATATATCGCCGGTCGCCTGTTATTCGAACAGATCCAGCCAGAAGACAATATTGCGATCTTCCGTTTTATCCGGAAAGGCGACATGCATTCAACTCAGGTTATGAAACGTGAAGAAGGTTTCCGTGATTATCTGTATGGACACGATTTTCTGGGTAAGATATTCCCGGTACATATCCATGCAGACGAATCAAACGAGAATAAGGATATTCTCGATTCATTCTTTGCCACACATGAAGAAATACAAGCCGGAATCATCTTTAATTCGAGAGCACATGTATTAGGCGATTATTTCCAACAACAGGATACCGACAGACGTTTCAGACTGATAGGTTATGATGTGATCGACTCTAATCTGAACTATCTGAATAGCGGGCACATCACCCACCTGATCGCCCAACGACCGGAAGTGCAGGGATTCAATTGCGTAAAAGCCTTATTCCGTCATCTGGTACTGAAGGAGAAAGTCGAACAAATCAATTACATGCCTATTGATATACTTATAAAAGAGAATATTAAGTATTACAATAATTATATTTAATGACATAAACGGTCATTTTTATCCTCTATTTTTTTTGTTTGACAAATAAATAGTATACATTTGCAGTCGATGTGTGTTCGCGCACAGATTGTGCATACAAATGAAAATATCACAATAAAAAACATATAGAAAATGGCTAATTTATTTTGTATTAAAGACAGAGTTGTCATTATTACCGGAGGAGCCGGTATTTTAGGTAGCGGAATCGCAGGTCACCTGGCTGAAGAAGGAGCTAAAGTTGTCATCCTTGACCGTGCCGCAGAAATCGGTGAAAAAATCGTTGCAGACATCAAAGCAAAAGGCGGAGAAGCTTGCTTTTTTCTGACAGACGTCCTGAATAAAGAGATCCTTGAACAGAATAAAAAAGATATCCTTGCTAAATATGGCCGTATCGATGCATTATTGAATGCTGCCGGAGGAAACATGGCAGGTGCAACAATCGGACCCGACAGTAATATTTTCGATTTACAGATCGATGCATTCAAAAAAGTTGTCGACCTGAATTTGTTCGGAACAGTTCTCCCCACTATGGTATTTGCGGAAGTTATGGCTCAGCAGAAAGAAGGTGCAATCGTCAACTTCTCTTCCGAATCAGCCCTGCGCCCGTTGACACGTGTGGTAGGATACGGCGCAGCCAAAGCTGCTATATCCAACCTGACAAAATATATGGCTGGTGAATTGGCTATCAAATTCGGTGAAGGTTTGCGTGTAAACGCGATTGCTCCCGGATTTTTCCTGACAGAACAGAACAGAACATTGATGACAAATCCGGACGGTTCTTATACTGACCGCGCTAAATCTGTTATCGCTCATACTCCGTTCAGACGTCTGGGTGCACCGGAGGAATTGTTTGGAACCATTCAATATTTAATAAGCGACGCATCTAAATTCGTTACGGGCACAATTGCTATCGTAGACGGTGGTTTCGATGCTTTCTCAATCTAATAACCCAATAACACGACACATAATATGTATTTATGCGAACAAACATGGCGCTGGTATGGTCCGAATGACCCCGTCAGCCTTTGGGATATCAAACAAGCCGGCGCAACCGGTATTGTAAATGCTTTACATCATATTCCCAATGGGGAAGTATGGACGGTAGAGGAGATCATGAAACGTAAAAAAATGATCGAAGAAGTCGGATTAACCTGGTCTGTTGTGGAAAGCGTGCCTGTTCATGAACACATTAAAACGCAAACCGGAGAGTTTCAGAAATATATCGACAACTATAAGGAAAGTCTGCGTAACCTGGGTAAATGTGGTGTGAATGTTGTAACGTACAATTTCATGCCGGTACTCGATTGGACACGTACCGATCTGGCCTATACCATGCCGGACGGCTCAAAAGCTCTTCGCTTCGAGCGGGCTGCTTTCGTTGCATTCGACCTTTTCATTCTGAAACGCCCGGGAGCAGAGAACGATTATTCGGCAGAAGAAAAAGCAAAAGCAAAAGCCCGCTTCGACTCAATGAGCGAAGAAGACCGTCACTTGCTTACCCGTAACATGATTGCCGGTCTGCCTGGATCAGAAGAGAGTTTTACGATAGAACAATTCCAAGAGGCATTAGACCGATATAAAAATATCGATGCAGAAAAATTGCGTGCCAATCTGATCTACTTTTTGCAGGAAATTGCTCCGGTTGCCGATGAAGCTGGTGTAAAACTGGTTATCCACCCGGATGACCCTCCTTACTCTATTCTCGGATTGCCGCGTATCCTGAGTACGGAAGAAGATTTCAAGAAGTTAATTGAAGCGGTTCCCAATGAGAGTAACGGACTGTGCTTATGCACCGGTTCATTCGGGGTACGCAGTGACAACGATCTGGCAGGAATCATGGAACGTTACGGCGACCGTATTGATTTCGTTCATTTCCGCAGCACACAGCGTGACGAGGAAGGGAACTTCTATGAAGCAAACCACCTGGAAGGAGATGTGGATATGTATGGCGTAATGAAAGCCCTATTGGAGTTACAGCAAAGGCGCGGTTGTTCCATTGCTATGCGTCCGGACCACGGCCATCAGATGATAGACGATCTGAAAAAGAAAACAAATCCGGGTTATTCCTGTATCGGCCGCCTGAGAGGTTTAGCTGAACTTCGAGGCCTCGAAATGGGTATAGCCAAATCATTATTTAAGAAATAAAACAACTTATACATTTCATTTCTTATCGATTTATAGAAGAAAGGCGCTAAACTTCGGTTGGCGCCTTTTTGTATTATTGCCTTCGAAAATCATCCTACAATTCTCAGAAAAGCATAAAGAAATAAAAAAGAATTATAAAGTATTCCCAATTAAGACTTTAGACTGGATAGTTTTTTCTATTTTTGTTCGTCAAAAAGAATTTTTATAATGTCTAATATCCATAGTTATATATTATCATTCATTACAATACTAACACTAAGTACCTGTTCCACAGTACAAACGTTGCCTCCTACCCTTGAACCGGAAGCAGTTATAGTACCTCCTTCAACAGATATTCCTCTACCTGCAGTAGAATATATATTTCTTCAACCGACACCGGAATTAGAAAAAACGGAATATGCCCGCAAAGATATAACAGAGAACTTCTCTTCCCGGGAAAAAGCAGATATAGCCGTTCCCGATCCTAAATTACTGGCAAACGAAAATTCATTGATCATAGACCTGGCATTAATATCTAAAGAAGATTACGCATTTCCTCTGCCAGGTGCAAAAGTTATATCTCCTTATGCCGGTCGTAGAAGACATCATTCGGGAGTCGATCTGAAAACATGTGCCAACGATACGATCGTTGCCGCTTTCGATGGGATCGTTCGCATGGCCAAATCGTATGCCGCTTATGGAAATGTCGTTGTTATACGCCATTATAACGGATTAGAAACAGTTTACAGCCATAACTCCAAGAATCTGGTAAAGGTAGGTGATCGTGTAAAAGCCGGAGAACCTGTAGGACTGACCGGACGTACCGGAAGAGCCACTACTGAACACTTACATTTTGAGGTTCGTATTAACGGCCAGCATTTCAATCCGGAGAAAGTTTTCGATCTGGAAAACAGAAAGCTACATAATACATGCCTGGTAGCAACTAAGACTGGAAAAAACATAGCTGTAAAATCAGTGAATATACTTCCTCACCAAAGTGCAGGTGATTACCAATACTCCTATACAGGAATTACCCAGCCGGAGAACAACAAACGAATAGATTTATAATCATATAAATAACAAAAAGGCTCGCAAATAAAATTGTGAGCCTTTTTGTTGTGGAGATGGAGAGATTCGAACTCTCGTCCAAACGAGGAACTAATCTGCTTTCTACATGTTTATCTTCGCCTTCGATTGTCGGGATCAAGCAAGACCGAAGCCACCCACTTAATCCTTATCCTCTTAATTTTCGCCTGAGACCCGAGGCTCATTTCAGACTATCTCCGATATTGCTGCACCACCTAATCGGAAAGCTTCGGAGCCACAGCATCCGGGTGATGTCACGTCCCCGCAACTTTTGCAGGGATTAAGCTTGAATCTACTATACTTCGATTAAGCAGCGTAAGCGTAATTGTTTTCGCCAGTTAATTGTTCGTTGTCTGAGATTTAAGTGCAAGCCAACCACGCACTACATGCTTACAAACCACTTCTACCCGCTGTCTAAACCGGTCATCCCCATGATTTGTGAGTACAAAGATACAAAGAATCTCTGTATCCCCGTACTCTATTTAGTTTTTTTATTCTATCACGCCTAACTCACGGAACCAGTCTTCTGCTCTGTCCGGCCATTCATTCACTGCAGCTCCCGTATCTCTCAGGCCATAACCATGTCCTCCTTTACTATATAAATGCATCCGTGCAGGAACACCCGCCTCCTTCAATGCATAATAATAAAAGAGACTACTATTGATATACGATTTATCATCCTCTGTCTGAACGAGCATAGTCGGAGGTGTAGCTGCACTCACTTTAAGCTCCGGAGCCAGCTTGAAGTTTTCACCATCCAGGTAAGCCGGATAAACCAAAAGACAAAAATCCGGACGACAGCTGACCTTATCGGCTGCATCCACTGCCGGATAGGTACGTTTATCAAAGTTATTGCTTGCCATTGCCGAAAGATGTCCACCGGCAGAGAACCCCATTACTCCTATACGCTGCGGATCGATATTCATTTCTTCTGCATGAGCCCTGACATAACCGATTGCACGTTGAAGATCCTGTAAAGGGGCTGTATGCTTTTCCAAACCTTCCCGGCGGGGAACACGATATTTTAGCAATACTGCGGTTATACCGAGGTTGTTCAACCATTCACAAACTTCATCTCCCTCCAGGTCGTAAGCTAGGATATTATATCCACCACCAGGACAAACAACCATAGCCGCACCCGTTGCAACTTCATCCGGAGCCGGATAAACGGTAATTGTGGGTTCACTTACATTGGTTATACGTAATACGGTTTCACCTCCAGTTTTCCCTCCATCGTTATCTGCTTTCTCTATCAGCTGGGTTGTCTCACCGGGTGCTCCCTTCGGGAACAACAGGATCGGATTTTCTTGTGCCATAACTGATCCAATTACACAATTCACTCCTACAAGCAGGAGTATCCATTTTCTGACCATACACTATGCAGTTTAAAGAATTTATAAGAATCATATTTTTTGAGGGAAATTAGGACTATATAGTATAGTCTTTCCCAAAGTAACTAATTCGCCATTCTTCACATAATCATCTCCACGCTCTGAAAGATGGTCAACCATTGCTTTACGGAGTTCCTTCAGTTGCTTGGAATATGCCTTTTTCCCTAAACAATCCGTCAATTCGCCCGGATCCTTTTTCAAATCGAACAATTGCTCTTCACCATTATGGAAATTCCATATATACTTCAACTTTCCATCTGTCAGTGCACACCAGTAATTGTCGGCACTATAACAGGTGGCATGTTCCAGATCAATGTATTTACGCCATTCGTCCGAATGTCCCTGTACCAGTTTCAGCAACGAGCTTCCGTCCATATCAGGAGGAACGGTTCCACCAGCCAGATCTATAAATGTAGGAAGAAAATCGCGAAGTTCAACCGGCTGTTCTATTTTCACACCATTCGGAACTGCTTTTTTAACAAACGACGGCCATTTCACAACATAAGGAATATGGGCTGAACCTTCATAAGGATATGTTTTTCTCCAATGATAATGATCGCCCAGCATATCACCATGATCGGCCGTAAAGCAAATAATCGCATCATCATACATTCCTTTCTCTTTCAATGCTGCAATTATCTTTCCTATCTGATCATCAATAAAAGTGATATTCGCATAATAATGTCTCCTGGAATTTACAGCATAGTCATCACCAAAATTCCCGAACGGAGCATCCGAAGCTACTTTTTCCGGGTCCAAGCGTTCTGCATACTTACTGCACCAATCCCCAATAACAGGTTTAGGGATATCAGCATTTTTATACATATCCAGATAACGTTTCGGTGGATCGTAAGGACTATGAGGACGTGCAAAAGACACTTTCATAAATAATGGTTTATCATTATTATAATTGCGAATCAGTTCACAGGCAGTCTGTCCCGTCCAGGTAGTCGGATGCAATTTCTCATCCAGTTTATAAATACCTGCCCCATGATCATTCCAACCGATGCCCGTCAAATCCGGATTTTGTCCGGGAGCATTCAGTTGAAACCATTCACGATAATCGCTGACAAAATCTTTTGATTCGACTCTTCCACTTTCATCTATCAATGTTGCATGGAAACCATGAAGTGCTTTTTGAGGGAACCAGTGCATCTTTCCTATACCAAAAGTAAAGTAGCCCAGATTACGAAGCATCTGCGGCATTTCATATTTATATTGTTCAGCCATTCGTCCATATCCCAGCATACCGTGATGCCAAGGAGATAACCCCGTTAATAAACCGGCACGCCCGGGAGTACTACTGGGGGCCGATGAATAACCGCTTACAAATAATGTTCCTTCTTCTGCCAACTTATCAATATTCGGAGAAATAACTGCCTTATTTCCCATACAACCTAAAGCATCCCCACGATGCTGATCAGTCATGATAAAAATAACATGAGGTTTCTTTTTTGTTTCTTTTTGTCCCTGAGAAAATATAGCAGACCGTACAGAATGGTTGACTCCAACCCCTGCACCAGCCAGAAGTGATGATTTAAGAAAAGTTCTTCTTTTCATAATATGTTTTTCTATGAATACAGATTTAGATAGCGAAGATATATATCTTATTTGATTCGTGCAAAAAGAAGCTGATTAATATTAATTCCAAGGACAATGGTTTTTATAAAACAAAAAAGGAGTCAGCCTTTCGACTAACTCCTTTCATTTGTTTTGAGTCTCTGACTCTAAAACGG
>NZ_CAJJWO010000022.1 GCF_905196875.1 uncultured Parabacteroides sp. | reverse complement strand
GCTTGAAAGGGAGGCACTGCCAGCCTGGCGATCCCATGGTTGGGGCTGACAGCACTGTTGTCGATCCTGTTGTCGCAGACGGAGGTAGCTCTGGCAGCCATCGGAGCGATCCTGTCGATCATTCGCCCGAAAGCGACGAGCCCGAAAAACAACCTCCCGCATTAACTCCCGGTAACCTGTTGGGATGGCTGCTGATCGGTGCGGCTACGGTGAAGTTGTTTTGTTGAACCGTAAAAATCCTTCACCGGTAATCTGTTTGTCTTTAGATAGATGGGTTTCCGGTGAAGGTTTGAAGGATTATTTTTAGAAAACTTTTGTGCGTTCATGATAATTCAATAATGGAAATAATTGATATTTCCCTCAATATTCCCTCCCCAATGATTTGGTTAATCTGAACAATTCTTTATATTTGCGGCAACTCTATTATTGGAGTCAATCAAAACAATGCGCTATGAACAAATTTGTCAATCCGTTTTCGGACTATGGCTGGAAGAAAATCTTCGGCAGTGAAGTTAATAAAGATCTTATCATTAGCTTCTTAAATGAAGTTATCCAACATGAAGTCATTGTAGACATCACCTTTAGGAATGTAGAAATGCTCGGCTTAAAGCATGACCAACGACGGGCAGTATTCGACATTTTCTGCGAGAATGACAAAGGGGAAGTCTTCATAATCGAGATGCAGAAGTCGCGACAGAAGTACTTCTCTGACAGAGTGTTATACTACGCCTCTTTCGCAATCCAGCAACAATCCATGATCGTAAAAGAAAAGTTGGGTGAAGAACTGGAGAAAAAATCGAGAAAGGAATTGGATACAATCCATAGACGTTGGAACTACCATATCAGCAAAGTCTATGTAGTTTGTGTGTTGAACTATATTATGGATCCTACCCGCCCGGATAAGTATCGTTGGGATATTGTTCGTATGGACAGGGAGTTGAAGATTCCTTTCAGCGAAACGCTCAATGAGATCTATCTTGAAATGCCAAAATTTGTATTACCTTTGCAAGCATGCGACACGCTTTATAAGAAGTGGTTATTTGTCTTAAACAACATTGAGATCATGGAACGATTACCCGAAGAACTGAACAATCAGATATTCCGCAAGCTGAAAAGCATAGTGGAAGTAGAGCGCATGACTCCCGACCAACGCTTGGAATACGAGCTAAGCCTCTCTGTTGAGCGCGACTTGGCTGCTGCCCTCGATACCAGTTTTGAGGATGGCATGGAAAAAGGTCTTGAGAAAGGTGTAGAAAAAGGGAAAGCAGAAGGCAAAGCGGAAGAACAGCGTTTGATCGCTACGAATTTAAAAAAGCAGGGAGTCAATGTTGAAACGATCGCCCAATGCACCGGCCTGTCGATTGAAGAAATAAACGAGTTGTAATCGTTGGTAAAAAAAGCCATTCGACTCTCACGAGCCGGATGGCTTATAACTGTATTGCAGTTTCAGAAAAAAATTATTAGGTTTTACCTCTTAGTTAGCTCTTGATATAGTTCACATTGACCTTGAGGGTCAAAGATTCCTTTCCTTATTAATTCATTTTCCAGCCTGTGTAATGATAAATCACCAAAGTTGCGTTGCTCCTTCAGTGTTGCGATGCCGTTGGCAGAAGTATATCTCAGTAAATCTTCCAGGGTATATATATCCAATGATCTGAAAATAGTTAAAGTCCTACTCTCCAAATCAAGACATTGGGTTAATGGTTTTGATAATAATTTCTTTTGTCTGGCATAAGGTATTTTGACCGTTGTTTTCTTTTGGGCAGAATGTTTGATTTCTTCCATTAATAACTGATTGCTCAGCAATTGTATCTTTGATTGCAACGCTTCGATTTTTATATCTTTTTGAATACTGTTATTGAGGTTGTCCCTGATAAATCCGGTTTGGATACTGATGTCCGTAATTGCGTCACGGAATATGCATTTTACTTTCCGGGGAGTAAGGCTAAGATGTTCCGCAACCTCTTCGACGCTTAACTTGGTGGCTAATGCATGGAATACTATTTTCTTGAGATCGGAGTTAAGTAAGTTTCTCATTTCCGATACGATCAATAAATACTCGGGTGACAGGCTTTTGAATGCTTTGATAATGAAGTCGCTTTCTTTCTCTTTGTCCTCTTGTGTAGGTTGTTTTTCCTCCTCCGGCAGGTTTTCCGGAGGGGATATGATACAGGCGTCTTCCCAGATCGCAGCTTTATGCTCAGGCAGTACATTCCCTAAAAGGGCTGGCTTCTGGTCGTTAGGGAGGAGAAGTTTTACATAATCACGTATTTTAGTCAACAGGTTAATCATAGTATGAAACGTTTTATATGATACATATTATCTGCTATATAGATACTATCCTATTCTCCCGAACCGGACAGTTGTAGAGTCTCCTCTTCACTATGCCTTTTTACTGAATTGTATGATTGTTTAATATATTAACTAAGTATGGGCAGTAAAAAGTATAGCTTGAAAAAAGGCATAAAAAAACGTGGTGCTATTGCTACATCTCAGCTACATAGGGTATCCCTCCCTGACAGACTGATAGTAAGCAACAGCCCACGTCATATCATATATAACTACATATATACAAATAACATGGGCATTTTGTTGCTACTATCTCAATTCTGTCTAAAAAACGGGATAATTTATGTAGACCGAGATAATATCTTAAAATGCCTTATTCTAAATATTTCTACAGAACAGAACCTAACGCTATAGTTTCTGCGCTTTCTGTAGTACTGCAAAGATAGTAGATACGATCAAATAAACAACTGTTTGTAGCGGAAAAATACAGCTTGGACTTAAAAATCATAAGCTATGTGTTTATTTGTGCTTTTTTGATTGATTTATTCCTTAAGCAACCATTTCCAGACAGGGAGCACTTCTATATCTAAACCGCTTTCGGAGATCGTTGTTTCTTCGTCCCGGGTGATTATAAATGCTTTTCTAAGAGGAAAGACTTCTGCTATTTTCCGTAAGGCTTTGGTTTCTCTCTCCCGGGTGAGCGGGTCGTCGATGCTGTATGATACTTGTATCGCTATTTCCTCGTCAGGAATGTAAAAATCGACTTCGATACCTTTATTATAGAAGAATACCCCGTATTCTTCTCCTTTTCTGTATCGTTCGATCAGATTTATGGCTACTATGTTTTCCAACAATTTGGTTTCGGCATCGAAGAGGAAATTATTCAATAACCCATTGTCATAGTAATATCGTTTACAGCTGGAAAAACGTTCGGCTACCGAATCTGTGAAGTTCGGAACATTAAAAGTCAGATAAACGTCATTCATGTAATTCAGGTAATCGGCCAATGTGTTACGGCCAATGTTGCTCCCCGACGATTTTATGATATTTAGTAACCGGGTTTGAGTGGTAGGCTGCATAACACTTTCCGCCAGTTTTTTGGCAAGTAAACGAATGGCGTTGCCGTTGCGTATTTCGTTTCGTGCGATAATGTCTCCTAGTAAAATCTTCAGGTAAAGCGAGTTGATCCATTCCCGTTTGTCTGTTAAGGGAAATGTTTCTGCGAAACCACCGAAATGAAAATAGGTATCGAATTGTCTGATCACCTGTAGGCGCAATTCCGGATCGTATTCCCAGTTTTTCTTTAGGTCGATTTTATGATAGGTTAAAAACTCCCTGAATGAGAAAGGAAATACCTCCCGTATGATAAACCTGCCTCCGAGTGTAGTTGCAATATCCCGGCTAAGCATTTTTGCATTACTTCCGGTAATGAAAACCCGGTATTTGGAATCGGCCAGGCGGCGGGCAAATTTTTCCCAGCCATCGATGTTCTGTATTTCATCCAGATAGATCAATGGGGTGCGATTGTCATACATCTCGGCATAGCATTCTAATAATAACCCTAGTTCAGAACTGCTGATTGAGGAAATGCGTTCATCCTCGAAATTGATATATAAACAGTCTTCGATAGTTGCTTTACCGGATTCTATCAGATTTTGTATATCCTGATACATTTGGTAGGACTTACCGGCTCGCCGAATCCCAACTAATACATAATTAGCTTGTTCTTCGAAATAGATCGGTCTTTTGACTAATTGTATATTGCTGATTTCCCTCTGGCGTTCAGCAATAATTGCTTTTATAATCCGCTTTTCCATCGTCTTGCACTGTATATAGTGCAAATATCGCTAAAATATGCTTTATATACAAAGCATGTACGTGCTTTTTAGGATTGTTTTTTAGTCAGTACCCTTTTTACCCACCTATTAGCCGGCTTTTCAAAATAATAATAAGAAAGCAAGCTGAGTGCGACAGTGATACAGAAGATAAGGGGAACGCTGATTGTCCATTGTATTTGCCATTGGTAGATAGCGGCCATTTTGGTGTATGTCAGTATGATAAATAAATGGATCAGGTAGAAGCTGTAACTGATTTCACCGCCAATGATTAAGAAGCGATTGGAGAGCAGTCGGGATAGCATTCCCTTTTGCAGGGCGAAAACAAGGATCATCAGAGAAACCGGCAACCAGTAATAGCAAGAATAACGATAGACTTTGGGAATGTCGGCAGCACAAAGATAGAAAAGGAAAAACAGGACAACGACGCCTGTCTCCAATAGTGTGCCGGCGGAATAAGATATCTTTTTACTGCATAATAGCCGATAGAACTGGTAAAGTAAAACTCCTACGAAAAAGTCCGGCAGGCGGGTGATCGGATTGACATACCAGTATGCTTTGATCTGTTCATCAGGTGTCAGATACATGCCCGCTAGCATGACCGGAAGGCAGATACCGAGTGCGATAAGCAGGTTTCGCCGGCTGTTTAAGAATGGGATAACAAGAGGGAAACAGAAATAAAATAACTGTTCGCATCCCAAACTCCACGACGGGCTGTTGAATGAGAAAAAGTAGTCGGCCGAGGGGAAGAACGGTTGCAGCAGGAAGGTGGAAGCTGCAAAGTGTTTTATCCAGTCTACCGTGCCGTTATACTGAACATATCCCCCTATACATGCCGCAATTACTAACGTAAGCAGATGCAAAGGATAAATACGGGCGATACGGGCCACCCAGAAAGTACGCTTGTCGGTGCGTTTTGTCAATAACTTTTCCTGGTAATTGTAGGCGATAATAAAGCCGCTGAGGACGAAAAAGAAACTGACCCCGACAAACCCCTCTTTGAAGAAGTGGGCATCGAAACTTGAATCCAGTACATAGCAATGGGCCCCGAATACCATCAGGGCAAAGAATATTCGCAAAGAGGTGAGTGTGTCGATCATGGTGCTTATCCATTTTTGTATCCGACTGCAAAAGTACGGCTTTCTTTGACGTTACCTAAAGTAAATCTTTTTTTTTCTAATTGGAATTAAATCACTAACTTTGCGGCATTTTTAGAAGAAAGATAAATATAACGCGATATGAGTAAGAAATTTGCTGAATACTCTAAGTTTGACTTGTCGAACGTAAATAAAGAGGTGCTGAAGAAATGGCAGGATGGCGACATCTTCCATAAGAGTCTTGAAATCCGCGAAGGATACCCCTCGTTTGTGTTTTATGAAGGTCCGCCTTCAGCAAACGGTATGCCGGGTATTCACCACGTTATTGCCCGTTCGATCAAAGATATTTTCTGCCGTTACAAAACCATGAAAGGATATCTGGTGAACCGTAAGGCAGGATGGGATACTCACGGCCTGCCGGTTGAGCTGGGCGTGGAAAAATCGTTGGGTATAACCAAGGAAGATATCGGCAAGAAGATTTCTGTCGCTGAATATAATGCAGCTTGCCGCCGCGATGTGATGAAGTTTACCAAAGAATGGGAAGACCTCACCGACAAGATGGGCTACTGGGTGGATATGGAAAATCCGTATATCACCTACGATAACCGTTACATCGAAACTTTGTGGTATCTGCTGAAAGAATTATATAAGAAAGGTTTGCTGTACAAAGGATATACCATCCAACCGTATTCGCCGGCAGCCGGAACAGGTTTGAGCTCGCACGAGCTGAACCAGCCGGGATGTTACCGCGACGTGAAAGATACGACCTGTACGGCTCAATTCCGTATACTCGACCCGAAGCCGGAAATGGCACAGTTCGGTGAACCGTTCTTCCTGGCATGGACGACTACTCCCTGGACATTGCCTTCCAATACGGCGCTTTGCGTAGGCCCGAATATCACCTATGTGGCTGTTCAGACTTACAACCCGTACACAGGTATGCCGATGACAGTCGTATTGGCTAAGGATCTGATGGATGCACATTTTAATCCGAAGGCTGCCGAACTGGAACTGTCTGACTATAAGATCGGTGATAAACTGATCCCGTTCAAGGTGGTTGGCGAGTGGAAAGGTCCGGAACTGGCCGGTATGCATTACGAACAGTTGATCCCCTGGGTGAATCCGGGAGAAGGTGCTTTCCGTGTGATCACCGGCGATTATGTAACAACGGAAGATGGTACAGGTATCGTTCATATCGCTCCGACATTCGGTGCGGACGACGACCGCGTGGCGAAAGCTAGCGGTGTGCCTCCTTTGATGATGGTCGATAAGGATGGTAATAATCGTCCGATGGTGGATATGACCGGTAAGTTCTATCTAATGGAAGACCTGGATCCTGAGTTCGTGCAGACTCGTATGAATGCAGCCGATTACGATCCGTTCGAGGGTAAGTTCGTAAAGAATGCCTATGATCCGGAAAAGACGGATAAAGACGAAACATTGGATATCGAGATATGTATGATGCTGAAGGTGCAGAACCGCGTGTTCCGTATCGAAAAGCATGTACACAACTATCCGCACTGCTGGCGTACCGACAAACCTGTATTATACTATCCGCTGGATAGCTGGTTTATCCGTACCACTGCCTGCCGCGACCGTATGATCGAACTGAACAATACGATCAACTGGAAACCGCAGAGTACAGGTACAGGCCGTTTCGGTAAATGGTTGGAAAACCTGCAGGACTGGAACCTGAGCCGCAGCCGCTACTGGGGTACTCCGCTGCCTATCTGGCGTACGGAAGACGGTACGGAAGAAAAATGTATCGGTTCGGTAGAAGAACTGTACAATGAAATAGAGAAAGCTGTTAAGGCCGGACTGATGGAGTCGAACCCGTATAAGGTGAAAGGATTCCAGCCGGGCGAATACAATAAGGATAATTACGAAAAGATCGACCTGCACCGTCCGTATGTGGATGAGGTGATCCTTGTTTCTGAAAGCGGCAAGCCGATGAAGCGTGAGACCGACCTGATCGACGTTTGGTTCGACTCGGGTGCGATGCCTTATGCCCAGATCCATTATCCGTTCGAGAATAAGGAGTTACTGGATAGCCGCGAGGTATATCCGGCAGACTTTATCGCTGAAGGTGTAGACCAGACTCGTGGCTGGTTCTTTACCCTGCATGCGCTGGCAACGATGGTGTTCGACAGTGTGGCTTATAAAGCGGTTGTGTCTAATGGTCTTGTATTGGATAAGAACGGCAACAAGATGTCCAAACGTCTGGGTAATGCCGTCGATCCGTTCTCTACAATCGAGCAGTATGGTTCCGACCCGTTGCGCTGGTATATGATCACCAATGCTTCTCCGTGGGATAATATCAAGTTCGATATCGACGGAATGGATGAAGTGCGCCGTAAATTCTTCGGTACATTATATAATACGTATTCATTTTTTGCTCTGTATGCAAACGTAGACGGATTTGATTATTCGGAACCGGATGTTCCTCTGAAAGAACGCCCGGAAATCGATCGCTGGATCCTTTCGTTGTTGAATACATTGGTGAAGGATGTCGACGGATTCTATGATACCTACGAACCGACACGTGCGGGACGTGCTATCTCTGAATTCGTGAACGATAACCTGAGTAACTGGTATGTACGTCTGAACCGCCGCCGTTTCTGGGGTGGAGGCATGACTACCGATAAGTTGTCTGCTTACCAGACATTATATACTTGCCTGGAAACAATCGCCAAGCTGATGTCGCCGATTGCTCCGTTCTATGGAGACCAGTTGTTCTGCGACCTGATTGCTGTTACCGGACGTGAGACTGTAGAGTCTGTTCACTTGTCGGATTTCCCGAAATATGATGAAGCATTGATCGACAAGGATCTGGAAGAACGTATGAAGATGGCGCAGGATGTGTCTTCTATGGTGTTGGCTTTGCGTCGTAAGGTGAATATCAAAGTTCGCCAGCCGCTGCAAACGATCATGGTACCCGTTGTCGACGCTCACCTGCAGGAAAGCATCGAGGCGGTAAAGAACCTGATTCTGAACGAGGTGAATGTGAAGGAATTGAAGTTTGTCGATAATGCCGCCGGTATTCTGGTGAAACGTATCAAACCGGACTTTAAGAAGTTAGGCCCGCGTTACGGTAAGATCATGAAGAGTTTGGCAGCTGCCATCCAGAGCATGAGCCAGGAAAATATCATGGCGTTTGAAGCTGCCGGTACATTCACATTGAATGTGGAAGGGCTGGACGCAACAGTCGAACTGGCTGATGTGGAAATCATTTCGGAAGATATCCCCGGATGGCTGGTTGCTAACGAAGGACGCCTGACGGTGGCACTGGATATCACCGTAACGGAAGACTTGCGTAAAGAGGGATTGGCCCGCGAACTGGTGAATCGTATCCAGAACCTGCGTAAGAGCAATGGTTATGATATTACGGATAAGATTACTGTTACGGTTCTTTCTTCCGATGAAATGGATGAAGCGATTAAAGAGTATAATGAATATATAGCAAACCAGGTACTGGCTGTGTCGGTTGAAATTACAGATCATGCAATAAGCGATGCAACCGTGCTTGATTTTGAGGATTTCAACCTGTCGGTTCGTATCGAAAAGGAATGAATTTTTTATTAAAAAAGAAAGGCGTCCCTTGCTGCATATAAATATTATCGTATATTTGGACTGCGACATTGGATCGCCTGATGTATATATTATGAATGTTGAACCTAAAATTATTGAACCATGGCAGAAAAGACAAGATATTCGGATGCTGAACTCGAGGAGTTCCGCGCCATTATTTTAGAGAAGTTAGAGGTAGCAAAAAAGGATTATGAGTTGTTGAGATCGGGTGTAACCAATTCTGATGGTAACGACGTGGCTGATACATCACCTACATTCAAGGTGTTGGAAGAAGGTGCCGCAACCTTATCGAAAGAAGAGGCCGGACGTCTGGCACAGCGTCAGATGAAGTTCATCCAGAACTTACAGGCAGCTTTGATCCGTATCGAAAATAAGACTTACGGTATTTGTCGTGAAACGGGTAAACTGATCCCGAAAGAAAGACTGCGTGCCGTACCTCATGCTACTTTGAGTATCGAAGCAAAACAAGGAGGTAAAAGATAAATGAAATTTTCAAAAGGTTGGGGAGCAGTGTTTATTGTAATGCTGCTCCTTCTTCTTGACCAGGCTCTCAAAATTTGGATCAAGACACATATGCAACTGCATGAAAGTATAGAAATCACACCGTGGTTTTATCTGTACTTTACCGAAAACCCGGGAATGGCTTTCGGGATTGAAGTGATTGGCAAGTTGTTCTTATCTGTATTCCGCATCGTTGCGGTCGGCTTTATCGGTTATTACCTGTATAAGCTGGTGAAGGAGAAGTACAGTTTTGGTTTTATTGCTTGTGTCTCATTGATATTTGCAGGGGCTATCGGTAATATAATAGATTCTATTTTTTATGGAGTCATATTCGACCATAGTTTTGGTCAGGTTGCTTCACTTATGCCTGCTGAGGGTGGGTATGCTACCTGGCTGCACGGGAAAGTGGTGGATATGTTTTACTTCCCGTTGATTCAGACAGAGTTTCCGGACTGGTTCCCGATCTGGGGAGGAGAGGAGTTCATCTTTTTCCGTCCGATCTTCAACCTGGCAGATTCGGCTATCTGTGTAGGTGTTTTTCTGTTGTTGATATTTTACCGGCATACTTTGTCGGACAGTCTCTCGAAAGAAAAAGAAAAGAAATAAATGCGGAACAATTTGCGCAGATATGGCGTCGCTTTGTTAGTGGCTACTTTGCTGGCTTCATGCAGTAAGGTGCCCGACGGTATTCTCTCTGAAAAGGAGATGAAGGCTGTCTTGCTCGATATGCAGCTGGCAGAGGCTATGATCAATACCGATTATAAGACTTATAGTGATGATGCAAAAAAGGAGGCGCTTTATCAGGGAGTGTTCCGTAAACATAAAATAGAACAGGCCGTTTACGACAGCTCGCTGGTATGGTATGGCCGTAACCTGGATATATATATGCAGGTGTACGATCTGGTACTGGCGGATTTGAATGAACGTCAGAAAGCGCTGGGAGACGTACAGGCCAGTGCTGCTCCGGTATCGAAACAGGATTCTGTGGATATCTGGCCGCGACTGACTTATCTTACCTTTGAACCGAATGCCTTGTTTAACGGAGTGACGATCGATATCAAACCGGAGACAAACTATCCTTCGGGCAGTACTTTCGTTCTGGGAATGCGTGTCTGGGGGTTGAATGACAATATGAAGAATCGTCCGGAGATCCGCCTGAGCGCTAATCAGGGGGATACGATCATTACCGTGAATGATAAGGTGTTGAAAGACGGTTATCACGAAACGACTTTGCGTACGTTGCCGACCAAGCAGGTGAAGAGCGTATATGGCTTTATCCGTCTGGATGGGAAAGATGACTCGACCTCTTATTTCAAAGTCTATGTGGATAGCCTGAATCTGATGCGGTACAATTACGGACGGTTGTCTGTTCCTAAAGACTCTGTAAACATAGCCAATAAAGATTCTGTAAAATAATCCTTGTATGCGCAGGATTGCTTCGCATTATATATACTGGAAGAAATGGTTCCGTATGCATTACCTCGAGTTGGATGCGGAAGGGCGTTTCGTCGGTGTATATCCTTTGGAGCAGGAAATAGCAAATACCGAATTTTATGATGGTACATTAATCCCCGTACCGGCAGGTATAACTGTCCCGGTAGATGGAGATTTTGTGCCTGACCAATGGGTATCGGCGGCCGATAACGTGACGGAGGGTAGTCCGGTTTCCGTCTTCCGGTTAACCCATTTTACTCCCGCGACGTCTGAACTCGGCACAGACGACTGCTGTCGCGATTGCTACATTCAACGACTCTGAGGTTTCCCGCTCTTGCGGATAGTTGGGGATATACAACTTTTCGTTTACAAGTGCTTCGATGTCCGGACGGATGCCGTTTCCTTCATTTCCCATAATGAGGATACCTGTGCCGGATAATTCTTTTGTATACATATTCTCTCCGTCGAGGAAGGTGCCGTACAAGGGGATTTTCTTTTCATGTTGCGCTTGCAGGTAAGCTTGCAGATCGGTGTAATGTACTTTTACATGGACCAGGGCACCCATAGTCGCCTGTACGGTCTTGGGGCTGAATACGTCTGCGGTATCCTGGCTGCATACGATATGTTCGATCCCGAACCAATCGGCGAGCCGGATGATCGTGCCGAGGTTTCCGGGGTCTTGTATCCCGTCGAGGGCAATAATCAGCTGGTTTGCCGGGTCTGCATCTTCCAGCGACCAGACGGGACGTTTAAAGACGGCAAGTACATCCTGCGGGTTTTTCAGGAAGCTGGCTTTACGGATATCTTCATCGTCGGCTTCCAGTAACTCTTTAGCAGGGATATCTCCCTGTGTAGCCATCCAGGATGGTTTGGCTATCAGGAGGTCGCATTCGAATGCGTGCAACATATCGGCCACGAGCTTATTCCCTTCGGCAACAAATGCATTTAACTCGTTACGAAACTTCTTTAATTCAAGCGAACGGATCTGTTTTACTTTAGACTTACTCAGCATCTTTACTCTTTTTACAAAGCAAAAGTAAGGGAATTTATTTAATTTCAGCTACATTTGCGTGCGTAAAAGGTTGAATGATGAAGGGAATCCTCCATATACTATATTTCCTATGCCTTGCTTGGATACTGGCCGCTTGCAGTACGACAAAATATGTCGGTGACGGAGAATATCTGCTGGATAAAGTAGAAATCGTTTCCGATAATAAATCCTATAAAGCCAATGAGTTGAAGCCTTATCTGAGGCAGCAGCCTAACTTTAAGGTGTTCGGACTGATGAAGTGGCAGCTTTTTGTATACGATTGGTCGGGACGGAATGAGAAACGGTGGCTGAGTAAACAGCTTCGCCGTATTGGCGAACCGCCTGTTATTCTCGATACTGCTCTGGTGGATCAGTCGACCGACGAATTGAGGCGTTTCTTTATCAACAAGGGATATGTGAATGCCGAGGTTGCTGCTACGATAGATACTTCCAGGCAAAAAAAAGCGGTGGTTACCTACCGGATTAACTCGAATAAACCTTACCGGATACATAATTATACGATGAATCTGGATGATCCGAAGATCGATAGTATCGCTCATTTGAAGGCACCCCGGCGTTCAGCCGTGTCGTCGGCTTTCCGTATTTCTCCGGAAGATTATAATTCCCTGATAAAGGATAGTGCACTCTTTGACCGGGATGTCCTGGATAAGGAACGTCAGCGGATCACTACGCAGCTTCGGCGGAGGGGGTATTATGCCTTTAACCGTGATTATCTGGCTTATCTGGCCGATAGCTCCTATAATCGGAATATTGTGGATCTGGATCTGGTTCTGAAGCCGTACCGCCTGCTTAAACCCGACGGTTCGGTTATCGATACCTTGCATCGTCAGTATTATATAAAGGATGTCACGATCGTTACGGATTATGATCCGTTGAATCAGGTACAGAGTGATTTGAAACTGACTTCGTCCGATACGGTGAAAGTAGGCGATCTGCAGATTTTATATGGTAAGGGCGGAAGAAGTATTCGTCCGGGCGTTTTGCGTAAGAGTACTTATATTACTCCGGGTCGCCTGTTCAATGAACGGGGGGTGGAACAGACCTATTCTTCTTTTGCCGCCCTTCGGGCACTGAGAAATGTGAACATACGTTTTTCGGAAGTGGAGGAAGGGGATACGATGAAGCTAAATTGTACGATCCTGACTTCGCCTGCCAAACTGCAAGGTTTCGGTGTCGACCTGGAAGGTACGAACTCGGCCGGTGACTTTGGTTTTGCTTCCAGTGTGAATTATCAACACAGGAATATATTCAAAGGATCGGAAGTGTTTTCGGCCAAGGTGCGCGGAGCTTATGAGGCGTTGTCTTCAAGTTCTGACGGTAGTAGTTACTGGGAGTTGGGAGCGGAGTCGTCTGTCTTGTTTCCTCGTTTCTTGTTCCCTTTTGTCAGTGAAAGTTTTAAACGTAAAATACGTGCTTCAACTGAATTTAAGGTCAGTTATGGCATCCAGACACGTCCTGAATACCGACGTGCGATTCTTTCCGGAGGATGGAGTTATATCTGGCAGGACCGTTCAAATATGCAGGCGCGTCATACTTTTAAGCTGTTGGATATAGATTATGTGCATTTGCCGAAGATCGATTCAACTTTTGCAAAAGATCTGCCTGAGTCGATGAAGCTTTATAATTTTACGGATCAGTTTGTTGTCGGTTCCGGATATACTTATTCATTCAGCAATTATAATCCTCAGAACCGGTTAAGAAATACGCATTCATTGCGTGTGTCGTTTGAAATGGCGGGTAATATGCTTTATTTGATTTCCAAACTGACGAATGAGAAGAAGGACGAGGATGGCTTGTATCGTTTATTCGGCATCAATTACTCCCAGTTTATAAAAGGAGATGTCGATTTCAGTAGAAGTATTGTGTTAGACAGTCGTAATAAACTGGCTTTTCATGCAGGAGTAGGAGTCGGCTATCCTTATGGAAATGCGAGGATGTTACCGTTCGAACGCAGCTACTTTTCAGGAGGTGCAAATAGTGTACGTGGATGGTCTGTCCGCTCGCTGGGGCCGGGAAGTATGAGGATCAGTCCGGATGGTACTTTTGCCGACCAGGTAGGTGATATCCGGTTGGACCTGAATATGGAGTATCGTACAAAGATGTTCTGGAAGTTTGAAATGGCAGCTTATGTGGATGCCGGAAATATCTGGACCATGCACAAGGATAAGGATCGTGAAAATGCTAATTTCGATTTCTCCCGTTTTTATAAAGAGATAGCCGTTTCTTATGGTTTGGGTTTACGTCTTGATTTCGACTTCTTCCTGATCCGTTTTGATACGGGTATGAAGGCGTATAATCCTCAGGAAAGAGGTAAAGATCGCTGGGCTATTCTGAATCCTAATCTGAAGGGCAATTTTGCCTGGCATTTTGCTGTAGGTTATCCCTTCTAATGAAAAAAAAGGCTTTCCGGTTTGCATATTAAAAAAATAGTACTACCTTTGCACCGCAAATAAGGATGGTTCCGTAGCTCAGCTGGATAGAGCAACGCCCTTCTAAGGCGTGGGTCGAGCGTTCGAATCGCTCCGGAATCACAGTTTGAATATAGAAAGTCTTATAAGCTATAAGTTTATAAGACTTTTTTATTTTCTGTTGGAACGTATTTAGGAACAAATATTATGTTTTAAAGCGTGAATATTAAATAAAAGAATCTTTTGTTAAGGAAGGATTGAATCTTTGTGTATCTTTGAGGCCTGTAAAAATAATCAATGAATTTAGGGATGAGCAGTAACAACGACGATATATTATTGCTGAAACTGATAAAGGAAGGTGATCAAATCGCTTTTAAGCATTTGTTCTATCAGTATACCGATTCATTGGAGCGTTTCATTACCTATTATATCCATGACCGGGAAAAGTCGCAAGAGTTGGTCTTGGATATTTTTACTTATATATGGGAGAATCGCGAACGTTTTGAGATAAAGTTAACATTAAAAGCCTATCTCTTTCAGGCTGCCCGTAATAAGGCTTTTACTTATATCCGTGATAAAAAAATTCCGGTCTATTTGGAGGATCTCTCTGTCAGTGAAGTGGCACAAGATTATAATTCGGATCTTGAGTTTCAGGAATTGTACCGTTTGGTAGAGGAGGCCGTATGTCTTTTACCGGAAAAGTGCAGGGAGATATTCAAGAAAAGTCGGGAAGAGAATTTGACTAATAAAGAGATTGCCAAACAACTTCATATTTCAGAGAAGACGGTGGAGGGGCAAATAACAATAGCACTTAAAAAGATCAGAGTTTATTTGGGAGATTCTTATTCATATTTGTGGTAAAAAAACTTTATTTTTTTAGGGGATACAGCGTTCTTTTGAGTCTATATTTGTAAAAGAAAACGTTTTATAAATAATTCTCAATTCCATGAATAAATTATTATTACTATTTTGGGTATTCTTTGGTGTAGGAGTTGCTTCTATCCACGGGCAGAATATTAATTTGACTGATCCTACGATCTTTTATGAAAACGGAACTTATTATCTGTATGGTACCGGAGGAAACTCTAATCGGGGCTTTCAGGTGTATACCTCTAAAGACTTGAAAATGTGGGAAGGATCGAAAGGAGCTTCTGACGGATATGCTTTAAAGAAAGGGGATTCATTTGGATCGAAGGGATTTTGGGCTCCTCAGGTTTTTGGGGAGAGATTAGCGCCAGGTTACAAAAGAAGGATAATGCCTGGTTGAAAACCGGTGGTCAATGGGGTTGGGAGGAAGTCCCTTATTGGCTCCGCGGATATGCAAACCTGGCTTATATCGTTCAGGATAACCAGATGCTGAATGAAGTTAAAATCTTATTTATGGCGATACCGGATAACGGAATGGCTGCTGTCTTATATAATGCTTGTCAGGCGAAAGTAAAAGTCGAGGGCGGATGAAATCGTTCTTACGGTTCCCATGACATTTAATTATAGTCAGTGGCAGGTTAATAAAAATAGTGTCAGTGTCGATTATGATCCTCTGACTTTGTCTTTAAAGATAGATGAAGATTATCAACAGAAAGACAGTCGTGAAACTGCTATCGGCGATTCAAAATGGCAGGAGGGGGCCGATGCTTCTACATGGCCTACTTATGAGATTTACCCAGCAAGCCCGTGGAACTATGCTCTGCAGATAGATGCTCCAATCTCTGTTCAACGCAAAGAGTGGCCTTTTGATAATAATTCATTTACATTGACAAATGTTCCTTTGATATTTAAGGCACAGGGACGTCTTATTCCGGAATGGAAGATCGATAAATACGGTTTATGCGATGTGCTGCCATATGAGGATGCCAGAAAATCAGATGCATTAGACGAAATAACATTGGTTCCGATGGGAGCTGCCCGTCTACGTATTGCATCGTTTCCGACAACGGAATAAATTTATCACATTTGTTTAAGGGGTATTCGTTGGTTTTGAGTCTTTATTAATAATAAAGATTTAAGCTAACGAATATTATTATGAAATATAAAGATATTGCTGTTTGGGGAATTGTATGCTGTGGTTTATTCTTTTTTTTGCAGTATAACTACCAGTTCTATTTCTATTATATAGAACAATTGCAAATATTTCCATTCACATGGGACTATTTTAGGGATACGTCAGGTCAACCTGGTGGATTCGCTTTTTATCTATCTGGTTTTCTTTCTCAGTTTTATAGATTACCGTATGTCGGTGCATTAATTACGACTTTTTTGTTATTAATAGTGGGGTTATTGATGCAACGAATTTGCAGGCTAATTGCTCCGACTAATTTTTCTTATTTGATTTCTTTATTGCCTGTTTTATCACTTCTACCTTTGCACCTGGACATGAATTATCGATTGCAAGGTACGGTGTCTTACCTCTTGATGCTCGTTTTTTTTCTTTGGTATATAAATGTACAGGATTTTAGGTTCCGGTTTCTCATAGGTTGTCTTTTGTTACCGGTTTTATTGGGAATGGCAGGATCAGTTGTGTTTTTATTGGGAATGAGTATACTTCTTTGGGAACTCCTATATCGTAAAATGTATTGGTATTATATATTCTTGATATTGTTGGAATTGATTGTATTATTTTATTTATCTGTTCATCTGGCTTGGCAAGGAGAATACCGGATGATTTTATTACCGGATTTTTATTACGAACCGCTTTTGAATACCGGAATGATCTATTATTCATGGATTGTATTTCCAACCGGTATCGTTTTAACCGGCTACTTAAGAAGGAAAAATAACTTATCGGGATTAAAAGAGTTTTTAGTTGTCTTCAGTCAATTACTTCCGGTATTATTCTCCTTTTATTGGATACAAAGCCAAAGGAGGTTGGTCTGGCAAGAGAATATGAAGCAAGATTATTATTTGAAAACTGAGCAATGGGATAAAATAATAGCTATGTTTTCAGCAGAAAAGGCAAATCTGCAAACGATAAATGTTTTAAATCTGGCATTGGCCAATAAAGGTAAGCTGGGGGATAAACTATTTCATTATCCTCAATTTAGCAAAGACTGTTTATTACCGAACTGGGACAGCTCTTTACCTTGTGCAGTCGTATTAACTGAAATCTGTTTTCATGTAGGAGATATTGCTTCGGCACAGAAGTTTGCATTTGAAGGATATGTATCGTCGATAACCGGAAGTTCCTATTTCTTAAAACGTTTGGTACAAACTAATCTGATATTTGGCGCTTATCCGGTAGCAGAAAAATATATTAATATCTTGGAACGTACTTTGTTTTATCGGCAATGGGCAAGCGAACAACGAAAATATTTGTATAATGATAATTTAGTGAATGAAGATGTATTGCTGGGAGGAAAAAGAAAGGCATTAATAGGAAAAGGCACATATGCCGTTTCTTCCACGATATTGAAAACGTTGGAACAACTGGCTGTAAACAACCCAAATAACCAGATCGCTTTTCAATATTTATTGGGATATCATATATTGAGTAAAACATTGAAAAATTTTGAAGCTTTATATGAAAAATATTATCACACTGAGGTTTGGCCATCTTTGTCTATTAGCCATCAGGAGGCAATCGTTGCTTTGTTTCAAGAGCAGCCGGCCGTGTGGGCACAGAAAGGAGTAGGTTTGAAAGTGGAACAGAGGTATGGAGCATTCAACCAAGACATGAATGACAAGCGCGGGTATCTAAACTTTCGGGATGTAATGGCTGCTTCTTTTGGAGATACATATTGGTTTTACTTGGTATTTAAAAAATAAATAATGGTGAGATGAAACAGTTCTATTTTATTATTTTATTGTTTTTTTTCTGGGCTTGTACAAAAGATAGACAAATACTAGGTAATATGGAAAGTTTACCTACTATATTTCCGGATTATGTAAATGTGACAATCCCTTATAATATAGCTCCGTTAAATTTCTCTGTTCAATCCTCAGGCCAGCCTATTCTTGCCTTGTTCAGATATAGAGACGAAGAGTTTCAAGTAGAAGGAAGAAATGGAGAAGTTTGTATTCCCGAAAAGAAGTGGAAAGACTTACTGATCCAAGCCAAAGGCGATTCAATAGAGATAACGATTGCAAAAAAAGAACAAGACAAATGGGTTGCCTATTCCCCTTTTTCGATGTATGTGACGAAAGAAGCCGTAGATCCGTATCTCGCTTATCGTTTGATAGATCCCGGATATTCATTATGGAACAAAATGGGAATCTTTCAGCGGAATTTGGAATCGTATGAAGAAACGCCTATCTATGAAAATAAGATAACGAATTATAATTGTGTGAATTGTCATTCGTTTTGTATGTATAATCCGGATAAAATGCTTTTCCACATGAGGTCCAAAATGGGTGGGACAGTCTTGATCGATGAAGGAGAGATTGAATTTTTGGAAACAAAAGTTGAAGAAACGATTTCTGCATTGGTATACCCTTTCTGGCATCCTTCCGGCAAATATATTGCTTTTTCCGTGAATAAAACAACCCAGGATTTGCATCCGACTCAACGTACGGAAGTATATGATACAGCTTCCGATGTGGTTGTTTACGATATAGAGAAACATACAATCTTATCAACTCCCCTAACTACCTCTAAAAATAATTTCGAAACATTTCCAACATTTTCCCCGGACGGCAAGACATTGTTTTATTGTAGCGCTCCGGCTTGTCCCATGCCCGATTCAATAAGAAAACTTTCATATAGTTTATGTTATTTGTCTTTTGATCCGGAAACAGGAACCTTCGGTAATAAAGCAGATACTCTTTATAATGCCTATACCGATGGGAAGAGCGTTTCATTTCCACGTGTTTCTCCTGATGGCAAGTTTATGCTTTGCACGTTGTCCGCTTACGGAACTTTCCCAGTCTGGCATAAAGATGCCGATTTGTATATGATCGATTTACGAACAAAGAAAGGTTTTTATCCGAACGCTGTAAATAGTGATGATACTGAGAGTTATCATTCCTGGTCGTCAAATAGTCGTTGGATTGTATTTAGCAGCCGGCGTATGGACGGCCTATATACACGTCCTTTTTTCGCTTATGTAGCTGAAACCGGTGCTATTGCCAAGCCTTTTGTACTTCCTCAAAAGGATACCGGTTATTACGATCTCCTGATGAAATCTTATAATATACCTGAATTTATTACAGGAAAAGTCGATAATAATTCTTTTAAGATACGTAAAAAAGCCGAACGGGGAGGAGTTGCGGTGAAATATAGCAGGAGATCTGTACCAAAATAAGAATAGACACAGGACATGAGACTAACATAGCCAGCACTATAGTGCTGGTAGAGGTAATACAGTAGTGTTGGTTGGAATAGCATAGTAGTGTTAGGATAACTAGCATAATAATGTTGCAGTCTGTTATGTCTCTACACAAAAAGTGAAAAAAAATCATTTTGTTTTAGGGGATGCCGGGCTTTTTTGAGTCTCACGTTGTATAAATAGAGCGAAAATGGATAGAAACATACCATGGGATTTAATTATACGGAAATTCAAGCATGAGATTTCAGCTGAGGAGCAGACTGAACTGGAGGTGTGGTTTGCTGACAAAGCGAATCATACCCTGTTTCTTGAATTGCAATCCGTATGGTTGTCTCTTATGGCGGAAGGTACAAATTACGTTTCGGAGGTAGATATTTTATGGAAGAGGATGGAACTTAATATAAAAGAAAAGGAACCTAAAATAGTAAAGATGCCCTTATCTTCTTTTCGTTGGTTGTTGGGAGTTGCTTCTGTTTTTCTTCTTTTATTATTTTCTGCAACAAGTTATGTGGTCAATGAATGGTATCAAACCAGTTCTGCTGTTTTGACTTATTCTTCATTAAACGGTAAATCGAAAGTGATTTTGCCTGATGGTACGAAGGTTTGGTTGAATGCAGAATCTACGCTTGAATATTCGACTTCTTTATGGTCGAAAAAACGAAATGTGTTTTTGAAAGGTGAAGCTTATTTTGAAGTAGCGAAAGATTCGGAGCGTCTCTTTGTCGTTAATGGAGGGGGAGTAGCTGTAAAAGTGTATGGTACTGTTTTTAATGTCGAAGCGAGGGAGAATGAGAAGAATGTAAATGTAAGTCTGTTGTCCGGATCGATCCTTGTTGAAAATACAGGAGCATCTCAAATGCTTACACCCGGAGATATTGCAGTTTGTCTTAAAAATAAGCCTAGTATCCGAACAGAACGGTTTGATGTCGCTTTCTCTTCCATTTGGGCTCATGAATCTATTCGTTTTCAAAGAAAATCGATCCGTGAGTTAACCGAATATTTATCGAAATGGTATGGTGTGAAGATTGTGTTGGATCCCCAGGTGCCGACTGACCAGGCATATACGTTTTCGATCAAACATGAATCATTAGAGGAGGTACTTCGATTGATTGCCAGGATAAATCCGATACAATACAGTTTCGATGAAAACAATACAGTGAGAATAACAAATAAGTAGTAATAATTAAAATCGTAATGCCTATGGAATAGAACACAAGAGAAATACAATTTTTTAACATTGAATAAGTAATTAGTAAATTATTAAATCTTAAAAAGTTATGAAGAAACGAAAGTTCTTTAGTACCAGTGGTATTTTAAAATGGAGAATGCCACTTTTGTTAACTGTTTTTTTATTATGGGTTAGTTTCCCTGGAATGATCGAAGCAAAGATGCAACTTCGTTCCATTTCTCTTCATTTAGAAAATGCATCATTAAGTGAAGTGCTTGACCAGATCGAAGAGGTAAGCGGTTATTCATTTTTTTATGATGAGAATAAAGTTGATTTGTCACATCGTGTAAGTGTAAATGCTGATAATAAATCAGTAAAAGATGTGCTGGCTAATATCCTTGATTCTACCGGGATGACTTTTGAAATCTCAAACGACCAGATTGTATTAGTACCGGAAAATGAAAAAGGTAATACGGTTAAATCTATAGTACCTTCGACTCCTCAACCACAACAGCAACAAAAAGTGGTGAAGGGTACCGTGCTTGATCCTTTGGGAGAACCAGTGATTGGGGCAAATGTTGTAGAGAAAGGAACGACGAACGGTATTATTACCGACCTGGACGGTACATTTACCTTAAATGTCTCTCCTGATGCCGTATTGGAAATTTCATATATAGGATATGTCACTCAGACGATCCCTGTAAAAGGGAAATCGGCGGTCAGTGTGACATTGCGTGAAGATTCTCAAGCGTTGGATGAAGTTGTGGTTACCGGTTTCGGTTTAGCTCAAAAGAAAGCGACGTTGACAGGTGCTATCACACAAGTCGGTTCTGAGGATATCAGCCGCTCTGTTGCTTCTACAGCTTCAGGGGCATTGGTCGGTAAAATTGCCGGTTTGAATACCCGTCAGACAGACGGACGTCCGGGAGCAACGACCAGCATTCAGATTCGCAATATGGGTAATCCGTTGTATGTAATCGATGGTATTCAGTCTGATTCAAAGCAATTCAATAATATTGATTTTAACGATATCGAGAGTATTTCTGTATTGAAAGATGCTTCTGCTGCTATTTATGGAGTACGTGCGGCAAATGGTGTTATTGTCGTTACGACCAAGAAAGGTAAAAGGAATACTAAAAATACGGTTTCTTTGAATGCTTATTACGGTTGGCAGAACCCTTCAACTTTCCCAAAACCAGCGGATGCTGCTACTTATCTTACTAATTATGTTCAGTCCGAGACTGTTCAGGGAAAGACGGATTATACATATAGTAAAGAGGATTATCAAAAATGGTTAGCAGGTAAAGAAAAAGGATATGTTCCTTTTGACTGGTATGATTTTATCTGGGAAACTAATCCGCAATATTATCTGAATGCTAATATATCCGGCGGATCAGACAAAATTAATTATTATTTATCTGTCGGTCATTTGAACCAAGATGCCATGATTGTAAATTATGGTGGATTTAAGCGTACGAATGTGCAGATGAGTATTGATGCACAAATTAATAATCGTCTGAAAGTTGGGGCAACAATGAATGGGCGTATAGAAGATATAAAGAATCCGGGTGTTCCTGAAGTTGATGACTATTGGATGCCACGTTTTGGAACCTATCGGAATTTACCGACCAAACGTCCCTATGCAAATGATAATCCAAATTACCCAACAATGACATCTTCAAATGCAGCTACGAATTTTGCATGGTTGAATTATGATTTGTCAGGAGAATTTCAGGAAACCTGGCGTGTGGCCCAGTTACAGGCTACGGCAGAATATGATATTTGGGATGGTTTAAAAGCTAAAGCAATGGTTGGTTATTTTTTGAACTACCATGTAAAGAATAACCAGGAGTATACCTATAAATTGTATAGTTATGACGAAGCAACAGACACGTATCCTGTAATGTTTGAGAATACCAATCCGTGGAGAGAACGTGAAGTTGGACATGAGGAAGAATTAAGCTCGAATATTCAATTATCTTATAATAAGAAATTCGGAGATCATTCTGTTGCAGCAATTGTTGGTTTTGAAGCGATCAAACGTGATACTCCACATTCCTGGTTGCATTCCGTACCTACTGCAAATTCTTTGCACTTGATTGATTATCCGACAATGGATACCTATGATGATTATGGAAATGAAACACAGGCTCGTTTAGGCTGGATGTTTCGTGGAAATTATGATTATGCAAACAAATACTTGGTTGAGTTTTCTGCCCGTTATGATGGTTCTTGGAAATTCCCGCCTAATCAGCGTTGGGGATTTTTCCCTTCAGCTTCTGTTGGTTGGAGGATATCGGAAGAAGTTTTTTGGAAAGAAAGTAAGTTAGCGAATATTTTCAGTGATTTGAAGATTCGTGGTTCTTATGGTATGGTGGGAGATGATATGGAGACATCGGGTGACCCGAATAGAGATTTATATCGTCCTTTTGACTATATGAGTGGTTATAATTATAAGAACGGAGGCTCTGTCATCGATGGTGTTTATACAATAGGTTCTGTTCCCCGTGGTCTGCCGGTAACGACAATTTCCTGGTTGAAAGTAAAAATACTGGACATTGGCCTTGATGTTGCTTTTCTGGATAATCGTTTGACCGGACAGTTTGATTTTTTCCGTCGTCAGCGTGATGGGTTACCAGCTTCCCGTTATGATGTTTTATTACCATCGGAAGTAGGATTCAGCTTGCCGAAAGAAAATCTGAACTCAGATGTACATATGGGGTATGATGCTGCTGTACGTTGGTCAGACCGTGTGGAAGATTTCACTTACTCTATTGGTGGTAATATCACTTATTCTCGTTTTTATGATTGGGAGCAGTATAAACCTCGTTTCTCCAACTCTTGGGATGTGTATCGTAATTCAATCAATCATCGTTTTGGATATGTAAACTGGGGATTGGAAGCTATCGGACAGTTCCAGAGCTGGGAAGAAATCGCTACTTATCCAATCGATAATGACCGTCAGGGTAATAAAACGCTTCGTCCGGGTGATATAAAATATAAAGATGTGAATGGTGATGGTGTAATCAATAGTATGGATGAACGTCCGGTTGGTTATAGAGAAGGAGCTACTCCGGTATTGAACTTCGGTTTGAATTTTGCTTTTGGTTGGAAAGGTTTTGACCTGGCATTTGATTTGACCGGTGGAGCTATGGCTTCTTGGTATCAGGATTGGGAACAGCGTAACCCATTCCATGACGGAGGTAATAACCCGCAGTATTATATGGAGGATACATGGCACTTGGCTGATATTTGGGATGCTGACAGTGAATTAATACCAGGAAAATATCCGATGTTGTTGATCGGTAATAGTTCGCATAGTAATTATTGGAACAGTACTTTCTGGAAAAAGAATGTGCGTTATGTCAAGCTACGAAATTTGGAGTTAGGATATACGTTACCGAAACATATTGTGGAAAAAGCATTGATTTCGGATTTACGTTTTTATGTCGCCGGAACAAACTTGTTTACATTAACGAATGCTCCTGGCATTGATCCTGAAACCTCTGAGGGGAATGGATTGGCATATCCGACGACACGAATTATAAATATTGGTGTAAACCTTAAATTTTAAGTGGTATGAAGAAGAAATATATAATGGCGGCAATCGTTGCTTGCATGTTATCGACAACAGCTTGTAGTGATTTTCTGGATCGTGAACCGGATCGGATTATGACGAACGATCAGATATTTGCCGATGCGGTTATGATTAAATCTGTTTTGGCAAATTATTATGGCCGGGTAACATGGGGACAACATGTTGCTGATTGGGGGGCAATGACGGTTTTGGATGAAGCTGCTTTTTGTAATGGCGGACCGGATCATCGTTCTACTTTTGAAGATGATCGTTGGCGTGTGTACGATTATACACTCGTTCGTGATATCAATCAGTTTTTAAAGGGAGTTCGTGAAACGACTGCTTTGACTACTGATGAAAAAACTCCGTTGGAAGGAGAAGCTCGTTTTTTGCGGGCATGGTATTATTTTAATGTGTGTCGTAGTCTGGGAGGCATGCCGATAGTAGGGGATGAGATTTTCGATTATCAACCGGGCATGGATGTTACGACTATGCAGTATCCCCGTTCAACAGAAGCTGCTACGTACGATTATGTTATCTCTGAATGTCAGGCTGTTTATTCGATGCTTCCGGCCGATAAGCAAATCAACTCGGCTCGTGCCAATAAATGGGCAGCTAAAATGTTGGAAGCCCGTGCTGCTTTGTATGCGGCATCTATTGCTAATTATAATAATAAAATGGCGCAACCGATCCGTACAGATGGTGGCGAGGTCGGTATCCCGGCTGATAAGGCAACTGCTTATTATCAGATGGCTTTGGCTGCTGCAGAAGATGTAATTAATAACAGTCCGTATGAGCTACAAAATAAACGCCCTGATGATAGAGGCAAGAATTTTTATGAAGCAGTTTGTGTAAAAGACAATAATACGGAAGTTATTTGGGCACGCGATTATAAATACCCAGGGCAAACACATGGCTTTACTACTAACAATGCTCCAAAGTCTCATGCAGAGGATATTGATAATAGTTATTTGGGGGCTGTATTAAATTTGGTGGAGGATTATGAATTGATAAATACTCAGACTCCCGGACAAAAGAGCTTGGTGCAAACGATGGAAAATGGAACATACAAATTTTATAATACGGCTGATGAGCCTTTCAAAAACCGTGATCCGCGTTTGTGGGGAACTATTATTTATCCAGGTGCAGAATTTAAGAGCATACCTGTAATTCTTCAAGCCGGACAGTTGATTCAAAATAATGGAAATTGGGAGTTTTTAACAGGTGATTTGGATTCAAAGGATGGGCAGGGGAATCTGTTGACTGCTATGAACGGTCCTAAAGAATCGAACGAACAATATATCAATAAAACGGGCTTTTATGTACGTAAGTATTTGGATGAAACTCCGTCTGCCGGAACTCGTGGACGTGGTTCTGAGATGTGGATGCCTCGTTTTCGTGTAGCGGAAGCATATATGATTGCAGCAGAAGCATCGCTTGAATTGAATAATGGCAAAACCGAAGGTTATATAAATGCCGTACGCGAAAGAGCCGGCGTACAACCTTTGACAAAAGTAACATTCGATAATATCGTGCACGAGAACCGGGTTGAATTTGCATTTGAGGATCACCGTTATTGGGATATGAAACGCTGGCGTTTGGCAGATAAAGTCTGGAATGGCAATAACAATGATGAACAGGCCCGTCATCGCCGTTTGTGGCCTTATCGTGTAGTTGCACCGGGTGATCCGAATAACGGAAAGTGGGTATTCGTAGAAGACTTTTTATTTATGTCCCCGAATGCACGTTATTTCAGAATGCAGAACTATTACAACTTCCTTGATTTGGGCTGGATCAATAATAATCCCAAATTGGTGAAGAATCCGTATCAATAATTAAAACAAATTGAATATGAAGATTATATCAAATATTTTTTCGTTAGTATTACTACTGGTTCTGTTTACTGGTTGTGGAAAAGATAATTATGATGCACCGGAATCCAAATTGGTCGGAAAAGTAACTTATCAAGGACAAGCGTTGAATTTACGTGGTACCGGTGAAGCAATTCAGTTGCAATTGTATCAGGATGGTTATGAAAAACATGACCCGATTTCTGTTTTTGTCGGACAGGAAGGGGAATTTTCCGCTCTTTTGTTTAATGGAGAATACAAACTGGTAACTAGAGATGGTAACGGACCGTGGATGAATCGGCATGATACGGTAACGGTTAATCTGAGCGGACATTCGGAAGTGAATATTGAGGTCACTCCTTATTTCACGATATCTAACGAACAGTTAGCCGTATCCGGTACGACGATGACAGCTTCTTTTACAATTAACCAAATTGTTTCGACTGCAACGATCAACAAGGTAATGTTGATTTTAAGCAAGACACAGTTTGCTGATGATGTAAATAATGTATTTCGTAAAGATATAACCGAAGTATCTACCGGCGCAGTAAATCTGAGTGCGGATATTAGTGGTAATACAGAAATAGCCAAAGCGAAAGCGTTATATGCTCGTGTCGGTGTTTTGGCTAATGGAGCTGATCAAGCTATTTATTCATCAGTTGTACGATTGAAATAGTTTCTGTTATCTGGCTTAGCATAGGATGAAAAGTAAAAGAGGCTATCTCATTGAAGTTTACTTCATTTTGAGATAGCCCCTTGTTTTACCTGCTAAAAATAAGATAAATGAGATTGAGTTATCGTTCTATTACAAAGTAATAGGTTTCAACATTCGAGCTACTACTTTCTCCAGGAATACTGATTCTAAATCTATCTCCAAGAATTCTTACTTCTGTTGTTCCTTTTGCATAATAATATCCACCACCACCTTGATCCCATTGCCAGTCAATACGAAAACTTGTATTTTCACCTCTTTTGAAAAAAAGATTATATGCGCTTTGGTCGATGTAAATAACATCGCTTGAAAGACGATTTCCACAAGTTTGTACAAGTGTTGGTGTTGAAGCAACATTTTCTGTTTTTACATTTTCTGTTTCGTTCTCTTTTTCAGTGAAAGAACTTAGTCCGAGTGATAATAAACTTAGACATGCAAGCATTGCAACTTGTTTCATAACTTAATAAAATTATAGGTTAAACAATAAAGATATCATATATTTAGACTCTAAAAAGAAGGGGATCCCCTAAATGATTATGCATAAAAATCAAATATTAATTAGTTTTACGCATATAAAGTTGTGTTTCGTTGAGCAGGTCTAGTCACTTACGATCGTTGGGTTGAGAAGATGAATCTGGAAAAGGTCAAACAAATCAACCGGGAGGTAATAGAAGGTACGCGACAAAATAAGTAGCATATCTATGTAGAGAAGGTAGCACCATAGTGCTACCTTTCCTGATTATTTCCATCTTAAAGGAACCTAGGCGAATCAGGTCAGTGTATGCCACAGCCATTCGATCAGGCCATAATAAAAACGTTTCATCCACCAGTTGCTGTAACCGATCTGGATCAGGCAGAAAACAATCCCGACCAGTAAACTTTGCAGGTAATTAAATATTACCGCCAGGTTAGCACCGAAGCCATAGAATAAAGTGACTTCATTATTTAGAATACGGGAGCTTCAGCTTCCAGTGAAGGGGTAGAACCGGTTACTTCCGGCCAGTCGTTCACCCATCTGACCTGATCCAGCATCAGGACGCGGCCGGTTGGATTTTCTTTGCTCACCGCATGATAAAGCATCCAGTCGTTTCCGGCTTTGTCAGTCACTATTTCCGAGTTATGGCCGGTACCGACAAAGGCTTCATTTCCGCGGATCAGTATCTCGTGATGATTCTCCATCATCGGTTGCCCCTGTTTGTCCACATAAGGGCCGAACAGGTTTTCAGAGCGACCGACTACCGTTGTATAGGTACTTTTCAATCCTTCACAGCAACTGCCGATAGAGGCGAACAGATAATAGTATTTGCCACGTTTATGAATATAGGTTCCTTCATAAGCAGTACCGGCTACCTGTTTTTTCACTGCTCCTTCCCTCAGGGCTAGTCCGTCGTCTGACAACTCTATCCCGTAAATACCCCGGAAGCTTCCCCAAAACATGTACTTTTTACCATTCTCTTCGATGTAATACTGGTCGATGGAGTTTTGTACGCCTATCGTATTACTCCTGAACATCATACCCCGGTCGGTAAAAGGGCCTTCCGCTTTGTCGGCAGTCGCGACTCCGATACCGCAGGTCCACTCTCCACCCCAGACAGACATGGAGTAATATAAAACGTACTGTCCGTCGATATAATTGATATCAGGTGCCCACAGACCGCCTTTAGGCTCGAAAGTCGGGCGGGTTTTGTCAGTAAAGGCAGTGCCCACTTCTTCCCAGTCCACCAGGTTTACGGAACGGTGGATAGGAAGATTACGAATATTCTCCGTTGCATACACGTAAAAGTAACCGTCACCGGCTTTGATAAGGCTGGGGTCCGGCAGGCTGTAATCGACGACAGGATTCTTATAGGTCTTATTTTCTGTTTGTAGCGGCTTATCGGCCAGACAGGCTGTAAGCGATGTAATCCCGAATAGGGATATAAAAAATAATTTCCTCATATAGCTGTTGTTTGAATAACTGTTTTAATGAAGCGAACCGGTATTTTCATCCAGGCTGAATACGGAAGACATGGTTTGTATTCCTTCCTGATCCTTTAATGTACAGAGAATGTTCTTATCCCTGTCTACCAGGAACAGATGATCCCGTTTGTCAGGATTCACATGCCCGACCCAGTTGGTGAAGAGCAAACGCCCGTCGGGGAAATATTGCATACCTCCCAGAAACTTTAAAGGCTCTCCGGGAATATCCCTGTTGGATATTTCCCATACGGTGTTGCCTTTTTTGTCTAATTCGACGATGCGGGGATTCTGTGTCTTATCGGCTACGGCGACCAGTGTGTGGCCGTTCGGCAACCGGATCACCGAATGGGGACCGCCGGGGACCTGTACCTGCCAGACTACTTCCCCTTTTGAATTGTATTCTTTGACATATTCCCCTCCGTAATGCGCAACCAGATAATTGCCATTATCCAGTTTGCGGGCATTACGCATAAAGGCAAATGTTCCGTCCGAGACACCTTCCGGCAGGATGCATACCTCGTTTACGATTTTCCCCCCGGGAGAGACTTCCAGTAAGCGTCCGGCATTGCATTCACCGATAAAAGTATTCCCGTTTTTCAGACGTTGGCAGGCGAAGACGGGACTTTCCGATGCGTAATAAAAGACGGTATCGTTTTGCCGGGTCACTTCCAATACTCCTTTACCAACCGAAAACAATAAGTTCCCATTCGGAAGTACCCAGAGATCATTCGATTCCGGAGCCTCATGTTGCCAGACGATCTTGTTGTTTTCCATAATGAAAACGATCCCCTGGGAATAATCGGCTCCGGCAAAGTTCCCGCATTGTGCCAGTACACTAAAGCAGTGAATGCAGGAAAGTACAAATATATGAGCGAAATGTTTCATAATGCTGTTTTATAGAGATAAGACATATTCTGCCAGATCGTTGAGTTCGTTATCTGATAATGTTTCGGCAGGGCCGTGCACTTTCAGCATTTCCTGCATGGTGTAGCTGCGCCCGTCATACAGATAGGGGGCTGTTCTCCATACTTCGTTTAAGGCGGGAACATCCATTTTTACATTCTTATCCGGCCCGTTCGTCCAGTTTACCTTGTACTGTTTCATATCCGTATAATAAGTACCCGAATGACAAGACGCACAGTTCTTCCCGAAATGTTCTTTCCCTTTTTGGGCGGCTTCGGATAAATTACCGTTTACCAGATAAGGACTTGGAACAGGTGCCAGTGACTTCAGATAGGTATCGATGGCCGGAGCTATTTCTTCTGTCGAAGCAGCAAATAAGATATATTTGATACCTGATATAACGGCCGTTTCCGCATCTTTGCGAATACCGGAAACCATACAAGGAGGAGTCTGGTGGGATAAAACCAATGTCTTGGTATTTTTAGGATTCCCCATGCCGTCGTTTAATAAATCCCAGTTCAAGCCGTCCATGCGGGCATCGTTGGGGTGGCAACTGGCACAACTCTGCCATTCCTGGAAGCCGATGGAAGCATCGTGGAAATACATATCGCCTTTCCCTTTTTGAGTGGATGCGAGTGCCGTACCCAATGAGGAAGAAACCATATCCTTGCCGCTTCCGTTGAAGGCAACCAACTCTCCGGTATAGTAATTTGCCGTATAGACTTTATCCGGTGTGACGTACAGGGCACGGGGACCTTTCCCCTGCGTTTTGTAGAAATCGCGGATACCGTATAAAAAACCGGCATCATCCGGGATATGCGCATAATCTTTGGTCGAAGGAGTTACTTTCTCGCCCTCCTTTGCCCGTGCCAGGCGGTCATGCAATGAGGTTCTGTCTACACATACCAGTTCGTGAGTTCCGGAGACAGATACCCATATTTTACTATCATCAGGAGAGACGACAACGTTCCACGGATTGGAGGCGCCTTTCTGCGGAGTGTCCAACAGAACTGTATTCTCCACTTCCTGTGTGTGCAGGTTGATGACGGACAGGACATTCGTACTCATCCATCCCCGGTCTACCTGGTTGGTAGGGAGCTGGTAGCGTGCCAGTAAATGGACGGCATACGCGTAATCGCCTTTACTGTCCGTAGCTAATGCTTTTACATCCGTAGAACCGTTTGGAAGCTGTAAGCGTTTCACCACCTTTTTATTGTTTACATCGACAATATCCAGTTGGCAGGCAATCGGATACGTAAGCGATGACATTTCCGGCAGGTTGTTGGCAACCAGTAATAAGCTGTCGCCAGCGAATGAGACGATGTCTACCGGTTCGCGGCCTACGCTGATCCGGCTCAACACTTCTTTTGTCTTCGGAGATATTTCCCACAGCTCATTGTTGAAGCGTTGGGTTGTCCATAATGAACCTGTCTGCCGGTTGAATAAGAGGGCAGAAGGAGTATGTCCCAATGCTGTTTGGGAGATAAGGGACAGGTCTTTCCCGTTCAACTCGCATAAAGAACCTCCGACGCCGTCGCATACCACCCAGATATGCCGGTCGGGCGTTTCCGTCAGGTCGTTGGCGGCGGTTGGCAATGTCACTTTGATACCCGTATTTTTTAAATGGGTATCGATGAGGCATATTTCTTTTTTATCCCGGTTTGTCACCAGAAGTCCGTTTTCTTGGCCGGCACTCCATATATGATCCGGAGCAAAGACATCATTTGCGTTGCATCCTGCCAGGGCGATGAGGCACAGGCAGGCTATATAAGTCCGGTTTATTTTCATAATCTTTACTTCTTTGCTTTTAATGATTGAAGATACTGACGGATGTTTTCTTTCTCGGCAGCCCGGGATGTTTCCCGCTTCTTCTCATAGTATGTATAGTAATCCTTCTCCTCCTGTGTCCAGTTGTTTGCTTCCCGATAGTCACCGATGAAGGGTACGCATAGGTCGATCCATAAAGCGATCGTTTCCATTTCTTCCTTACTCAGGTTGCATCCGCCATGCCCGTTTTCAAGCCGTTTGATCAGATTGCTTGTGTTGGAACCGGCAAAATAGGGGGCGAGTAATGTCGGTTCGGACAGGTTGCTTATCCAGTTTACTTCCGGGTGATGAGCGTCTCCCTGCCAGGAGTCGTTGCCTTCGGTCATTTTACGGGCGTGAGTCAGATTTAGATAGGAGTCTGAGAACTTGCGCTTTGTCTGTTGATCGACTACTTTCAACTCACCTTTCAGGCTCAGCTTGCTTTTCACTCCGTCATGACAGGAGATGCAATGCGCATCCCAGATAGGCTGCACCTCTTTGATATAGCTGAAGCTACGGTCGCCGATCCCTTCCGGCTCGATCTTTTGGATACCGGTGTTCATCGCCATAGATACCGGATGCGAAGCGACCGGAACTGTGTTTTTATGTTCGTGGCATCCTACGCAACTTTGTGTTTCTCCCGGTTGCAGGGTCGACCAGCTACGCATGGTCTGTACAACCCGGTTGTTTTCATCCAATGCCTGGAAGTATAAAGGTGTGCGGCAAGGCACTGTGAAGAAGGCGGAACCGTCCGGCTGCACATCGGCCGTGCCGAGTATCCGTTTAACATCCCAGCTGGCATTGCCGACTCCCACCGGAGAGAAAGCGTGTCCTCCGCCACCTGCATCAAACCCGAAAGCCGCACCGATACTGGCTACACGGTAGATGGGTTCTACAATCCGCAGCTTTTTGATTGTTCCCGGCTGGATACCTTTCAAACCGTTCCCTTCGTAAATGTTCTGCATATAGTAGATACCTTCCTCTTTTGTGTAATCCACGTTGTTTACACGCTCGAAAGGACGTTCACGTTCAGCCAGCAGAACGGGCTGATTGCAGGACAGGCTGGCATCCGAAACCAATAGTTCGCGTTCTCCGTCCGGTGTCATCCAGTAGATTCCGAATTCCATCGGGTGACCTACATGATAGCCCAACGGCGTATAGGAAATCAGGAATTCCTCTTCATTCAAGGGGTAAGGGTGCTGGAACTGATCGCCGAACTGTCCGTATGTATCGACTTTTACGGCTTCCGGTTTGTGAAGCGGAGCCACCAGCATAACGCCTTCGTTCTCGTCGCGTCCCGCTTCGGGGTCGATGATACATAGTTTGCCGTGCTGTGGGGTGTGGTGTCCGAGGATGGTTGCCATCACCTTACGCGTTCCGGGGATTTGACGGGTATGCGTGACGGTGGTAGGGAAGAAGCTGTTTCCTCCGTAATACTCAGCCTGTCCGGTACCGTCCGGATTCATCTGGCAGAGCGGTTGCATGAATACCTGTCCGCGGTCGTTGTATTCCCAGCGGGTATAGACCACGCGGCCGTCGTCGAGCAATGTCGGGTTAGACGTATGCACCTGGTCGAAACCTACTTGCCGCATATAACGTCCTTCGCGGTCGCAAAGATACAGGTTGCTGACTTCTACGGTCCAGCAATCTACCGAGCTACCGTTGCGGGTGGAGTTGAACATAATATTTTCATCTGGCAGGTAGATCGGTTCTATGTCGGCAAATCCCAGTCCGGAAGTAAGCTGCTTTAGTTTCCGGGCCGGCATTTCCATTTCATACAGGTGGAAGTCGTCTTCTTTCTGCGACTTCTTCCATGCAAATACTACATGCTTTCCATCGAAATGTACGTCCGGATCACGGAAAACGCCGGCTGTATCTTTCAATAGTGTCTCTTCCTTTGCCCAGATACCGTCCATCCTGAAGTAAGCCAGCTCACCTCCCGCAAAGAAATTACATTCTGCGCGGGCATCCGACAAACCTTCCGTATAAGCAAAGAAAGACGGGCGTAACGTGCGGAATTTGGTAAACACAACTTCAGGAGTACTTTTTACGAAGGACGCCAGCCGCTGTTCTCTTCGTGCCTGACAGGCATCCAGATAAGAGGAGATAGCCTGTGTGATGCTTTCGGGCGTATTGGTTACTTTTGTTTCCTGCTGCAATTTGTGCAGGCGTTCGCTGATCTGCTCGGACAATGATTTGTCGAACCATTTTACATCGCTTCCATCCTGTAGCCACCAGTCGTAGTAAACCGGATAGTGATGGTATAAATGCAGATGTGCTTCCCGGATGAGGGAAGCCGTACTGTCTTTCGAAACAATTCCTTCGGTTGCCTTTATCTTATTGAACCGGTTTTGTATCTCTGTTATAAATTCCTGCTTATCGACAGGATGATGATCCTTATATGTACTTTCCTTATGCTGGCAAGCTGCCAGGACAAGGCATATAAGTCCCATTCCTATTTTGTGTAAGTTATTCATTCTACTCCCTTCTTTCTTAATGATCCGCTTTGCGGAATAAATTGAAACCGCTTAGTTTGTTTCAATTAGTTTCTTCAGCATGAAACAGTTGTTTCTCTTAGGTGAAACAGTTGTTTCATACCGAAGAAACTTTTGTTTCAACCTAGTGAAACTTTATACGCTTCTACGATTGAGACTCCGCTTGACGTACCGATGCGGGTAGCGCCTGCTTTAATCATGGCTAATGCCGTATCCAGGTCGCGGATACCGCCTGCTGCTTTTACTCCGATCTCCGGACCTACTACGCGGCGCATCAGGGCAACGTCTTCAACGGTGGCTCCGGCTGTTCCGAAACCGGTAGAGGTTTTCACGAAATCGACACCTGCTTCTTTGGCGATTTGGCAGACTGTTTCCTTTTCTGCATCAGACAGGTAGCAGGTTTCCAGAATGACTTTACAAATGACACCTGCCGGTTTGCAGATGGCTACCATATCTTCGATTTCTTTCTTTACAATATCCAATCTTCCCTTTTGCAAAGCACGGACGTTGATTACTGTATCGATTTCCGTTGCTCCTTTTTCGATGGCATCGCGTGTTTCGAACGCTTTGCATTCGGTGGTCGTCTGGCCTAACGGAAAGCCGATGGCTGCACCGACACGAACAGGCGAACCTTCCAGTAGTTTGACGCAGGTTTCTACTTCGGCCGGATTGATGGCTACCATTGCGAATTCATATTTCCGTGCTTCGGCACAAAGCTTTTCGATGTTCTCTGCCGTGCCGAAAGGTTTCAGGAAGGTATGGTCGATCATTCCTGCTAATTGTTCTGCTGTTAGGTTTGCGATTATTTCGTTCATGATAAATGATGTTTAGAATGTTAATACTGTTTTTATTACTTCGTTACGTTTTACGGCTTCCAGAGCCTCGTTTATTTGTTCTATCTTAAAGCGATGGGAGATAAAATCGGAGGCGGACAGACGACCTTCGCGTATCCATCCGGTCAGTGCAATCATGGCCCGTTTCTCTTCCGAACGAGTCGGCCAGCGGTGGATGTAGAGGTTGAAGTTGTATGGAGCCTGATCTAAATCGATCGTCGGGTTTTTAGTCATCACACCGTAGACACAAATGTCGCCGGCCATTTTGATAAGCGGCAGAGCCGAGTTTACGATGGATGGCAAACCGACTGCGTCGATGATAGTGTCGTACGAACGGTTGGCCGTAGCTATAAATTCAGGGGTGGCGATTTCTGCCGGAGTATACCCGTTGTCGGCTCCCATCTGTTTGGCCAGTTCCAGTTTGGCGGGGAGCATGTCGACGATATCTACTTGCCCCAGACCGAACAGTTTACCCAGTTTGACGAAACTCAGTCCGACGGGACCGGCACCGAATACCATTACTTTCTTGCCCGGAGCCAGACGGAAGTCTTTAAATGCGCCGACTATCTCACGCCAGGTGCAAGCGATTACCGCTTCTTCCGGCTGTATATCGGCAGGTACGGCATTCTGAATTTCAAAGCTGTCCCAGCAGCCCTGCTCCGGTGTGGCGAGGCCTTCTTCCTGCAAAACTTCGAAATCGTTCACGACGACATATTCACTGAAACCACCCCAGGCACTATTCAATCCCGGAGTTGTAAAGGTGGCATTCAATCCGCCGATGGCCCTGTCGCCCACACGGAAGTTGCGGACTTTGGCCCCGACTTCTACAACAATACCTACATTCTCATGTCCCAAAGCCATCGGGAACTGGTCTGCCCCGGGGAAATGTCCGGATATCAGTTTACTGTCGGTTGCATTACACAAGGCTACCATTTCGGTTTTTACCAAAGCCTGATAGGGTGTGATAGCCGGTATATCTATCTCCCGGATCTCTACTACTCCGGGAGCTGTTGCGATTACGCTTTTCATTTGTCCTTTCATATTCTTTCTTATAGATTTAAATTCGACAAGTCCGTATAAACTTCTTTCAAATGGTCGTATGTCTTATCGAATACTCCGATTAATTCCTGATATTTCTCCACATTGGCCGCGATCGGGCTGATCTTCTTATCGATATGGATAAAGCGGTCGGTCACGCTGAAGTCCTTGAACAATCCCGCTCCGATACCGGCCAGGATAGCGGCACCCATCGAGGTGGCTTCTTCCAGGTAGTTCGGTATCTTTATTTCTGTCTGATAGATGTCGGCCATCATCTGTTGCCAGATGGGGTTTTTGGCACAGCCGCCTATCACCGTCATATTCTCGACCGGCACGTGGTTGCGGAATATATTTACGATAAGTCCCAGGTTGAGGGTGATACCTTCCATGACGGAACGGAGCATATCGGCATGCGTATGTCCAACGGTCAGTCCGATAAATGCACCTTTGGCATTTACATTCCAACGCGGAGAACGTTCGCCCATCAGATAGGGCAGGAACAATAGTTTGTTGGAGCCTATCGGTGATTTCCGGATCTGTTCGTCGATCAGTTCGTATACATTTCCTTTCCGGAGTTTGGCCTCTTCCAGTTCCTGTTGACACAGTTGCTGAACCATCCAGTTGTAGCTGGCTCCTGCCGTTTGCATCGTGCCGGATGGATGAAGCATACCGGGTACGACATGTGCCCAGTTCATCGTGCGCCGTTGTTCGTCGACAACGGGTTTTTCTACGGTCAGGGCCACCCATGAGGAAGATCCCAGGTAGTTATAAGATGTTCCCGGAGCTACGCAGCCAACGCCTACTCCGGCACAACTGCCGTCGCCTCCTCCGCAAATGACCGGTGTCCCTTTTCGGAGTCCGGTAGCTTTGGCTGCCTCTTCCGTCACTTCGCCTATCACGTCGATGGAGGAACGTACTTCGGGGAAGAGTGACATATCCAGTCCTGCCGCTTCGATGATCTCTTCGCTCCAGGCCCAGCGATTCAGATCGTAGGCATTCGTGCCGGAAGCATCCGACGGGTCGGTGGCTATCGTACCGCAAAGACGGAAATTGATATAATCCTTTGCATTGAGCATTTTGTAAGTATTCGCAAATACTTCCGGCAGATGTTTCCGTATCCACATGAGCTTTTCTATCGAATAAGAGGCACTGATACGATGGCCTGTTATCTCGTAAAAATGAAGCGGGTCGATTTTTCCAGCCAGGAACGCTTCCTCCTCCTGCGAACGCTGGTCGCAATACAACAGGTGGGGATAAAGGGGATTTCCTTTTTTATCGATGCATAAGCAGCCCATCATTTGTCCGCTCAGGGCAACCCCGGCGATATCATCCGGCGAAACGATTTGCAGTAAAGCGTTGGTTGTTTCAACGATCGCCTTCCACCAGTCGGCAGGATTTTGTTCTGCCCGGTTGCCGGCAGCATAATCGGTACGGTAAGAGGCTACATGGGAGGCAACCAGTTTGCCCTCTTCGTCGAACAAAGTCGCCTTGTTGCCACTCGTACCTAAGTCGTGTGCAATAACGTATTTTGACATGGTCTATAGAATATTATTTATAATGCAGCATTCGTATATCCGGTCAGCCCGACCAGGATACCCCCAACGATTCCTCCGGCTATGATAACCACCCAGCGCGGGAATGCTTCTTTCAATAAGCCCAGACGCTGACCTTTCGGGGCACAGAGCGTATCGCAAACCACAAATCCCATCGCAATGGCCCAACCCATATCTACCCACGGAGCACTACCGCGTGCACCTTGGTGAATCAGGCTGAACTGCATCGGCAGTCCGTTTGCATCCAGGGCCAGGCCGGTGGAGAAACCGAAGCCGGGGAGTTTATGGTTTACCAGCCAGAATGTTCCGATAATTAACGCAGCAGCCATAAAGCCACCTATCGGGCCAAAGTCTTTTACCAGCTTCGGCCAGCTGAGTATGACCGTGAAAGTAACGGCAAACGAGCCGAATATACTGGTGATGATGCCGGCATTGTACATGCCGAACAACTCATTGTAAGTCTGTAACCATTCGCTCATATCGTTGTCTCCTCCTCTTTTGACAGGCGGTTACCGCACGAACGCATCGCCCAGATGGTCAGACCGGCTAACGCTCCCCCGATCAGGCAACAAAGCAGGGTGGGAGCAGCCAGAAAGAATTGTGTGATGTCGCCCTGGAAACGGACGATCCCCCAGGTTATGCCGGCAGAACCTATACACCATCCCTGGTCGAGCCATATCTTCCCTTCCGGGTTCAGGATGGCTCCGTTGTAATGGTTCATGTACCACATGATCCCGATAATAAGTGTAGCCGCCAGCCATCCTCCCATGAGGCCGTAGGTTTTCCAAAGCTCCGGCCAGATGCCGAAAGCAAAACCTCCGCATATGGCCGATCCGGCAAATGTAGATAAGTAGTGTTTCATGATATTATGGTTAATCTGTTAGTTAAGTTGCAATTTAGCTAGTGTAAAAGGCTTGTCGTGTCCGGTATTTACTTTGTCGGGGCCTGTTACGATATCGAAGCAGGAAACGATTACCTGGCCGTTCCATACGATCGGTTCTCCCGGCTGGTCGAGTCCGCCGTCGCTTCCGTCGCAATCCGGACTTTGGGCGATACGTTGAATGCGGCCGTTCTTATCGATGCGGGCAACTGCATTCTCCGAGAAATCGGCTACCCAGATATTTCCGTCGTCGTCGATACACATTCCATCGGTGGTACGTAGCTGTGAGGGATCCTGCGCCCAGATCTCATTGCCGGTAACGCTGCCGTTGGCATCCATTGTTATCCGGTGGATCGTTCCATCACCGAAGTTGCCGACATATAAATTACCTTCCTTATCGAAAACAATACCATCCAGTCCGTACTGTACATCCTTGTTCTTGGTGATGACGGTGGTGATCAGGTTTTTATCTGCTTTCGTATTGGTTACTTTTATGTTCTTGTCATTCTTGTCAAAACAATATACGCCGCTGACAAGCAGTCCCGACGGATCTTCGATGGAAGACAAGCTGCTCTGTGTCACATACAGCTTCCCATCGCGAAAACGAACCCCATTGGGGTGCTCCATTCCTGAAGCAACCACAATGGTTTCGTCTAACCTGCCATCTTTCAGCTTTAAACACAACAACCTTCCTTTGTTTTGGGCTTTGGGGGCACCGCTCCATCCCTGGTTATCACAGATAAATAAATTACCCTCGTCGTCGAATGTGATTCCCATCGGAGCGGCCCAGCCCGTTTCCGGTAATACCGGTACATCTAACCATTTATCAATCTTCCCATCTTTTGTGATACGCATCAGGCAAGCCGGCTTCGACAAATCGGCGAAGTTCGGGCAAGCCAGGATCAGATCACCGTTCGGAGCAGTCGCCATACCGTCGGGGGTCGGGCAATTGTCCGGTAATTCCATAAATAGTTCACTTTTTTGCATTGCAGGTGCATCGGTCAAAGAAGGAGCCACCGCTGGGGCTCCCTTATACATTTGTTTTTCAAGCATCTTCATAAACAAACCGCCTACAACCGAACGGGCACGGAAACCGACTGAATTTGCGTTTGTCGTTTCATACCAGTCGCTTAACGGCATGCGGGTATTGGTTTCGTTTGCATATTTATAAACGGGTGATACCAATTGGGTAAAATCGTTCATATTGTCTGTCAGGCAAGCTGTCCAGAGGATCCAGTCTGCTTTCGTATAGGTCTTACGGCTGTCGAGCGGCAGACCGTACGTGTTCTGTTGGGTCAGGTAGTAAGCCATCTCTTTACCGGCGATTTCCTGCGGGAAGATACCCATTCCGAACAGTTTGTCCCATATCAGGTTATATTTCTGGCTCCAGGTAGCCGGTTGGTCGAAGGTCAGGCGATAGTGATCGCCGGCATTTGCCATGGCAGCCCATTTCATCGCCATCTCTTTAGCGGCGGAAATATATTTTTCGGCAGTAACCTTATCGCCCAGCATATCGGCCAGTTTACCGTATCCGGCTATACCCATGATCGCTTTGATGGAAAGGTTTGCATTGTGTGCAAAGTGTCCGGCAAAGTCGTCCGTACAAAGCTGGTTCTCAGGATCGAGGCCTTCTTTAAGCAGATAGTTCGCCCAGGTTGTCAATGTCTCCCAGTGTTTCTTGGCAAATTCGGCATTTCCTTCACGAAGGGCGATCGCTGTTGTTAGGATCAGCATGTTGCCGCTTTCTTCCACCGGCATGTCGCCACCGTAAGTTTGTCCGTTAGCCAACGGATAAGTACCTACATCGTGGGCTGCAAACGGTTTGTTCCACTTGCCACTTTCACTGTAATAGAAAATAGGCGTCATCATTCCTTTCAGTAATTCAGGATTGTATATCAGGAACAAAGGTGACGAAGGATAGGTAATATCGACTGTACCGATAGAACCGTTGCTGAAGTTCTCTTTAGAAAGGAACAACAGATTGCCTTCTTTGTCTTCTACCAGTTTATGGGCAGCAATGGATTGACGATAGGAAATGGCACAAAGTTCGGCGTATTCCTTACCGCCGGCTTTCTCTGCATCGTTCATCATCTGTGTATCGAACTGACGGCAACGTTTCATAATCGAAGCATAATCGTTGTTTGCTTCTTCAAACGCCTGCTCGATATTTTTCTGACCGTTGTGTTTCCAATAGGCCATGCGGTTGTCGTTGAAATATTGGATAGCATACAGGTCGTCATATCCGATCATCAGGTAATTGCTGACGGGAGAGGATACGGCTCCCAGGTCGTGGCAGTAGGCCAATACGCTCATCTCATTCTGCATGTCGGATGAAAGTCCTTCTGCAGTTGTGTTAACAGGCAGTTTTCCGTTAGCGGCAAAGTCTTGTTTGGTTGCATGATACTGTCCCATTGTCATGGTTGTGTTAGCATCTGTGCCGGCTGCCAGGTAGAAATATCCCCAGTCGATACGTACGTCATCCCCTTTACGACCCAGTACAGGCTGTTCGATTGTTCCTGTTTTCAGATAGGTGATATTGTTTTTCTCATTCCGGTCGAAAGATACCGACTGGTTATCAGTGTTAACGGCCAGCTGAGGAGTAGCCTCCATATAAATTTGTACGTCATGTTTCCGGCCATCCAACGATTTAGCCTGGTAAGAGATATAATTGACCGGACGTGTCATCAGGTCCAGATCATCCATTAATAGAGGGGAAGTGAAAATAACGTCCAGTTCGACCGGGCCGCATTCGAAGGTATAGAAAGTCTGTGTAGGCAGTACGTTGACCGACTTCTGGGTGGCAGCTTCATTGAAGAACGTTTTGTTTTCTTCTTTGGTGAACAGACCGAAGTCTACGTATCCTCCTCCGGTTTTGTTATGGCAATGAGCGGCAATTACATTTTTGCCGGGTTTCAATGTTGCCTTTACTTCGGCGGGAAGTTCGGATAATACATTGTTTTTCCATACATAGCCTGTCGAGATTACTTGTATGCCGTTAATATATAATTCAAAGATATCGTCGTGAGAATATTCGAGATATACGGATTGTGCAGTGTAATCATCCGAGAGATCGAATGTTCTTCTTACCCAGATGTCTTTGCTGTTCCAGGGGGTGGACAGGTCGGGCATGTCAGGAGTACCGAAAGCAGCTTGTCCTTTGGTCCATGCAGCATCGTTGAAGTCCGGTTTTACCCAGTTGGCTGCCGGTTCTTTTTCCGTATAGGCGGCTTCCCATTTTTCTTTGGCAGCAGTGGGAATAATTACTTTCAGCGGAAGGTCTTCTACTCCCATAAAACGGTAAGATTGACCGTCTACGCGGACAACACCGAGTAACGGAGCTTTTTTACCTGTCCAATGACGGGTTGCATCCTCATTCAGTTTGTCGGTAAACGACCAGACGCTGGTATACGGATCGATCGTTACCAGAGGAAAGGAAGGTGCACGAAGCGCATTTTGTTTTTCGGGTTCAAAATAGTTTGAAGGTCCGCTGCAAGCAGAGAGCAGCCACGAAAACAAGACACATAATAAAGATACATTTCTCATGATATATAGCATTTTTTATTTATTGTCCTTACCGTTGACAGGAGCAATCTTAATAATGTGATTCAGAAAAGGGCTGTATCCCTTAAATGAGTGCATCATTTTAACTGTTTTTTTGTAGGCAAAGGAACATAAATTCATATTGGCCGAGTTACAGTTATCGGTCAAAAGCTTTCAAATTTCAATCAGAGAAGCTGTAAATCTGCTATTTATTTGTTTTTATAACCTCCGGTCGCAGGATGTGTTTCAACATCCCTCTTACTACCAGATAATGGAAAGGAGCTATCGCATAGAAGTAGGCATATCCCAGCCAGTAATGAAAATGTACGACGGTGATACATCTGATCTTTTTGCGGTTATCTCCGAGTTCTTCGAGGTGAATGGATAGATAAGCGCAGAGGTGTTTGTCGTCCAACTGCATAATGGTTTCGTTGGGTGATTTGTCGGTGATGTTGGCTAAAGGAGTCTTTTCTCCTGTCCGGATACATCTTTCAATGTCCGGCTTTTCCTTTTCTCCGGCTTGGAGGCCGAATGGTTTTACCAATAAATTGCGCAGTTTAAAGAGTTTGTTAATCCAATCCGGCATATCCGTCCAGAGTGAGATCAGAATATCATCCGCAGTGATCTTTTTCTTCGTGGTTATTTCACATTCAAATGCATCCGAATAGTTTGCCGGGAGGTATTTGTTTATCAGGCTGTCCGCAGGGATTGTCGAATTTTTGACTTTCATGATGTATTTGTTTATGAATTAAATAGATACAAATATAGTTTATTTCTGGGATAACTCAACTGTTTTGAAAACAGGATAGCTTCTGTCAGATAGTGTCCGGCATATTATTAAGAAAAGCCCGGCAGCTTTTAGCTAATAGGTCGGCAGGTTTTCGGAAATAGCTAGGTAGCTAAATAAAATGGCTCGGCACTCATTTGAAATAGCTCCGGCAGCCACAGGGAATAGCTCCGGGAGCTAGCTAGCCTAAGACAAGCCGATGGTATAGTTAAGCAGGAATTGTTACACTATAGGGCTGGATCATTCACTCTATAGGGTAAGCTTTTCTTCCCTAAAGGGTATGTTCAATTACTAAGTAGGGTATATTTTTTGCTCTATCTTCATAAATCACTTTTAAGACGAAAGGTGCTATACCTTAATACTTTACACTGAAGTTCCGTATCTGAAGGAAATATATTCCCCGAACAGAACTTCAGTGTATGTTGCTGTATATCAGAAATATTGGTCTGAAAAGTGATTAATGAAGATGGATGTTTTTCAGTTGATAAATATCTGGTAACAGCTAGGTTTTTCTGCCAAACATAGAAGGTCTTGAACAATCGAAGATTGTCTTTAACAAGGCGTTGCCTTGTTGAGAGACTATTTCTGATTATCCAATTAATACTAGTTTGATCATAATGGCTGACTGTTACTTGTTAACTCTTTCCTTTAGAAATATTTCATTTTTGTCAATATGTGAAACACTCACATCTGAAAATAATAGAACCTATTGCTATCTCCATTGGCATATTGGCACATTAGCAAATTGGCTCATTATTGACAATAATTGCGCTATCCTATTTCCTAGGCATCATTTCATCCCGCATTGCGGCATTATACACAAACCAGGCTACGATCACAGCATTGTGTCGTATATCGTCTAGTACCAGGCGATCGGCAAAATCCTGTGTGCGGTGTGAGTGTCGTCCCCATTCCATAGGGTCTTGTATAAACTGGAAAGCCGGAATACCTGCGTTGTCGAAAGGAACATGGTCGGTGCTGCCCACACTCCGGTTGGAAACAGTGGTGAAACCAGTATCCAGAAATGGTTGCATCCAGTCGGTAAAGATTGGATAAGCCTGTAAGTTATCTTGTGTAAAGATACCTCTGAATTTTCCGGGTCCGTAGTCTGAATTGAAATAGGCGGATATTTTATTGTATTCTTTTTTCTTTTCAAGAGTGACCGGATCTTGTACGAACTGCTCCACATAACCGCTTGAACCATGCAGGCCCACTTCTTCACCGCCCCAGAAAGCGACACGGATCGTGCGTCTCGGTTGTACGCCGATAGCCTTCAGTATACGCATGGCTTCCAGCATGGCAATAAATCCGGCACCATCGTCACCGGCCCCCGGACTCATGTGATAACAGTCCAGATGACCGCCGATAATGACCAGTTCGTCTTTCAGTTTGGGGTCGGTGCCGGGTATCTCGGCTATGACGTTATATATCTTGCGATCCGATTCGAATTTAACGGCGATATCGACTTCCATCTCTACCTTTTCACCGTTCCTGATCAGGCGTTCCATCAAGCCGTGGTTTTCGCAGGCAATATTCAGTTCGCAAGGAACGGGGCCGGCTTCTTCCAGCTTATGGAAGTTTAATCCCGGAACACTGTAATTCCCCGATTCATGGATAATGACTGCCGGGTTCTCCCGGTGTACAAAATTCAATATTTCGGCATAAGACAATTCGCTCCCTTCGATAGCCGGAGCGGGTCTGCGGCGACGGGGCTGTACTTTAGTGATCGGATATTCAGCCGTTTGCTTTAAAGACTCTTCCGTATGCCGACGGGCCATAGGTTCGAAACTGATTTTATAATCCGTAACGGACGGCATTAGTACGATCTTTCCTTTCAGTGTCCCTTTCAATGCCTGCAGTTCTTCGTTGTTTGCGGCAGTGATCAGTACGACATTTCCTTTTACCGGTCCGTTTGTGCCGTTCGTCCAGGCTACCGGAGCCGGAAAGATGGGTATATAATAAGGTAACGTCATTGCGGCGTAAGCCTTTTCGATATCCCATCCGCCACGCGGCCAGTCACGGGCAAACTCGATGCGGGGATTAGACAGGTTGTACTCTTCCATCATTTCTTTGGCTACTTTATAACCTCTCTCCATCCCGTCAGACCCTGTCAGGCGGGGACCGGCATAGTCCAGCAAGCGGTAAGATAACCGCTCTATGTCGGAATTCAGTTGTTCTTCCTGCTTGATCTTTTGGGCGACAGCCAGGTCGATCTTCTCATTCTGGGCCATTACGGATGATACGCCGATCATCAAAAATACCAATAAGCTTTTCATTTCTATCTTTGTTATGGTTTCACATAAGTGTAAGTTGTTTTCTAAGACCACCAAAGGTAATAAATCTGTGTTTTATACGGATCAATCGCAGCAGAATATATCCGATATATTTGGATATACGAAAGGAAAAGAAACGATATCGGACACACTGTTCATTATCGGACACTAGCGATAGCGGTTATAATTCAGTAAATCAGTTGTATATGTTTTTGGCATAGCTTTTGCCTGTGGAATGGCAAAACATTTATTACAATGAAAAAGATATATATAGCTATCGCATCTTTGTTGCTGACCGTATCCGGCTTGCATGCGGAAGGACAGGTGAATATAGTGAAACTGACCTTGAAAGAGGCTATCGGCCTGGCACACCTACAATCGGTGGATGCCGCCGTTGCCCTCAACGAGCTAAAGACATCTTACTGGGAATACCGCACCCACGTGGCAGACCAGTTACCGGAAATGAATTTCAAAGGAACGATACCCAGTTACAGCAAGCAATATTCCCGTTACCAGCAGTCGGACGGAACCTATGCGTTCGTGCAGGACAATAACCTCTCCATGAACGGGGCTATCTCTATCGATCAGAACATTGCGCTGACAGGTGGTAAGATCTCGCTGACCTCTTCTCTTAATTTCTCCCGGCAGCTGGGGCATGGTGCTTTTAATGAATATATGAGTGTCCCGGTTGGGTTGACCCTGACACAACCTATTTTCGGGGTGAACAACCAGAAGTGGAAACGTCGTATCGAACCTGTTCGTTATCAGGAAGCGAAAGCCGCCTATATCGAGAGTGTGGAAGAGGTGACTATCTCCACAATCGCTTATTTCTTTAACCTTCTGCTGGCAAAAGAAAACCTGTTCACTTCGGAGCAAAACCTGGAGAATGCCAATAAACTCTATGAGATAGCCATCGCCAAACGTAAGATCGGTCATATCTCTGAAAGCGAGTTGATGCAACTTAAACTGTCCGCTTTGCAGGCGAAAGGCAAGCTGACGGAAGCCCAGTCGAACCTGAACGCGAATATGTTCCAGCTCCGTTCTTTCCTCGGATTGAGCGAAGAGGATGTGATAGAACCGGTTATCCCCGAATCCGTACCCGATATGCGCCTGGTCTATCAGGAGGTACTGGGAAAGGCACAGGAAAATAACTCGTTTGCCAAACGTATCCTGCGCGAACAACTGGAAGCCGATTATGCCGTTGCTACCGCCAAAGGACAACGCCGCGATATAAACCTGTTTGCTTCTGTGGGGTATACCGGAAAGGATAATGATTTTTCCGGAGCTTACAATCCCCTGAGAGATAACCAGGTCGTCGAAGTCGGTTTCAGCATCCCTCTGCTCGACTGGGGTAAACGGAAAGGAAAAGTCAAAGTGGCCGAGTCGAACCGCGAGGTGGTACTGTCCAAGAACCGTCAGAACCAGATGACGTTCAACCAGAATATATTCCTGCTGGTGGAAAACTTTAATAACCAGGCTGCCCAGCTCGAAATTGCAGCCGAGGCCGACGAGATCGCACAGAAGCGTTACCAGACATCTATCGAAACCTTTATGATCGGTAAGATCAACATCCTCGACCTGAACGACGCTCAACAATCGAAAGACGATGCCAAGCAAAAACATATCCGTGAACTGTATGGCTTCTGGAGTTATTTCTACAATGTCCGGAGCGTTACCCTCTATGACTTCCTCAACGATCGCAATCTGGATGCCGATTTCGAGGAAATAGTAAGAAGATAATTCGTATCTTTACAAACCTAAAAAGGAACCTATATGATATTAATTGTTGATGATGACGCTGCTGTTCGTTCTTCGCTTACCTTTTTATTGAAACGGGCAGGCTTTGAACCGGAAGCTGTCCCGGGGCCTGAAGAAGCGCTGGCAATTGTGCGCCGGGAAGCACCACAGCTGATCCTGATGGATATGAACTTTACCTTGACTACGACGGGAGAAGAAGGAATTCAATTATTGAAACAGGTAAAAATATTTCAACCCGATGTGCCGGTCATCCTGATGACTGCCTGGGGTTCCATCTCGCTGGCTGTGCAGGGAATGCAGGCCGGCGCTTTCGATTTTATAACCAAGCCCTGGAACAATCTGGTGCTGCTTAAGTCGATCCGTACGGCTCTCGAACTGAACGAGCAGAAGAAAATAGAGAAGGCTCCGCTCAACCGCAACGATGCGGACAATAAGTTCCATTTTACCAAGATCATCGGACAGAGCGATGCACTGATGGATGTGCTGGGCACCGTTTCACGGATAGCTCCGACCAATGCCTCGGTATTGATCACCGGCGAAAGCGGAACCGGAAAGGAACTGATCGCAGAAGCGATCCATGCAAACAGTCCACGTGTGAAGGAGCCTTTTGTGAAGGTCAACCTGGGCGGATTGTCCCAAAGCCTTTTTGAAAGTGAAATGTTCGGACATAAGAAGGGGGCCTTTACCGACGCTTATATCGACCGTACCGGACGTTTTGAGATGGCTAACAAAGGCACGATCTTCCTGGATGAGATAGGTGACCTGGAGTTGTCGTGTCAGGTGAAGCTGTTGCGTGTATTACAGGATCAGACCTTTGAGGTGCTTGGTGACAGCCGTCCCCGGAAAGTCGATATACGTGTGGTCAGTGCAACGAACTGTAACCTGCCGGAAATGGTAGCGGCCCGTACCTTTCGCGAAGACTTGTTTTACCGTATCAACCTGATCACGATCCATCTGCCTGCCCTGCGGGAACGGAAAGACGATATACCTCTGCTGGCCCGCTATTTTGCCGATAAGCAATCGGAGGTGAACGGCTTACCTCGTGTGGACTTTTCGGCCGATGCAAAAGTATTTCTGCAGCGTCTTCCTTATCCTGGAAATATACGCGAACTGAAGAATCTGGTGGAAAGAACAATGCTGGTATCCGGCAAATCCTTACTAGACGTAGCTGATTTTGAAAGTCAGTGCCTTAATATGGGAAATACTCAACCTGTATCCAAAGGTGGTGCTGTCAGCTTCGAAGGGATGACATTGGATGAAATAGAGCGGCAAACGATCCTGCAGGCACTTGAAACGCATAACGGCAACCTGTCGCATGTCGCATCGGCGTTGGGTATCAGCCGGGCAGCCTTATACCGTCGCTTAGAGAAATATGATATTCCTACCGATAAATAAGATATACGGATGAGAGTAAAAGGGTTGTTCTGGATTTTAACCGGGTTATTGTTGACCGTGTTGGGAGTAATAACCTGGCATGTATTCTACAATTTCTCGTCTGCCATGTTTTTCATGGTAGAAGGGCTGGTACTTGTTACAATCCTTTATCTGATCCTGTTCTATCGTCGTATTATCAAGCCGTTGAATATTATTGGAAACGGTATGGAGCTGTTGAAGGAACAGGATTTTAGTTCGCGTCTGAGCCGGGTAGGGCAGAAGGAGGCCGACCGTATTGTCGATATCTTCAATAAGATGATGGAGCAGCTTAAAAACGAACGCCTGCATCTGAGAGAGCAGAACCATTTCCTCGACCTGTTGATCAATGCTTCTCCCATGGGAGTAATCATGTTGAACCTGGACAATGAGATTATATCACTTAACCCGGCCGCACATAAAATGCTCGGACAACCTACCTCTGTTATTTTCGAAGGGAAATCTCTGACAGATATAGACTCTCCTTTGGCTATCGAATTGGCAAATATACCTTTATATGAGTCACAGACAGTACGACTGAATGATGCCAATATTTATAAATGTACGCATTCCTCTTTCGTAGACCGTGGGTTCCATCATTCGTTCTATTTAGTGGAAGGTTTGACACAGGAAGTATTCAAGGCTGAAAAGAAAGCGTATGAAAAGGTGATCCGCATGATCGCCCATGAAGTAAATAATACGACTGCCGGGATCACTTCCACATTAGATACGCTTGAATCGACCTTTAGCGAATTGGAAAATACGGAAGACATATGCGAGGTCTTGCGTGTCTCCATCGAACGTTGTTACAGTATGAGCCATTTTATCACGAACTTCGCGGATGTGGTACGTATACCGGAACCTCAGACGGTTTGTCGTGAACTGAATGCAGTCGTCACTTCCTGTAAACGGTTTATGGAAACGATCTGCCAGAATCGTAATATCCGGATTGTCATGGAGCTTGATGAGGTTTCTCCTGTCGTGAAGCTCGATAGCTCTCTCTTTGAACAAGTGTTGGTCAATATCATAAAGAATGCAGCCGAATCTATCGACCACGACGGTCATATTTATATACGTACTTCACATAATCCGGTTTGCCTGGAAATAGCGGATACCGGTAAAGGGATAGATAAAGAGACTGAAACCAAACTGTTCAGCCCCTTCTTCTCTTCCAAGCCGAACGGACAGGGTATCGGCCTGATCTTTATACGTGAAGTTTTACAGAAACAAAACTGTTCTTTCTCCCTGCGTACTTATGCCGATGGTTTGACCCGTTTCCGTATCCTTTTTGAATAACGGATATTTTTTGTCTATTCCCCAAATGAATAGACTGCTGAAATATTGATTATGTCGGGATGAAGAGGTAATGCCCAAACTACCTGGTTGTCCGGATTGATTTCAACCAGTAGCGGTTGCGATTTATTTTTACTGTGACCGTTCCAGTTACTTATTAGCGTATTGCCGTTTTTATACCGGACTAGTTCAGCCACGAAGAGAAGCGTGATATCCTCTACATCGTCATCGCCTACATTTTTTACGATCTGCTGTCCGGCCGGATCGATTTCCACGAAGTTATGCCCATCGCCGCAGGATACGAGCCAGTTCCCATTGTCGAGTATCCGGATGGCAAAAGGGTTGCCTCCGCAATGTACCCTGTTGACGATCTCTTTGTCTTTGTTCATTTCAATTACTTCCCCTTTACCCATTAATGGGATCAGATAGGTGTTTTGCGGGGTTTTTACGATTTGCCGGAACTGGTCGTGTACGCCGGTTATACTGGTGTCGAATGATAGTTCATCGATCAGTTTCCCGTTCGTATCGAGTTCGACAATACGCGAAGGGGTACCGCAGATAGCCAGCATATAATTGCCGGAGGGGAGGCGGGTGGCGGTGAAAAGTTCTTCTCCCTTTTGGGCTTTGAAGTCCCAGACAGTTTGTTGATCGCGGGTGATTAGCCGGGCACCAGAGGTATATGCATAGAGGATATGACCATCCGCTGTCATTTCTACATCGTTACAATCTTCTCCCGGGTTTAGCGGGTGGCTCCATTCGATGGCTCCGGTCGCTTTGTCGAGGATCGCTACCTGCTTCCAGCCGCAGCCGGAAACAAGTAACTTTTCTCTGGTGTTGCTGCACGAGCAACTAGTGCTAATTACTACTACAATGCAAAACAGATATTTTAAACAGCGATTTATCATTCTTCAGTCATTACTACACGGAATCCTACATTATAAACTTTCTGATACTCACGGTACGGCAGGCGGAAAGAAGAGGTCGAACGGTAAGGACGGTCGTACCAGGAACCTCCGCGTACAACACGTTTGCCGTTTTCAGAGGTGACCCCGTTGCGGCCGTCGTTCTCGTTGTACGGATAAGGTTGGTAGCTCGATAATGTCCACTCCCATACGTTTCCGTGCATGTCGAACAGATCCCACGGGTTACGGATGTAGCGTCCCACCGGTTCGGAGATAAAGCCGCCGTCGTTGTAAGTGGTGTCGCGCGGTATCCAGTCGTCATACTTATTCGGGTTTTCAATGACCATCGCGCTCTCGTAGAACTTATAAGCGGTACAGGCGGCAAACTCTTTTAGTTTGATATCTCCCAGGTTGGCATAACGTGAGAAGTCGGCGGACATATTGCCGTACCAGAACGGCGTATCGCTTCCGGCACGGCAAGCCCATTCCCATTGTGCTTCGGTGGGGAGTGAGAACTTCATACCGGTCTTTTCCGACAGCCACTTGCAATAGTCCATCGCTTCCTGCCAGGAGATACGGACAGCCGGCTGGTCGGGATGGTTCATTGAGTAACCTTTGCGTCCGAACTGGTAACCGTGGCGGTGTTCGTCGCGGCTGTCGTGTTCCGGATCGTAGGCTCTGAACTGTGCATTAGTGATTTCGAAACGTCCCATCCAGAAAGGTTTATCTACCTGTACGATCGTTTGCGGCAGTTCGTCCGGATGACGGTCGCTACCCATGATAAAAGAACCGGCCGGTATTTTTACCAGTTCCAGGGTTATGCCGTTACCCAGCGGGATACTCTTCTGGAAATTGCCCAAAGCCAGCTGTTTCCATTGGGTGTCTCCCCATTGGGAATAAGCTTTTTGAGTCGGATCGTATACCGGCCATTTGTCGAGTACGGTATCACCAAGAGGCTTTTGTTCTTTTTCGAATCTGACCGGCTCGATGTTTTGAGGGATCTCCGGCAACCATTCGGCTGTTGATTTCGGGGCACCGAACATTTCACGATGCAGCTCCCGTAGTTCGTTACTTTTCTGCGTATCCGGGAAGTTCGGGATATCCGAACGACGTCCGTGGAAAGGTGCGTTGAAGTCGATCCAACAGGCCAGTTTCTCTATCGATTCTTTATCCAGTTGCACGTTATAATGTCCTTTCTGAAGGATTTGCATCAACTCTGTTTGATCGGCATGTACGTCCATCGGAACCAACATGTGCATATCGCTTTCGATACCCGGCCGGCGTACATACCGGTGCAGGTTGGCATACGACAGGGTGAAATGACCTCCGTAATCCGATCCGGCCCGGCCGCTGATCTGTGAAGTCCAGTCCGTGATCCATTGATCGCCTTTCAGGTAGGGCTTGCCCGGTTTATCCTGATTGTGGCAGGAGATACAATATTTATCCAATACAGGTTGTACTTCATGGCGATAGCTGAAACCACGTTCCTTACCGTACCATTCTTTGATCGGTTGCGGGCTTTTCTTTGAAGCCGTGGTCATTTTGGGAACAGGTATGGTATTCTTGTCTTCATGGCAGCCGATGCAGGAAAGTGTTTCGCCCGGCATTCCGGTAAACCAGCTACGCATTACCTGAAGAGCTTTTCCTTCTTCGTCGAGCGGCTGGATGAAGATCGGAGTATTGGCCGGAACGGTGAACATGGCAGAGCCGTCCTCTTCTACATCTACTTCGCCGAGAATACGTTTGATATCCCAGGGGCCATCCATACCGATCGTACCTAACAGACCTCCCTGGTTCAGCGGACTGAAACTAAAGGAACCGACGCGAAGCTTTTTCACCGTCCCGCGGGGAATACCTTTCAGGCCGTCGCCATGATAGACATCCTGCATGAAGACAGTTGTGGTGGTAGATGCCAGGTCTATGCGGTCGGGGATGATAGCCGGGGCTTTCCGGGCTTCCATCAGTACCGGATCGAGATAGGCTATGTTTTCTTCTTCGGCTATCAGGGTACGGTTGTCGTAGGTATCTACCAGATAGATACCCCACAGGCTTTCGGGACTGTCCTTCATCGATACCAGATAATAGGTATCGTTCAGGGGATAAGGTTGCAGGAACTGAGGCCATACGCCATCCGGCAAACGGTCGCGTACCAGTGGTTCTACCTTTCGTCCGGCATGGGGGATCTCGGCGATTACTCCGTCTGCTTCGTGTCTTCCTTTACGGGTGTCGATCACAAGTAGCCGTCCGCTACGGGATACACTGTGGTGTCCGGTCGCTACTCCGACAATGGCTGACGGGCGTCCGGGGATAGGGCGGGCACTAAAGAATGAGGTTGGAAAATAGGAGTTCGAACCGTAGAAGGCCGATTGCGAAGTGCCGTCCGGGTTCATGGTGAACATGACACGCGAGTTGGAGTGGGGTAGGTCTGCATATTCCCAACGCTGATAGAGCAGCATACCGTTTTCCATCATGACCGGGTCCCAGTTGCTGTCCTGGTCGTAGGTCAACTGACGGGTCAGTTGTGTTTTGGGGTCGTAAAGATACAGGCCGCACATTTTGTTTCCTCCGTTTGTACAGGGAAGTCCGAGGAAGGTCCCTGTGGAGCAGAAGATATACCGTCCGTCAGGGGTATAGCAACCGTCGAAACTGTCGAAGTCTTTATAAGTATCGGGTGTCAGTTGGCGGGTCTTCCCGGTTTTCATATCCAGTTCGAACAATTGCCAGCGGTCGGAGGTTCCGATGGAGGAATACATCAGTTTGTTTCCGTCGAAATGAGGTTCCGGGTCAGTCACGATCATGCCTGGTTCCGGTTTATAGAGCGTGGTTTGTTTTATTTTGCCGGGGGTGATGTTCAGGGAAACGAATTCATTCGTCCATCCTGTTTTAGGGTTTCCTATCTCGGAGTTGTTCTGGAAATTGGAAGGGGCGATACCTAATCCGCCGCTCATGGCTTTACGCGCGTTATCGCCTAATGTCCTGCGGATGGCAACGACCTGTTTGCCGGCCAGTAGCGGGTTAGCTAATAAAGCGGCATCCAGCTGTTGCAGTAGCTTTTGGGTTTGTTTCTCCGCTTTCGGATCTTTGGCTTTCAAACCTTTGATAAGTGTTTCTTTATCAGCCTTCAGTTCTTCGATAGCCTTTTCGAAATCTTTATCCGGACGATAACTATCCGGATATTTCTTCTTCAGGTTATCTGTTGCCAATTTGTATTTTTCCGGTGAATAATAGGTAAGCCGGTTGATCAGGCTTTGCCAGGAATCCTGTGCGGAAAGTAAGAACGGACAACATAGTCCGGCCAAAATAAACAGAGCTGTAATGAGCCGTTTCATAGTGTGTTAGTATTATGTTGTAAGATGAAGTTTAGTAAATACAAAAATAAAGCTTCTCTTTTTCTTAACTTTGACAAAATAAGATGAATACTTTGCATAAACCGATATTGTGAATTGAATATAATTCCTATATTTACGACGGTTAACTAATAAACATCTGATATGCTTGTCTCTTATTCTCCGTATGACCTGTCGCTGCCTTTGCTTTATGCCGATCATTCCCGGGTGGAAACCTGGTGGAATTATCAGGATGTCATCAGTCCTTTTTATCGGCTTTATTTGATTACCAAAGGAAGAGGTAAAGTTTATATCAATCAGAAAGGATATGAACTGCTACCGGGCCAACTGTTCCTGATACCTAAGTTTGCTTTCCATAGTTATGAATGTGATGATTTCATGGAGCATTATTATATCTGTTTCTTTGATGAAACGACAGGGGGTAAAGGCATCAGTAATCCGATGAAGATGAATTTGCAGGTGGAAGCCACTCCAATGGATTATTCTTTGATGGAACGTTTTCTGGCTCTAAATCCTTATAAATCGTTACCGACGTCGGATCCTAAACATTATGATAATGACCGGAATATTTATACCAAGGAAGATGAGATATCTGTTTCGACATTTTCCAACCTGGTAGAAAGTAGCGGTATTCTGTTGCAACTTTTTTCCCGTTTTATAACAGAAGAATGTCTGCTTTTACCGGAGGCGAACAGTTTGTATGAGAAGCTGGATGTGACGATACAATATATAAATAAACATCTGGACCGACGTATCTCTGTTTCGACGCTGGCTGATCTGATGTGTATTACTTCCGACCACTTCTCTAAGGTATTCAAACGAATAATAGGTATGCCTCCTTGTGAGTATATCCAGATGAAGCGGATTGAACGGGCACAGACTCTATTGCTTACTTCTCATATGTCGATCATTGAAATAGCGGAAAAAGTAGGGATCAGTAACCTTTCCCAGTTTTCCCGCCTGTTTTCGAAGATGGTCCGTTGTTCCCCGAGAGAATACCGCTTAAGACAATTCAATGCTCTGAAATCTGAGAATCATATATGACTTCTTCCGGTGTCCCTTTAGTGATGTAACGAATAATTACTTCCGGTGCATCTTCGCTGGTCTGTTCGCAAGAGAAAGCGACAGCCGATGAACCGGCAGGAAGCAAGGCTTTACCTTGAGGTTGTACTTCGCTGATCACATTGTAATTCTTATCGGTAACTACCGCTTTACCGTCAAAAGTATAAAGTAGGTACTGGCGGTCGGAAATCTCGCAAGGGAACTTGATTACTCCTTTAGGGGTTGTGAAAGACGGATCTTTGATCGTGCCGTCTCCATCTACTTTCAGACGGATAGCGTATGCACTTTCATAGGGGCTTTCCCAGGACCAATCTGCTCCGCCCGGTTGTCCCGGTTGCATTTCTGCCAGGTTACAACGGTAATGTTTAGAGATATGGAGCGGATACAGGTTATAGTTTTTTTCACTTACTTTTTCCAGATGCCATTCGGTCTGCGGATCTCTCAGCATGGCTTTTTGTTCTTCAGTGAAAGCTTCTGCATCGCGTAGCTTGTCCCAGTTTTTGATAGCTTCCAGTAATTTGTCGATCTGTCCGTGACGGCGTAATGTGTTACTGTTGATCGTCATGGCATAGCCGGCATCGAAACCGGCTGATTCGGATAATGCCCATTCCAGATCCTCCAGGGAAGAACATTCGAAGTTACGGTCTGCCAGGCGGATCAGGAACCATCCCAACATACGCGGAAAAAGATTACGTTTGAAGAATGCCTGGTTCTTGATACGGTTTTCTACCTGGCCTGTACGCATGGCTTCTCCCCAGGGTTCACCCCAGTTCATGCGGGTATGGATATGCCATAGGTTATGGCTGAGGCGACTGGCATCGTTCAGTACGTTATGGTTCAGCTGATTGTACCAGCGATAGACAAAGCGGTTGTTTGCATATTCGTCCTGTCCGGTGTAAGAGCATCCTTCCAGACCGTCGAAAGAGATTTGGCAAAGTCCTGTTTTATTCATGATCTCCGCCAATCGGTCGGAGAATTTGTCCTGCAGGACCAGGTCGGGGAACAGGGTTTTATACGGATAATCCCATAATTTATAAAGAGGAGTCTTTTGTGAATGAGCTGCGGCTGTCGTACCGTATGCGCCTCTTTTACAGTTTTTCAGCAGGAATGTTTCCCCTTTGTCTTCCATGCTTCCGTAAGTGATCAGTTCTTTGTCGATCTGCATGGCATTCAGGCTCATCGGCATAGAGAACAGATCAGATTTCTTGATCGTGATCTCTGTTTGATCCTTGTTCAGATCAGTGGTGAGCGATAGTACGCCTTGCTTCAATAAATGTTCGGAGGGGATGGGTGTAACATAGGCATCGTTGGTAGTCATGAAGTTGCTGAGCGTATGTACGCCAACGGCAATGCCTTCTGCCTTTGCCTTGTCTACCATTTTCCTGACACCTTCGTCACCGCTTTTCGTGAATTTTGGGTCCCAGTTGAAATGTCCCCAGTCCAGGAACGGACCGCTATGGTATACATATTCGAATCCGGCCATCTTAGCTTTATCGAGGATCATATCGAAATTATCTTCCGAGAAGTCGGAGATCAGATAAGACTTCATGGCTGCTCGGGTCGTTTTGCCCCATTCGCCGTCAAATAACGGGTGAGGAAGTCCCTGTTCGATCTCGATTTCACCGATACGGGCCAGTGCATCTGTATTCTTACTCCCGAAGAAAGCTATTTTGGAGCCTTTGATCAGGCCGTCTTCTCCTTCAACCGGAAGAACCTGCGATTTCCCGATCTGCTGCACTTTACGGTATTCCTGTTTGTTCCTTCTGCGGGCGGAAAAATGAAATACTGTACCGTCTGATATATCGGCAGCTGCCAGTTTGTAATCAGGAATGCTGGCAACGGATAATTCGGCTGCTTTTCCGGTGTAACCGTAAGTTTGTGTAATCAGTTGGCCGTATTCTTCCGGGATACCTGCATTTGTTTTGATGTTCAGTGCCTGTATGCCGAAAGCAACGCCACTGCCTTGAGCTACACCGACCACATCGCCGACCACTTCATTGATATTAACGGCTAACGGGCCGAATAACAATACTTCATATTTTTCCGGGATATTGGCTACTTCCAACGTAATGCATACATCGCTTTCCTTATGTTTCAGAGAGATAGTGCTCCCGTCGGACATGGTCAGTTTAAATTGGTTGCCACTGGAAGTCAATTTTGTCGGGGTCACCAGTTTGTTTTCTGTACAGGCTGTTACGAGCGGGTACTTTCCCGTGTGTAAGATATCTTTTCCTTCTACCTGAATGGAGGAAAAGTAGCCATTGTTATCGATTCCGATTTGGGTAGAACGGGTTTTCAGGTTTACAATCTGTGCACCGGCCTGAAAGACGAATGCGAATGTAAAAAGCAAAACGATTCTACCGATTAAAGAGATGTGTTTCATGTTTGTTTATTTAATATGTTAATCTTTTGATCGTTATTTCTCCGATTGATGATGTCTTTTTTATTTTTGATACAAAGCTTTCACCAATGCCGGGTCGAGCGAAGCAGGCGGATTGAAACGGCCGGATGCCATATATTGCAGGATACTTTGTCGGAACTGGCGTGCTGCCGGGCGTTTATTCAGGTCTTTTTGAAGATCCGCACTGCATACTATCAGTTTGCCGTTGCCAACTTTTCCTTCCAGCAGAATTCCCAGTTTCCGGTTCGTGAACCAGTCGTCCACCAGCTGTACCACCGGACGGTAATTTGCCGGGAAGTCATCCAATACCATTGCATTGCAATTACTTACCAGATCCCACCATTGATAATCACTGTATCCTTCGGTAGGGAAGGCTGCCAGTGCCGGATGTGCCGGGTCGCAGAGAATTCCCAACGTGTGGGGAGGTTGTTTGTTTGTCCAGGCTGTATTCCAGAAGATGGAAGAGAAACCGACACGGATATCTCCGCCTTTTTCCGGCAGGATACTTCCGGGAGCTAACAAGAGCAGCACATTTTCGCCTTTGTCGAGGCGTGCCATCGTCTGGTTGTCGAGTGTAGAGGTAATGTAGGGCAGTTGCTCTACGGCTTCCTGTTTGGCGGGATATACCCAGATATTCCATTGGTTCTTACTGTTTGTCTCTTTCACTTCGACGCTGACAATCAGTTGCGACGGTTCGCCGATACCGGAGAGGGCATATTCGATTTCGCCTGCCGGGATACAGTTGGTTACCGGAAGGTCCTTCGTGAAACTGCCTTGTGCCAGTTTATTACCGGCACGGTCGCTGATCTGCCAGTTGATATGGGCGGCCTGCAAAGGCTTTTCTCCGAAATGGGCTATTTCGACCGGAACATTTAATGTCTCATTGTTTAACCAGACCATTTTCGGAAAGCGGATAAGCGGAACTGTATTATTGCAGAATGTGCTGTATTCCTTGCCTGTTACATATCCTTTTTCGTCCCAGAACGGATCGAGAACGCCGACAAGCGCTGTTCCTTGTCCTGGGAAATCATGCAGGTCGAGCAGCTGGAAACCGGCAAAGCCCGGAGTACGTAAGGCTGCTTCTATATCAGATTTGTAACAGAGCGTTTGTAACCGGCCGGAAGCATACAGGAATGCATCGGCAAGGTCGTCCATATGATGATCTTTCAGTGTTTCGCGGAATATCTCGAAGTTTTTAGCTTTCAGGACACCAGTGTATTTATCTATTTCTTTTAAGTTCGGATACACACACCACTGTCCGATCTCATGGCTGACTGTCGGCATATTTTCCCGGATGATATGAGCGAAGTCGTAATCGGTACGGGGTGGTTGGGCATTGATAATGCTGCGTAATCCTTCTCCCCATCCTTGTATACGCGGATCGGGGGCATTCCAGTAGTCTGCATTTTCTACGTAAGGCCATCCTCCGGAACTTGTATAGGCGCGGCGCAGATCTTTCGATTTCCAGTGGTCGATCAGTTCGGAAAGGTATTTTACCTGGTTTGCTCCACCAGGTTCATTCCCGTAGGCCATCAAGCAGAAAGAAGGATGGTTGCCATATTCTTTCAGGATACGGTCGCTTTCCTCTCGGAACCACTGGTCGGAGTAACCGCCGTCGCCTACGGTTGCCCAACCTGCACATTCAACCTGCAGATAGAATCCCATGCTGTCAGCAACGGCGAAGGCTGCTTCGGGAGGACACCAGGAATGGAAACGGACATGGTTCAGACCGTATGCTTTACACTGGTTATATATTTTTGTCCAGTAAGCGCGATCCGTAGCGGGATATCCGGTCAGTGGGAATATACAGCATTCCAGGGTTCCCCGGAGGAATACCGGGTGGCCGTTTACTTCGAAACGTGTACCGTTTGCCTTGAACTCGCGGAGGCCGAAAGTTCGGTATTGTTCCTCTTTCTTTCCGTCACTCTCTACGACAGCATATAATGTGTAAAGATTCGGACTGTGTTCCGACCAGAGCAGGGCATCTTCTCCCATAGAGAGAGTGATTTCCTGCTTCATCCCGGCTTCGGGGTTGATGGTGACTTTATGAGGTTTGCCAACCACACTGCCGTCTTTTTTCTCTACTTGAAGAAGGAGGGTGGCATCGTTCGTTGTAGTCGTGCCGTTCAACGATACGGCTACCTTAACCGTTTTGTCGGCGATGTTCGGATATATCTGTATGTCGTCTATATAAAGGGACGGTTTGGCTGTCAGGCTGATCGTTCCGATCACACCGTTCCAGTTAGACTGTGTATGGTCGGAAACGCTGTGTGCATTCACACCGACTTCAATATTGACCCGGTTGTCTACGCGAAGGGTGAGCGTATGTTTACCGGGTGTCAACTCTTTGAACGTATGACGATAGGGAGTAGACAATGATTCGTGTTTCCCCATTTCGACACCGTCGAGGAAGAGTGTCGTTTCCCAATGCGTACGTTCCAGTTCGAGTTGTACCGGACTATCGCTCCATGAGGCAGGTATATCGATCTCTTTCTGATACCAGGCGACTCCTACATAATGTCTGTCCGGATTCAGCCAGAAAGGTACTTTGATGTTTCTCGGCTGGCGGAATTTCTCATATAAAGGGGAGTCGTACCATGACTTGTCGACGATCTGTCCGGTCCAGGGTGTTTCAATCCCGACCTCATCGCCGTATCCTTGTTCCTGAAGCGAACCGGACAGATGGATCGTGTCGGTTAATGACCGGGTGTACCATTGTTCTGCCAGTCCCCGGTCGTTCCGGTCGAGGGCGAAGCGCCATTCTCCTTGCAGGGATTGTGTGTTATCTGCCTGACGGCAGGCTGTCAGAGCTAAAAAGGAAAGCAAGATCAACAAGTACTTTTTCATGAGTATTGAGTTGTATTAATTTGAGATACAAAGTAAGAAGATTATAAGTAATAAGTAAATAGATAAAATATCTCAAAAGATGGACAATTTAATGATTTATGAATGAGGAATTCAGATAGGGATATGGGTTGATGGGATATTATATGTCTAAGGTTATCGGAGGTAAGATACGAATAGATAAAAGGGATAATGAATACTTGTTATAGTTTCTTTATCCCTTTTATTAAGTTATTTGTGACAAGAATACAAATTCCCTGTTAGTTTCATTACAGCCATTCTTTCATAAAGTTGTCCATCTCTTCAGCATGTTCTTCGAGGCTTTGCAGCAGTTTGAACTGAGCTTTTGTACGGATCAGGTTATGTTTCGGGCTATGGATTTTATAATAAGTATCGCCGTTGATATAGTCTGTCAGGAAGCGTACTGTCTGCATATAAGTCAATAGACGACCGCCATAAGGAAGCAGGCTGATTTCAAGCGGAGAAAGGAATGCCTTTGCTGTTTCCATGTAACCACGGGTATATGCTTTGAAGATATCCATGTTCACATTTACGTTGTCCAGATTTTCATCGTCTTCTGCACCGGTGTTTGCTCCTGTACGGATAAAGTCACCGATATCCGATAAAACGAATCCCGGCATAACTGTATCGAGGTCGATCACACAAAGCACTTTGTCCGTATCGGCATCGAACATCATGTTGTTCACCTTTGTATCGCAATGGTTTGTACGTTTCTGAAGTTTGCCCTCACGGTACAAACGTTCCTGGATACACATGGCTTCCGCACGTTTTTCTACTTCTTCGATCAGGTCTTTCACTTCTTCCAAACGTCCTGCAGCATTTGCTTGTACAGCGTCATGGAATTGTTGCAGGCGGAATTCCATATTATGGAAATTAGGAATTGTTTCACCCAATGATCCTTCCGGCAGGTCTGACAGCATGGATTGGAAATCACCGAAAGCTTTCCCTGCTTCATAAGACAGTTCGGGAGTTACTTCTTCGTAGCTTTTGCTGTTCGGGATGAACAGGCATACACGCCAGTAGCTGTCGCCGTCGAAGTAATAGGGTTTGCCGTCTTTTGTCGAGAGGAAAGTCAATACTTTGCGGTCGATATCGCTCTCGCCTTTGGCTTCCAGTTTTTTACGGATATGTGTCGTTACAGTGTTGATATTGTTCTGTAACATATCTACATTTGTAAAGATCAGATGGTTGATACGTTGTAATACGTATTTGATTTCACCTTTTTCGTTCGTTACTTTCAGCGTATCGTTAATGTGTCCGTTTCCGAAAGGTTCAGCGGAAACTACTTTTTCTGCCAGTGTGAACTGGTCGAGAATGTTCAGTAATTCTTCTTTTGTTTTTGCCATGGTATTTTATTCGATTAATATAGCTTTTAACAAGCTACAAATATAGGAATATTTTTGATTTTCTCTCTTTCTTATTTCTAAAATGGGAGGGCATAAAAAAAAGGCTGCGAACTAAATCGCAACCTTTTTCAATTCCTTGCAGGAAATGATTATTTCTTATTACGGTTACCGTAACGGCTCATGAACTTATCAACACGTCCAGCAGTATCCACCAGTTTAGACTTACCAGTGTAGAACGGGTGTGAAGTATTAGAGATTTCGACCTTTACCAGTGGGTATTCAACACCGTCGATTTCGATAGTTTCTTTTGCATTAATAGTTGAACGAGTGATAAATACATCATCGTTTGACATGTCCTTGAATACTACAGGACGATAGTTTTCAGGATGGATTCCTTTTTTCATTGCTTCTTTATCTAATTTAATTTATACTCTTATTAGTTTGGTAACCGGTAAATTGGCTTGCAAAGGTATGGATTTGCTCTAAACAAACAAAGAAATTCTGACTATTTTTTCCGAAACCTTGACTTTTGTGTTATTTTATATGCTTAATAGCATAATATATTTGGATAGTTTTTATCTTTGTGCAAGATTTTCAATCATTAACGTAATAACATATACAACAATGGTAAATTACAAAGACTTAGGTTTGGTAAACACTAGAGAAATGTTTGCTAAAGCCATCAAAGGCGGATATGCAATTCCGGCTTTCAACTTTAATAACATGGAACAGATGCAGGCTATCATCAAGGCTGCTGTTGAAACAAAATCTCCGGTTATCCTGCAGGTATCTAAAGGTGCTCGTCAGTATGCTAATGCAACTCTGTTGCGTTACATGGCTCAGGGTGCAGTTGAATATGCAAAGGAATTAGGTTGCGCTAATCCTCAGATCGTTCTTCACTTGGATCATGGTGATACTTTTGAAACTTGCAAGAGCTGTATCGATTCAGGTTTCTCTTCTGTAATGATTGACGGTTCTCACCTGCCTTACGAAGAAAACGTTGCTTTGACTAAGAAAGTGGTTGAATACGCTCATCAGTTCGATGTAACAGTTGAAGGTGAACTGGGTGTATTGGCTGGTGTTGAAGACGAAGTATCATCTGACCATCACACATATACTGACCCTGAAGAAGTAATCGATTTCGCTACTCGCACAGGTTGCGATTCTTTGGCTATTTCAATCGGTACTTCTCACGGTGCTTACAAATTTACTCCGGAACAGTGCCATATCGATCCGAAGACTGGCAAGATGGTTCCTCCTCCATTGGCATTCGAAGTATTGGACGCTGTAATGGAAAAACTTCCGGGATTCCCTATCGTTCTTCACGGTTCTTCTTCTGTTCCTGAAGAAGAAGTTGAAACAATCAACAAATTCGGTGGAAACTTGAAGGCTGCTATCGGTATTCCGGAAGAATGGTTGCGCAAGGCTGCTACATCTTCTGTTTGCAAGATCAATATCGACTCAGACTCTCGTCTGGCTATGACTGCTGCAATCCGTAAGACTTTCGCTGAAAAACCAGCAGAATTCGACCCTCGTAAATATCTGGGCCCGGCTCGTGATAACATGGAAAAACTGTACAAACACAAAATTCTTAATGTTTTGGGTTCTGACAACAAACTTTAATCCAAGTTACAGATCAAATATAGGAAGCCACTCTGCATTTGCAGGGTGGTTTTTTTTATTTGAATCCTTTCAGTGGGCGTGGCTGTGAAATTCTCAGGCAACTGACTATTGCGGCAACAACAGCAAAACCGGTTGCTAAATATAGACATGTTTGCGAACTATTGGTCGGGATTAAGTTGAATATCATGGCAACTAGCGTAGCTCCCAGTGTCTGTCCCAGTAAACGTGCCGTTCCCAACATCCCGCTTGCTCCGCCACTTCGGTTGGATGGAGCAGAAGAGATAATAGTACTGTTGTTGGGTGTTTGGAATAAGCCGAATCCCGCACCACAGATGAACAGACGCCACACAATATCCATATTTGTTGGATCAGAGGGGAGAATGGCTAAAAGGAAAAGCCCCGTTGCAAATATAGTCATGCCGATTCCTCCCAATATACCTGCATGGATACGTTCAACCAGGCGTCCCGCAAGAGGAGCCATGATCATAGTGGCCAACGGCCAGGGTGTCAGAAGTAATCCGGTTGTTACATCGCTACGTCCCAACGAACCTTGCAGGAAAAAAGGAAGGGAGATCATCGCTAGCATTTGTCCGGTGAAGGAACAGATAGATGTGCCGATCGACATGGAGAAGATCGGGATACGCATCAAGTCGACCGGAAGTAATGGAAATTGCTGTTTCAACTGGCGGTGAACAAAAAAATATCCAATCACACATAAAGCAATGATCCCTCCTATGATCAGTGAGAGGTTCTCCTTGTGAGCAATACCTTCAAGTGAGAAAATCAACAATCCGAAGGTAAAAGCGTTCATTACACAACTGAGTTTATCGAAGCGTCTGCCAATTACCTTTATAGGATTTGCGGGTAAGTGCATCATCCCGATCACAAAAGCTGCAATCCCGATCGGGATATTGATTGCAAAGAGCCAGTGCCAGGAACCGAGTGATAAAATGATAGAGGCTATAGTTGGTCCTGCGGCGATGGATACTGCAACAACCAGTGCATTAATACCCATCCCACGACCAAGAAAACGTTTTGGATAAATGATCCGGAGCAACGCCGTATTCACGCTGGTGATGGCAGCAGCTCCGAATCCCTGTAATATACGTGCAGCAGTCAGCATCCAAAACGAATCAGCCAAAGCACAGATGGCAGATGTGATACTGAACAGCAAGATTCCTGATAAGTAAATCTTCCGGTAACCGTAAATGTCTCCCAACGAAGAGAAGGAGAGAAGCGAAATGGTGATGGCCAGCTGATAGGCATTGACTACCCAGATCGTTACAGACGGTGATGTTCCCAGGTCGCGTGCTATGGTCGGTAATGCAACGTTGGCAATGGTTCCGTCTATCACCGACATTCCTACTCCTAAAGCTGTGGCTAAGATGGCCCAGTAACGCTTGGGTAACGGTAGTCCGTCGTTTTCATTTACAGTTGTGGCGCGATTTGAGAATATCATTTTATCTTATTTACTTGATAACTTCTCTTACAGCTTCCAGCATGGGTTCGACAGTGAGCGGACTTCCGGTTGCCAGTATCATCCATTGGTTCGGGGTAAGGCGTCCCTGGCGGAAGATACGTTCGACTTCGTTGGCGAAATCTTTACCTTCCAGATACTGGTCGAGTTGGAATTCGATGATCTGTCCGAATGCATAGGCCGATAGATACAGCGGATAACTGATCATATGCGAATAAACAGCCAATACCGTTTCATCTTTTACACCGAATACCGGTGCATAATATTTATTCCATATATCTTTCGATAATCCGATTGTTGCCTCCTTCAGTTGTTCGGCAGTTGCTTCCGGGTGGGCATACATCCATTTCCAAACGGAGATATCTAACATGGAAACACCACATATTTCGTACATGCTCCATATCTTATCCAGGACATCCATCGCTTTTTTATCCGGATTCGGATCAGTAATGCCTAATATTTCGAGGTCACGTTTCTGGAATACAAAGGCTAATGCTTCGGTAAAGGCAGTGTTCGGAACACCGCTCAACATATAATAATCTACGTCATAAAGTGATAGTGTTTGCTCCACATTATGGCCGAACTCATGGATAGCTATGTTGTATCCTTTATAATTCATTCCGGTTACTGGGATACGGGTGCGTAGATGGGATTGCTGCCCTTTCATAGCTGCCCCCCAAGCATGTCCCGAACCACGTGCTGCATCTACGGCGATCTTGTCAGCCAGATAATTGGCACGTTCGGCATTGAAGCCAAGTTTCATCAGGATATCCGGCAGTTTCTTCTCCAGTGTGGCAGCATCGGGATAAAGGGCTTGAGTTTGTGCATCCAGTTTTGTTTCGTCGAGATTACTGCGTGCTTTGAAACCGTCGTACCAGATATCATAGGCTTCCAGTTTTCGTCCGAGCCGTTTGGAAATCATTTTGCCGACCTCTTTCAGTTCAGGGGCAGACAGGAATTCGTCGAATAACTTTTCAACGTCCTGGAGGGAAACTTCCATATTGTCGTTGAAATTTCGGTCGATGAAAGTATCGCCGGTATATTTATCAATATCCTGCATTGCTTTGAAATTGTTCAGCATTTTCTGATAACGGACAGTCGACTCGGGAGTTGCCTTAACTTCTTTCTTGTCCTGACTGATCGTGTTGCGATACGGATTCCAATCGTAGGTACCCGAATTGATCACTTCGACCGGTATCTCCTGTGATACGATCCGTTTCATTACCTCATAAACGGTGCGTTGTTTATCCAGTCCCTCTTTACCTTTATTATAGTTGGCCTTGATCTCGTCGCGCAGATTCCAGTGCGATAACAATATCATGTCTTTAGGAAACAAGAACTGATCCTTTTTGTTTTGTACATGTCCCATATAAATATTGTACTGGGAAATATAAATGTCAGCATCACTTCCGGCATTGGCAACTACTTGTTGCAGAGAAGCCGGAATACGTTCGGTGAACAAGTCCCCCATGCGGGCATAGGCCCAGGCTTTACGGTCGGGACCGAGTGCCTCTTTTTCATCTAGTGTAAGATGAGGAAAGTTAAGGGCAATGATGAAAGCGATCTTGTTGTTATATAAATCGTCACTGAGGTGAGTAGACGGACTGTAGGAACCGAACTTCTCATCGATAGGAAGCAGCGGCCCATTATCCAGATGCAGGCTTTTTTGCAGGCGTAAAGACATTTCGTTGAAATGTCCGTCGATACCTTCCAGGTAGTCACTGATCTTGAGGAATACCTGATACTTTTCGTCCGGATTGGCGATGTAGTTTGCCTCGCAGAAGGTTTGGAAGGCCGTGTTGTCTCCATCTGCCTGTTGCCAGAGACGGGCTACTTGTGTGACACCTTTTTCAATACCAGATTTGTTGTTGTCTTTGGCTGTCAGCGCCTTGATTGTCGATTGTACAACTGACGGATCGATTGCCGCTTGTCCGTTCAGATACGCAAATGAGCAAATAAGCATGATGAAAATGCGTTTAATTAAATTTCTCATAAGACTTATGTTATTAAGTTTAAGATCTTTCCCTGTGTAAATAAAAGCAAGAAACAAATGTAGGGATAATATTTGTATCTTTGTATGTTTTTTAAAAGAGTAAAACTAGAGAAATGAAAAAAGTGTGGATTATAATGGTTGCTGTATGCAGCCTGCTGTCTGTATCCGGTCAGGCTTACGGACAATCGTTGAAAGACCTGTTGAACTCGTCTACAGTAAAAGATGCGGTGACATCCGTGACGGGAGGTAAGAAATTGACCGTTGAGAATCTGGCGGGAACGTGGACGTATACGAATCCGGCTGTTCAGCTGGAAGGAGATAACGCCTTGAAGAATGTTGCCGGAAGTGTAGCTGCCGGTGAATTGGAAAAGAAGCTGAAAACATATTGTGCTAAGGTTGGTATAGTTGAAGGTATGTTCAATTATGTATTCAATAGTGACAGTACATTTACGAATGCATTGAAGAAGAAAACCTTGAAAGGCACTTTCTCTGTTAATCCGGATGAGAAGACGGTTGAACTGAAATATGCTTTGGGTGGAAAACTGAAAGTGACCACTCTGACAGCTCATGTCGTTATCTCCGGCGATGAGTTATCGTTGTTGTTCAATGCAGATAAGCTGCTTGATTTTCTAACTAAAATATCCTCTATATCCGATAACTCTACGTTGAAAATGGTCAATAAATTGGCCAGTGAGTACGATGGAATGATGTTAGGGTTTGAGTTGAAGAAATAGAAATATCTTGCAGGTCCTGGATAATATTGAAATTATCTAGGACTTGTTGTTTTCTTTAAAACCGGGCAATAATCTATAAAACGTTTTCCTGGTCATGATCTTCCGATGAAGAAGATATACAAATACACGATTTTGTTGTTAAATAAAGAGGGAATGTTACTCCTGTTTTTCTGTATATTCCTTTACAAGTCTCAGTAGTATACTTCCATAGTTCTCGATAATTTTCTTTCCGATTCCGGGTATTGCCAGTAGTTCCCTTGAATTAGTAGGTAATGTGTTTACAATTCCCAGTAATGCTTTTTGTTGCAGAATTGTGTAGGGAGGTAATTCTTTTTCTGTTGCCAGTTCATACCTCCACCGTTTGATACTGTTGTAAAGCTCCGGATGTAGTATGTCGCTTGAGACAGTGACCTTAGCCGGTTGCGAGGAACGTTCGGGACGTTTCTTTGCTGAAGCTGTTGGTTCGATTGCCGCTTTCGATCTGGCTGAGAGATAGCGGGTGACACTGAAACCCTCCTTGCATGCTTTCAACGTCTCTTGCTTCAGATGAAGCTCCTCGGTGAATTTGCCGATCGCATTGTTTACCGCTTTCCGGCTCTCTTTATTGTCTATTTCAACGGCAGAATTCTCTTCCAGGGAAGAGCACAGGCTGTCGATGCGTTCTATAAAGTAAGCTACTCCTTTCCTGACACGTTCCTGGATCATTTCATCCTGTTGGTAATTCGGATTTCCTGAAATCATACGACTCAACTGTTGTTGGAAACGTCCGCCCACTTCTGTTATTACATCGCGGAATGCATCGCGGGTATTGGCATATTGCGTGTTGAGTTCCGGATATAACTTTTGCAAATGAGTATAAACCATATAAGCGGCATATTGCAGGCGTTGCTGGATAGAGGCGAAGTTAAAAAGATCGGTTACCAATTCTTCGAAATAATGTTGCTGTGCCTTTTCAAGCTGTTCTTTCCCTGGTTGCTTATCGGCTACGGAAGAAGAAAACTCTTGTATCCGTAAGTCCTTGATCATGGCGTTACGGGTGATCGGACTGCTTAAAACCAAACCTTCCAATGTTTTGCAACGGCTAAGCGCTACATATACCTGTCCGTGTGAGAAAGCGGCAGAAGCATCGATAATAGCATGTTCGAAGGTAAGCCCTTGACTTTTATGGATCGTAATGGCCCAAGCCGTTTTCAATGGATATTGGCTGAATGTTCCGGCGATCGTTTCCGTAATCTCTTTCGTTTCCGGATTGATCGTGTATTTAACGTTGCTCCAGGTCTCTTTTTCAACCTGTATCTCGTTTCCATCTTCTCCTACGACGGTGATTTTGTTCGGGTTGATGAAGACAATCTTTCCGATTTTCCCGTTATAGTAACGATGATCGCCCGAGGAATCATTCTTCACAAACATTACCTGGGCACCGCATTTCAGTTCCAGGTTATCATCTGTCGGATAGGAGTATTCCGGGAAATCATTATTTATCTCGGCCGTGAACCTGTATGATTTACCGGGTAACTCGGCTAGCTTCCGGTTGTTGATTTGCTGGGCCTGGTAATTATGTGTCGTAAGGGTGATATACCCTAGTTTGTCATCAGGTCTGAAGTCGGGAGCATACCGCTGGTTGAGCATCCGGAGGGTTTCATCATCGAAGCAGTTCTCCCGGATTTTGTTCAACAGGTTGATAAATACACTATCGCTTTGGCGGTAGACATGTGTGAGTTCGATGCTGAAATAGGTACTTTCAGAAAGTGCTTTGCTGTCGAAGAAGAACGTCGAAGCATAATGCTCTTTCAACAGGTTCCATTCTTCATCTTTGGCGACGGGCGCAAGCTGTTGCAGGTCACCGATAAGCAGTAGCTGCACGCCTCCAAAAGGTTTTGAATGATCTTTGTAACGGCAAAGTACATCACTTATCGCATCCAGCAGATCGGCACGTACCATGCTGACTTCATCTATCACCAATAAATCCATGCTGCGGATAATATTGATTTTGTCCCGGCTGAATTTATTAGAGAAGTTGCTCGACTGGCTCCCGGTTTTGTTGGCTGAAGGAATATAAGGGCCGAAGGGCAACTGGAAGAAAGAGTGGATCGTAACGCCACCGGCATTAATGGCTGCTACCCCTGTGGGAGCTACAACGATCATTCGTTTTGGGGAGACCTCTTTTAATCTTTTCAGAAATGTTGTTTTTCCGGTTCCTGCCTTTCCTGTCAGGAAGAGGTGTGTACCGGTGTTCTGCAGGAAGTTGAAGGCAAGGTCAAATTGTTGGTTCATTTGCATAGTCATAGAAATGTTGTTTATGGTATCTGCAAATATAAGATAAAAAATATAAAACAAAGGCTTACAAGCTAAAAATCAAGCTTGCAAGCCTTTGTTTTTTTATAATAGGGAGAGATTAGACGATCAAACCGGCAATTAATTGGATAAACAGGATCAGGAACACCATCGCGATCGGGTAAACCGTTGCGTAAGCAATGCTCGGAGCCGAACTATCGGTCATCGAATCGGCTGCTGCAAGTCCGGGTGTACTGGTCATACCTCCGGCAATCGTTCCGATCAGGTCGAGGATGTTGATCTTGAAAACCCAGTATCCGAAACCGACAGCGATAAGCATCGGTACCATAGTTATTGCCATTCCTACTCCAAACAATGTCCAACCGCTCTCCTGGAAGGTCGATACCAGGTTTACTCCGGCCGACGTTCCAACTTCTGCGAGGAACAATAACAGACCTAATTGACGGAGCAATTGGTTGGCTGATCCGGACATAGACCAAACGATCGGCCCTGTTTTCCCTATTGCGCTTAATATAAGGGCTACCATCAGAATACCTCCGGTAAGGCCCGGAGAGAATGAGAACGAGTCGGAGAATGACAAGTTCAGCTTCCCGAACAAGACACCCAATACGATACCGGCGGCAATCGGGAAGAAGTCGGTATCGGAAAGTCTTTTTTCGTCATTGCCGAGTACCTGTCCAACTTCTGTCAAATCTTCTTTTTCACCGGCAATCATCAGTTTATCACCGAATTTCAGAGCCAGGGAGGGTTCGGGAGGAAGGTCGATACCGCTTCGGCGGATGCGGGTAACCGTACAGTTGAAGTTCCCTTGTAAATTCAGATAACCCAGTGTCTTGTTGATCACACTTTTGTTCGTGATCAGCATAGACTGAAGCTCTTGGGTGCTGCCGAAAGGCAGATCGTCTTTAATGCGTTCGCCTACCAATATTTCCAGTTGTTCCAGCGATTTATCGTTACCGACGGCTTTGATCAGGTCGCCTTCAACCAATACGGTCTGGGCAGTAGGGATAGATGTTGTTTTGTTATGTTTGATACGTGACACAACAGCTCCCGTCATGCTGCGGATCTGTAACTGAGCCAGTGTCTTACCACAGATATTGCTGTTTACGATACGGAACGCAGCCGTATGTAAAGGAGGGTATTTCCCTTTTCTTTTAGCTTCAAGAGCTTTTGCTTCAGCCATCAGGTCGATACGCAATATCTTCGGCAATAGTTTGACAAACAAGATAACTCCGATCACCCCGAACGGATAAGCGATACCATAAGCAATGGATGCGGAGGATGATTGAGTCGAATCGATTGCAACAGCAAGACCGGGTGTACTGGTCAACGCTCCGGCTATCAACCCAACCAGGCTGGGGGTGTCGATATCCAGGAGATATTTGAATACAAGTCCGGTGATACAGGAAGAGCCGACGATCAATAAGGTCAGTATGATCAGTGTTTTCCCTTTCGACCGGAACGAGTCAAAGAATCCGGGACCGGCCTGTATACCAATGGTAAAGATGAATAACACTAATCCGAAGTTTCCCAGTTCTTTAGGGATAATCACTCCGAAATGACCAAACAAAAGTGCAATAAAAATGACGGCAGAGACGTCGAGCGATAAACCCTTAATCTGTATCCTGCCTAAAATGAATCCCAATGCAACGATCAGGAACAGGGAGAAATAGGAGGACTGAAGCAATGTTTCAAACATGTCAGATAGTTTTGTTTTAACGATTTGAGAGCGCAAAAGTACACTTTTTTGAGCGTTCAGGCAATCTCCTGGCGAGAATTCTGTTACCTTTGCACCGAATAATAAAAAGCAAACAGATCCGGACGTGAATCGCTACTTTATATATCTTGGATATAACGGTAAGAATTTCAGTGGTTGGCAAGTGCAACCCAATGGTATAACCGTGCAGCAATGCATAGAAGAGGCACTGGCCACTTTGTTTCGCCGGCCTGTTCCCATCGTTGGGGCCGGGCGTACGGATGCCGGTGTACATGCCCGTACGATGATTGCTCATTTCGATTGGGACGAGCCGATTGCCGATCTGCCTTTCCTGGCGGAGAAGCTGAACCGTCTGCTTCCGAAAGATATTGCCATTTACCGGATCGTCCCGGTGCGGCCGGAAGCGCATGCCCGTTTCGATGCCACTTCCCGTACCTATAAATATTATATCACCACTCATAAAGACCCGTTCAATTACGACCTGGTTTATAAGATGACGGGCAAACTGGACTTTGAAGCGATGAATGAAGCCTGTACGGTCTTATTCGATTTTGTCGATTTTACCAGCTTCAGCAAGTTGCATACAGATGTGAAGACGAATAACTGCCGTATCTATAAGGCCGGATGGGAGCAGGAAGGGAATGTCTGGGTTTTTACCGTACAGGCAGATCGTTTTCTGCGTAATATGGTGCGGGCTATCGTCGGTACTCTATTGGAAGTGGGACGGGGCAAATTGACAATAGAAGGTTTTCGTAAAGTAATAGAGGCAAAAGACAGATGCAAAGCCGGTACTTCCGTGCCAGGGCATGCACTTTATCTCGTGGATGTAACATATCCCGAAGAATTGTTTAATAGTTAATATTTATGTGGGTAGCATTAGCATTTGCCTCCGCATTCCTGCTGGGATGCTATGAGGTGAATAAAAAGATTTCCCTGAATGGGAATGCCGTAATTCCGGTATTGTTCCTGAATACGTTGATAAGCAGCCTTATCTTCGTTCCTTTTATAATCCTGTCGTTTTGTACATCCGTATTGGACGATACAATGTTTTATGTGCCGCGTGTTTCTTTCGAAACGCATGTGGCTGTATTTATCAAGGCTGTCATCGTCTTATCCTCATGGATATCCGGTTACTTTGCCTTAAAGCATCTGCCGCTAACCATAACGGGGCCCATCAAGGCGACACAGCCTGTTCTAACCTTAGTCGGAGCAATGGTTATATTCGGTGAACGGCTGAATTTGTATCAATGGATCGGAGTATTGCTCTCGATTGCTTCTTTCTATCTGCTTTCATCTTCGGGAAAGAAGGAGGGGATTCACTTCACCCATAACAAATGGATCTTTTTTACGGTGATATCCATCCTGACCGGAGCCATGAGCGGTTTATACGACAAATACCTGATGGGAACGATGGATGTGATGACGGTGCAGGTTTGGTTCAATGTCTATCAGTGCCTTATCATGTTGCCGATCCTGCTGTTGCTGTGGTATCCTCAACGGAAAAAGAGTACACCGTTCGTTTGGCACTGGAATATTGTTTTTATCTCCGTCTTTCTGATCATTGCCGACTGGATTTACTTCTATGCCTTAAGTTTCCCCGACTCGATGATCTCGATCGTATCCATGATACGTCGTAGCAACGTACTTGTCACTTTCATTGCCGGAGCGATCTTCTTCCATGAAAAAAACTTAAAGAGCAAGGCGATAGACCTCTTTTTAGTATTATTAGGAATGATATTCCTATATCTGGGTACACGCTAAAGGTTATTCTATTATTTTTGTAGATACAAAATATTACAGGATATGAAAACAGGAGATAAAGTGCAGGTCTCGCCTGACCTTACAGGTTTGGATGATTGGTTGGCCGGTATTGAATGGTTTAGAAAATCGGTAAGGGATATCAGAGCCTTTAAGGTAGAAGACTGGTCAGACTTTACCGATATAATAAAAAATGAAAAGTAAATGAAACGACTTATTTTTTCTATATTGATTTGTGCTTTAGCTTTGGGTGTGAAGGCACAGGAGATGGATGCTTTATTTATCTCGATGCCCGACCAGAATATTCCCCAGCTGGAAAATGCCTGGCGTAAGGATTTGGTTGATTTGTATAAATCAGGTAAAGATGCTACGTTGAAGAATACGATGAACGGCTCTTCCTCACTGAAGAAGCTGACTTCGGATTATTTGTTATTGCAGGCTACCGAGCGGAGCTCAATAGAAATGAAGCTCTTGCCTTTGGTGAATAACACGAATGTTATCTGTATGATAAGAACGGTAAACGGTCCGGTGGCAGACAGCCAGATCGAGTTTTTTACCACAGAATGGCAGCCGTTGGCCGTATCCGACCTGTTTACACCGGTGGATGCCGACTGGTTTATCAAAGACGATACCGACAAAAATAGTAATGCCTTTCAGGATGCCGCATCCCGTTTGGATATGGACCTGATACAGTATACCTTGAGTCCGGATAACCTGACATTGACAGCTACTTACACCACTCCTTTATATCTGAGTAAGGAAGACCGGAAAGCGGTAATTCCTTTTATAAAGGAATCTCCCAAAGTATATACCTGGGAGAAGTACCATTTTAAATGAACTGATTATAACTTATAAAAATAGCCTCCCCGGTACGGCAGTCATGCTTTATCGGGGAGGCTATTTTGTTCGTTAGGCATTTAATCCTTTTGCCATGCCTTTGGCAAAACTCTGCCATGCCTTTGGCAAAACTCTGCCATGCCTTTGGCAAAACTCTGCCATGCCTT